>CAMWSS010000062.1 GCA_947177035.1 uncultured Porphyromonadaceae bacterium | reverse complement strand
CTTGACTTTCTTATACACCGGGCGTAAAAAATCGCGTTTTTTATGTACCTTTGCACCTATGAAAAAGAAACGCAGCAACCGCAGAAACAACAACCGCGGACAGAAAACACCCTGGAGCACGACTCTGCTCGCCATTGCCGCAATAATAGCAGTGTTGTATGGAGCAAAATTGCTTAACGCAAGGCAAAACGACTATAGGGAGACCGCAGCCGGCGAATGGGACGTCACCGCTATGCTTCACCCGGTCACCAATCCTGCCGTAAAGGAAACGATTGTGGAATATGATGCCATGACGGTGTCGTTTAACCCTGAACTGCACATACCCAACTGGGTGAGCTGGGAATTGCTCGGAACGGAAACCATGGGAAACGAGGAGCGATCGGACAAGTTCATTACCGACACGAACGTGGCCGGATGTGCAACAACCAACGACTACCGCGGCTCAGGCTATGACCGCGGACACATAGCCCCGGCCGCAGACATGAGATGGAGCCGGAGCGCCATGCAACAGTCGTTTATGATGACAAACATCGCCCCGCAACTGCACTCACTCAACGGCGGCGCCTGGAAAAAACTGGAAGAGAAATGCCGGGTGTGGGCGCAGGCCGACAGCGCCATCATAATCATTGCCGGCCCTATCACCGCTGACCCCATTGATGAGTATATCGGAGAAACGCAAGTGGCCGTGCCTAAACGCTTTTTCAAAATAATCGCATCGCCATGGGCCAATCCGCCACGCGGCATCGGATTCATCATGCCAAACGGCAAGGTGAAAGGCGGAATGCAGGCTGCGGCTGTCAGCATCGACGAAGTGGAGGCCGCGACAGGTCACGACTTTTTCAGCCAACTGCCCGATTCGATTGAACAACTGATCGAATCGGAATGCCGTTTCAACTACTGGAGTAACCTCAAACCACAGAACAAATGAGCACAATCTGCGCCATATCAACCCCACCCGGCACCGGAGGCATAGCGGTGGCACGCATTAGCGGTCCGGAAGCATTTGAAATAGCCGACCGCATCTGGAAAGGCATACGACTCACCGACGCCACAAGTCACACTGCCCACTATGGCTGCATCATCGACCCGGAACGCCTGGACGACCCGGAACTGGACCACGGAGTAGCCACAGTGTTTCGCGCGCCCCGATCGTTCACAGGAGAAAACATTGTAGAACTGGCCATTCACGGATCACCATGGCTGCAACGCGAACTCATCAACCTGCTGATACGCCAAGGCGCACGCCTGGCCGAACCCGGCGAATTTTCACGACGAGCATTTACCAACGGACGACTTGACCTGGCAGAAGCTGAGGCCGTGGCCGACATGATAGCCACATCATCGCGCGCCGCACACCGCATCGCAATGAGCCATATGCGCGGAGACCTGTCACGCAAACTGTCGGCCCTGCGCGACGACCTTCTCAGACTCTGTGCACTGCTGGAACTGGAACTGGACTTCAGCGAAGAAGACGTCACATTCGCCGATCGCAACGAACTGATCAGCCTGGCATCACAGATAAACCAGACGGTCAGCGCAATGGCCCGGTCATTCGCCACCGGCAACGCACTGAAAAACGGCATCAACACCGCCATCGTAGGAGCCACAAATGCCGGAAAATCAACCCTGCTTAACCGTTTGCTGAACGACGACAAAGCCATTGTAAGCCCAATCCACGGCACCACACGCGACACGATCGAAGACACTGCCGAAATCAACGGACGACTCTATCGCTTCATCGACACAGCTGGACTGCGCCAGACCGACGACCCGATAGAAAGCATCGGCATATCACGCAGCATAGCCGCAATCTCTAAAGCCGATATAATCATCTGGATGATCGACCCCGAAAACCCAGACACTCAAACGCCGGCCCATTTCACCGACAGCAACACGCCGATAATCGCCGTTGTCAACAAAGCGGATCTCGGCCTCCCCCACCCCGCCATTCCGATAAAAACCGCAGCCACCTTAACGCTATCGGCTCTCGCCGACGCCGACATCACGCCGCTCACCGACGCACTCGCAGCCATAGCCGACCTCAACGACACCGCCGCCGAGATCACCATCACCAACGCCCGCCACTATCAGGCCCTGAACGCAGCCGCCGAATCCACACAGCGTGCCATCGACGCACTCTCGGCCAACATCCCCGCCGACCTTGTAGCCCAGGACCTCCGCGAAACGATCCACCACCTCTCCTCCATAACCGGCGCCATAACCACCCCCGACCTCCTCACCCACATCTTCTCCCACTTCTGCATCGGAAAGTAACCGGCAGTTAAAGACAGGTAACTATAAGTTGAAATAATAGTCAAGGCGTTCAGTTTGAGCGCCTTTTCTTTTACACTAAGATTGCCAATCTAATCGGTAGAACCCGTTTCTACCTATTTTTCACTCCATTTTTGAACCACATTTGTTGCTCGTCCACACCCGGGACAAGCCGTTCCTTCCGTGTGTGGATGGTTGTAAACAATGGGATACGTAGAAATACGTAGGAATACAACATCGGCTCCGTGAGCGGCGAAATAAACACGTTCAAATATGGCAACATCAAGCATTAGAATCAAAAAGGTCTGTGAATGGTGCGGAAAGGAGTTTGAAGCTCAAAAATGCTCAACTCGTTACTGCTGCAAGCGATGTGCGGAACACGCATATAAAGACCGTAAAAGACAAGAAAGGAAAACTGAGACCGAAACAAAGGTGATAGAAACAATCATCCGTCAGAAAGAAGAAGCTGTATGTCGTAGAGATTATCTGTCTGTTCAAGAAACAGCTGATCTTATGGGTGTAAAACGAAACGCCATCTACCAACTAATATATCGAGGTAAACTGAAAGCCTATCGGTTGACATCCCGGGTTACACGCATCAGCCGAAAAGATATTGATGATTTACTTGGGACAAGCCTCTATGTGAGAAAATCAAAGGCTCAAACTTCAACGACAGATGAAAACGGAGAGATAATTTCAGAGTTCTACACGACCAAGGAGATTATCGAGAAGTTTGGAGTGAGCAATTCATGGGTGTTTGCTCAAGGGATGGCTCACAATATCCCGAAGGTGTATCATCGAGGGAAGACACTCTGGAGCAAGACGCATTGTGACCGGGTGTTTAAGGCAAAGCCTGAAACTCCGAAAGAAGATGATTGGATATCCTATTCCGATGTGCGGGCAGAATACAATCTGACGCATGACCAGCTTCATAATTATGTGAAGTATCACGGTCTACGCCGTAAGAAAGTAGGAAAGTATACTTATATCTTGAAATCGGAAATTGATGCGATTCTCCGTCCTCCTACGCTGAAATAAGTCGGGTTATCGGTTATCTCTTGGTTATCTGTCAAATAACTTGATAACCGGATAGCCAAATACGAACTTTGCGGTGAATCTTGATGGCTTCGCCAACGCGCACCGGCTTTGCCGACATGCGCTTCAAGTTCACTCGCGATTTCTAATTGCATCAATCATTAATAAAATATATCGTAATGGATATCTGCACAAAAGTAACCCTTCGGCAGCGTCTTCTCAAATCGGGTAAGATCACGCTGTATTTCGACTACTACCCTCCAATCCGCAACCCGAAAACCAACCGTATGCAACGGCATGAGTATCTTGGTATATACCTCTATGCCAATCCCACCAATCAGGTTCAGCGCGATTTCAACCGCTCGATGCTTGAAAAGGGAGAACTAATCCGTTGTCGCCGTCAGGAATCTGTCATAAACCGTCAGTTCGGTTTCATTGACCATAGCCAACTCAAAGCCGATTTTCTGGAATACTTCGAAGCTGTGACCAAGAAAAAGTATCAGAAATGGCGCATCGTGTTTGAACACTTCAAGGTATTCTGCAAGGGCAAATGCACTTTCGGAGACCTCACAGTAGAGTTCTGTACAAAGTTTCGTGAATACCTGCTTTCAGCAAAGCAACTGAAACATAACCGAAAGAGCTTGTCGCAGAATGCGGCAGCCGGATACTTCTCCACATTCCGAGCTCTTCTAAAAATGGCTTACAAGGAGAAGCTGATTAAAGAAAATATCAACGACTATCTGGAATATATCGAATGGGAAGATGTTGAGCGTGAATTCCTTAATCAGGATGAACTGATACGACTGGCTCAGACTCCATGTGACAGTGATGTTCTCCGCAGAGCGTCCCTATTCTCTTGTCTGACAGGACTGAGGTTCAGCGACATTCTCAATCTCCGATGGAATAATATTCAGGAAGTTTCTGGAATCGGACTATGCATTGTCCTGAAAACTCAGAAAACGAAGACACCTGCCACTCTCCCTCTCTGTGATGACGCTATTGAGCTACTTGGAGAGAGACAGACAGGAAAGGTATTTGTAGGATTTAAGAAGACCCTTACCGCCAAACCACTCAAAGACTGGATAAAGGCAGCCAAGATTGACAAACGGATAACCTTTCATTGTTTCCGCCATACCTATGCGACCTTGCAGATGGCTATGAGCAGCAATCCCTATCTCGTTA
>CAMWSS010000061.1 GCA_947177035.1 uncultured Porphyromonadaceae bacterium | reverse complement strand
AAAATCGGAATGACATCCGTTTTCAGTGCCGACGGCAAGAACGTGCCGTGCACTGTTATCGAAGTAGGCCCTTGTGTAGTTACCCAGGTCAAGACAGTGGAAACCGATGGCTATGACGCCCTGCAGCTCGGCTTTGAAGAGCGCAAGGAAAAGCATACCACCTGCCCGATGGCAGGCCACTTCAAAAAGGCCGGTGTGACCCCCAAGCGCCACTTGGCTGAGTTCAAAGGTTTCGAGGGCGAACACAAGCCCGGAGAAACATTCACTGTAGAGCTCTTCGAGGAAGGTTCGTTTGTTGACGTTGTCGGCACCTCCAAAGGTAAAGGCTATCAGGGCGTAGTAAAACGCCACGGATTCGGCGGTGTCGGCCAGAGCACCCACGGCCAGCACAACCGTCTGCGCGCTCCCGGTTCAATCGGCGCCTGCTCATATCCCGCTAAAGTGTTCAAAGGCATGCGTATGGCCGGCCAGATGGGCAACGAACGCGTGACTGTTCAGAATCTTCAGGTGCTGAAGGTTATACCCGAACACAATGTGCTCATGATCAAGGGATCTATCCCTGGAAGCAAAGGTTCAATCGTAATTATCGAAAAGTAAGCAATGGAACTCGCAGTATATAACATCAAGGGTGAAGACACCGGTCGCAAGGTAACACTCAACGACGAAGTCTTCGGCATTGACGTCAACGAACATGCAGTGTGGCTCGATGTAAAGCAATTTCTTGCCAATCAGCGTCAAGGCACACACAAATCAAAAGAACGCAGCGAGGTCTCCGGCTCAACCCGCAAGCTCCACAAGCAGAAGGGCGGCGGCGGTTCGCGTATCGGTGACATCAACTCGCCGGTTCTCGTCGGCGGCGGCCGCGTTTTCGGTCCCCGTCCCCGTGACTATCGCTTCAAGCTCAACAAGAAAGTGAAGCAGCTCGCCCGCAAGAGCGCTCTGACCTGCAAAGCTGCCGATTGCCAGATCACCGTGGTTGAAGACTTTACTTTTGCAGCTCCGAAGACCAAAGAATTCTTAAATGTTGTTAAAAACCTCAAGCTTGACAACAAGAAGCTCCTTCTGGTTTTCACATCTCAGGATAAAAACGTATCTTTGTCCCTGCGAAACGTGCCCGGCGCCAGCATGATGCAGGCTGCCGACCTCAACACGTATGCGATTCTCAACAACGGCGCCCTGGTTCTCACCGAATCGAGCGTTGAAGTTGTGAATAAATTTTAATATACTTCACACCACCACGTTAAAACCCAAACCGGTTAAAACAAAATGGAAATAAGCATCACTCCCGTCGTGACCGAGAAAGCAACTCGCCTCACCGACACTGAAAATAGCTACACCTTCCGCGTGTCGCCTGAAGCTACCAAGCCCCAGATCAAGGCTCTGGTAGAAGAGCTTTATGGTGTGAAGGTCACTAAAGTCAACACAATGATCGTGCGCCGCAAACGCAAGCAGCGCTACACAAAAGGCGGCCTTATCCAAGGCGCCACTTCGCTGTGGAAGAAAGCCCTGGTGAAAGTGGCCGAAGGTCAGTCAATCGACTTCTACAGCAATATTTAATATATAAATAATGGCAGTAAGAAAATTCAAGCCCACAACCCCGGGCCAAAGACACAAAGTTATCGGCGTATTCAAAGGTACCATCACTGCTACAACGCCGGAAAAATCTCTTACAGTCGGTAAAAAATCCACCGGCGGCCGCAACGCCGAAGGTCATCTCACCACTCGGTACATTGGTGGTGGACACAAGAGAGCTTACCGTATCATAGACTTTAAGAGAACAAAAGACGGAATTCCCGCCGTAGTAAAATCGATCGAGTATGACCCCAACCGCTCTGCCCGCATCGCTCTTCTTTACTATGTTGACGGAACCAAAACCTACATCATCGCACCCAACGGTCTGAAAGTTGGCGCTACTGTCGTGAGCGGCCCCGACGCCGCTCCTGAAGTGGGCAACTGTCTTCCGCTGAGCAAGATTCCCGTCGGTACGGTAATCCACGCCATCGAACTCCGCCCCGGACAGGGCGCATTCATGGCCCGCTCGGCCGGTACTTTCGCACAATTGGTGTCTCGCGAAGGTGACTACGCAATCATCAAACTCCCTTCGGGTGAAACCCGCAAGATCCTCTGCGCCTGCAAAGCAACTGTCGGCGAAGTAGGCAACAGCGAACACTCGCTCGAACGCTCCGGCAAAGCCGGCCGCTCACGCTGGCTCGGTCGCCGTCCGCGAAACAGAGGCGTTGTCATGAACCCTGTGGACCACCCGATGGGTGGTGGCGAAGGCCGCGCTTCCGGTGGTCATCCCCGTTCCCGCAAGGGTCTGTACTCGAAGGGCCTGAAGACTCGTGCACCGAAGAAGCACTCGTCGAAGTACATCATCGAAAGAAGAAAGAAGTAACACGTGAACCCCACAATCAGACAGTAAACAATGAGTCGTTCATTAAAAAAAGGCCCCTTCATCAGCGTGAAGCTCGAGAAGAAAGTCAACGAAATGGAAGCCTCCGGCAAAAAAAATGTCATCAAGACCTGGAGCCGCGCATCCATGATTGCGCCCGAATTCGTTGGACACACCTTCGCAGTGCATAACGGCAACAAATTCATCCCCGTTTACGTGACCGAAAACATGGTCGGACACAAACTCGGAGAATTTGCTCCCACCCGCACATTCCGCGGACACGCAGGCAACCGCAAAAAATAAACTGCGTGAGGCCTAAAAAATAATAACAAAACAGACCAATCAGACTACACAATAACTCACCATGGGTGTAAGAAAAAGAAACTCTGCCGATCAGCGCAAAGAAGCACTCAAGCAAGTGGCCTTCGCCAAACTGCTCAACGTGCCTTCTTCGCCCCGCAAAATGCGCCTGGTCATCGACATGGTACGCGGCATGGAAGTGAACCGCGCACTTGGCGTGCTCAAGTTCTCAAACAAGGAAGCCGCCGCCCGCGTCGAGAAACTTCTCCGCTCGGCCGTGGCCAACTGGGAAGCCAAGAACGAACGCAAAGCCGATTCAGATGAACTCTATATCAGCACGATCTTCGTGACCCCCGCTCCGATGCTCAAACGTCTCCGCACAGCCCCCCAGGGCCGCGGCTACCGCATCCGCAAGCGCGCCAACCACGTGACACTCGTCGTTGACACCATAGCTAACAAGAACGCTTAATTCACACTTTCAAGAACCACTTAGACAAGTATGGGACAAAAAGTCAATCCGATCAGCAATCGCCTGGGTGTCATCCGCGGTTGGGATTCTAACTGGAATTTCGGCCACAAGTATGGCAACAACTTGCTGGAGGACTATAAACTCCGCAAATACCTCAACGTGCGTCTTGCAAAGTCAAGCGTATCCCGCATCGTCATCGAGCGCACCCTCAAGCTCACAACAATCACCGTGTGCACCTCGCGTCCCGGCCTGATCATCGGCAAGGGCGGCTCTGAAGTCGACAAACTCAAAGAAGAACTCAAGAAAATAACCGACCGCGACGTCCAGATCAACATCTTCGAGATCAAGCGTCCCGAACTCGACGCCCAGATCGTGGCCCAGACAGTGGCTCGCCAGATCGAAGGCAAAGTAGCATATCGCCGTGCAGTCAAAATGGCTGTCGCCTCGACAATGCGCGCCGGAGCGGAAGGTATCAAGATTCAGGTGAGCGGCCGTCTCAACGGCGCCGAAATCGCCCGTAGCGAAATGTTTAAAGAAGGCCGCACCCCGCTGCACACCCTTCGTGCCGACATCGACTATGCTCTGGTCGAAGCCCACACCAAAGTCGGCGTGATCGGCGTGAAAGTATGGATCTGCCGCGGCGAAGTATACGGCAAACGCGACCTGGCTCCCCAGTTCGCAGCACAGGACAAAGGCTCCCGCCCCGCCGGCGGCAACCGCGACGACCGTCCCGCACGCCGTGACCGTGGCTTCCGCAAGCCCCGCACCAACAACTCCGGAAACAATCGCTAATATCTATCCACCCTCTTGATTCTACAATACAATGTTACAACCTAAGAAAACCAAATTCCGCCGCTCACAAAAAGGCCGGATGAAGGGTATAGCCCAGCGTGGCAACCAGCTCGCTTTCGGCTCATTTGGCATTAAGACTCTTGAGTCCAAGTGGATTACCGGTCGCCAGATTGAAGCCGCCCGTATCGCCGTGACCCGCTACATGCAGCGTCAAGGTCAGATCTGGATCCGCATCTTCCCCGACAAACCCATCACCAAAAAACCTGCCGAAGTCCGAATGGGTAAAGGTAAAGGTGCTCCCGAAGGGTTCGTCGCTCCTGTAACTCCCGGACGTATGCTCATCGAAGTCGAAGGCGTGCCTTTTGAAGTTGCAAAAGAAGCCCTCCGTCTGGCTGCCCAGAAACTCCCCGTGATTACCAAATTCGTGGTAAGCCGCGATTATGATCCCAACCAAAACGTCTAATCCCCCAAGCATACAGTCATGAAACCCGAAGAAATCAAAGAAATGACCACCGCCGATCTGCGCGAGCGCTTGGAGCAGATGCAGAAAGAATATCGCCAGCTGGTGGCCACCCACGCAGTCAGCACCGTCGACAATCCTGCCCAGATCACCAAAAATCGCCGCATGATCGCCCGCGTGCTCACCGAACTCCGTGCTCGTGAACTTGCCGCCAAATAAAGCGTAACCCACACCATAATTTTCTTTAACAAACTCATCCTAAACAATGGAAGTCAACAGAAATCTCCGCAAAGAGCGAGTTGGGGTGGTGTCAAGCAACAAAGGCGACAAGACCATCACCGTAACCGTTAAATGGAAGGAAAAACACCCCATTTATGGTAAATTCGTGAACAAGACCAAAAAATACCACGCTCACGACGAAAAGAACGAATGCTCCATCGGCGACACCGTGCGCCTGATGGAAACCCGTCCCCTGTCGAAAACCAAGCGCTGGCGTCTGGTCGAAATCATTGAAAAAGTTAAGTAATCGCCACCACACGATTACTTTCACGGGGGGGGGGGGGGGGGGGGGTGGGGGGGGGGGGGGGGGGGGGGGGGGGGGGGG
>CAMWSS010000060.1 GCA_947177035.1 uncultured Porphyromonadaceae bacterium | reverse complement strand
TCTGCACGGCGCTTGACCGCCCCAGCGTTAACAAATATTGGGGAACGGGGTCTGAATCACTTGCCGGCCAGAGGAGCGGGCACGTTGTAGACGCGGGTTGCCAGCTCCTGGTTCACAGTGTAGAGAGCCAGACCATTGTCGCCGATAAGCTTCAGCCGGTCAATCAGACCGCGGGCTGTCTCCTCCTCCTCGACCTGCTCGGAAACGAACCAGTCGAGCTTATTGCATGTGGCATAGTCATGCTCGGCCTCGGCGATGGCATAGATCTCGTTGATCAACGAAGTAACCTTCTCCTCATGAGCCAGAGTGTGCTCGAACGCTGCGAGCGGCGACTCCCACGAAGCCGGCACTTCGGCCACCGGAGCCAGCACAACGCGACCACCGCGGCTGTTGAGATAATTCATGAAAATTTCGGCATGGGCCTGCTCCTCGCGGAACTGGATTCTGAACCAGTTGGCCAGACCGGCATGGCCTTCATGCTCGAAGTGCATGGCCATTGACAGATAAAGATATGCCGACCAGAATTCGGCATTGATCTGCGCATTGATAGCGTCTTGCAGTTTAGTACTGATCATAAAAATCTTATGTGCTTTATATTGATTATGGAATTTTCCACAAAGTTACGTCAAAATCCGACAAGTTGTATTCTCCATCCGTTCTTTTTTAAACATCATCCATGATCAGACACTGACACGCACCGCCCGATTGGACATTTTGGGAATAAAGGCATTAAATGTGGGAATTTTGGAATGGAGCAAACCATTGTCAGAAAATATGTGTTACTTTTGCAGGTCCATAACCACACTCACGTATTAACTTAAGGTAAAAAAATATATGTTGCGCAACATTTCGATTCTGACGGTCATGACGCTATGCGTAACCTCGTCCATGAATGCCGGGGAACGTCAGCTCACGCTCGACGAATGCCGGCAGATGGCTCTGCAAAACAACAAGCAGATGCAGATCGGCGCCGAAAAAGTCAAAGCTGCGGGTTATCAGAAAAAAGAGGCATTTGCCGCCTATCTGCCTGCCATAGACTTCAACGGAGGCTATGTGTATAACCAGAAAAATCTGTCGCTGTTTGACTCCGACCAGCTTCTGCCGATCAAGACGTTCGACCTCAAGACACAATCATATCAGTTCAGCGTCGTGAAAAACCCGCTGACAGGCGAACCGGTCAAAGGGCCTAACGGACAGCCGATTCCCGAACAGGTGGCCTATCTGCCAAAAGACGCCATGACATTCGATATCCACAACGTGTTTTTCGGAGCGGTCACCCTAACCCAGCCGGTGTTCATGGGCGGCAAGATCGTGGCCATGAACAAGCTGACGGGCTATGCCGAAGAACTGGCCCGCGAGATGCACTCGGCCGGAGCGCAGGACGTGATCTATGCCGTCGACGCGGCATACTGGCAAGTCGTGTCGCTTGAAGCCAAACACCGGCTCGCCACCGAATTCGTGGCGCTCATGGATTCTCTCGACTCCGACGTCAGGGCGATGGTGCGTCAGGGCGTGGCCACCAGATCAGACCAGCTCAGCGTCGACGTGAAACTCAACCAGGCGCAGATCGACCTCACGAAAGTCAAAAACGGACTGTCGCTCAGCAAAATGGCGCTGGCACAGATCTGCGGGCTGCCGATCTCCGACGAATACACCGTCGCCGAAGACCTGAGCCGCGTAATCCCCGACGCTGAAATCGCGTCGACATACAATATGGAAGACGTATATGCCCGCCGCCACGACATCCGCGCCCTGGAACTCGGCGGAAAAATCACCGGCCAGCAAAAAAACGTGGCGCTCAGCTCCATGCTCCCCAACGTGGCGCTGGTGGGCGCCTACTCGTTTTCGTCGCCCAACGTGTTCAACGGCTTCAAGAACCGCGTCAACGGCGGCTTCTCCGTGGGAGTAGGTGTCAACATCCCTATTGTCCACTGGGGCGGGAACTACAACAAATATCGCGCCGCCCGCTCGCAGCAGACCGTGATGGAGCTTCAACTCGACGAAGCCAAAGAAAAAGTGGAACTCCAGGTGACCCAGGCAGCCTATAAGGCACAGGAAGCGCTGAAGACGTATGACATGACACTGACCAACATGGCCAAGGCCGACGAAAACCTGCGCACGGCCAAAGTCGGATTCCGCGAAGCAGTGCTGACAGCCGACGACGTCATGAAAGCCCAGACCGCATGGCTTCAGGCCAACAGCGAAAAAATCGACGCAGCAATCGAGGTGCACCTCTGCGACGTCTACCTCTCGAAAGTGCTCGGCACACTCGATCCCGCCACAGATAACGACAAATAAAAAAATCATCTCTAATCCTTTTAGATATTATGGCTGAAAATCAACAGGCCAACGCCGCCTCATCAAAACAAAAAAGCAATTCGATCTTCCTCTGTCTCGCCATTATCATTTTCGGAGTTCTTGTCCTGGCTATCGCAGGATTCCTGTTCATGACTCCGCCGGCCGAAATCATTGAAGGACAGGCCGACGCCACCTCCGTCAGAGTTTCAGGCAAACTGCCCGGACGCGTAGTCGAATTCTATGTCAGCGAAGGCGACAACGTGAGCAAGGGCGACACCCTGGTCCACATCCACTCATCGCTGGCCGAAGCAAAACTTGCGCAGGCCGAAGGAATGCAGACCGTGGCCGAATCGACCAACGAAAAAGTCGACGCCGGCACCCGCAAGCAGATCATCAGCGGAGCCTATGAACTGTGGATGCAGGCACAGGCCGCAGCCACAATCACCCGGAAAACATTTGACAGAATGGACGCCCTGTATAAAGAAGGCGTCGTGAGCGAACAGAAACGCGACGAAGCAAAGGCGGCATACGACGCTGCCGCTGCTGCCGAGCGCGCCGCACGCAGCCAGTATGAAATGGCCAAAGACGGCGCCCAGCGCGAAGACAAACAGGCCGCAGCCGCAATGGTCAACGTGGCCAAAGGCGGAGTGGCCGAAGTCGAGGCCATGCTCGAAGACTCATATCTGGTAGCCCCATGCGACGGACAGATCGAAACGATCTATCCCCACGTCGGCGAGCTCGTGAGCCTCGGCGCCCCGATCATGAGCGTGCTCCGTCTCGACGACAAATGGGTCACGTTCAACGTGCGCGAAGAGTATCTCGAAAACCTCACAATGGGCAAGGAGATCGACATCATGATCCCGGCGCTCGGACGCAAAGAAGCAAAGGCACGCATCTACTACATAGCCGACCTCGGCAGCTATGCCACCTGGCGCGCAACCAAGAGCACAGGCGACTGGGACAGCCGCACCTTCCAGATCAAAGCCCGCACCATCGACTCGATTCCCGACCTGCGTCCGGGCATGTCGATCATCTATCTCGACCACAACGACAAGTGACACCGACACGATGAGTGACAACAGAAACACAGGATTCCGGCGCCTGCTCCACAGATCGCTGCAAGAACTCGGATCCCGCAGAATGTATCTGTGGGCCATGATTCTGGTGCCTATGGGAGTGGCGTTCTTCTTCCTGTCGCTCATGCACGAAGGCCTGCCGGAAAGAGTCCCGACCGCAGTTGTCGACATGGACCACAGCTCGCTGTCGACAAAAGTGACCCGCTCGCTGTCCTCACAGCAATACGTCGACATCACCCAGGTGCTGTCGGACTATCATGAGGCCATGGACAAAGTGCAGCGCGGAGAGATTTTCGGATTCTTCTACATTCCGCGCGACTTTGAGCGCGACGCGCTCGGCGAGACCGGCGCCACGATCACCTACTATACCAACCTGACATATTTCGTGCCGGGATCGCTCGCCTACAAGGCGTTCAAGACCATGGCAGTGACATCGTCGGGCGCAATCGTGCAATCCGAGCTGACCGGCATGGGACTCAGCCCGTCGGCCGCCGGCACCCTGCTGCAGCCGATCGTCATCGACACCCACTCGATCGGCAACCCGTGGCTCAACTACAACATCTACCTCTCCAACTCCTTCCTGCCCTGCCTGCTCGAACTGATGATCTTCTTGGTCACGGCATGGAGCATATGCCATGAGATCAAAACCGGAAGCTCCGTCGAATGGCTTCGCGCGGCCGACGGGTCCATGCTCAAGGCGCTGGCCGGAAAACTGCTGCCGCAGACCGTGATCTTCACGATTGTCGGCCTCGCCATACAGGCTCTCTGTTTCAACTACAATCACTTCCCGATGAACGGATCGTGGGGAGCGATGACCCTGGCCACCGTCCTGCTGGTGCTTGCCAGTCAGTCGTTCGGAGTGATCGTCAGCAGCGCCATGCCGAACCTGCGTCTGGCCCTCAGCCTCTGCTCGCTCACCGGCATCCTCGCCTTCTCAGTGGCCGGATTCTCCTACCCGGTCGAAGAGATGTATGGCGCCATCGGCATCTTCAGCCACATCCTGCCGATCAGATACTATTTTCTCATTTATATCGACCAGGCCCTCAACGGCGTGCCCGTCTACTACTCGCGCCTCTACTTCGTCGGCCTGCTCTGCTTCCCGATCGTCGCCGCGCTGATCAGCCGCAACCTGCGCCGCTTCTGCCTGCGCCCGACATACGTGCCTTAACCTCCCCACCCCGTGCAACTTATGAACAATCCGATAACACGCTGGTTCAAGGAAACGGCCCGGGTCTGGAGCCGCGAGCTGCGGCTCATATTCACCGACGCCGGCATGCTCCTGTTCTTCTTCGCGCTTCCGCTGGCCTATCCGCTGGTCTACACCCTGATATATAACCCGGAAGTAGTCACCGACATTCCGGTGACCGTTGTCGACAACAGCCGCACATCGGCCAGCCGGGAACTCACGCGCTCCATCGACGCCACATCGGCCATAAAAATCGTCGGATACGCCACGTCGCTGAACGAAGCCCGCCGATGGCAGGCCGAAAAACGATGCTACGGCATACTGGTAATTCCCGAAGACTATGACCGCGAGATCGGCCGCGGCGAGCAGACCCACGTCGACTTCTACAGCGACATGAGCCTGCTGCTCCGCTTCCGCACATTCCTCTCGGCCCTGACCGACGTGCAACTGGCCACCGGCGCCAAAATAAGAACCCAGAAAATGGAAGCCGCCGGCCTGCCGGCCTCCGAGGCGCCGATATCGTCCGAAGCATTCTTTCTCGGCGACTCCGAACAGGGCTTCGCCTCATTCATCATTCCGGGAATCGTGGTGCTCATCATCCAGCAGAGCATGATTCTCGGCATCGCCATGCTCGTCGGCACCTCGCGCGAACGCCGCCGGCGAAACGGCGGAATCGACCCGCTGGAGATACAGGCCACGCCTTCGGCCACGATGGCCGGAAAACTGCTGGCATACCTGGTTCCATACCTGCCGATGGCAATATACGCCCTCCACTATGTGCCGCTGATATTCTCGCTGCCACACTCCGGCTCGATGACGCAATATCTGCCGTTCTTCCTGCCGATGCTCATCGCCTCGGCCGGATTCGGACTGGTCATCTCGCAGATATTCATCAAAGAGCGCGAAATGTCGCTCATGGTCGTGGTCTTCACCTCCGTCGGATTCCTGTTCCTGTCAGGGCTGACGTGGCCGCGCTATGCAATGCACCCGCTGTGGCAATGGATCGGCAACTGCATTCCGGCGGTGTGGGGCGTGGAAGGCTTCATCCGCATCAACTCCAACGGCGCCACTCTCGCGCAGAACTCCCACCCATACCTGATGCTGTGGCTCCTCTCCGCCATCTACTGGAGCATCTATTGGGTGATGCTCCGACACAAGAGAAAAAAGCTATTTTAGACGTTTTATTTGCGTAAATCGCGGGAAAATGCGTAACTTTGCGACTATTCATGGA
>CAMWSS010000059.1 GCA_947177035.1 uncultured Porphyromonadaceae bacterium | reverse complement strand
ACTCAGAGATATGCGACCCCAGCGTTAACAAATATTGGGGAACGGGGTCTTAGATCACCGGTATGCACATCGAATACACAATGGCCGACCATCTTATCGTTGATAAAAGCGCCGAGACACGTCAGTTCGGATATTCCTCGTTCAATAGACTCAATGCTGTTTTGCCATGAAGGATCAAAATCGCAATAGCGTTGGGCCAGTCTGATGTAGTTTGTATCGACTTGCTTGATGAGGCAGTCAGTATTTACTGTTTGATTGTCGATGTGCTTGATTATTTGTCTGAAACAGTCAAATTCCCGCGTTACTTCAAAATTCATCTGGCGATAAACGGCAATCGCTTTGTTGTTGTTTTGCAGAACTTCCAACAGGTATTTAAGAAAAGGGATTGAATGGGTGAAAATCTTTCGGGCGATGCTGTTTCCTCTGTATTTTTTTAGGGTCCCGGTTCCGGTGTCATAGGCGGTAGGAATTCCGTTGAATGTTCCGGTTCCGTTTAAGGTAAATGCTACTATTTCATCATTAACGAATGCGGCAAATGAAAGTCTTGGATTATAGCCACGACGGTTGAGCATGGAACGCACTTCGTCTTTCTCAAAATGGATTTCGTAATCAGCAAATGCTTTTTCAAAACTTTGGAAAAGTGTGTCGAAATCGATATGTTCTAAAGTCATTATTTCCATCTGATGATTCAAGGGAGATCAGGCGGGGCGAGGGTGACGGCGGCGGGGGCGACGGAGAGGGTGACGGTGGTGGATTCGATGAATGGGAGGTTGGTGTCGACGTGGCCGAAGGGGGCGTTGAAGGCGACTGGATAGCTGTAGGGGGCGGTCATGTCGGCGATCATCGCATTCATGTCGGAGTAGTTTCGGTCGGGTTTCCATTCGGTGAACTGGCCGACTATTAGCCCGCGGAGGTTGGGGAGGATGCCGGCCAGACGCAGTTGGTGGAGGATGCGTTCCACTTTGTAGATCGGTTCGGCAATATCCTCGATGATCATTATAGTGTCGGGCTTCAGCAGTGACAGGGGAGTGCCGATCAGGCCGCCGAGCACTGCCAGGTTGCCGCCGAGCAGTGTGCCGGTGACCGTTCCGGGACGGTTGAGCGGATGGGGGGCGAATTCATAGGCGGGCTGACGGCCAGTTGCAAGAATTTCGGCGAGGGCGCGGTTGGCGGAGTCGTCGGGTGGAAAGAGCGCCAGGTGGCGTGCCATGGATCCGTGGACCGATGCGATTCCGTTGGAGTGCCAGAGGGAGTGGAGGGCGCTGATGTCGCTGAAGCCGATCAGCCACACGGGACGCGGCGTGATCTGGCCGAGCAGATGGACGGCGCCATAGCCGCCGCGGCTACAGAGTATTGCTTTGACCGACGGGTCGTCCAGGGCTGCGCGGAGGTCGGCCAGTCGGTCGGCTTCGGTGGCCGAGTAGCTTCCGAGCCTTCCTGCGGCGTGGGGCATGATGCGCGGTCGGTAGCCCAGGCGCGCCAGGGCGTTGGCCGCACCCTCGATGAGCAGCGGATCGACGGCCGATGCGGGCGAGAGAATTGCCACGGTGTCGCCGGGGCGTAGCGAGGCTGGAACGACAGGCGGGTGGTTCATGCCGTGGTTACGGGGATTGAGGTTTCGGCCATGATGCGGTCTGCAATTGCCTTGAGCTCGTCGGCCTCGACTTTGTGGAGTCGCTCGGCCGGGGTTTTGCGGTCGATGGAGTAGAGCATGATGGAGCGGGGACGGATCTGGCGGTAGGCGTCGATCAGGGCCGAGATTTCGGTTTCGGTGGTGTTGTCGATTGTGTTGCCGTCGTGCTCGCCGCGCAGGAGCATGGTCTGGATTATGCCTGTTTCTTTGAACTGAGAGAGTTCGCTGATCACCCTCTCCACTGAGTAGTCCGGCGAGTTGGGGCGGTCAAGTCGCTGCACAGTGCCGTCGATCGCCGAGTCGAGTTTGAGGATGTTGTTGTCGATTCGGCGGAGGGCATCGGCCACCTGGTTGTCGCCGATGCGGGTGGAGTTGGTGAGCACGCTGATTTTCACCGTTGGGAAGTAGCGGTCGCGCAGCCTGATGGTGTCGTCGATCACTCCGGCAAAGTCGGGGTGCAGGGTCGGTTCGCCATTGCCGGAGAAGGTGATTACGTCGAGCGGTTCGCCCGATTTTTTCATCTGCTGGAGTTTTTCTTCAAGCAATCGGGCCACTTCGGTTCGCGACGGCAGTCCGGCTTTTCCCGGTCCTTGGGCGTTGAATCCGGCTTCGCAATACAGGCAGTCGAACGAACAGACCTTGCCGTCGGCCGGCATCAGATTGATGCCGAGCGACGAGCCAAGTCTGCGGCTGTGGATAGGGCCGAATATGGTGCTGTGGAACAATACGGTCTGCATTGTGCGGTCGGGCGGTGTCAGCTGAGGGCGGCAAATGCGCGCGCCATGCGCGAAAGGGCTTCGCGGATGTTGTCGTCGGAGGTGGCATAGCTCAGACGGATGTAGCCTGGAGCGCAGAATGCCGCGCCGTCGACTGTGGCCACATGGGCGTGTTCGAGCAGATAGAGAGCGATGTCGCCCGAGGTTTCCATCACTTTGCCCTGGAATTGCCGGCCTATGAAGGCGCTTACTTCGGGGAAGAGATAGAAGGCCCCTTGCGGTTCGTTGACCTTCAGTCCGGGAATCTGGCGTGCCAGCCCGACAACGAGATCGCGTCGGCGCTCAAATGCCTGGCGCATCTCTTCGACGCATTGCTGCGAGCCTGTGTAAGCCGCTTCGGCCGCTTTCTGAGCGATTGACGATGCGCCCGAGGTGTATTGTCCCTGAAGTTTGCTCACGGCTTTGGCCAGCTGCGGAGGGCAGGCGCAGTAACCGATGCGCCAGCCTGTCATGGCATAGGCTTTGGAGACGCCGTTGATCACCACAACGCGGTCTTTCAGTTCGGGGAACGATGCGAGTGAGCGGATTTCGGCTCCGAAGTTGATGTGTTCATAGATCTCGTCGGCCATGACCAGGATCTGAGGATGACGGGCCAGCACATTGACCAGCGCCTGCAGTTCGGCGGGAGAGTAGACCGATCCGGTGGGATTGCTGGGCGAGCAGAGCAGCACCATGCGGGTGCGCTCGGTGATGGCTGCTTCGAGTTGTTCAGGAGTGATCTTGAAGTCCTGTTCGATCGATGCCGGGACGAGCACGTTGACGCCTTCAGCCAGCTTGACCATCTCGACATAGCTTACCCAGGCGGGGGTGGGGATGATGACTTCGTCGCCCGGGTTGATGGCCGCGAGGATCACATTGCAAAGTTCCTGTTTGGCGCCATTGCCCACCACAATCTGTTCGGGAGCGAACTCCACTCCGTTTTCGTTTTTGAGCTTTTCGGCAATCGCCTTGCGCAGGCTCAGATAGCCCGGCACCGGAGTGTAGAACGAGAAGTTATCGTCGATGGCCTTTTTGGCGGCTTCCTTGATATGTGAAGGAGTGGGGAAATCAGGTTCGCCCACTGAAAGATTGATCACGTCGACTCCCTGAGCCTTGAGTTCGGCACTTTTCTGCGACATGGCCAGGGTGGCTGAGGCAGCCAGAGACTGCACGCGGTTGGAAATCTGCATAAATTCTGTCTTTTATAATTGTGAGACAATAGTGATTACATAATGTTTTTGACCGATTTGAACAGTCTGTTCCAGCGGATCTTGTTATACCAGGGTTTGTCGCCGTCGAACGACACAAGCACCATGACCGGCTGACCGACAATGTGGTCTTCGGGAACAAAGCCCCAGAAACGGGAATCGAGCGACAGATGGCGGTTGTCGCCCATCATGAAGTAATAGTCCATTGTGAACGTATATTCATCGGCCGGTTTGCCGTCGATCCACGCCTGTCCGTCGCGCCACTCGGCGTCGTGTCCTTCATAGTGGCCGATGGCGTGGCCGTATGTGGCCCACCCGTCAGCGTCGAGCTTCACGGTCATGCCTTTGGCCGGAATTGTCAGCGGTCCATAGTCGTCGAGCGTCCACCCTTTTTCACGTGCTGTCGCCAGCGGGAAAAGAATAGTGCCGTCGCCCTTGAAATCGCAGCGCTCGATAAACACCAGATTGGGATTGCGTTTTAGTTTTTCGACAGCTTCGGCCGTGAGCGGCGGAGTGAACATCGTGTTGCCGGACTGGGCTATGCGGTCGCTCTTGCTCACTCCGAGGTCTTCCCAGAGCGCCTGGCGATCGGCGTCGGTCATGTTCGCCCAGTTACTTAGCGAGAAAGCATATCTGAACTGGGCCTGTTCGGGCATAGGCTGCATGACGCCGTCGGTGAATATCTCGCCCTGTCGGATTTCAAACACTTGTCCGGGCAATCCAACGGCGCGTTTCACGTAATTTTCGCGTCGGTCCACCGGGCGCCACATCAGCTCTCCGAAGTCAGCCGGATTCATACGTATATATTCCATGCCGACCGCACGCAGATACTTGTCGCGCAAAATCGGGTCATTGTGAGTCCCTTCCGGCAATTTCACCATTCCACGGATCAGCATTTCCTCGCCAAGCTGTCGCGACAAGGAATAAATGTCGGGATTCTGGGCCTTGACCGCGATCGAATCTCCTGCCGGAAAATTGAACACGACGATGTCGCCCCATTTCACTGCGCCCATTCCTTTGAGCCGGTGATACTTCCACTGCGGATTCTCCAGATAGCTTTTGGTGCCGACGATCGGCATTGTGTTCTGGACCAGCGGGAAATGCAGCGGCGTCATCGGCACGCGCGGGCCATAGGCCGTTTTGTTCACCCAGAGATAATCACCTGTGAGGAGCGTTTTTTCAAGCGATGACGACGGAATCTGGTAATTCTGGCCGACAAACGCAAACACGAAATACACCAGCACCAGAGCATAGACAATCGCGTCAACCCAGCTCATCACCGAACGTGTGGTCGCCGATTTGCTCTTCTTCCACCACGTCAGCGGAATATAGCCGGTTATATAAATGTCGATCAACAGCAGCCACCATAACGCGACCCACCAGTTGCCAAGCCAGGCCACCCATGCAAAAAATGCCGCCGATACCAGCGCGAAACGCACCCAGCGCGTCGGCTTGTTTGAAGCAATACGCTTCTTCAGATCATCAACAAAGGCACTCATCTCCCTAATCCTCCAATAATTTCATCCATCATATCGGAAATCGGGTGAAAGCCTTTGTGGGAAGGCAGCCACTCAGCAGCCAACACTGCCCCGAGAGCAAATCCCTCGCGCGACTTGGCCGAATGCTCCAGCGAGATGGAGTCGATCGGCGAATCCCACACAACACGATGCACTCCAGGCACCTCGCCATGACGCTCATGGTTGATCAGCAGTTTGGTGTCGCCGGCCGGCTCCTCGCTCCACCCATCCATGGCGGGCATCTCGGCGATGATCTGGTCAGCCGCCATCAGCGCGGTTCCGCTCGGATGATCGAGTTTGTGGATATGGTGCACCTCTGTAATGTCAGGACGATACTGCGGAAACCGGGCCATTATGCGGGCCAGAAACCGGTTGGCGGCAAAAAAGAGGTTGACACCGAGCGAATAGTTGCCGCTCCACATCAGCGCCGAGCCTTGAGGCATCGACTCCTTGAGCCTTTCAAGACCTTCGGCCCAGCCGGTTGTGCCGCAGACAACCGGCACCCCTTCGGCCAATGCCGCGCGCACGTTTGCCTCGGCCGCGGCCGGAATGGAAAACTCAATGGCCACATCGGCCTGACGGAACTCATCGCTGTCAATCCGTGATTCGGAATCAACATCGACCACGGCAACTATATCATGGCCACGCTCAAGAGCGATCCGCTCAATGGCGCGCCCCATCTTTCCATGACCTATCAAAGCTATTTTCATACGTTTTCAATATAGAATTACGCTACAAATTTAAGCATAAATCACAAAAAAACCTCAAAAAATTTTGCAGAATCAAAAAAACTCTCTACCTTTGCAGCGCAATTCAGACAGAAACGCAATGACTCCGTAGCTCAGTTGGTAGAGCAACTGACTCTTAATCAGTGGGTCGAGA
>CAMWSS010000058.1 GCA_947177035.1 uncultured Porphyromonadaceae bacterium | reverse complement strand
CTGTGCCATATCTTTATTTGCCATGATAGTTTGTAATCTCAATAACTTCGACGCCCTTGATTTCCAGCCAGACATATCTACCCGAGGCGTCGGTAGGTATTGGGTCTTCGTGTGGCTCAAATATCAGGCGGTAGGGGTGGTCAAGGTCGCACGCCCATTGACCCTTTCTGTCTGCCTTCAATTCGTGAAAATTACCGGGAAGATTCCTTACATCTTCAAGAGTCGTAGCGTTAATCAAAGCTCCTAATCTCGTGAGGAATAACTTTGTTCTTAACGGCCCGAGTTCTCTTGTCAGCTTTGAAGGGTTGTCCAGCAATTTTTCGAGCTTTTTATTTTGAAACGATATATTCACTCTCTTTGTTTAATTGGTCCACGCATGCTGTAAGTCAATTCATGTGCAAATTTATAAAAATATTTTTGATTACACAAGCTGTAAGTGATTCATCTTACCGCATATCGCTCTCTTTCTTCAAAACAAAAACAAAATGACTATTTTTGGGGAAAGTTCTTTGGCCGATTTAGTGGATTTTTGCATCGGCTCGATTTCTGGCGGCGACTCTTCTTGCAGGCAAATGGTTATGTGTGGTACGCATAAAAAAAGAATGAGTAAGAAAGACCGAAGTCAATCAATACTCATTCTCCTCTCTCCTCGGCGGTGCGGACGGGACTCGAACCCGCGACCTCCGGCGTGACAGGCCGGCATTCTAACCGACTGAACTACCGCACCAGGGAAGTTTTATTTTTGTTTCGCAATCTGCTTTTCTGCTTGGGTTGCCGTTGCTTCCCGATTGCGAGTGCAAAGTTAGGTACTATTTTTGAACTGTGCAAATTTTCAAGCAACTTTTTTTGAAAAAAATTTCATGAAATTTTCTAAAGCACTAAAAGTCAACGGTTTGATCCATTCTTGCCCCAGAGCAATTTTTCGCGCAAAGTTGAGGCGAAGTGATGTTTTGCGCGCTGGATGACCGGAACGGTGAATGGCGCGCGCGTCACTTTTATGGCCGCGCCGTTGGGCAGACACACCGACCGGCCGTCGAGGCTCAGCAAAAAAAAGTCGGAGCGCGAACTGGTGACTGCGTCTATGCAGGAGTCGGCGCCGACCACCAGCGGACGCAGTGTCAGCGAGTGGGGCGCTACAGGCGCGATGACTGTGACCGGCGCCGACGGATCCACGATCGGGCCGCCGACGCTGAGATTATAGCCCGTCGATCCGGTCGGGGTGGATATTATCAGGCCGTCGGCGAGATATGATGCGAGCGGTGCGCCGCCAATGCGGGTCTCGACCGTGATCATCGAGGCAGTGTCTTGCTTTAGAATAGCCACTTCGTTGAGGGCATATGGCCAGAAGTCGGGGGGGAGCATGTCGGAGCTGACCTGAAGCAGCGTGCGGTCTTCGACTTTGAAGTCTGATGCGGTCGGCTCGGCGAGCGCTTCGTCGAGCGACAGGTCGGCCAGATAGCCGAGATGCCCGGTGTTGATTCCCAGAATCGGGATGCGTCGCCTTCCCACCCACTGGACCGTGCGCAGGAAGGTGCCGTCGCCGCCGATGCTCACCGCCATGTCGGCGTTGAAGTCGTCGCCGTCGGCTATCGCCGTCACCTGGCCTCCGGCCCAGGCTCCCGGCAGAGCCTCGCGCACGTAATCATAGAATTTCGTCTTGACGACCAGCCGGCCGCCGGTCATTGCGCTCAGGCGCTCCAGCAGGATCCGCAATTTGTCGAGGTGGCCGCTCTGTCGGCGGCTGCCGTTGATGGCTATAATCATAGGTCGATGAGCCTTAGGAGATAGTTTGCGTTTCTGGCCAGTGTTGAGTCCTGGTCTGCCTCGGCGTCGTCGCCGTCATATCCTGCAAGCTCGAAACCGTATCGCTCAAGCGATCTGATCACCATGGCGGCATTGCGGCGGTTGATCCGCAGATGCACCAGCAGCGCCCCGTCGTCATGGCGGGCCGACATCACGTTCATATTAATAAGGTGAGCGTCGCAGTCTTCAACGGCCCTGGCTATGGCAGACGCCATGAAATCGCCGGGGGCGCACTTCACGGTCAGCTCGGCCGTTTCCGGATCCGGGGGCATCAGCTCGGCCAGTCGCCCGGCCTGAGCGGCGGGGAGGGCGTGCAAACAGGTCAAAATGTCATTTTCTATGGCCAAAACCTTCCTTTTCTTAAGAATTACTATTAATTTTGTGGTCCTCTAAGAGAACAACAATTATTGTGCCGTTTCGGTCTGAGGCCGGATTGCACATCTGCAAAGATACAGAAAATATCGGATTATATGACCACATTAAGTGTAAACATCAACAAAATAGCGACTCTGCGCAATGCGCGCGGCGAGAACCGTCCGGATCTGCTCAGGGTCGCGGCCGACTGCGAACGCTATGGCGCCCAGGGCATCACGGTTCATCCGCGTCCCGACGAGCGCCACATCAGGCAGGCCGACGTGTGGGCGTTGCGTCCAATGTTGCGCACTGAGTTCAACATCGAGGGTTATCCGTCGAAGGAGTTCATGGAACTGGTTCTGAAGGTGAAGCCCGCGCAGGTGACTCTGGTGCCTGACGCTCCCGATGCCATCACCAGTTCGGCCGGATGGGAGGTGGCCCCCAATCTCCAGTTTCTGACGGAGGTGGTCGACGCCTTGCGCGACGCAGGCATCCGTTCGTCGATTTTCGTGGGCACCGATCCTGACAACATTGCCATGGCGGCAAAGGCCGGAGCGGACCGCGTGGAACTATACACGAAGCCATATGCCGACCTTTACCCGACCGATCCTGAGGCGGCGGTGGCCCCCTTTGCCGCGGCTTCGCGCAAGGCCCGCAGCTGCGGACTTGGCGTCAACGCCGGCCATGATCTCAGTCTGGAGAATCTGCGCTTCTTTCATGACCGTGTGCCTCATCTCAATGAAGTGTCGATCGGCCATGCGCTGATCTGCGACGCTCTCTATCTCGGCCTGGAAGAGACCATACACCGCTATCTCGACTGCCTTAAGTAACAACGCAAAATCAACTCACCCCTCATTATACACATTAAGAAAAATGGAAGCCAACGACCTCTCATTGTGGCAGCTCTGCCTTCAGGGCGGCATTATCATGATTCCGCTTGCGGTTCTTGCCGTGATCTGCATTTATATATTCATCGAGCGTCTTCTGGCGCTGCACCGCGCCGCTGGCCACGATGATCCCACTTTCATGTATCGCATCAAGGACTATATCCACGAGGGTGAGATTGAAAGTGCCCTCAACCTCTGCCGCACCTCTCCGACGCCCTATGCCGCGCTGATCGCCAAGGGCATAAGCCGCATCGGCCGCCCGATGCAGGACGTGCTTGTGACGATTGAAAACATGGGCAACCTCGAGATCGCCCGCCTTGGCAAGGGTCTGCCCTGGCTCGCCACCACAGCCGCCGGAGCGCCGATGCTCGGCTTCCTGGGCACGGTGGTCGGCATGGTGCAGGCTTTCCACGGCATGGCGGCGAGCGGTTCGGCCGCCACGCTGGCCACGTTTGCCGACGGCATCTACACTGCTCTGGTCACCACAGTGGCCGGTCTCGTTGTCGGTGTGGCCGCACTGTTTGCCTATAACTATCTTGTTGCCAGAATCAATGCGGTGATGACCAAGCTCGAGGGCAAGACCATGGAGTTTATGGACATGCTCAACGAGCCGGCCGAATAACGGAGACCCGACGCCATGGCACTGAAACGACAGTTCGACATGTCGGCCACCTTTTCGATGGCCTCTCTCACCGACGTGATATTCCTGCTGCTCATATTCTTTATGGTCACCAGCACCTTCGTGTTTCCCAATGCGCTCGAAGTCAATCTGCCCGAAAGCGCCGAGACCACGTCGCTCAAGCCGGTGGCCCGCATATTCATCGACGCCGAGGGCCGCACGGCCACCATGTATGGCGAAGACGGACAGATGCAGATCCTGCCCGAAGACCAGCAGCTTGAAACCTTCATGACCGTGATCGCGCAGCAGGATGGCGACGAAGCCTTCGTGGCCCTGTTTGCCGACGAAACCGTCTCTTACGGGCGCATTGTTGAAGTTCTTAATCTCGGACGCACCCTCGGGGTGAAAGTGGTGCTTGCCACTGCGGCCCCGCAGTCCTGATCCCCCCGTTTAGCCGCATGAACCGCGATCGACTCACCGCCGCATTGATCACCCTGCTGATCTCCGCGCTGATTGTTGTGGCCCTCTGTGTCATCACTCTTGGCGCCGCGGCCGTCAATCCTCTTGTGCCTGAAAACAAGGACGATGACGAGATTCTATTCACAGAAGTGGAAATCAAGCAGATTCCATTCAAGCCAGTCCGCGCGGCCGACAACCGTCCCGCCGCATCGGCTGCCGCCGAAGTGAGCGGAACCACCGACCATGACTCCGGCGCCGGCGAGGAATCCACGCCGCTTGTCTCGGCTGCCGAACCGTCGCCCGCCACTCAGGAGCGGCCCAAGGAGGAGCCTAAGCCTGCCGCCAAGCCGCAGCCAAAGCCCGATCCGCAGGCTGAGGCCGCCGCGCGCATACGCGACAGAATCGGGAAGTCGACCGTGACCAAAGCCGACGAAGGCGCCGGCAGTTCCGAAAAAGGCAATGCCCCTGTGGGGCAGACCACCGGCAAGACCGACGGACTCGGCATGGACGGACGCCAGCGCCTTAACTCGCCGGAGCCATCAATCACCAACGCCACTGGGCGCGTGACGGTGCGCATCGTTGTCAACTCGGCCGGCCATGTCACTTCGGCCACCGTCACCGGCACGTCGGGATTCGGTGCGCGCGAACAGGAAGTGAGGTCGGCCTGCGAAGAGGCTTCGCGCCGGCTGCTCTATTCGCCAGACAATTCCCGCGCAACGCAGCGGGGAACCATCACCTGGATCATCAAGTAGCGACAAGAAAATCGTAAAACGGGGTGTAGAACAGATTGTTCGGCTCCAGGAAGATCATGTTGTCGCTGAAGTCGATAAACATATTAAACCGTTTCAGGAAATTGTTTCCGATCATTCCGTCGATGTCTTCTTTGCTCTGCATTCCCGAGGTGAGAGTCGAGAATGCGCCGGCAACCCTGGGCATGATATAAGGGCCGACGATCACCTGGTCAAACATCACGTTGAGCAACTCGCCGCTTTCATTGTCGGAACTTGAAATGCGTGAAACCGCAAACGGCGTTTTTGTCTGAAGTAGATTGTGTCTGCTGACAAACGGAGTGTTGAGATCGATGACGCGGTCTGATCCAGTGTCGATTTCGAGAGTGAGATCATAGACCGTGTCCGCTATTTTTGCCTGCATGCAGACGAAAGGAACCGAATACTTGTAGATGAAAGGCAGCGCCACCGATGCCGAAGGCTCTCTGGCCGGCCGCTCCTTCGGATAGCAATAGATCGTCAGATCGTCGTAGTTGATCTCGACGTTGAACGCGCTCAGGCCGTTAAGCCCGAAAACTCCGTCCCAATACTCCGGAGGATAAGGAATGTGGGCGCATCCGGCGTCACTATACTGCACTGTGCCGATCTTGATGGAATTGCTGTGGCTGTATTCAACGGTGTTTTCGCCCGATGTGCCGAGATTTTCAATCGGCTCCCCCGGCATGATGAATCCTTTAAGCTTTGGAGAATTGGTGTTTAACACGATGGACGACGCTCCTGTGTCGACAAGAAAACGCAACGAGTCAGCCCCGTTGACGCTGGCCGTCACATAAATGCGATTGTCTGCCGCGACTCTGAACGGAATTTCGCCGACCGGCGTGCTGTCACACATTCTGGCTTCTGCCTGAAATCCTGCGGCCACAATGGCGCATGATGCGATAAAGAACTTTAACAAAGATGTCATGCGGCAAAAATACGAAAAAAAAGCGGATAAAAAAATCTACCGTTTCGCCCCGCGTTTGCCGCTTACTTTTGCCGCATCATGAAAATAGACAGTACATTTTTTGAGCAGCGCTGGGTCAAGGCCGTCAGCGCAGAATTCGGCGCCCCGGGGGTGCTGGCCGTGATCCGTCTGCTGTGTTCCGTGTTTG
>CAMWSS010000057.1 GCA_947177035.1 uncultured Porphyromonadaceae bacterium | reverse complement strand
TCCATGTAAATCCCGAATAGGCAATGGCCACTCAAATCACAAGTCAGGAACCTACATTCAATAACAGATGGCATACTAATTGGCTGGTTTGGATGCCTGAGTAGTTACAAAAGAAGGAATAATTATGTTAAAAAGTGTGAAATAACGGGGGGGGGTAGTTGTATGTGAGAAAAAAGTGTTACCTTTGCAGTGTGTGTTTTTCATAGTATTAGATTAAGATAAAGGTTATCGAAGAGAGGCGTCGGGATGACGGCTCTCTTTTTTTGTTGTGTATCAGCGGTTTTGGCGTGGTCGTGCCGGTGATCGCGTTTTTTTATGGTCCGGAGCCTTGCGCCGGAGTCATGCCTGGCCGGAAATGCGGTCGATGAAAAGGCATATGCGGTCGATGAAAAATCAAAAAAATTTGGTTAAGTGGCGGAAATTGCCTAATTTTGCGGAGATATTTCAACCGAAGTGCATCAATCACTCATGGGAAAGTTTACAGAATTTAAGCTGATGCTCAAAAGTTTGCCGCTTGGCAAGCACTCATTTGAGTATCATCTGGACAAGGCGTTTTTCCAGAATATGGACAATGCCGACGTGCGTAACGCCGACGCGACGGTTGTGCTTGACGTCAACCATCGCGCCGAGTGCTATGAACTGCATTTTCATCTGTCGGGGGTGCTCACGCTGCTCTGCGACCGGTGTCTTGACGAACTGCCCATTGAAGTTGACACGACATATGATCTGACGGTGAAGTACGGCCCGGATTATAATGACGATTCAGACACGCTGCTTGTGATTCCCGAATCGGAAAATTATCTGAATGTGGCCTATATGATCTATGACACCGCCGTGCTGGCCATTCCGGCCCGCCATGTTCATCCGTCGGGCAAGTGCAACCGGGCCATGAGCGCGCTCTACAGGAAGCACGCCCGCGGCATAGATGACGCGGACGACGAGCTTGATGACGAGCTTATGGATGAAATCGACGCCGACGATCTGTCGTCGGCCATTCCTGCCGAGGATTAGCTTCAATAGCACCAACATACCCGACAACCCCAAGCAAAAAACAAAAAAGTAAAACAAAAAAAATAGCTAAAGACAATGGCACATCCTAAACGAAAACAATCCAAGACCCGCACCGCGAAACGTCGCACCCACGACAAAGCACAGCTTCCCACCATCGCCGTATGCCCTAACTGCGGTGCCTGGCACGTTTATCACACCGTGTGCGGTGAGTGCGGTTTCTACCGTGGCCACGTGGTGATCGAGAAGGCTGAGGCCATCTGATCGGCAGAGAACTCTGACGTGACAATTCCAGTCCAGTCTCTGTCTACCTCCAGCCCCAATATCCACCACCATAGAATTTCCCCCAGAAATAATTAGACATCATGCTGAATGCAAGAATAGCCGGACTTTCGTCCTACGTGCCCGACGGCATTATCGACAATGATATGCTCTCGAAGATGGTCGACACCAATGACGAGTGGATTACCACCCGCGTGGGCATCAAAGTGCGCCACGTGTTAGAGAATCCCGAGCTCGGCTCTTCCTATATGGGAGTAAAAGCCGTTGAGCGTCTGCTCGAATCTACCGGCACCAAACCCGAAGAAGTGGACCTGGTGGTGTGCTGCACCACCAACCCCGATTACCGTTTCCCCTCGACCGGATCGATGATCGTGCAGCAGTGCGGCCTGAAAAATGCCTATTCCTATGATCTGGAAGCCGCATGCGCCGGATTCCTTATCGGCCTTCAGGACGGAGCTGCCTATGTGAAATCGGGCCTGCGCAAGAAGGTGATCGTGGTTGCCACCGAAAAAATGACATCGATGGTGGACTACACCGACCGCGCCACATGTCCGCTGTTTGGCGACGGCGCCGCAGCCATGCTGCTGGAACCGACCGATCGTCCAGTGGGAATCATGGACGGAGTGTTCTATGTGGACGGTTCCGGCAGGGACAGCCTGATCATGAAAGCCGGCGGTTCGGCCAAGCCCGCCACCCACGAAACGGTTGACGCCCGCGAGCACTATGTGTTTCAGGACGGACGCACGGTCTATAAGCACGCTGTGACCAATATGTTGAACTCGTCTCTTGAGGTGGCCAGCCGCAACGGACTGACCATGGAGACGGTTGATTGGTTCGTGCCTCATCAGGCCAACCTCCGCATCATCGAGGCTGTGGCCGACAGAGCGGGAATCGATCGCGAGAAGGTGCTGGTCAATATTGACCATACCGGCAACACTTCTGCGGCATCAGTGCCTATCTGTCTCGACGAATACAAGTCGAAGCTGAAAAAAGGCGATAAACTGCTGCTCACCGCATTTGGAGCCGGATTCACCTGGGGTGCCATGTATGTCATCTGGGATCTTTAAAGGCCGGTCTTCTTCCTCACACTGAAACAATACTCAACGCGGGTGCGCTCAATCGCATGATGTGGGCGCATCCGCGCTGCGTAGTTTTTTCCGGAGCATTCAAAACCGAAACGGGTGCCAGAGTGTTGTCTTTTCATAACCTAATATTCAAGTTTGCACCATGACCAATACTGAAAATCAAGCAGATCATAAAGCCGGCTTTGTCAACATCGTCGGCAATCCCAACGTCGGCAAATCAACGCTCATGAACGACCTTGTCGGCGAGCGCATGAGCATCATCACCAACAAGGCCCAGACCACCCGCCACCGCATCACGGGCATTGTCAACACCGATGAGTATCAGATCGTGTTTTCCGATACTCCCGGAGTGCTGAAGCCGCGTTACAAACTGCAGGAATCGATGCTGCAGTTCTCGGAAGGCGCTCTGACCGATGCCGATGTGCTTCTGTATGTGACCGATGTGGTGGAGGATCCTGAAAAGAATTCCGATTTTCTGGCAAAGGTGTCCAAAGAGAAGGTGCCCGTGTTGCTGGCCATCAACAAGATTGACCTGCTGGGCACCGAAGGCGACAAGCTGGAGCGCATTGTCGGCGAATGGCAGAAGCGCCTGCCCAATGCCGAGATATTTCCTGTTTCGGCCACCGAAAAATTCAATGTCGACAATCTGATGAAGCGCATCGTGGAGCTGTTGCCGCCTTCGCCCCCATATTTCGGCAAGGACGCGCTCACCGACAAGCCGGCCCGCTTCTTTGTCACCGAGATAATCCGTGAGAAGATCCTGCTCAACTATGATAAGGAGGTGCCATACAGCACGGAAGTGATCGTGGAGAAGTTTGACGAAAAAGACGCGTCGATCCACATCATGGCGGTGATATACGTGGAGCGCGATTCGCAGAAAGGCATTCTCATCGGCAAGGGCGGCGCCATGCTCAAAAGGGTGGGCACCCAGGCCAGGAAAGACATCGAGACTTTCTTTGGCAAGAAGGTCTATCTGGAATTGTTTGTCAAAGTCGAGCCAAACTGGCGCAACCGCGACAACAAGCTCAAAGCGTTCGGATACATACAGTAAAAACATTAAGAAACACAGAGAGAGCCGGCGGCATTGCCGCCGGCCCAAAGAGACAATAATCAATCAATGGGACAAATAGTAGCGATAGTCGGACGCCCTAACGTGGGCAAATCCACTCTTTTCAACCGCCTGACCCAGAGCCGCAGGGCCATTGTCGACGAGACTGCGGGCACCACGCGTGACCGTCAGTATGGCAAGGTGGACTGGAACGGCCGCGAGTTTTCAATCATCGACACCGGCGGCTGGGTGGTGAACTCCGACGATATTTTTGAAGGGGAGATCAACAAGCAGGTGCATCTGGCCATAGAGCAGTGTGACGAAATCCTTTTTGTGGTCGACGCCATGAACGGTGTGACGGATCTTGACGATCATGTGGCCAGGATTCTCCGCCGCTCGAAAAAACCGGTGCTTCTTGTGGCCAACAAGGTGGATTCCAACGATTGGCTCTATAATGTCCCCGAGTTCTATTCGCTCGGACTCGGCGAGCCTTATCCGGTCAGCGCAGTCAGCGGCTTCGGCACCGGAGACCTGCTTGACGACGTGGTCGCTAAGCTTCCCGAAGCCGACGACGATGAGCTGGCGCGGCTGGAAGCATTGCCCAAATTCGCCATAGTGGGCAGGCCCAATGCCGGAAAATCGTCGCTTGTCAACGCTTTTATCGGCGAAGACCGCCATATCGTGACCGATCTTGCCGGCACCACGCGCGACAGCATCTACACGCGCTATAATAAATTCGGATTTGACTTCTATCTGGTCGACACCGCCGGCATTCGCAAAAAGAACAAAGTCAGCGAAGACATCGAGTACTACTCGGTGATCCGTTCGGTGAGAGCCATCGAGTCGGCCGACGTGTGCATTCTGATGATCGACGCCACGCGAGGCATCGAGTCGCAGGACGCCAATATCTTCTCGCTGATTCAGCGCAACAATAAAGGACTGGTGGTGTGCGTCAACAAGTGGGATCTTGTCGAGGACAAGTCGCAGGACGCCATCTCGCATTTCGAGGATGCCATACGCCGGCGCTTTGCTCCGTTCACCGATTTCCCGATCATCTTCGCCTCCGCTTTGACCAAGCAGCGCATACACCGTGTGCTCGAAACCGCCGTCGGAGTCTATGAGAACCGTTGCCGCCAGGTGCCCACTTCGCGTCTCAACGAGGCCATGCAGGAGGTCATCGCCGCATATCCGCCGCCAGCCAACAAGGGCAAATATATCAAGATCAAATATGTGACCCAGCTGAAGGAGCAGCGAATTCCGACTTTTGTCTTCTTCTGCAATCTCCCCCAGTGGGTCAAGGAGCCTTATCGCCGATATCTGGAGAACAAGATCCGCGAGATGTGGGATTTCTCCGGAACTCCGATAAATATTTTCATGCGCGAAAAGTAACCGATGTTCTCCTCGAGAAAGCAGCAGCAGCCCCGCAAACCCTACCGCATAGGCCTGGCCCTGAGCGGCGGGGGGGCGCGCGGGTTCGCGCATCTCGGTGCGCTCAAGGCGCTTCGCGATCATGGCATAGTGCCTGACGTGGTTGCCGGAGTGAGCGCCGGATCGGTCGTGGCCGCCTTCCATGGAGCCGGTCTGACGGAGGATAAGGTGCTTTCGATTTTTCATGGCGCGCGTTTCAAGGACTTTGCCGAGATGATCGTGCCCAGGCGCGGATTTTTCGCGCTTGACCGTTTTATCGCGATGATCGAGCATGAGTGCGGCGTCAGCCGCATCGAGGATCTGAGCGTGCCCACCATAATCTGCGCCACCGATTTCGATCAGGGCAAGCGTGTGGAGTTCACCTCCGGACGTCTTGGCGAGAGAGTGGCCGCGTCGTGTGCCATTCCGATCGTGTTTGAGCCGGTGGTGATCGGCGGTGTGCGCTATGTTGACGGCGGAGTGCTCCACAACCTTCCGGCCTGGGCGTTGCGTGAGCGGTGTGACTATCTGATCGGAGTGTCGTGTTCGCCGATGCCTGATCTTGAGGCCCGTGCCGGAGGCATTGTCGATGTTGCCCGCCGCTCGTTCATGCTGATGACAAAGAGCAATATCTATCCCGATCTGGAACTGTGTGATCTGCCTGTTGAGCTGACCGAAGTGGCCGGCCACGCGGTGTTTGATCTGAAGCAGATCGAGGTGCTTGTGGAGCAGGGTTATCTGTGCATGCTGCGTGCGCTCCGCGCTGCCCGGCTGCCTCAGCTGTAGGCATTCAAACATCCGAAGAATAAATCATGCGTATATTTTCAATTCTGATTCCGATGGTGCTGGCCGCGCTGCCGGCCGGCGCTCAGTCGCCTTCCGGCCGGATGAATGCCGAGGCCGCCGCCTTTATCGGCAATCTTCCTGCCGGCCTTCAGTCATCGCAGGAGTCCGCGGTCAGAAAGGCCATCGCCGGCGACCATTCGGCTCTTGAAGCGGTGCGCGCGTCGCGCAACGTCGCTTTTGAGGTGCCGGCCGACGTTGCCGTCACCGATGTCGCGGATCCGCCATGTCGCATCTATCGGCCGGCGTCGGCGCCCGCTGACACTCTGCTGCCGCTGCTGGTCTATCTGCATGGCGGCGGATGGTGCTTCGGCAGTATCAACAGCTGCGCGGCGTTTTGCGTGGAGTTTGTGCGCCGGTCAGGCATGGCGGTCATGGCCGTGGATTATCCGCTGGCGCCGGGTTGTCCGTGGCCTTCTGCGTCTGAAGCCTGCTCCGAGGCCGTTGATTTTGCGTTCAGCCATGCCGCGGAGTTCGGTTTCGATGCCGGCCGCGTTTCAATCGGCGGCGACAGTGCCGGCGGCAATCTGGCGCTGTCGGTTGCCCTTGGCCGGGTGATGGAGGGCGGCAAGCGGCCGCTTGAATCGCTGATTCTGTTTTATCCGGTGGTTAAGGTGTGGAACGACGGTTCGCAATCGTGGCGCGACTATGGCGAAGGGTTCGGGCTTGACGGCGGTCTGATGGACGCCTTTAACGAAGCCTATCTTGCGGGCCGCGATCCGCATGATCCGCTGATTTCGCCGTTCTGTGCTTCCGGACATCTTCTTTCGCAGCTTCCGCCGGTGCTTATGGTCAGTGCCGACTGCGACATTTTGCGCGATCAGTCGGTTGATATGTGCTTAAAGCTGTCGGAAGCCGGAGTGGATGTGGCTCACCGGATCTTGCCCGGCACCACCCATCTGTTCATCACAGTTGCCGGTCAGTCAGCGGCTTTTGACGAAGCGGTGGGGCTGGCGGCAGGCTTTGTGCGGCATAAAAAATGAACTGTTGATAAATTTAATACGTAAAAAATTTGGTGGCGTGGAAAAAACGTCGTAACTTTGCAGTGCTCTTAAGGAACAGCGGGGTGTAGCTCAGCCCGGTTTAGAGTACGCGTCTGGGGGGCGTGTGGTCGCAAGTTCGAATCTTGTCACCCCGAC
>CAMWSS010000056.1 GCA_947177035.1 uncultured Porphyromonadaceae bacterium | reverse complement strand
CCGAAAGCGAGTGCAAAGTTATACCCTTTTTTCCATTCCACCAAATTTTTCAAACCCCCAAATTTTTATGTTTTACAACATGTTTTTCACAATTCATTACAAAACAACTGTTTACACCAACTTTTTTATTTTCGACTTTAACATTCATTAACATCGACAGCAGCCAACAATCCGCGAAAAACGGGCTTTTTTGAAAGAAAAGGCAGGAGGGTAACTCCTGCCTTTTTCAATGAAAATTCCATACAATGGTATCTACCGGGACGCCTTTATTGCCAACCGCAGCAGCCGTGATGCTGTTTTCACCAGGAGTCAGCACCACATCTTTGAATACAAATGTGCCGAATCCATCAGATTTTTTCCGGCCAACACTGCGGCCGTTAACCTTCAGCTCCACTTCTGAGCAGTTGGAAAAGACTGTTACATCCGTGACCGCAGATGAGTGATGCAAATGCCGGCGCCCGGCAATGTAGACAAACAGATCGTCAGTATTCCAGTTCGCCTTATAATAATAATAGGAGTCTTTACGAGTTTTACGGTCAAAAGTAACCAGTCCTTTGTCATTGATCCCGTCGCGATCACCCTCAGTGCGGTGAGCGGCGCCGAAATCAAAAAGATTCCAGACAAAAGAAGCCCAAACGAACGGACGCTCCGAAATGGCTCGCCAGCTGCCCATATGGTACATTGTCTGATAATTTTCAGGATGCCAGCGACCGGTCGGCTGAACTGCCGTTATCGAGTCCTGCTGATGATAGACCGAAGCTCCAGCGCCATATTCGCTCAATCCGATGCAGTATGACGGATGGTCACGACGCACATTATCAAGCCATCGGCCAAGATCGGACGGCGAACCGCCATACCAGCCGAAATACTGATTCCAGGCGATCAGATCAGTGACAGCATTGATAGGATCATCGGCTGAAAGGAAACTGGCGGCCGTGGTCAGACGCGTCGGGTCTTCGGCGTGAGCCAGGTCATTCAGCTGTCCGACATATTCCACCGGATTGTCGCCATGAGTTTTCAGTTCGTTGAAAATTCCCCAGAAACAGATCGACGGGTGGTTATAATTCTGACGGATCAACTCGCGGAGCTGCTCCTTGCCGTTCTCTCGAAACGAAGGTATGTCATTAAATCCACGATCCAGATAACCGCCGGGGCCGATAAACGGAATCTCGGCCCATACAATCATACCGTCACGGTCCATCAGCGAATAAAATTCATCGGCCTGCGGATAATGGGCGAGTCTCACGGCATTGGCGCCTATTTCCTTGATAAAAGCGGCATCCTCGACATGGTGTTCAAAAAGCAATGCGTTACCGCGTTCGGCACGATCCTGATGACGGCACACTCCGCGAAGTCGTAGCGGTTCGCCATTGAGGACAAAACCCGAAGCCGGATCAACCTCAAACCAACGAAGGCCAAGAGGCTGTTCGACACGGTCTACCACATTTCCTGCTCCATCAATCAATTCAGCAACGGCCGAATAGACAAACGGGTCGCGCCGGCCATTCCACAGACGAGGATTCTCGATGCTGAACTGTCCGACCGCACGCACCACAGAGTCCGCGGCGACAGTCACCGGCGAAACGGTTTCAGCCACCACATTCTTGCCATCAGAAACCCTGAGCCTTACTTTGGCATCGGCCGACACCCTGCCGGCATTAGCAACGACAACCGCAGTCTCCACATCGGCCCGCTTGCGGCTGACATGGCGCTGAGTCAGATAAACGCCAGGCGAGGCATAGTCATTGAGAGATATATGCAACGGCTCGACAGCCACAAGATCAACTCCGCGATAAAGACCGCCATACATATTGAAATCGCCAACCAACGGCATAATTCCGAGATCAAGCGCATTGGTGACCTTGACGGTGACAACACTCTGGCCGCCATGCTTAAGGAAATCAGTCACATCAAAAACAAACGCGCCATACCCGCCACGATGTCCGCCGACATAACGAGAATCCACAAACACCTCGGCAACCTGATTGGCACCTTTAAAACGCAAAAACAATTTTTTGCCATCCCATTCCGGCTTCCAGTCCACAATGCGTTCATAGACACCCATGCCGCGATAATAGTCCGGACGCCCCGACAACGCGTCTGCCGCATTCCAGGTGTGAGGCAAATCCACGCGCTGGCCGCGGCCAGCGACCTGATGAGCAAAACGAAAGTTCCAGTCATTGTTGACCGACATGACCTCACGGCCGACGGCCACACCCGGCACAAGCGCCATACACATGAGGAACAAAAGCAATAATTTCTTCATCGTATCAGTTATTAGTTTGTTGTTTGCAAATATACGCAATAATTTCGACTTTTTGCGTAACTTTGCATCTGATATGCAACTCAAATCGCTTTCAATAGACAATTTCAAGAATATCAAATCAGCCCGGCTGACGTTTTCGCCAAAAATCAACGGACTGCTCGGAAACAACGGCATGGGAAAGAGCAATCTGCTCGACGCCATCTACACTCTGAGCTTCTGCAAAAGTTTCAGCGGCGTGACGGACAGCATGCTGATCAGACAGGACGATGACTTCGCCATCCTCAAAGGCGAATACGATCGGCGCGGCACCGACGAAGACCTGCTGATGGGATTCACGCGCGGACGCCGCAAGAGCCTCAAACGAAAAGGCAAAGAATATCAGCGGCTGAGCGAACACATCGGCACGTTCCCGCTGGTGATCGTGTCGCCGGCCGACATAGACCTGATCCGCGAGGGAGCTGAAGAGAGGCGCCGGCTGATGGACATGACGATCAGCCAGAGCGACGCCAGATATCTCGACCATCTGATCCGCTACGGCCGCACTCTGGAGCAGCGCAACAAAATGCTCCGCGACAACATCTCCGACCATACTCTTTTCGAGGCACTTGAAGCCGGAATGGATTTCTCGGCCCGATACATTGTCGAAGCCCGGCGCATGTGGGTCGAACGCCTGCGGCCGATTTTTGAAAAATATTATCGGCTGATATCCGACAGCGGAGAGATGCCGGAGCTGGAATATGCCACACAACTCGACGAAGCGCCGCTGGCAGAGCTGCTCGAGCGCAACCGTCACCGCGACGAAATGCTGCGCCACACATCGGCCGGTCCACACCGCGATGACCTCAAGCTGACGCTCTGCGGCATGGAAATGAGACGGACCGGATCGCAGGGGCAATGCAAGAGCTTCACCATAGCCCTGAGGCTGGCCCAATACGAATTCCTGCGCGAAATAACCGGAATGAAACCGCTGCTGCTGCTTGACGACATATTCGACAAACTCGATGCCGGACGAGTGGAGCGAATCATGCAGATTGTTGAAAATCCGGAATTTGGGCAAATATTCATCACCGACACCAACCGCACCCACCTTGACGAAATCGTGCGCCGCACGGCCGACGACTTCAGACTATGGGAAGTGACCCGGGGAGAATTCACGCCGCTACAGCAATGAAGAAAACAGAAGCGCAATCCGTCGGAGAGATCATCCACGAAGTGTTCAGGCGGGCCGGAGCTTCCGGACAGGAAGCTCGCCACAGAGCTCTTTATGAATGGACTGAGATCGTGGGGCCGGGAGTGAGCCGCATGACCAGCCGGAGATATGTCGACGACAACGGCGTGATGCACGTCTATCTGACATCAGGCCCCCTGAAAGCCGACCTGCAGTTCATGCGCACCCAACTGATGAAACAAATCAACCAAAGAGTCGGAAGCCAGGCAATCTCCGACCTGATCATACATTAATTATACATAAGAACATTTTCCTCGATGGAATTCAAACACAAATACCCGGCACAACTTCGCTTCAGCGACTTCGACATGCTCGGCCACGTGAACAACTCCGTATATATCCAGATCATGGATCTTGGCAAAGTCGACTATTTCGCCAAGGCGACCGGAAAGACCCCAGACCCAAAGGGCACAATCCCCGTGGTGGCACACATCGACATCGACTTTGACCAGCCAACGATGCCCGGCGAACAGGTGATGGTCGAAACCGCCACCGAATGCATCGGCACCAAAAGCATCACTCTGCGGCAGCAGATAGTCAACGCCGACAACGGCAGCGTGAAATGCAGGACGCGCGTCGTCATGGTCAACCTCGACCTGCGCACGGGAGCGACCGCCGAAATCACCGACGCCGACCGCATGGCCATAAGCCGATACGAAGGACGCGAACTATGAAAGGGGCGACGCGGACTGCATTGTTTCTTGCCAGACGCTTCCAATGGCGCGCCGAGGGAGACCGTCGGCCGTCGCCATCAGTGTCAATCGCAGTCGGAGGAACAGCGCTGGCCTTCGTCATCATGATGATAAGCGTGGCGGTGGTACTGGGCTTCAAGAAGGAAGTCAAAGAGCGGCTGATGAGCATAAACGACTCCATCACAATCACGGCCTATGCACCCGACGGAGAGCAGTCTCCGTTGAATCCAGACGAAGTCTCAGAACTGATCGGCGGAACACTCCCGGCCAACGCAACTCTGACACCCCACTTGCAGACCGCGGCCATAATCAAGACCGACAACGACTTCGCGGCCATCGGACTCAAAAGCTCCGCGTCACACGTATCGCCCGACAGCGTCAACTCCGTGGCTCTGTCAGCAATAACCGCCAGCCGCCTGGGCCTCGGCAAAGGAGAGCGCATACTCGCATATTTCTTCATCGACAACAGGCTGCGGGTGCGCCCGCTGACCATCGACTCCATCTACTCATCCGGAATCGACGAACACGATTCCTCCGTCGGATACTGCTCCGAAGCACTGATCAGACAACTCACGAAGCTTGACACCGACATGGCTTCAAGCCTCGGCATCAGCGGCCTGGCTCATGAGCAGATCGCGCCTCTGGCCCGACAGATCCACAACACGCTGCTTTCAGCCTACTACACCGGATTCACCACCAACGCCTATGGCATCTCCACTATAGAGCAGACCGATGCCGTCTACTTCACCTGGCTCGATCTGCTTGACACAAACGTGATCGTGATCATCACCCTGATGGCGGCCGTGGCGGCATTCACCCTGATCAGCTCCCTGTTCATCATCATTCTCGAACGCGTAAAAACTATCGGACTGCTCAAATCTCTCGGAGCCGACAACCGACTGATCAGGCGCACGTTCATGCTCATGACCGAACGCCTGGTGACAAAAGGTCTGCTGATCGGCAACGCCGTGTCGCTGCTACTCATCGCCATTCAGTCAACCACCCACATTCTCCCTCTTGACCCGGCCGACTACTATGTCAGCCACGTGCCGGTTCTCTTCTCTCTGCCGGCCGCGCTGCTGCTCAACGGCGCCACACTGCTGCTGTCGTGGATCATACTGATGCTGCCGGCACTTATCATCGCCCGCATATCGCCGGCCGCCACCATGCGCTATGAATAAATGAAACTCCCCCGCCAACACATTGCTGGCAGGGGAGCTGGAGCGGTTTGATTGACCGTTCTATCTTCAGACTGCTGACGAATCAGACGGAGATGCGTCATCGCCGTCATTCTTGGCGCGGGTCTTTGCTTTGCGTTTATTTTTGGTAGCCGAAGAACTTACGTCCTTCTCTTCTCGCAGGTCGATTTCCTGCTTGTTCTGGCCGATGACCTTATATTGGAGATATGCCAGCGACTGGTCTGCCACAATTTTGAATTTCCGTCCCAACTCATTGCGCCACGTGCGATAGAGCGACGAAAACAAACCCTTCTTGATATAGGCCTCGACATACGGATGAACATACATCACGAAATTTGACTGGCCCAGACCATTTATGCAATAATCCAGTTTCTCGCGGAGTGTGTCGGTAAACAGCAACGACGGCATCACCTCCCCTTTGCCCATGCACGACGGGCACTTCTCGGTGGTCTCTATCTCAAGATCGGGGCGCACCCTCTGACGGGTAATCTGCATGAGACCGAATTTACTCAAAGGCAGTATATTATGACGGGCACGATCCGTCGCCATCAGCTCTCTCATATGTTCAAACAGCTTCTGGCGATGCTCCACCTTGGCCATATCGATAAAGTCGATAACGATGATGCCGCCCATGTCACGCAGGCGCAACTGGCGGGCAATCTCTTCTGCGGCGCGCAGATTCACGTCGAGAGCGTTAGTTTCCTGATCGGCCGACGAACGCGCGCGGTTTCCTGAGTTAACATCAATGACATGAAGCGCCTCGGTATGCTCGATAATAATGTAAGCGCCGGATTTGAACGACACCGTCTTGCCGAACGACGATTTGATCTGACGCGTAATTCCGAAATGATCGAAAATAGGAGTCTCTTCGGCATAAAGCTTCACGATATCCGACTTCTCGGGCAGGATGGCCCCTACATAGTCGCGCAGGCGGTCAAAAGTGTCGGCGTCATTGACGTGAATGGCCTCGAACGACGGATTGAACACATCGCGAAGCACTCCGACGGCACGCGTCTCCTCTTCATAGACAAGAGCCGGAGCCACCGACTGGCGGGCTTTGGCAAGAGCGTCGTCCCACCGCTTCGTGAGCTGGCGCATCTCGGCCATCAGCTCCTGCACTTTCTTGCCCTCGGCCGACGTGCGGATGATCACGCCGAAATTTTCCGGCTTGATGCTCTCGATCAGCTTGCGAAGGCGCACCTTCTCGGCCGACGAGCTGATTTTCTGCGACACCGACACCTTCTCGCCGAATGGTATCAGCACCATGTTGCGCCCGGTAAAGGAAATCTCGGTCGTCAGGCGCGGACCTTTTGACGAAATCGGCTCCTTGACGATCTGCACCAGAAGCTCACGCCCCGGAGCGAGCAGATCGGTGATCGAGCCATGCTTGTCGATTTCAGGTTGCCGGGCAATTTTCTCGATGTGAGGCATTTTCTTCTTGACATCGAGCGTCTGGTTGACCAGCCCGGCATAAGTTGCAAAGTTAGGACCCAGATCCAAGTAGTGAAGAAACGCATCTTTCTCATAGCCGACATTGACAAAAGCGGCATTCAGACCCGGCATCAGTTTCTTGACCTTTGCCAGATAGATATCGCCCACGG
>CAMWSS010000055.1 GCA_947177035.1 uncultured Porphyromonadaceae bacterium | reverse complement strand
AACTTCCGACCTCCACGTCCCGAACGTGGCGCGCTGCCAACTGTGCTACACCCCGGAAATGCGCTGCAAAGTTAAGTACTTTTTGTGAATTATCCAAATTTTTCTAACTTTGCAGTTAAAATGACACGGAAAATCCTCATAACCACCACAACCCGCGCTGATTGGGGCATATTGAGCCCGCTGGCACGCGCACTGGCGGCACGGCCCGACGTCGAGGTGCGGGTCATGGCATCGAATATGCATCTGGATCCCTTGCGCGGCAACACTCTCGGCGAAATAGAGGCCGACGGCTTCACTCCGCTGATAGCGCCGATGCCGACCGGTTATGTCTTGGCGGCCGATGCTGCCAAGGCGATGGCCGATGGCGCCCGAAGCGCGGCAACGGTCATCGGCGAGGAGGCTCCCGACGCGATGGTGATGCTCGGCGACAGGTTCGAGATGCTGGCCATGGCCACGGTGGCCGCGGTGATGAGGGTGCCGGTGATCCACCTGTGTGGCGGCGAGGTTTCAGAGGGCGCGATGGACGATTGTTTCCGTCACGCCATCACCAAGCTGTCGGCGCTGCATCTGGTGACGACTGAGAATCACCGGCGACGGGTGATCCAGCTGGGCGAGGAGCCGGAGCGGGTGATCAACGTGGGCTCGCTGGCAGCGGCCAATGCCGCAAAGGCGCCGGATATGAGCCGCGGTGAGCTGGAGGCCGATCTGGGCTGGAGTTTCGGGCAGAACGGAGCGTTGTTGCTGACTCTGCATCCCGAGACTCTTTCGTCGACTCCGGCCGATGTGCTTGCAGCCAACACCATGGAGGCCCTTGATCGTTTTCCGCATATGCACGTGCTCATCACCTACCCTAACAACGATCCGGAGGGTGAGAAGATCATACGCGTCATCGAGGAGTATCGCCACAGACATCGCGGCCGGGTGCTGACCGTGCCGTCGCTCGGCCGGCGGCGCTATATGGCGGCGCTGAGGTGTGTCGACGCCGTTGTCGGCAACAGTTCGAGCGGGCTGACCGAGGTGTCGGCCGCCGGAGTGCCCACCGTCAACATCGGCAACCGCCAGGCCGGACGCGACTGCGGTTCCGGCGTGGTGCACTGCTCCGATTCGGCCGACGCTATCGCCGGCGCGCTGGCCACGGCGCTGGCCATGGACCGGGGGGCGATCACATGCCCGTATCTGAAGGCCGACACTCTGGAGCTGATGACCGAGGCGGTGGCGACGACCCCGCTGGAACTTCTTCGCCGGCCAAAACGTTTCTACGACATAGAGCAATGACACCGTTATTCATTATACCAGCCCGGGGAGGAAGTAAATCCATTCCCGGAAAAAACATAAAACCGCTGGCCGGAAAGCCGCTGATATGCCATTCGATCGAGGTGGCTCTGAAGGTGGCTCCGGAAAGCCGGATCATCGTGACGACCGATTCCGAACGGATTGCCGCTACCGCGCGCGACGCAGGAATCAGCCGGCCATACATGCGCCCTGCGGCGCTCGGAGCCGACAATGTCGGTTCTCGCGAAGTGTTGCTCGACGCCATGGATGAGGCCGACCGGCGCGGTGTGGCCTATGATTGCGTGGTGCTGCTGCAGCCGACTTCGCCGTTGCGCACGGCCGACGACGTGATGAAAACCATCGCGGCGTTCGGTCCCGGAGTGGATATGGCCGTGACGGTGACGGAATCGGCGGCAAATCCGTATTATGACTGCTTTGAGACAGGGGCCGACGGATATCTGCACGTGAGCAAGGGCGACGGGCTCATTACCCGGCGACAGGATGCACCGAAGGCGTGGCAATACAACGGCGCCGTCTATGTGATCCGCCCGGAATCACTGCGCCGCTTCCGCATGGGCGAATTGCCTTGCAGGGTCGGAGTGGAGATGCCGCGTGACCGCAGCATAGATCTGGACACCCCGACCGACTGGCTCATAGCCGAGGCTCTGATCAGTCAAAGCAACCACAACATCTGAGAAATGAAGCAATTTCAAGCACATATAATAAGCGAGACGGCACCGCTGACCGAAGCGCTCAGTCAGATCAACACCCTGTCAGGCTCGGTGATGACCCTGCTTGTGGTCGATTCCGAAGGGCGCATGACCGGGACTCTGACCGACGGCGACGTGAGGCGCGCGCTGATCAACGGCGCAGGGCTGAACGATCAGGTCTGCCAGGCCATGAAGCGCGATTTCCGCTCGCTGCCGCCCGACGCTTCGGTCAACGAAATCCGCAATCTGCGCCGGATGGGGCTGAGACTGCTGCCTGTGATCGATTCCGACCGACGCATCATATCGGTGCTCGACCTGCAACGCCAGCACACTCTGCTGCCCGTCAGGGCCGTGCTCATGGCCGGAGGACGCGGAGAGCGGCTGCGCCCGCTCACCGACACAGTGCCGAAGCCGCTGCTCAAGGTTGGCGACCAGTGTATCATAGACCGTAACATCGATGCCCTGAGGCGATGTGGTGTCACCGACATCACTGTCACCACGCGATATCTCGCCGACATGATCGAGAGTCATTTCGCCGGCTCGGAAGTGAAGTGCCTGCGCGAAAATGAGCCTCTCGGCACCATCGGAGCGCTGTCGCTGATGCCATGCGGCGACCCGCAGGGGACAACCCTTCTGATGAACAGCGACCTGCTCACCTCGATATCGTTTGAAGAGATGTTTCTGCGCCACAGCGACACCGGCGCCGACATCACCATAGCCACCGTGTCGCACTCGGTCAGCATACCGTTTGCCATTCTGACAGTCGACGGCGACAGGGTCACGGGCATCGAGGAAAAACCGACCTACACCCACTATGCCAACGCCGGAATATACATGATTTCCAACCGGTTGCTCGAGCACCTGCCTTGTCAGAGGCTGGACGCGCCCGATTTCATCAGGCAGGCCATGGAGCAGGGAGCCGGTGTGACATATTATCCCATCTCCGGGACATGGCTCGACGTCGGCTCGCCAGCAGACTTCCGACAAGCCTGCGAGCTGATGCGCCACCACCTGAATTTTAACAATTAAAGACCATTCAACCATGCCGGATACAAACTTCATAGACTATGTGAAAATTCAATGCCGCTCAGGCAAGGGCGGAGCAGGCTCACGCCATTTCCACCGTGCAAAATACGTGCCTAAAGGAGGCCCCGACGGCGGCGACGGCGGACGCGGAGGCCACGTGATTCTCCGCGGCAACCAACATATGTGGACTCTGCTGCCGCTCCGATACAGACGCCACGTTTTCGCCACCGACGGGCAAAGCGGCGGCGCCGGACGCTCGTTTGGCAAAGACGGGGAAGACGCGATCATCGAAGTGCCGTGCGGCACTGTGGTCTTCGATGCCGAAACCGGCGAATATCTTACTGAAGTCACTGAAAACGGCCAGGAGATAAAACTGCTGCGCGGAGGCCGCGGCGGTCTCGGCAACTGGCATTTCGCCACCTCGACAAACCGCACTCCACGCTATGCCCAGCCTGGCGAGCCGGCCATCGAAAAGACCGTGATTCTCGAGCTTAAGCTGCTGGCCGACGTGGGCCTGGTGGGCTTCCCCAACGCCGGAAAATCAACCCTGCTCTCGTCAGTGAGCGCGGCTCGGCCGAAAATCGCCGACTATCCGTTCACCACGATGGAGCCTCAGCTCGGCATTGTCAGCTACCGCGACAACCGGTCGTTTGTCATGGCCGACATTCCCGGCATCATCGAAGGGGCGAGCGAAGGGCGCGGACTCGGCCTGCGCTTTCTGCGCCACATCGAGCGCAACGCAGTGTTGCTGTTTATGGTTCCGGCCGACGCAAACGATATTTCGGCCGAATATACCGTACTGCTCAACGAGTTGAAGCAATTTAACCCCGACCTCATGGACAAGCCGCGCGTACTCGCCATCTCAAAAAGCGATATGCTCGACTCCGAACTGATGGCCGAAATCGAAGAGACGCTGCCCACCGACCTGCCCCACATATTCATTTCGTCAGTGACCGGACAAGGCGTTCAGGCGCTGAAAGACATGCTGTGGCGCGAAATAACCTCCGAGTCCAATGCCATTGCCGCCGCCACAATCACCCACCGTCCGCTCGACGGACACCACCGCGTGGCCGAGGAAGACGATTTCATATTTGAGCCGGTGGCCATGCCCGAAGACGAAGACGCGGACGAAGACTTCGACAATGAGTTCTACGACGATGAATCCGACGAATACGGCCTCGACTATGAATGACCGGCCCGCCCCACACGCAATGCAGTGGGACAGACTGATCTCCGACAAACGCTTCGGGCTGGAAGACTATCACAACCGGCGGGCCGACACACGCAGTGACTTCACCCGCGACTATGACAGGCTGGTGTTTTCGTCGCCGTTCCGCCGCTTGCAGAACAAGACTCAGGTCTTCCCGCTGCCGGGCAGCATATTCGTCCACAACAGACTGACCCACAGCCTCGAAGTGTCGTGCGTCGGACGATCGGTGGCCCGAGAGATCGCCCGCGCGCTGCGTCAGCGATATGCCGGCCAACCGTGGGTCGACAAACTCGACGACATCCCCGACATCGTGGCTGCGGCATGTCTGGCCCACGACCTTGGCAACCCTCCGTTCGGCCACAACGGCGAACGGGCCATATCAACATTCTTCTCCGAAGGACCGGGCTCGGAACTGCGCGCCGAGCTGACACCGCGGCAATGGCAGGACCTGGTCAACTTCGAGGGCAACGCCAACGCCTTCCGCCAGCTCGTCCACCGTTTCTCGGGCAGGCGCAAGGGTGGCTTCGCCATGACGTACAGCACTCTGGCTTCGATCGTCAAATATCCCTATGAGTCGACTCTCGCCGAGAAGGCCAATAAATTCGGATTTTTCTGCACCGAAAGCGAAGCCTTTTGCCGGGTGGCCGACGAGCTTGGCATGATTTCACGCCCCGGGCCCGGAGGCGAGGTGAGATACTGCCGCCACCCTCTGGTATTTGTGGTCGAGGCGGCAGACGACATCTGCTATGAGGTGATGGACCTGGAAGACGCCCACAAGCTCAAGATCCTGACAACCGACGAAGTCACGCGGCTCATGCTCGGATTTTTCGACAGCAGCCGGCAGGACCACATGAAACAGATCATGGCCACGGTCGACGATCCGAACGAACGTGTGGCCTATCTGCGGTCATGCGTGATCGGAGCGCTGGTTGACTGCTGCGCCGCCACTTTTGTGAAACACGAACAGGAAATTCTGCAAGGCACATTCAAATCCCCGCTGCTCGCATGCATCAGCGAACGCGAGCGCGAAGCCTACGAAGAATGCAACCGGGTGTCGTGGAACAAAATATACTGCGCCTCCTCCGTTGTCGACGTGGAACTCGCCGGCAACCGCATCATCACCTTCCTGATGGAAAAACTGATCCACGCCGTCCGATTCCCGGACCTGGCCTATTCGAGACTGCTGCTGGCCAAAGTGCCCGAACAATATGACGTGCACTCGCCCGACCTCTTCACCAAAGTCCAGGCCGCGGTGGACCACGTGGCCGCAATGACCGACGTCTATGCCCTCGACCTCTATCGCAAACTGAACGGCATGAGCCTTCCCGCCGTATAACCGCATGACTATGAAAGCCAAAATTTTAGCCCTGATGCTACTGCTGCTGCCCGTAAAAATCTGGGCGGCGACATATTCGGTCGACCAGGTTCCCGCCGTGCACCTGACCGACTCCACCCGCTTCGTGAGCAACCCCGACGGCATCCTGTCGGCCTCGGCCCAGGCCGGAATAGACGACCTTCTGCGCCGGCTGATGGCCACCACGACAGCCGAAGTGGCGGCGGTGGTGATCGACGACATTCCCGCCGACGACGACATCGACGACTTCGCCACCGCCCTATTCCGCAAATGGGGACTCGGCAAGAGCGACAACGAAAACGGATTGTTGCTGCTTGTGGTCAAAGACCGCCGCGAAGTGGTGATACGCACCGGCTATGGCCTTGAAGGACTGCTCCCCGACGGAGTCTGCGGCTCGATAATCCGGGCCGAGATCACCCCGCGCTTCCGTCAGGGCGACTATGACGGCGGAGTGGCCGGCGCGATCAGCGCCATCGCATCCATCATAGCCTCGCCCGACGCACGCGACGAAGTGCTCAGCCACATGGCCAACAATGCCGCCGCCCGACGCGCCAACGGCGACAACAGCGACAAATTCTTCAGCATCTACCTCACCTTCAGCGCCATCGTGACGGCCGGCCTGCTCATCTGGTTCATAATGACTCTGATCGGCAACTCGCGCCGCGACCGCTATGACAGCTATCGCGCGCTCGACAGGCTCCACGTCCCGGCCCTGTTCTGCTCGTTTCTCTGTCTGGGCATGCCGCTGGTGGTGTTGCTGCCGCTCCTGTATGCCCGCAAACGCCTGCGCCGCGGAGTCCACAAATGCCCCAACTGCGACGAAAAAATGAACCTTGTCGACGAAGAACACGACAACGATTATCTCACCCCCGCCCAGGACACCGAGGAACGCATCAACTCGATCGATTACGACGTGTGGCTCTGCCCCGTGTGCGGCACGACTGAAATCCTGCCTTACGTGCAGCGCAGCACTGCGTTCACCGAATGTCCCCGCTGCCATGCCCGCGCCTGCGAACTGGTGAGCGACAGCGTGGTGCGCCGCCCCACCACCATGAGCGAAGGCGTCGGTGTCAGGACATATCGCTGCCGCCACTGCCACAACCAGACTCAACAGCAATACAACATCGCCAAGCTCCCGCCAGTCATCGTCGTGCCCGGCGGAGGCGGCCACGGAGGAGGATTCGGCGGCGGAGGATTCGGCGGAGGCAGCTTCGGCGGCGGTTCTACCGGCGGAGGCGGCGCCCGCGGCGGCTGGTAATCCATTAATCAACGACTCTTTATGACTCAACGCATCCACATAATCGCGGCCATAGACCGCCACGGAGCCATAGGCCGCAACGGCGACCTGCTCTTCCACATATCGGCCGACCTGCGCCGCTTCAAGCAACTGACAATGGGCTGCCCCATCATCATGGGGCGCAAGACCTTCGAATCGTTTCCCAAAGGGCCGCTGCCCGGCCGCCGCAACATCGTGGTGACCCGCAACGCCGAATACTCCCGCCCGGGCATCGAGACGGCTTCGTCGCTCGAACAGGCTCTGGCACTCGCCGCAGACGCCCCCGACGTCTACATCATCGGCGGCGGCGAGATCTATCGCCTGGCCCTGCCGCTGGCCACCCGGCTCGATCTCACCGAAATCGACGCCACAGTGACCGACGCCGACACCTTCTTCCCTCCGATCGACCCCGAACTCTGGCGCCTGACCGACACCTCGGCCCCCGCCGACCCCACCACTC
>CAMWSS010000054.1 GCA_947177035.1 uncultured Porphyromonadaceae bacterium | reverse complement strand
TGCACGGCGCTTGACCGCCCCAGCGTTAACAAATATTGGGGAACGGGGTCTTACTAAAACGCACCTGTCCTACAAATGTGCTTATAATTCTGCGATCATCAAGAAGTTGTAAAATCAGACAGCAGTGCGCAGAATGATTGCGCAGCGGCTGTCTAACTTTGCAGCGTCATTAATAAAAACGACAGAATATGAAGACGATAGAAGGACATGACGTGAAGATATTCACGGACAACATCGAAGAGAATGCTTTGGAACAAATCAAGAATCTTCTTTCCATTGATGTGTTCTCGGACAAGAAGATACGCATTATGCCCGACGTTCACGCCGGTGCCGGTTGCGTCATAGGGTTCACAGGCAATCTCGGCGACAAGGTCATCCCCAATATTGTGGGGGTTGACATCGGCTGCGGCATGCGCATCCTCAATCTTGGCAAACTCCAAAAGATAGATTATCACGCTTTCCATGAGCATATACGCGGCAATGTTCCTTCCGGCAAAATTGTTCGTGAAGACCGATTCGGATTCAAACCACTTGTAGGCGAAGAGATGGAAATCTATCGTGAGGCAAAGCAACTTGTAATCGAACTTTACTGCTACCGGGAGATCAAAGACTCAGGACGTATCAATAAAGCAATAGGGTCGCTTGGCGGCGGCAATCACTTCATTGAACTCGACAAGGACGATGAAGGGAATGTTTATCTCGTGATACATACCGGCTCACGCAACCTCGGCAAACAGGTGGCCGACATCTATCAGGCAAAAGCCATAAAGCATCTCACTGACGGTGCCGACGAGGTTGAAGAGACAATAAAACGCACCATAGAGGAATATAAGGCGGCTGGTCGTCGCTCTGAGTTGCAGAGCGTCATCAAGAAAATGCGCAAGGAGCATCTGGAAGCGGAGCCAAAACTCCCTGCCGCGCTCTGCTATGTAGAGGGCGAAGCCCGTGAGCATTATCTTCACGACATGCGACTTTGCCAGCGTTGGGCAGTGCTTAACCGCAAACTTATATCATTGTTGCTAATGCGGTTCTTTCCCGAAGTGCAGGTAGTGGAGGAATTTGAGTCAGTCCACAACTATATCAGCGATGACAACATTATCCGCAAAGGCTCAATCTCCGCATCAGAAGGTGAGCGTTGCATCATTCCGCTCAATATGCGCGACGGTTCGTTGCTCTGCACCGGTAAAGGCAATCCTGACTGGAATTGCTCCGCTCCTCATGGAGCCGGACGAGTGTTGAGCCGCACACAGGCATATGAGAAGATCTCGCTGGAAGACTTCGAGGCTTCCATGGCGGGAATCTACTCCGAATCGGTCAACGAATTCACACGCGACGAGTCGCCTATGGTCTATAAACCCGCCGACGAAATCATCGCCAACATCGGTGACACCGTAACCATCGACACAATCATTCGCCCAATCTTTAATTTCAAAGCATCATAAGCACAGATAATTATGCCCATAGATTAAGCAACAATGTAAATGATGGCCGGCAATGGCTTTTCAAAATATTTCAAACTCCCGAATGACGCACAATGAATCATTCGGGAGTTCTGGCGTTTTTATAAGTATTTTGATACACTACAAATCAACAACGCGCTGGCACGCAACTCAAACGAACTGCAAAATCAGCTCTGTGATCGGGCAACCTCCGTCAGATACAGCACATGAGCACATAGCGGAGAGTCCGCCAGGAGCTTAGGATGGTCAAACTCTCCGGCCTTGACCATGCCTATCTTCTGCATCACACGCTCCGACGGAAGATTGATCTTTGCTGTAAACGAATACAGCCGCTCAATCCCATTTCTCTCTGCCAAGACCAAAACCGCTTTTGCCGCCTCTGTGGCATAGCCTTGATTATGATGATCGGCTGCAAGCCGCCAACCGATTTCAACGCCCGGAGTAAAATCGGCCTCAAAACCTATCTCATGCAACCCGACATAGCCGATGAACTCACCGGTAGACTTAACCTCAACGGCATACAGCCCCCACCCTTTGCGCTCGAATTCATCCTGTATCCTGACAAAAAACGCCTCAGTCTCGACATCGCTCAGCGGTGCAGGAAAATAGCGCATGACTCTTTCATCCTTATTCATCGCGATAAACAAAGGAAGATCCTCAGGCTGCCATGAACGAAGAATCAGCCTGTCTGTTTCAGCATAAACCATAATTTATATCAACGGCGGTCGGCATGACCGGAATAAAAATTAACATATGCCCGATTGACCAGACGGGTGCCGCCAGGAGTCGGATAATCACCCGAAAAATACCAGTCGCCAGGATGTGATGGCACAGCCCGATGCAGTCCGTCAAGACTCTGATACACAATTTCCACTTCTGCCTTGACCGATTCCGGAGTCAGCATTCTGGCAATCTTCGCCGAGATCTCTTCATCAGTAAACGGTGCATAGATCGCCTTGACGCAGTTTTTCTGCTCGGCATCCGGCAATTCGAGATTCTCCAGACAACGACGATAAGTGTCACTGAGCACAGACTCCATGCCGCGCTCTTTCAGCAACTCGACTGCCGCACGGAATGCAATGAACTCACCCATGCGGCTCATGTCTATGCCGTAATAGTCAGGATAGCGCACCTGCGGCGACGAACTGACAATGACTATTTTGCGTGGATGCAGACGATTGAGCATCTTGATAATCGACTGGCGCAGAGTCGTGCCGCGCACAATCGAATCGTCAATCACCACCAGAGTGTCCTCGTCATTGTTGACAATACCGTATGTCACGTCATAGACGTGGGCGGCAAGATCATTTCGCGACTCGCCTTCGGCAATGAATGTGCGCAACTTTATATCCTTGATCGCCACCTTCTCAACCCTGAGTTTATGGGCCATGACCGCAGCGAGACTGTCGGGAGTGAGAACGCCCTCTCCGCTGAGCCTAAGGATTTCATCTGCCTTCCAGCGTTCCAGAATTTCGTTCATACCCTCTATCATGCCGATGAATGCCACCTCGGCCGTGTTCGGAATGAATGAAAAGACAGCGCGGTCAAGATTTCCGCCCACACTGTGCAGAATCCGCTGGGCAAGATTGTGTCCAAGAGCCTTGCGCTCGCGATAGATATCGGCATCGCTTCCACGCGAAAAATATATGCGCTCAAACGAACAACGTCGGTTAGCGACCTCAGGCAGAATGCGTTCCACTCCTACCCTGCCCTTATTGTCGACAATCAGCGCGCATCCTGGCTCCAGCTCATTGACTTGAGCGCGGCGCACATCAAGAACAGTCTGGATCACAGGGCGCTCAGAAGCAAGCACAACCACCTCGTCGTCGGCATACCAGAACGCCGGACGTATGCCTGCGGCATCACGCAAGGCAAACATAGATCCCGACCCGGTGACTCCGCATATAACATATCCGCCGTCCCACATCGGAGAGGCCTCACGAAGCACACGCGGAAGGTCAATGGCATCCTCGATCGCATGGGTCAGCATCGGACCGTCCATCCGGTCACGCAACTCACGATACACCCGGTGATTCTCATGATCAAGAGCATAACCGAGCTGCTCCAGAAGCATCACCGTGTCGCTGAAAAAGCGCGGATGCTGTCCGGTGGCGACAATCGAGTCGAATATCCGGTCGACATTCGTCATGTTGAAATTGCCACACAGCAGCAAATTGCGCGACCGCCAGTTGTTTCGGCGAAGAAAAGGATGCACATAGTTTATCCCGCTGCGGCCGGTGGTGCTGTAACGGAGATGCCCCATATAGATATCGCCGATAAATGGTGAATCAGGGCCGCCGTCAGGACCGATCGCCGCACGCATCTTGTCAAAGATCTCGGAAATGGCTCCTGATCCGAGAGCGCGCTCGCGAAACACATATTCCGACCCTGGCTCTGCATGAAGTTTCACGACTCCGGCGCCAGCGCCTTCCTGTCCGCGGTTATGTTGCTTCTCCATGAGCAGATAGAGCTTATTGAGCGCCCACTGCCATGTGCCATATTTCTCCTTATAATATTCAAGCGGCTTCAGCAAACGGATCATCGCCACACCGCACTCATGCTTGAGCTGTTCCATCAACGGATAAAAAGCAATTCGCGATATTTCGGCAGAGGCCACATCTCATCGTCGACATGAAGCTCAAGCTTGTCGATATGATAGCGGATAGTCTCCATGTGAGGCAACACATTGTCATGATATGCCAGAGCCTTCTCACGCTCACATGCAATGCAATTGGCGGCCTTGCGGGCATCGACCATCTGCTGCACTTCCTCCCTGATCACAGCCATATGGGCCGACATACGCACAATCGCATCCTTGTCCTGCGCAGAGATCTTCTCGCATTCTTCGGCCGAAAAAAGAGTTTTGATCTTATATAGATTGTCGAGCAGCACAGACTGATAGCGCGTGGCCACCGGAAGCACATGGTTTATGGCGAGATCACCGAGCACACGGGCTTCGATCTGTATTTTTTTCGTATACATCTCCCACTTCACCTCATTTCGCGCCGCCAGCTCAACAGGCGAGAAAACTCCAGTGCGGCCAAACATATCGACAACTTTTTCCGAAAGATATGCGTCAAAGATCTTCGGAGCCGAAGTCTCGCAGTCAAGACCGCGGCGAGCGGCCTCCTCTTTCCATTCATCGGAATAACCGTTGCCGTTGAAACAGATGGCGCGATGAGCGGTTATGAGAGCTTTGGTCTCATCAAGAATAGCACGCTTCAAAGGCTCGCCGGCGGCAACGCGGGCATCTACCTTCTGGGCAAACTCCTGAAGCTGCGAAGCCATGGCGGCATTCAGCGCGATCATGGCCGAAGCGCAATTGGCGCTGGAGCCGACTGCACGGAATTCAAAGCGATTGCCTGTGAAAGCAAACGGCGATGTGCGGTTGCGGTCGGTGGCATCAAGCATGATTTCAGGAATCTGAGTCAGATTCAACCGCATGCCCTCCTTTGCCGACAGGTTGATCAGCTGCTCGGCATCCATGCCCTCGATCTTGTCCAATATGTCGGTCAGCTGCGATCCGAGGAAAATTGAGATGATGGCCGGCGGAGCCTCATTGGCGCCAAGACGGTGAGCGTTGGTCGCCGACATGATCGACGCCTTGAGCAGCCCGTTGTAATTATGGACAGCGGCAAGCACATTGGCCACAAAAGCGAGAAATTGCAGATTGTCGTCAGACGTGCGTCCCGGAGCAAACAGCAGTTTGCCGCGGTCAGTGCCGAGACTCCAGTTGTTATGCTTGCCGGAGCCATTGATGCCGCTGAACGGTTTTTCATGAAACAGAACGCGGAAATTATGACGCCGGGCCACCTCCGACATAACACTCATCAGCAACAGGTTATGGTCATTGGCCAGATTTGTTTCCTCAAAAATAGGAGCAAGCTCGAACTGATTGGGAGCAACCTCATTGTGGCGCGTCTTGGCCGGAATTCCAAGCTTATGACACTCTATTTCAAGATCAAGCATAAACGCTTCGACGCGCGAGGGAATTGCTCCGAAATAATGGTCTTCAAGCTGCTGGTTCTTTGCGCTCTCATGTCCCATCAGAGTGCGGCCGGTGAGCATCAGATCCGGACGCGCGCTATATAGCGCCTCGTCAACCAGAAAATATTCCTGCTCCCAACCGAGATAACCGAGCACATGATGCACTTCCGGATCAAAATAGCGGGCCACCTTTGTGGCGGCACGGTCAACGGCGTTGAGCGCACGCAACAACGGAGTTTTATAATCAAGACTCTCGCCGGTGTATGATATGAAAATAGTCGGGATACAAAGAGTCTTGTCCAGAATAAACGCCGGCGACGAGATGTCCCATGCCGAATATCCGCGGGCCTCAAAAGTGTTGCGTATGCCTCCGTTCGGGAACGACGACGCATCAGGTTCCTGCTGCACCAGCAGCTTGCCGTTGAACTCTTCGATGACACCGCCCTTACCGTCATGCTGGATAAAGGCATCGTGTTTCTCGGCCGTGCCGTCGGTCAGCGGATGAAACCAGTGCGTATAATGGCGCGCGCCATTGTCAATGGCCCAGCGCATCATGCCGGAGGCAACGCTGTCGGCAACGGCCAGCGGCAACGGCTCTTTGTTGTCAATGGCATTGACAAGTGCCTCATACGTGTTTTTTGGCAGGTATTCAAACATTTTCTGGCGATTGAACACATATTTGCCATAATATACTTCCGGACGCACTTCAGGGATGTTGACCGTGATGGCCTTGCGGTTAAAGGCTTCATCTACTACTTTAAATCGAAGCGAAGACATAGAGATTGGGAGATATATAATGTTTTTTATTTGATTTTCCAGTTTTTGAAACGTTCCACTGCCTCTGCCGTGGCTTCGGCGGTGTTAAATGCCGTGAGACGTACATAACCCTCGCCACTCGGGCCGAAACCGACACCGGGCGTGCAGACCACGTGACACTCATGCAGCATGCGGTCAAAAAACTCCCACGAACCGAGTCCGTCTGGAGTCCTGACCCACACATATGGCGAATCGATGCCGCCCCACGTCTGCAGGCCGGCTTCGGCCAGGCCCTGCCGCAACATTGCGGCATTGCGGAGATAATAATCCACCGTCTCGCGTATCTGCTGCTGCCCCTCGGGGGTATAGAGAGCGGCGGCGGCACGCTGCACCGGATATGACGCGCCATTGAATTTTGTGGTCTGGCGTCTGAGCCACAGATCATGAAGGCTGACCTCGCGGCCAGACGAATCAACCCCTGTGAGTTCACGGGGTATAACCGTGTATCCGAGCCGCAGACCGGTGAATCCGGCAGTTTTGCTGAAACTGCGGAACTCGATGGCCACACGGCGGGCACCTTCGATCTCATATATGCTCCGGGGAACTTCCGATCTGGTCACAAAAGCTTCATAGGCGGCGTCAAACAGAATCAGCGCCCTGTGGGCTATGGCATAGTCGACCCACCGCGACAGTTGCGCACGCGTCAGCACTGTGCCGGTGGGATTGTTGGGATAACAAAGATAAATAATGTCCGGGCGTCCATTAGGCAGCTCAGGCACAAAATCGTTCTCAGCTGTGCATGGCAGATATTCCAGGCGGTTCCAGCGGCCGTCGACAAACTCTCCGGCTCGTCCTGCCATCACATTCGTATCGACATAAACGGGATACACAGGATCGGTCACCGCAACTCGACAGTCAGCCGACAATATGTCTCCTATATTTCCAGTATCGCTCTTCGCGCCATCGGATATAAAAATTTCGTCAGGCTGGATATCAATGCCAAAGGCGGCATAATCTACCGACGCGATCCTTTCAGAAAGAAACCCGTAACCCTGCTCAGGGCCGTAGCCATGAAAAGTCGACGCGACAGCCTGTTCGTCGGCAGCGCGATGAAGCGCCTCAACCGCCGCCTGGCAGATAGGACGCGTCACGTCACCGATTCCCATACGGATCACGTCGGCTTCGGGATGTTCCGACTGAAAGGCCGCGATTTTTCGTGCTATTTCCGAAAAGAGATAACTCTGTGAAAGCTTGCTAAAATTATCGTTGACCTTTATCATCTGTGTCTTATATATATTAATGTGTACTCTCCAAATCCAGTTTCACAGAGCCTTCAAACGAAGTGACAGCCGGTCCGGTCATTGTCACCTCCATCGTGTCGGGGTCTATACCTATCTCAAGCTGACCGCCAGGCAGCTCTACCGTGGTGAGCCTTCCACCCCGGCCTGTGACCAGAGCGGCGGCGGCTGTGCCGCAGGCTCCTGTGCCGCAGGCCATCGTCTCGCCGCTGCCACGCTCCCAAACCCTCACCTTGATGAAGCCGGGATCCACGACCTTCGCGAACTCCACATTAGCCCTGTCGGGCCAGATGGGATTCATCTCCAGCTCACGACCAATGCCGTGCACGTCATATTCGTCTGGATCGCAGTCAATGAAGACAACCGCATGCGGATTGCCCATATCCACTGGAATCACCTTAACATCACCGGCCGAAGTCTTGAGCACGACAGGATCTGCCACCAGCGCCCGACCCATCTCCACCGTCACCGAATCAACACTCGAACCGGTGCCGCGATGCAGCCGCAGGGTCTTGATGCCGCCAAGTGTTTCAAGGGTAATCTCAGACTTATCGGTCAGACCGAGGTCTGCCACCAGTTTGCCGACGCAACGACTTCCGTTGCCACACATTCGGGCCTCGGATCCGTCGGCATTAAATATTCTCATTCTGAAGTCGGCCACGTCCGACGGCAACACCAGAATCACACCGTCGCCGCCTATGCCGCAATGTCTGTCGCTGAGTTTTCGAGCCAACTCAGCGAGCCGGTCGGGATGGCAAGGATACTCCGTAAAATAGATATAATCATTGCCAATTCCATGCATTTTTGAGAAACGAGCAAGTTTCATGCCCGCAAAGGTAATCATTTTCCACGATTCCACCCACACTATTTCTTCAAAAAATTAATCAGACTCCGCTAACCGACATTAACAAAAACGGGCAACGGAGTCTTCCGACATAGTCAACGGCCTATCAATCTGAGCCAACAGAGACTTAGACCCCGTTCCCCACCTTAGATTTGCATCGGCAAACCGGAACTGAAATAGAAGTAGTAAATTTGCAGTAATAATAAATATTGAAAGAAAGGAAGACAGAGAGTGAACCATCGTTTCCCGGGGATATGA
>CAMWSS010000053.1 GCA_947177035.1 uncultured Porphyromonadaceae bacterium | reverse complement strand
CCAACGACCCCGAGATTACAAATCACGTGCTCTGGCCAACTGAGCTAAAGAGGCAGCTCTGATGCATTGCGTAACCGACTCTTTAGCGGCTTAGCGAGTGCAAAGTTAGAGCAAGATTTTGAACTGTGCAAATATTTCAGCAAAAAAATTCAAACTTTTTTCTGAGCTCACCAGACAACACGCTGTCTTCCAGCCACATAATCCGATCCGGATTTTTAGCCTCCATGCTGCCGATTTTTCATCCACCGCCGTTTTTCTCAACTTTGCGGCCTGCGCGGGCGTTATTTCCACAAAAGCCCAGACAGAGACAACATGACCAACGCCAACAACCACAGCGACTGCTCCACGGCCAGGCGGCGCATACTGATGGCGCTCCACCTGAGCGTGCTCGCCGCATCGGCGCTGCTGATACTGGTGATTTCATGGGACACATTCCATAATCTCACATTCACGGCCGATCCTTTCTACCGCAAGATACAATACCGCATATGCCTGTTTTTCCTGTTCGACATCGCCGTGGAGTGGGCCATGAGCCGCCACAAACTGCGCTACCTCTGGAAAAACCTGCTGTTCATCGCCGTGAGCATCCCCTATGCCAGCGTCATCCACCGCCTCGGGCTGGAGGTGCCCCCGCCGGTGCAATACGCGCTGCGGTTCATGCCGCTGCTGCGGGCGGCCTATGTGTTGTGGCTCGTCAGCGGATCGCTGACATCCAACAAAATCACGTCGCTGTTTGCTGCCTACATCACTCTGCTGCTGACCTCCCTCTATTTCGGATCGCTGATGTTTTTCATCGAGGAGCGCACGGTCAACCCCGGAGTCACGTGCTATCTCGACGCCCTCTGGTGGGGAATAATGGACATGACCACCTGCGGATCGTCGATCAACGAGATGACCCCGACCGGACAGATTCTCGGAGTGTTGCTGGCCGCCGAGGGGCTGGTGCTGTTTCCTGTCTTCACCGTATATATAACGGCAGCCTTCGCCCGCGCCCCTCAGACAAAGCGGCCCGACACACAATAATAATATAAAATTTATTTTTGCTGAGGTCGGGATTTTTTGCTAATTTTGCCCAAATTTTAATTATGGACAAGGTTACTTACAACGGGCTTACGTTTAAGCCATTCATCACCAACGAACAGATATCGGCCCGCATAGCAGAAATCGGCCGCCAGATAACTGAAGAATTCAGCGGACGCAACCCGCTGCTGATATGCGTGCTCAACGGCGCGTTTCCTTTTGCAGCCGACCTGTTCCGCGCCATTGAAACCGACGCCGAAATCACCTTCGTGCGATTCAAAAGCTATGACGGCATGTCGACAACAGGCCAGGTCAAACAGCTCATGGGCCTGAGCGAAGACATCGAAGGGCGTCCGGTCATCGTGGTCGAAGACATTGTCGACACCGGCCACACAATCAACGGCCTGCTGGCGACCCTGCGCGAAAAACGCCCGGCCGACCTGCGGGTGGCCACCCTCCTGTTCAAGCCGGAGTCGCTGGTGTGCGACGTCACCCCCGACTATGTTGGCTTCAGCATCGCGCCTGAATTTATCATCGGATTCGGCCTCGACCTCGACGGAAAGGCCCGCAACCTGCGCGACATCTATGTTCTCGACAAATAGCAATCAACTGCATTTACCACATTATTAAACATATGTTCAATCTGGTTATTTTCGGCGCCCCGGGCAGCGGCAAAGGCACCCAGAGCGCTAAGCTGGTCGACCGTTACGGTCTGCGCCACATATCGACCGGCGAACTGCTGCGCGACCACATTGCCCGCGGCACAAAATCAGGAAAAATCGCCGACGAATTCATCTCGAAAGGAAACCTGATCCCCGACGCGCTGATGCTCGACATCCTGGCCGACGAACTCGACGCCGCCCCCGATGCACGCGGAGTGATCTTCGACGGATTTCCCCGCACCATCCCCCAGGCCGAAGAACTGCGCAAGATGCTGGCCGGACGCGGCACCAAAGTCCACGCCGTCATCGGCCTGGAAGTGCCCGAAGACGAACTGACCGACCGGTTGATCAAGCGCGGAGCCGAATCGGGCCGGTCGGACGACACTCCGGAGACGATCGCCAAGCGACTCGACGTATACCACAGCCAGACCCAGCCGCTCAAAGAATTCTACACCGGCGAATCCGTGTTTCACGCAATAGCCGGATCAGGCTCGGTCGACGAAATCTTCAACTCCATCGCCGCGGTGGTCGACCCGATCATGGCCGATGCCGCGAAATGAAACTGAAATAATCAGGATTGCCCGCGTGGAAGACCCGCGCGGCAATCTGTCGTTTGTCCAGAACGGAGGCCCGGGGCTTCCGTTCGGCATCAGACGCGCATACTGGATATACGACGTGCCCGGCGGACGAGACCGCCACGGCCACGCCTTCCGCAGCAGCCACGAACTGATCGTGGCCCTGAGCGGATCGTTCGACGTGGTGGCGACAGCCCCCGACGGAACAACCACGCGCCACCACCTCTGCCGCTCCTATTACGGACTCTACGTCCCGCCGATGACATGGCGCGCGCTCGACAATTTCTCGACCAACTCGGTGGCGCTGGTACTGTCGTCGACCGCCTACGATCCCGGCGACTACATCGAAGACTTCGACACATTCTCCGCCGAAGCCGCCACAGCCATCCGCCCCGACACGCAGCCGCCTCAGGAGCCGCCGCGGCCAACCGCCGGCACCACTGACACCAACGCTGCCTCCGACCCGTTTGCCGACAGCTCGGTCGACAGCTGCACCATTCTGGACCTGCCGCGCATTGTCCACCCCAACGGATCGCTGACCTTCCAGCAAAACGACGGATCGCAACTGCCGTTCGACATCAGGCGGGTCTACTACCTCTATGACATTCCGGGCGACTCATCGCGTGGCGGCCACGCCCACCGCCGCAACTCGTCGCTGATCGTCGCCGCCAGCGGATCGTTTGAAGTGACGCTGAGCGACGGCGCACGCTCGCGCACGTTCATGCTCAACAGACCCTACCGCGGCCTCTATGTCCCGCCGGGCCTCTGGCGCGAAATCGGCAACTTCTCGTCGGGAGCGGTCTGCCTGGTGCTCACGTCAGAACTCTTCAGCGAAGACGACTACGTGCGCTCCCGCGACCTGTTTCTCGACCTAACAGCCTGCAAACGCCCATGAACATCAGATTTCCCTTTCTCGACCTGGCCACAGTCAACGAACCCTACATCGGCGAAATACACACCGCCGCCGCCCGCGTCATCGACTCGGGCCGATACATCGGAGGCGCCGAGACTCAAGGATTTGAAACGGAACTGGCCGCTGCGACCGGCACGTCACACGCCATCGGAGTCGGCAACGGACTCGACGCCCTGCGCCTGATCATACGCGCCTGCATCGAGCTTCGTCGCCTGCGACGCGGCGACGAAGTGATCGTCCCGGCCAACTCATTCGTGGCGAGCGCCCTGGCCGTCACCGAATGCGGGCTCAACGTCAGATTCGCCGACGTCGACCCCGACACCGCCAACATCGACTGGGCCAGGCTCCCTGTCGGCAGCCGCACCCGCGCCGTGATGCCAGTCCACCTCTATGGCCGCGCATGCCCCGTGCCCGACTCCCTGCCCGACGGAATGATCGTCATCGAAGACAACGCGCAAGCCATCGGAGCCAGCATCGGCCGGCGGATGACGGGCGCCCTGGGCCACGCCGCAGGCATGAGCTTCTACCCCACCAAAAACGTCGGTGCGCTCGGCGACGCCGGCGCCGTGACCACCAGCGACGACGAACTGGCCCACACCGTCAGAATGCTCGGCAATTACGGAGCCGACACGCCCTACCACAACGTCTATGCCGGCATCAACTCTCGCCTTGACCCGATCCAGGCGGCGATCCTGCGCGCCAAGCTGCCACACATGGCCGCCGAAAACGCCACACGCCGCCGCAACGCCGAGACATATCTTGCCGAAATAAACAATCCGTTGATAATCACGCCCAGCGCGCCCGACCACCCTGAAGCCCACGTGTGGCATCAGTTCGTGGTGAGAATCACCGGCGGACGGCGCGACGCCTTCCGCCGCCACATGGCCGCCAACGGAGTGGAGACGGCAGTACACTACCCCACCCCCATACACCGGCTGCCATGCTATGCCGCTGCCTGCGGCAACCTCTCGCTGCCAGTGGCCGAGATGCTCGCCGACCAGGTGGTGAGCCTGCCGGTGAGCCGGTGCACCTCGCCGGCCGACGCCGCCGAAATAGCCGGAATCGCCAACGCATTCCGTGGCTGACCTCTCTCTTGTCCAACTCAAAAATCCAACGATATGGCGAAAATCCTCTGGGTCGACGACGAAATCGACCTGCTCAAACCTCACATCATATTCCTCAAGTCAAAAGGCTATGAGGTCGTGACCGTCAACAACGGACTCGAAGCTGTGCAACTGGCCGCGACCGAACGGCCGGACCTGATCTTTCTCGACGAAAACATGCCGGGACTGTCGGGCCTCGAGACCCTGAGCCGCATAAAACTGACATCGCCAAACACTCCGGTGATCATGATCACCAAAAACGAAGAGGAAGACATCATGGACCAGGCCGTCGGACAGAAAATCGCCGACTATCTCATCAAGCCCGTCAACCCCAACCAGATCCTCCTCTCGATCAAAAAAAACCTGCACTCGCCCGAACTGGTCAGCGCCAACACCTCGGGAAACTACCGCCAGGAGTTCATCCACATCTCAAACGCCATAAGCGACTGCCACACGTTTGCCGACTGGGCCGAACTCTACAAAAAACTTGTCTACTGGGAAATGGAACTCTCGGGCACAGACACCAACATGGACGAGATGCTCGAACAGCAGAAACGCGACGCCAACGCCGGCTTCGCGCGCTTCGTGCGCAACTCATATCCGGAGTGGACCCGGCCCGACGCCGCGCAGTCACAGCCCTCGCGCCCCGTGATGAGTCCCGAAATATTCCGGCGCCACGTCTTTCCGGCCATCGACAGCGGCAAACCCCTGTTCTTCATCCTGATCGATAATTTCAGACTCGACCAGTGGCGCACGATCAGCCCGATGCTGGCCGACATGTTCAACTCCGACGAACAGCTCTACTGCTCCATACTCCCCACCGCCACACAATATGCCCGCAACGCGATCTTCTCGGGGCTGATGCCCCACGACATCGAGCGGATGTTTCCCGACCTCTGGATCGACGAAGACGACGAGCGCAGCAAAAACCTCAACGAGTCGCCGCTCATAGCCACCCAGTTCGAGCGCTTCAGGCGCCGCGGGGTGAAATTCAGCTACAACAAGATCAACGACTCCGCCTCTGGCGAGAAGCTCATACGCGAATTCTCAAACCTCGAGACAAACGACCTGAACGTGATCGTGTTCAACTTCATCGACATGCTGAGCCACGCGCGCACCGAGTCGAAAATGATCCGCGAACTGGCGTCGACCAACGCAGCCTACCGCTCGCTGACCGAATCATGGTTCCGCCACTCGTCGGCCATAGAACTGTTCAGAAAAATAGCCGCCAAGGGCCACACGGTGATCCTCACGACCGACCACGGCACCATCCGGGTGGACAACCCCGTCAAGGTGATAGGCGACAAAAACACCAACACCAACCTGCGCTACAAGGTCGGAAAAAGCCTCAACTACAACCCCAGACAGGTCTACGAAATCAAAAAACCGACGCAGTTCGGGCTGCCGTCGCCCAACATCAGCTCGGCATACATCTTCGCGCAGGGGCGCGACTTCTTCGCCTACCCCAACAACTATAACTATTACGTGCAGTACTACACCGACACCTTCCAGCACGGAGGCATATCACTCGAAGAAATGATAATTCCGGTGATAAAACTCACCCCCCGCCACTGACGCGCAAGGCGGTCTCAGTCTGAGACACGGACCGTGCGCGATCCGTCGGCATTCACCGTGATGGTGACGTCGGCGGTGTCGTCGGGCAGCACCGGATCAATCACGTCGGGCCACTCGATCAGACAGAGCGCGCCGCAGTCAAGATAATCCTCCACTCCCATGTCAAGAGCCTCGTCAAGCGTCTCCACGCGATAGAGGTCGAAATGATATATCAGCTCGGCCGTCGTGTCCGAGCGATACTCGTTGACAATGGCGAAAGTCGGCGATGCAGTCGGGTCGGTCTCGACGCCCAGCAGACGACACATTTCATTGATCAGAGTGGTCTTTCCGGCACCCATTTCGCCATGAAAAGCCACGACTGTTCTTTCTCCCAGCGAATTTATAATGGCCCGTGCCGCCTCTTGCAGCTCGGCCAGAGAATTGATCGTTATCTCCATCTTAAAAACTTGTTTTATATTTACCGTGACAGTCAGGATGAGTCTGAAAACTCACCCTGACTGTTGATTTTAAGTCTTATGTTACCGTGCGGTGACCGGGTCAGCGCACCAGTGCTTTCTGTCCGTTGACGATATAGAACCCGGCACGGTCGGCGCTCTTCACGCGGCGGCCCTGCAGGTCGTAGATCACGTCACCTTCAGCAGCCGGAGCGGCGGGTTCCACATTAGGGTTTACTATGGCGTCAACCTCCTTCATGTTGCCGTTGATCATCACATTGCCGTGGCCCATGCGCTCGGCCGGGATGGTGTAAAGACCGTTTTCCGAAATTTCGGAAGCCTTCACTTCATAGACGAAATACTGACGGTTGCCCATCTTGTCCACCGGATCACCGGAGAAGTTGTAGCCGCAAAGCATTGTGAATCCGTCCTGCTCAAAGCCCTTCTCGGGATTCATGCGGATCATGAAGTCCTGCTTGAACGGCACCGGAAGCGCATTCAGCTTCTGGTCACCCTCGGCGGCAAGCACCTCGCCATTGAGCTGGTTGTCGTTGACGGTCACTTCAGTTCCATGCACGTGGAGCATGAGGTCAGCGATCACGCCGCCGTTGGCAGCCACCGAGTTGTTTGTGTCAGCATCGCCGGGTGCGCCCTTGGCGTCGATGTTGTTCCAGTCCACTTTGAAGCGGCAACGATACATTCCCGGAGCCAGATCAGCCGGCAGAGTGAACGACGGGATGGTCAGAGTGTTGGTCGATGAGAGCGAAGTGCCTTTGGAGTCCTTGGAGAGATAGCATGACCAGGCCACGCATTCCGAATCAGCGGCAGCGCCGCCGTTTTCAGCCACCACGGAGTCAAACCGGCCGTCGGAGTTATAGTCGATATAGAAATATCCGTGCATCCAGGTGCCGTTATAGGAGATGACGGGAGTCAGCGATTCGCCGGGACGTGCGGTGAAGATATTTTCCGTCAGGTCGAAATAAACGTGCTTGTCATTTTCCTGCGGAACGGCAAATGTCTGGGTCGACGCGTCGGCCGAACCGTTCAGCGAAACGGTTCTGGTGTAACGGTCGTTGCGGTTGAGCATGTGAGTGCTCTTATCGCCGTTGATCTGATAATAGAAATCATCTGTAATGCGCGGCTGCAGATCGTCGTTGATCTCGATCGCGTCCACATAGAAGAGAAAATCTTCGGTCAGATCGTGGGGCGACTCGCAGTCGGGCACGATCACAAACGAACGGATGTCGATGCCGCCGGCGCCTTTGATGGGGAAGACTGCGTCATACCACTGACCGGCCTGTTCGGCTGCCGAGCTGAGCACCCAGAACTGCTCGCAATACGGATCCTGGTCCAGACGCTCCTGGCGCGAGCCGAGGCCGACGAGCATCGCACGGCCTTTTTTGGGAGTGTGGATAAACACGTGGACATAGCGGGCGGTGGGAGTCAGTTCAAAAGTCTCCTCCAGATCGATGCGCACACCGAAACGGTTGCCGGCAAAACGCGAACGCTGGGCGGCAAGCACACGCTCTGATCCGTTGATCGGCTCATCGGTGGCAGGATTCAGTTCGTCGGCAAAAGGATTGTCAACCACAGCCACGTTGCCCGAGAGCTTGTCGGTGCGGAAGGGCGACTGCTCCCAGCAGTCATAGACACCAAGGGCGGTGTAGCCTTTATCGGACTCGAAATCCGCTATCAAGCCGTCAGTCGAAGCCTGGGCTACAACAGGAAGCGCCAGCGCTGCGCCAAAAGCAAAGCTTTTAACTATATTGTTCATATTGATGGTCGGTTATGAAATTTAGAAAATTGAAACGGTGTGGAAAAGCGGGCAGGCTTTGGCGTCTTTGACGTGAATGCGCACGCCGCGGAGGTTATAGCCCGATCCATACTCGGTCGTCGAGCCGTTGAGGGGTATGATGCGCTTGTAGCCCACGGTGGTGGTGGTCACGCCGTTGGCGGTGGGGAGCCACTGCTCGCCGTCGGGGCTGACAGTTACCTCGAAGTCCTTGACACGCTGGCCCAGACGGATATACTCCTGGAGTGCCACGTAATGGATGTTGACGCGCTCGGGGAAGAGCAGCTCGATGGTCACGTCGGTGACTCCGTCGGGAGCGGCCCAATAGGTTTCCTTGTCGCCGTCGATCATGTTTTTGGCGTCGTATGTGCGGGTTGCGCCGTTGGCTCTGGTCGCGGTGGCGGTGATTGTGCAGTCGTCGCGCAGGGCCAGGTCAGTGCCCAGACGGGCCTTGAGAGCTTCGCCGAATTCTTTCAGACGAGCCACGTCGGCATCAGGCAGCAGACCGCGCTGGTCGGGCGGGAAGTTCAGGATCAGAGTGGCGTTGCGGCCGACTGTCTCCATATAGAATTTCCAGAGTTCGTTGAGCGAGCGCACGCTCTGGCCGCTATGCCAGAACCAGCCGGCCGAAGTGGCCTTGGCATCGCTCTCGCCGGCACACCACACGGTGCCGTTTTCGTCACCGCTTGTGCCCGAACCGGCGGCCCAGTTGGTCTCGCCGGCCCAGCCGGCTTCGTTGCCGATCCAGCGGGCTTCGCCGCCCACACCCCACATCACGCAGTTGGGCATTACCTTGTGGACTGAGTCGCGGAGGTTGGGAATGTCGTAATATGTTGTCTGGTCGATCGAGCGGGTGTCGTTGGCGCCGCCGTAATATCCGTCGCCGCCGTTGGCGCCGTCAAACCACATTTCAAACTGATCGTGGCCATATTCACACAGTTCATAGCACTGGCGGAGGAACACCTCGCTGACATATTTGTCGGTGCCGTAATAAGCCGAGTTGCGGTCCCAAGGGCTTACGTAGAAGCCATATTTCATGTCGAGATCACGGGCGGCATTGGCGAATTCCTCGGGAATGTTGACCTTGGCGTTCTCGCTTGTGCTGCTCATGATGGAGTGGGTGGTGGTTTCCGTGGGCCAGAGGCAGAAGCCGTCGTGGTGCTTCACCACGGCGATGCCGCCTTTCATGCCGGCGGCCTTCACTGCTTCGAGCCACTGACGGGGATTGGGCTTCTGGGTCGGCGCATAGATGCTTTCGCGCTCATTGCCGTAGCCCCACTCCTTGCCAGTGAAGGTATTCATGCCGTAATGGAAGAATCCATAGAATTCTGTCTCATTCCAGAGAATCTGACGCTCGGAGGGAAGAGGATGCACTGGAGCCGGTTCATTCTCAGGATTTGCAAGCGACTGCTGCACGAGTCCGAACGAATCGGCATGAGCCATCACGCCGATCGCCGAAGCCGCAACAAAAGCCGCCAGGGTGTAAAAATGCTTCATAATGATAATATTTTAACGGGTTTCGTTCTATCGTGACGACAAATATACGAAAATCAATCCTGTTTCACAAAATTTAAATCTAAAAAAAATCCCCCGCCGCCATCTATCTATCTATCTATCTATCTATCTATCTATCTATCTATCTATCTATCTA
>CAMWSS010000052.1 GCA_947177035.1 uncultured Porphyromonadaceae bacterium | reverse complement strand
CCGAACGGCCACTACCCCCTCAAAGTAGCGTGTCTACCAATTCCACCACCCGGACATTCAGGGAGCGAAAAACGGGACTCGAACCCGCGACCCCGACCTTGGCAAGGTCGTGCTCTACCAACTGAGCTATTTTCGCATTCTTAGGTTTGTTGTCGTCGCTTTAGGCGTCGTTGCTTCTCTTAAGCGATTGCAAAGGTATGGACTTTTTTCGGACTGACCAAATTTTTTAGCGATAAAAACGGTTATTTTTTTTGACAAAATTGTAAGTTACTGATATTCAATTGTGGTTGAGTGAGCTTGCATAAGGGGCTTTTATGATGGAAAGCAGCTCTTCGGGCTTGGAGACTATGTGTTCGGCATAGAATTGGCGCAGTTCGGAGACTGGACGGAAGCCCCATGACACGCCGGCGGATTCAACGCATGCCCGGCGGGCGGTTTCCATGTCGACTCCGCTGTCGCCGACGTAGAGCACGTCTTCTTTTGGGGTGGGGTTTGATGCGAGTATGTTGAAGACGATTGTCGGGTCTGGTTTTGCCGGGATTTCGGGCCGCATTCCGTGTATGGCGCAGAAGGGTGTGTGGCGGAAGTAGTGGGCGACCAGTCGGGATGTGGCTTCCTGGTATTTGTTGGAGGCCACAGCCAGGCGTATGCCTTGGCCGTGCAGTTGGTCGAGCAGTTCGGTTATGCCAGGATATGGGGCGGTGTGGTCGCAGAGGTGGCGGTCGTAGTATTGCTGGAATATCTGGCGCATGCGGGTCACGTTTTCGGGTGTGCGCGCGTCGTGGGGGAGTACGCGTTCAAGGAGCCGGCCGACGCCGTTGCCGACATAGAATGGATATGACGACAGGTCGTGGGTCGGGTAGCCGCAAGTGCGCAGGGCGTGGTTGGCGGCGTGGGCCAGATCTTCGATTGTGTTGAGGAGGGTGCCGTCGAGGTCGAATATGACGAGTGATTTCATTGTTTGTTTGAGTGCGGTGGGGCGGGTTGTGATGGTTGATGAAGCGGAGTGTTGTCAGAACGGGTAGCCGACGGAGAAGTGGAATGTCGCGTCGCGTTGCCAACGGGGGTGTATCAGGGGCCATGGCTGGTGGCCTTTGGCCGGGTTGTAAGCTTTCATGCCGAGGTCGAATCGCAGCAGGAAGTAGTTGAAGTCGAGTCGCAGTCCGATGCCGTAGGCCCAGGCCAGTTCTTTGTAGAATGTGTTGATGCGGAACAGTCCGTCGGGCTGGTTTTCATAGTTGCGTATTGTCCAGATGTTGCCGGCGTCGACGAATAATGCGCCTTCGAATACCCAGAATAGTTTTACGCGGTATTCCATGCTGAGGTCGAAGCGTATGTCGCCGCACTGGTTGATGAATCCGGCCACTGAGTTGGTGGAGTTGTAGCGTCCGGGGCCGAGTGTGCGGACTCCCCATCCGCGCACTCCGTTTGCGCCTCCGGCATAGAAGCGTTTTTCGAACGGGAGCATGGATGAGTTGCCGTATGGTATGCCGATGCCGCCGCCGATGTGGAATGCCAGAGATGATCGGTTGTCGAAGTTGTGGGCGCGCATGTAGTCTATTTCGCCTTTTATGTATTGGGCGTATTGTATGCCGAAGATTTTGTATGCACCCTGGCTTTTGCGTTGTCCGATCGCGGAGGAGACGGCGTAGAGCAGGTTGCCGGATGATTCGGCTGATGCGCGCAGTGTGAATACGTTTTTTTGCAGTCGCCGCGGTTGTCCGGGCATGGACGTGAGTGAGGCGTTGGCTTTGTTGGTTTTGAAGTAGGAGAATCCGAGGCGCATGATGAAGTGGTCTTCATAGCTATAGCGCAGCAGGGGGTTCGATGGTGCGATTTCGTCGAGGAAGTTCAGGGTGGAGTGGGGCAGATAGACGTAGCTGATGTCGAGCACGTCGAGCACTTTGCGGGTGTTGTTGTTGCGGCTGCTCCATTTGTATTTCCATCCGGCTCCGGCAATGATGCGGGTGTATTCGGGGCGTTCCTGGAAGTTGAAGTTGAGGGCGAATTCGGTTGAAGCGAGCACTTTGCGCCTGAAGCTGCGTTTGATGAACGGGGCGCGGAATCTCGGGAGTGTTAGCGCCACTTCGGCGCCGGCTTCGGTGTAGTGGTTGTTGATAAGGCCTTCGAGGTTGCCCGAGAGGCTTTCATAGCTTCCGCGAGCTTTGACGGTGAGCAGTTCGGAGGCGTGGAGCAGGTTGCGGTGCTGGTATGTCATTCCGACTCCGAAGCCGAGGTCGCCTTCGGAGTTTGTGCCTTCGAGTTCCACTGATATGCCTTGTTTTGTGTTGCGCGTGAGTTTGACCACGGCGTCGAGCCAGATGGCTGAGTCGTTTGGCGCGTATGCTGCCCGTCGCATTTCGACTGTGGCTGAACGCACGGTTCCGAGCCGGCTCAGGGCTTCGTATGTCCGGTCGACGGCCAGCGATGAGTAGACGTCGCCCGGTTCAATGTAGTTGTTGTCCCAGAGCATGCGCGGTTTTATGTAGGGGTGTCGTGATTCCGGGTTGTAGACTACTGTGACGTTTCGGTAGTTGATTGTGTCGGTCAGTGTCGATCCGTCTTTGCCGGGCTGATAGTCGGTTTCGAAGATTACGCGTGCCACTTTGTAGATCTGGTGGCATTTCTGGCCTTGCGGATTGTCGACTTTCATGGTCAGGTTGACGGTGTGGTCGCCTTCGGCGGTGTCGGCCACAAATGTGATGTAGTCTTTGACGAAGGCGTAGTATCCGCGGTTTTGCAGCATGTCGGTGAGTCTTGTCCGTTCTGATTCGAGCAGGTTGCGGTCAAGTCTGTCGCCGGGATTGAGTGTGAAGCTGCCGGCGTCGAGCGCGATTGTGTTTCTGATTGTCGAGTCGGTGATCTGGTATTGGATCGAGTTCACCCGGTGTGGCAGTCCGGGTCTGACGTTGTAGGTCAGGTCGATTTTCTTTTTGCCGGGGCGCGCGATGGTGTCGGCCTGGACTTGCGGGTTCATGTATCCGCGGTTGATCAGCGCCAGTTTGAGTTGGCGTATGCTTTGGTTGGTGAGGGTGTGGTTGTAGATTACCGGCGGTTTGCCCATCCGTCTTAGCCAGCGGTTGTACCATTTTGTGGAGTCGCGTCCGGAAAGGCTGTAGGTGTTGAGTTGTAGTTTCCAGAAGCCGAGGACTTTGTGGTTTGGCTGCTGGCGCAGGTAGTTGGTGAGGTCGGAGGGTTGCAGTTTTTCGTCAGACAGGGAGTCGTTGACCACGTTGACTTTCACGTGGTCAAGCAGCATTTCTCCGTCGGGCACGTGTTTGGTGGAGCCACACCCCCATAGTGTGGCTGCCAGAGCGATTGTGCAGATGATTTTACAAATAAAGGCCTTGCTCATTGCAGGCTGCAAAGTTAGCAATTAATCGGGAAGAAAGCGAGGAGATTTTTAAAAATATCCTCGCTTTGAGGGCGCAGGCTGTGTGGATGCGGGCGCCCGGGCAGGGCCTTTGTGGCGTTGTGGCCGCGGGGGTGACGGTTCAGAGGGCAAACAGTTCTCGGGCGTTGGCCGTGGTGATCGCGTCGAGTTCCGGCATGCCGATGCCGAGATGGCTGGCAATGTGGGCCGCGGTGTGGACCAGGTATGAGCTTTCGTTGCGTTTGCCTCGCATCGGGACCGGTGCCAGCCATGGGGAGTCGGTTTCCAGCACTATGTGTCGGAGTCCTATTGCCGGAAGGAGGTCGCGCAGGGTGGCGTTTTTGAATGTGACGATGCCGTTGATGCCGAAATAAGCCTGCGGCATTATGCGTCGGATCGCGGTGAGATCGTCTTCGGAGCCTCCGAAGCTGTGGAACACGGCAAGTGGCAGTCGGCCTTTGCGCCCGTTCATGAGGTCAAGCATCGGTTTGAGCGCTTCGCGGCAGTGGAGGATAAGTGGGAGTCCGAGCCGGTCGGCCAGGTCTATCTGCGCTTCCAGGGCTTCGAGTTGTTGCGGCAGGTTGGTTTTGTCCCAGTAGAGATCGAGTCCGGTTTCGCCGACGGCGACGTATGGCAGGCGGCGGGAGCATAGTTCGTCGATGACGGTCTGCAGTTGGGTTGTCCAGTCTTCTTTCAGTTCTGTCGGGTGCAGTCCGGCGCAAGGTGCGGTGGCGTGTGGGCGCAGGGTGTGGACTTCGGCAATCTGTGGTATTGAGCCGGCGTCGACGCCGGGAAGCACCATCAGTTCCACTCCTGCAGCAAGTGCGCGGTCTATTGCCGCGCACTTGTCAGGATTGTAGTCATCTAAGAATAGATGAGCATGGGTGTCTATCATAAACTGCGATCAAAGAATTCCCTGGCCCATCATGGCGTTTGCCACTTTCATGAAGCCGGCGATGTTGGCGCCTTTCATGTAGTTGATGTAACCGTCGGGTTCGGTGCCGTATTTGATGCATTGTTCGTGGATCGAGTCCATGATGTAGTGAAGTTTTTCGTCGACTTCGGCTTCGCTCCACTGCAGGTGCATGGCGTTCTGGCTCATTTCGAGTCCGGATGTGGCCACGCCGCCGGCATTTACGGCCTTGCCGGGAGCATAGATTGTCTTGTTGGCGAGGAATGCGTCGATTGCTTCAGGCGTGCAGCCCATGTTGGAGACTTCGGCCACCAGTTTCACGCCGTTTGCAATGAGTTTCTGGGCGTCTTCTCCGTTGAGTTCGTTTTGAGTGGCGCAGGGCAATGCGATGTCGACTTTCTGTTCCCATGGTTTGCGGCCGGGGAAGAAGGTTGCCGAGGGGTATTTTTCGGCATATGGAGCCACGATGTCTTCGCCGGAGGCGCGGAGTTCGAGCATGTAGTCGATTTTTTCGCCTGAGATTCCTTCGGGGTCATATACGTATCCGTCGGGTCCGGAGATGGTCACGACTTTGCCTCCGAGTTCGTTGGCCTTTATGGCAGCACCCCATGCAACGTTGCCGAAGCCGGAGATGGCGATTGTTTTGCCGTTGATTGTGTCGTTGTGTTTTTTCATGACGTTGTCGACAAAGTAGAGGGCGCCGAAACCGGTGGCTTCGGGACGGATGCGCGATCCGCCGAATTCGAGGCCTTTGCCGGTGAAGGTGCCGGTGTGTTCGTCGACAAGTTTTTTGTACATTCCGTACATATAGCCTACTTCGCGGCCTCCGACGCCGATGTCGCCAGCGGGTACGTCGCGGTCGGGTCCGAGGTTTTTCCAGAGTTCAAGGATGAATGCCTGGCAGAAGCGCATGATTTCTCGGTCGCTCTTGCCGCGCGGCGAGAAGTCTGAGCCGCCTTTGGCGCCGCCCATCGGCAGGGTGGTCAGTGCGTTTTTGAATGTCTGTTCGAAGCCGAGGAATTTCAGGATTGACGGATTGACTGATGCGTGGAAGCGGATGCCGCCTTTGTACGGGCCGATGGCTTTGTTGAACTGCACGCGGTAGCCGAGGTTGGTCTGAACGTCGCCTTTGTCGTCGATCCAGGTGACACGGAATGTTATTATGCGGTCAGGCTCGACCATGCGTTCGATGATGCGTGCCTTTTCAAATTCGGGGTGCTGGTTGTAGACGTCGGCCACGCAAAGGAGCACTTCTTTGACGGCCTGCAGATACTCTTTCTCGCCGGGGTGCTTGGCCTCGAGCGAGCTCATGATTTTATTAATGTCCATAGTGAATTAAGGTTATAAATGGATTATTTGTTTACTTGATATTTTGTGTCGCCGTCGCGCAGGTATGCCACGATCTGGCGGGCGGCTGCGATTCCGGCGTTGATGTTGGCTTCAGAGGTCTGCGCTCCCATTTTCTTGGGGGTGAAGAATACCCGTTTGCCGAAGCGTTCGGTCATTTCGTCGGCTGCGTCAGGGCGCACGTCGGCCACGTATCTGATGTCGGGGCGCGCTTCGAGTGCGCGGATCAGTCCAGGTTCGTCGATGACTTCTTTGCGGGCCGTGTTGACCAGAATGCCGCCGGCCGGCATGAGGGAGACGAGGTCGAAGCCGACTGAGCCGCGGGTTTCGGGAGTGGCCGGGATGTGGAGCGACACAATTTTGTTTTCGGAGTAAAGTTGTTCGACAGAGTGAACCGGTTTGACTCCGGCGGCGGTGATCGCTTCGTCGGGGCAGAAGGGATCGAGCGCAGAAACGGTCATGCCGAAGCCTTCGGCAATGCGGGCCACGTTGCGGCCGACCTGGCCGAAGGCGTGGATGCCGAGGGTTTTTTCTTTGAGTTCGGATCCGGAGGTGCCGTCATAGTGATTGCGGGCAGCCATGACAAGCATGCCGAACACCAGCTCGGCAACTGCGTTGGAGTTTTGTCCCGGGGTGTTTTCGACGATCACTCCGTGGGCAGTGGCTGCCGCCAGATCCACATTGTCGTATCCGGCGCCGGCGCGCACCACTATTTTGAGCGTCTTGGCCGCGTCGAACACTTCGGAGTCGACTTTGTCTGAGCGGACAATCAGTGCGTCGGCATCGGCCACGGCGTCGAGCAGTTGCTGTCTGTCGGTATATTTTTCAAGCAGTTGGAGGGTCATTCCGGCCTCTTCCACCACTTTGCGTATGCCGTCAACGGCTACTGCGGCAAACGGCTTTTCGGTCGCAACGAGTATTTTCATAGCGCGTTGGTTTTGTTTGTCAGTGTTTTGCCTCGAATTGTTTCATGCAGTCAATGAGCGCTTCGACGCTTTCGAGCGGCAGGGCGTTATAGAGCGACGCACGGAATCCACCGACGCTGCGGTGGCCTTTGATGCCCATCATGCCTTTTGATGCGGCAAATTCGGCGAATTCGCCTTCCAGTTCTTTGTATTCGGGCGCCATCACGAAGCATACGTTCATGATCGAGCGGCTGTCGGCCTGGGCTGTGCCGACAAACATGCGGCTTGAGTCGATCGCGTCATAGAGACGGGCTGCCTTTTCTTCGTCGGCCAGCATCAGTTTTTCGATGCCGCCAAGTTCCTTGTAGTAACGGAGAGTCTGCAGCGCGGAGAAGATGGGCAACACGGGAGGAGTGTTGAACATCGAGTCTTTTTTGACGTGGGTGCGATAGTCGAGCATTGTGGGGATCGCACGGTCAACGTGGCCCAGGGCGTCGTTCTTCACAATCACCAGTGTCACGCCGGCCGGGGCAAGATTTTTCTGCGCTCCGGCATAGATGAGATCGTATTTGCTGACGTCGACCGGACGACTGAAGATGTCGGAACTCATGTCGGCGACCATGGGCACAGGCGAGTCGGGATCTTTGCGCAGCTCGGTGCCATAGATGGTGTTGTTGGATGTATAGTGGAAATAATCGGCATCGGCCGGAATTACAAAATCAGTCGGGACAAAATTGAAGTTGGCGTCTTTGGATGAAGCGACAACGTCGACGTCGCCAAACAGACGCGCTTCCTTGATCGCGTTGACGGCCCATGTGCCGGTTTCAAGATAGGCGGCTTTCTTGCGCAGCAGGTTGAACGGCACCATGCAGAACTGCATGCTTGCGCCTCCGCCAAGCCAGAGCACGGTGTAGCCTTCAGGCACTTGCAGCAACTCTTTGACCAGAGCGGATGCCTCTTCAATCACGGCCGTGAACTGCTTGCTGCGATGTGAAACCTCAAGCAGCGACAGGCCCATGTCGGCGAAGTTGATCACGGCATCGGCCGTGTTCTTGATCGTGTACTGGCTCAGTATTGAAGGGCCGGCAAAAAAGTTATGTTTTTTCATGTGGCAGGTTTGATTTTGGGTTAATATCACGTGGCAAATATAGACTGAATTTTCCAATCCGACAAATAAAAAATCATGTTATTTAACCAGATTTCGCCAATAGGCTGAATCTATAGATGATAGTAGGTGAAAATCTATGTCAGGATATCGCGTCAGAGGTGATTCGGGCCCGGATCAGAGCTTGAACCGAACCGGCCACAGGAGCGTTGTCATAGTAAAAGTCAAAAACAAGTATTACTGACCGATATGAATAAGAAAAAGACCAAAAAATTTGATGAGCAGCGCTATCCCGGCGTTGCAGTAGACGCTGCCGACGGCGATGTTGTCACTCCAAAGATGGAACGTGACTATACACGCCGCCTCAACAACAATCCACGCAACAGCGGCAGCTGACGCCAGAACTCAAACAGGAGGCAGCCACGACTGAAATCACGTCGGCTCCCTCCTGTGTATGTATTATATAATATGTGTATGGAGCTGTCAGAGCAGGCTCTCGCGCTCGGTCAGTTCGGCGTCGGTCATCGTGTAGCCGCCGAGGCTTCCTTCTCTTGCCTGAATGCAGATGTAGGCCATCGGTGTTGCCGACGTGCACCTGACGTTGCGGTCGCATCCGGTTGAAACACGGATCACGGATCCCGCAGCAACGTCAAACACATCGGCATCGGCCTGAAACCGGCCAGTGCCACTTAGAATAATGTAGATCTCCTCGTTCTCCTTGTGGCTGTGGAAAAAGGGGACTGCTTCTCCCGGCGGCAATGTGCCGAACGATACCTCGCATGAAGTAGCCCCGATGGCTTCCTTTAAAAACTGCTTGCCCTCAAAACCATTCAGATCTCCCACTGAAGCGTGGGCGAATCTATCGCCAGTGTTCAAAATCTTTATTTCGCTCATATTTTTAATAATTAAATAAAGTGATTAACTTTGCAAAAGAAAGCCGCTGTTGTTTTGATGGCGCAAAGTTAAAAGCTATTTATCATATATGCAAGACGTTACATAAACGTAACGCACTTACCTACAAGTAACTGTTTTTGAAAATGAGCAGATTGACACTGAAAGAAAATTTAAAAAAATATACCGGAATAGAGTCATGTCCCATACGCAACATCGTGGCCGGCTTTTCTGGGAAATGGTCTATTCTAATTCTTTGTGTTTTGGCAGAAAACCCCAGCACGCGTTTCAATGAAATCGGCAAGGCTATTCCCGACATCTCATCCAAAGTATTATCTGAAACATTGAAAAATCTGGAATCTGACGGGCTGATCTCACGCACACTCTATGCCGAAGTGCCACCGCGGACCGAATATTCACTGACAGCCCTTGGCCAGAGTCTGATGCCGCACCTTGAAAGCCTGATAGGGTGGGCTGCTGAAAATTTCCATTCCATATCGGAAAACCGCCAACGCAGCCGCCATGGTAGACAACAGAAATAAAGATGGCGCATGTCAGTGATAGTCAGATGAAAGCATAGGCGGTACGCAATAGTATAATAATTTTATGCACGATTTTGCCGAAAAAATTTGGCAGATTCAAAAAAACGCCGTACCTTTGCAGCGCAAAAGCAAAGAGATGCTTAGCACAGAAAGCCCAGGTGGCGGAATGGTAGACGCGCTCGTTTCAGGTGCGAGTGCTGCGAGGCGTGCAGGTTCGAGTCCTGTTCTGGGCACAATATCAGCGAGTTAACAATTTGAATTCAAAGAAGTTAGCTCGCTGATTTTAATTTTTACGTGCATATTACGTGCAAAAGGCCTTATTCTTGCTCTGATACAAATACAGGGTATTAGAGAAATATTTTTATGTACGCTCTATATTCCGAGCAAAAATGATTTAGAAATATTTTATTATTTGGAATTGATATTTAAATATTTCCGAATGCATAAGAAGTGTATTGTATCCTTGATCTATTCCAGGCGAAGGGAACAAGTTCTCTTTAGTTAATAAATCGCCATTTCCTAACCATTCATCAACTCTATCTGTGCGAATTTTTAAAATTGCTACTACCTGAGATGCTAAATCATAATACTCTGCAGGTTGCACTTTATCCGTATCTCGCCGTCTAACGACCAAAGCATGTTGGGCATGGGGACGAAGATAAATAGATGGTAGAGCTCTACGTAGATCTATTACAACAAATTCCCTCCCTTCACTTATACCATACTCCGAACCATATGTTGGATAAGGGAAAGCCATTAATAACACATAAACATATGGCTCCAATGCTTTTAAGTATAACCGTCCGCGATAGCGTATTGACGAATATCGTGTTATTGAAGTATTTTTGTGGCCAAAAAAGACATATGGGCTACAATAAGAGTCTGTCCGCGGCATATTCGGACGTATGGGAACGCTATAAACATCACTGTGAGCACGAAGGAATGATTGCCCTGAACCGCTTCTGCGAAGGAGAAGGCATCAATGTCCAGCGGCTTT
>CAMWSS010000051.1 GCA_947177035.1 uncultured Porphyromonadaceae bacterium | reverse complement strand
CTCTGTGCCTTGATCAGATTTTAAAGAGTTGCCTGCTTGCCGCCAATCTCGTCCGACGCCGACAGATTCAGAAGCACCTCGGCCCCGGCCAGCGCCAGATGCGTCGAGGGTGCGATCGGCGCCCAGAGATCTTCACATATCTCCACAGCGAAACGCACTCCGTCAACCACAAAGATGGTCGAATTGGATTCTGCCGGAGTGAACCAGCGGTTTTCATAAAATTCATTATAGTTAGGCAGATACGTCTTGCCGACAACGGCGTGTATGCGGCCCGATGAAATAACGGCGGCGCAATTGACAACCGTTGAATTCATGTTGATCGGCACACCCACCACCGCCACTATAGGCATTGATGCCGTCTCGGCGGCAATGCGGTGAAGTTCGGCATAGGCACTGTCGAGCAGCGTGCGGGAGTGCAGCAGATCCCCGACGGTATATGACGTGATGCTAAGTTCTGGAAACACAGCCAGACGCACCGCGCGCCCGGCCAGCCGGCCACATTGCTCAATGATGGCAGTGGCATTGGCTTCACAGTCAGCCACGTTGACACGCGGCACGACGGCAGCCACTCTAAGAAAATCAAAATGATTCACTTGTCAATGATTATTGTGGGATATTGCAATCATGCCCCAACGATCGCTTCTTCCAGGGATTGCAGCCATGTCAGAAGCGGCGTTGCGGCATGTGGTGTTTTTTTTGTTTATGCTCAGAATGGCAGATCGTCGGCTCCGCCTGCGGGAGTGAGATCGGCCGGTGCAGCCGGGAAGTCGGCGGGCGATACAGAGGCGGGCGGAGGCAGAGGAGCGCCAGCTGCGGGCTGCACGCCTTTGTCGACTTTCCATGCGCGGATATCGGTGTACCAGCGACCGTTATATTCGCGGCTCTCGATATCGAACGAAACGGTTACGGTTTCACCGATAGCCACGGGATATTGGTCCACACGGTCACCGAAAAGCGAGAAAGCCACTTTTCGCGGATATGTTTCCTGTGTTTCGAGCACATATTCACGCTTCTTCCAGGGGTTTCCTGTGCGTGAGGTGCCGCCCTGCTCGGGAAGTGCGGCGATGATTTTACCTGAAATTTCCATTTATTGATTATAGTAATTGTAGATATTGGATTTCGTTTATTTGATCTGTTCGGCAATGAAAGCCTTCATTTCGGGAGTGTGGGCCTCGACGCTCTGCAGGAGCTTGAACTGAGCGTTGGAGCGCACGAGATTATGTTCGGGATACTGTATTTTGTAGTATGTGTCGCCGTTGATATAGTCAGCGAGGAAGCGCACAGTCTGCATGTAGGGGAAGAGAGCTGCGGCATAAGGCAGATTCTCGATCTCAATCGGCAGCAGGAATTCTCTGGCAGTCGAGAGGTAGCCCTCAGTGAATGCCCGGAATATGTCCATGTTGAATTCAACGTTGTCGAGGTTCTTGTCGTCTTCCAGACCGGTGTTTGCGCCGGTGCGCATGAAGTCGCCGAAGTCGCTGAAGATAAAGCTCGGCATGACGGTGTCAAGGTCGATAACGCAGAGCACTTTCGAGCCATCCTCGTCAAACATCATGTTGTTGACCTTGGTGTCGCAGTGGCAGATGCGTTTGGGCAGTTTGCCCTCGCGGTGCAGACGCTCGGCCTTACACATTTCGTCCGCTCTCTTTTCAAGCTCGTCAAGCAGGGGCTGCACTTCCTTCACACGGCCTTTGGGATCGGCAGCCACAGCTTCACGCAGCTGGCGCAGACGCAGTTCCATGTTGTGGAAGTCGGGGATTGTTTCTTCGAGTTTTTCGTCGATATCGACAAGCATTGCCTGGAAGCGGCCGAATGCCTTGCCTGCGGCGCGGCTGCTTTCCGGATTCACGGCCTCGAATGTTTTCGCCCGTGGAATGAAGACCATGACACGCCAGTAGCTTTCGCCGTCGAAGTAGAATGTCTTTCCGCCATCTTTGATAGTGACGAATTCAAGCACTTTGCGTCCGAGATCATCCTCACCGGCGGCCTCAAGTTTGCGACGGATGTGTGATGTCACGGCCTGAATATTGTGCTGAAGCACCTCCACATTAGTGAAAATGTGATGGTTGATGCGCTGAAGCACGTAGTCAGGAGTGTCCTCGCCTGCGGTGCGGACAATATAGGTATCATTGATCAGTCCGTTGCCAAGAGGCTTGATTTCGCTTACTGTGCCACGGATGTCAAATTGCTCGACAATATTGTTCAGGTCTTTCATGATTGGACTTGTGTTTGTATGAGTTATGTATAGTTTATTGCTCACAAAGATACGGAAAAATCCCGACCCGCCGAAAGAAATCCCGGTAAAAAACGCTCCATTTTTTCAAAGGCGCGCTTTAAGTGAATCTCAATGCTGATTATCAGATCATTCTTTCAGCCTGGAGTCTATTATGATAGTGACAGGGCCGTCGTTGACAAGCTCTATCTGCATATCGGCGCCAAAAACTCCGCGCGCCGCCTGACGGCCTGTCAGTTCCGACACTCGGCGACAATACGCTTCATAGAGCGGCACGGCAAGTTCATGTCCGGCGGCACGTATATAGCTGGGGCGGTTGCCTTTACGCGTGGATGCCGTCAGAGTGAACTGACTGACCACAAGCATCTCGCCGCCAGAGTCGGCGACAGAGCGGTTCATCACTCCGTTTTCGTCGTTGAAGATACGGAGAGCGGCGGTCTTCGATGCCAGCCATTCAACATCGTCGGCGGTGTCGCCTTTTTCTATTCCTGCCAGAACCAGAAGCCCTCGGCCGATTGAGGAGTGCATTACTCCGCCGACCGACACCGAAGCACTGGTGACACGTTGGATTACTAAACGCATTTTCTTTTTTTAATTCGCAAAGATAGGAATTCTTTTCCGTTATGCCAAGACGATGATGTGCCCTCTGAAAATTTAGCCGGAAAAATTTGTAGATACGGGAAAAAGTTTCTACCTTTGCACTCGGGTAAGTCCTACACGACCAGCTCCCCGAGAACTCCGCCAGGTCTTGATCGAAGCAACGGTATCGGGTCGTAGCGGTGCGATGTAGATCGCTTACCCTTTTTTTGTGTAGCCCGCACGGGCAGCTATATGTAGTATTATTTTCACATTAAGAACGCCATCGGACTCGTGAGGAATCCGATGGCGTTTGTCAGTTTGTCTGTCGGCCAACGACGCGTCAGAGACGTGTGAAAGTGAAGTCTTTCTTGCCGATCTCAAATTTCATGAAGTTGTTTCTGATCTCGATGTCGTCAAGTTTCGATATATTGGCCACATAGTGAGTCATCGATGTGGTGATCTGACGGCCTATCGATTCGAGCACCGGCGATGGCAGCTCGACAGTCTGCGGCCTATCGGCGGCGCTCATCGGCGAGGTGTACTCGCAGACAGCTTTCGAGTCTACAGACGTGAGCATATCAGATGTCGAGAACCTGACGAGCACTTCGTCATCATCGACGGCCTTCCACGTGCCGTGGACCGTCACCACAGCGGCAACGCTGAAGCTGACAGGCACTTCGCCGAGCGAGTCGACGGGAAATCCGTCGGCAGGCATCGAAGTGTCGATCTGCGCTGTCAGAGTCACTTTTCCAGCCGAACGGTCGGCGTCAGCGCCGTCATTGCGCACGAATTCATAGGCCGGAGTCATGCTCAGGTAGCTGAGGTTGGTGTCGGTGATACGTTCGGGAGAACCCGACCATTCGCCTTCGAGGTGAGAGGCCAGGCGCGACGGGGATTCACATGAAGCCATTGCGGCGACAATCGCAGCTGATGCGATCAGAGAACTGAAGTGTTTCATTTGCTAAGAGATTTTATAACATAACGCAATCCGACGACAGGAGGTTCATTTCACCACGATTTCGTCAGTGAAGAGAACTCCGCCAGAGGGAGCAGTGGCGCGATAGCGCACATAGCGTGCGGTGACATTGCCTTCCCATCCGAAAGTTTCAAACGAAACGGCCGTGTCGGGCGTGCGCACGCGGTCAATCTCACGAAGCATGACAAGATTTTCGGGATCGTTGCCTGCATATATCTCGACGCGTTCGGGCATCCACACATCGGGCTGACAGATCTGCATGAAGGTCGCGCCGACAGAGCTTACAGGCTTTTCGGCACCAAGGTCTATGATCACATCGACACGCTCGGGAGTGGACTGGGCGAAACCCTGCCAGAGCCGGTCGCTGTAGTTCCATCCGCCACAGACGCCGTCGACAAGAGTCTGTGGTCCTGACGCAGGATAATTCTGCCAATAAGGCTGGAGATAGGTCACCTCGCAGCCGCGCGCAAGATGCTCGACAGGCTCGAGTGCCTCCGGCCGATTGCCCTTCTCGGTTGTCAGGTCAAACACGGTGAAGCCTTCGGAGCGCATGCGTTCCGACTCTTTCAAAGCCCGCTGCCTGAAGTCGGCATAGTCCTTGCGCCGCGGCTCTGTCCACGCGTTTTCGGCAATGGCGAGCATACGCGGATAGAGCATATATTCGGCATGGGAATCAGAGGGAATATATTCGCACCAGAGGTTGCCCTGCAGACCGACCGCGGCCGTGTCCGGTTCGTAACGATAGACGAATTCGATCGGGGTGTATCCGCCGATAGCCTCGGGCTGGGTGGAGGGTGCATCCTGATATGAGTCAAGATAGCAGAAGCGTCCCGGCGACATTATCACCGGCAGCGACACGGATGAAGGCTCCGTTCCGCGCCATGACATCACGGTGGCGTTGTCAGTCGGGCCATCGCCCTCGAGCGCGTCGTCCCACACGATGGCACGGCGGCCGCGAGAAGCCAGATATTCTTCCATGCGCCTGATCAGGCGGCTCTGCAGATAGTCAGGCGAATCGTATCCGAGTGAATCCATCAGCGCGCGGCAGTCGGGACATCCGAGCCACTGGCCCTTTGGAGCTTCGTCGCCGCCGATGTGGATCTGCTCTGACGGGAAAATTTCCATCACTTCGTCAAGCACTCCGCGCAAAAATTCAAAAGTGGCTTCGGAGGAAGCGCAGAAGTTGGAGTTGCCGCGGCCGGTCTTGTTGCAGCTGAGCAGCGGATATGCGGCCAGCACCTCCTCGGAGTGTGAGGGCATTTCCACTTCGGGCACCACCGTGATAAAGCGGTCGGCGGCATAGTCCACAATCTCGCGCAGTTCTTCCTTTGAGAGGAAGCCGCCGTGAGTGCCGCCGTATTGATTGCCGTTGGCGTTCCACTCCTTCCATGTGGAGTCAGGACGAAATGAAGCCACGGTGTTGAGGCGCGGATAACGCTCTGACTCTATACGCCATCCGGCGGCATCGGTCAGGTGCAGGTGCAGACGGTTGAGATTCAGGCGCTCCATGGCGCGGATCTGTTTGAGGATAAAATCTTTGGAGCGGTAATGGCGGCTCACGTCAAGCATCATTCCGCGATAAGGCATGCGCGGATAGTCGGTGACGGTCATGCAGGGAATGCGCCCGTCGGCATGCTCGTCGCGCAGATCCATCAGAGCCTGCAGGCCATAGAACAGACCGGCACCGTCGGCTGCCGAAATTTCAATAAATTTCTTTCCGACAGTCATTTTATAACCTTCGGCCGGTGCGGCATTCTCCGATACGACCATTCTGATGTTGGTCTTGGACTTGCCTCGCGGAACGGAAAATCCGTGTTCCGACGCATAGCGTGCCAGACGAAGCGAATCGGCCTGCTCTGCACCCGCGATTGAAAGCGACGGGACCGTGGCGAGGCGGCATTCTCCGGCGGCCATGTCAACCGCCTGCGGCGCCGGAGTGACAGCCAGCGCCAATGACAATAACAGTGAGTTCATAATGAGTTGATTAAATCTATGTAACGGGCAGCCACAGCATCTGCGCCGAAACGCGATTCGGCAGCATCATGCAGCAACTGCGGATCTGATTCAGTTTTCAATGCCCAGCGGATTCCGCGTGCAAGGTCGTCGGTGTCACCGCACGATGCAAGATAACCGGTCGACAGGTGGTCGATTATATCGGTCTGTCCGCCGCGGTCGAACGACACAGGCACGGCGCCACAGGCCATTCCCTCGATGAGCGTGTTGCCCGAAGTCTCGAAGCCCGAAGACGAGAGCACCACCGAGGCGCGTCCATAAAGATCCTTGAGAGCTTCATTTCCCAGCATGCCGGCCAGTGAGTAAGGCATTCTGAGCCGGCTGAGCACTCTGGCATTGCGTATGCGGCCAAAGAATTCGACCTTGGCATCAGGAATGTGGTCATGGACGGCATTCAGCGCCGTAACCGCAGAGTCGATGCCCTTTATCGGATCATCGAGTCGGGCCGCACCCATAACGATCAGGTTTTCGCGCCCACGCCGGGGAGTGTAGTCGGAGATCGGGTGTGGATTGGGGATGATGCTGACCGGACAGCCGCGCAGCAGGCTCGACGAGCGTGCCTTCTCGGCCAGCCATCGGCTCACAGCGACGAAATGAATCGGCAACGACCGATAGATTCTGTTTTTTTTCCGCCAGACAGAGTGCGACATATCTGACTGCCGGCGCAAAGGGCGACGGATGAAACGGCAGCGTCCGCACTCGGCCTTGAAGCCTTCGCATCCGAGCGAATGATGGCAGATGCCGGTAAATGCCCACATGTCGTGCATGGTCCAGACGATCGGTTTGCCGAGCGATGCCAGTCCGCCGAGCGACAGCAATCCCTGATTGAACCATCCGAGCAACACCGCATCGGCCTCCCTCACCTCAGGCAGCGACGCCACCGGCAGGCCGAAAGCCGCCGTCGACACCTTAAAAAGATTTGTGCGGCTCAGTCCGTTACGGGCAAATATCTCGGCCCGTTCGGCCAGAAACGGCAGGCGGCTCCGTCCGTCGAGAGTGATCATGGCAACCTCTTGACCCTGGCGCGACAACGCATCGGCCAGACGCGACGAGGCGATTGCCGCGCCTCCGATAGTGGCTGACGTGCTTATGATTGCAATCTTCATCGGTGAATCATGGGGATTTTTTCAAATTTCAGCACCGCGCCCGCATAGATGAGCAACAAAGGTGTGCGCGCGGCCATATCAAGCCATGACGAGCCGGTGGAAACCATCGAGCCGAGCCACCACAGCGCCATGGCCAGCAGGAAGTATGCTCCGATTCGTTTCACCGGATAACGCAGCGGATGGTTGGCGCGCCCGACAAAGTAGCTCACCAGCATCATGGTGCCATAGCATGCCAGCGATGTCCACGCGCAGCCCATATAGCCGAAGCGCGGCACAAGCAACACGTTGAGCGCGACGGTGATGACCAGACCGATCAGAGAGAACCATGTGCCCCAGATGGTCTTGTCGGTGAGTTTATACCAGAGCGAGAGGTTGAAGAACACGCCGAAGCATATGTCGGCGATCATGATGACCGGCACCACGCGCAGACCGCTCCAATAACCAGGGCTGATGAAGTGGCGGAGCAGATCGAGATAGAACATCACCCCCAGGAAGATCAGCAGAGCGAAAATGACGAAATATTTCATCGCCTCACTATAGGCCGCAAGCTTGTCATTGCCCTGGTCGCGGTTGCGGGCGAAGATAAACGGTTCGTAGGCAAAGCGGAAGGCCTGGGTGAACATCATCATCACCAGAGCGACTTTGCAGCATCCGCCATATATGCCGAGCTGCGACATTCCCTCCGGGCCAGGCACCAGATAGGGATAGAGAATCTTGTCGAGATTCTGGTTCATCTGGCCTGCGATGCCAAGCACAAGCAGCGGCAGCGAATAGGCCAGCATCCGGCGCAGCAGCTGACGGTTGAAACGCCAGCGGAAGCCGGTGAGTTCCGACCACAGCAGCGGCAGCATCAGCAGCGAGCTGATGAGGTTGGCGAAGAATATGTAGCCCACCCCGACAGCCGGGTCGAATATGACGAGGAAGAAGAAGAGGTTGAGTCCGATATTGAGCCCGATATTGATGCAGCGCAGCATGGCGAACCGCACCGGACGCTTGCGGTAACGCAGATAGCTGAACGGAATGGCCGTGAAGGCGTCGACGGCCACTGCCACGGCGATCATCCACACATAGGCCGGATGGTCTCCGCACCCCATGGCCGAACTTATTGGCCCGAGGAAGCAGAAAATCAGCGCGATAAAGGCCAGCGAGGTGGACGCGATGGATATCATTGTCGTGGAATAGACTTCCATCGGATCCTTGCACTTCTCATGGTTTATAAAGCGGAAAAAACCGGTTTCCATGCCATAAGTGAGGATCACAAGCACCAGCGCCACATAGGAATAGACGTTGGTCACGATGCCATACTCGCCGGTGGCGAGCATCTGGGTGTAAAGCGGCACCAGGAGCCAATTGAGAAAGCGGCCCACTATGGAACTGAGGCCATAGATCACGGTGTCCTTGGCCAACGATTTCACTGCTCCGGCCATAGGCTCATTCGTCGGGGAAAAGGGTTAGGTCGCGGTTGAGCGGGGTGCGCCCGAGGTGGCTGAATGCCATCGGGGTGACTTCGCGTCCGCGTGGAGTGCGTTTGATGAAACCCTCCTTGATGAGGAATGGTTCATAGACTTCCTCCACCGTGCCGGGGTCTTCGCCGATGGCCGTGGCGATAGTGGTCAGCCCGACAGGGCCACCTCCGAATTTGTCGATTATCGTCCGCAACAATTTGTTGTCGATCTCGTCAAGGCCATAGCGGTCGATGTTGAGCGCCTCAAGGGCATATCGCGCAATGGCGGTGTCGATACTGCCCGAACCTTTGACCTGAGCGAAGTCGCGCACACGGCGCAACAGAGCGTTGGCGATGCGCGGAGTGCCTCGGCTTCGAAGCGCGATTTCGCGCGCGGCCTCGGCCGAACATCCCACTCCGAGCAGTCCGGCCGAACGCAGGATTATGCGCTCGAGCACTTCGTGGTCATAGTATTCCAGATGGAAGTTGATTCCGAAGCGTGCGCGCAGCGGGGCTGTGAGCAATCCGGAGCGTGTGGTGGCGCCCACCAGAGTGAACGGTTCGAGTGAAAGCTGCACGGAGCGCGCCCCCGGGCCTTTGTCGATCATGATGTCGATCTTATAGTCCTCCATGGCCGAGTAGAGATACTCTTCGACCACCGGACTGAGGCGATGGATCTCGTCGATGAACAACACGTCGTTCGGTTCCAGCGACGTTAGAATTCCGGCCAGGTCTCCTGGCTTGTCAAGCACCGGACCTGAGGTGACCTTCATGCCCACACCGAGTTCATTGGCAATTATTCCGCTGAGGGTTGTCTTGCCAAGTCCGGGTGGGCCGTGGAGCAGCGTGTGGTCCAGAGCCTCGCCGCGCATTCTTGCAGCCATGACAAAGACTTTGAGGTTTTCGACAATTTTTTCCTGTCCGCTGAACGCGTCGAATGCTGACGGCCTGAGCGCTTTTTCGATTTCGCGTTCAGTGTCAGTCCGTGGCGATGCCGCCTGTGAATGAATGTCGATAAAATCCGAGTCTCTTTCCGTCATTTCTTCAATAAAAACACACCCGCCAGGACGAACCCCGGCATGAGGATCCGGCCGTGGCGGTGTGATCTTTTGTGTCTGCGCATTCCGATTGGGGAGACGCGCGGCGTTTTTTATTATTTGTTGAGTATGGATTTCGCTTCCCAGCCGAGAGCGCTGGCGCCCAGCACTGCCGCATCGGCTTCCTTCAGCTCAGATGCCAGAATCTTGATTTTTCCTTTCTGGTAGTTGAGCAGATTGTTTTCAAACGACTCGCGGAGCGGATCCATGAGCAGTTTTCCGCTCTTGGCCAGACCACCGAAGAGGATGAAGGCTTCAGGAGAAGTGAAGGCTGCGAAATCGGCCAGCATTTCGCCGAGAATGCGTCCTGTGAATTTAAACACGTTGAGAGCGATCTCGTCGCCGGCCTTGGCTGCGTCATAGACATCTTTTGAGGTAAGCTCATCGGATGGTATGCTGCGCATGATCGAGGGGATGTCGGGCTGAGCATCAAGGAATTCGAGAGCCGAGCGAACCACACCCGTGGCCGAGCAGTAGGTTTCGAGGCAACCGCGGCGTCCGCATCCGCAGGGGCGTCCGCCTCTGCGTGCGATCACGTGGCCGAGTTCACCGGCCAGACCGTCACATCCATAGATGAGGTTTCCGCCGCAGACAACGCCCGAACCGACACCGGTGCCGAGTGTTATCATGATGAAGTCTTTCATGCCGCGTGCCGCGCCATAGGTCATTTCGCCGATAGCGGCGGCATTGGCGTCGTTGGTAACGGCCACGGGGACACCGAAGCGCTCTTCAAGCATGGCGCCGAGCGGCAGATTGCCTTTCCACTGGAGGTTGGCGGCGTCTTCGATGTTGCCAGTGTAGTAATTGGCATTCGGCGCGCCGACTCCGATTCCAGCCACCTTGCCGACAGCGTCGCGGGCCACAAGCAGTTTGGTAGCTTCCTGATAAAGTTCGTCAATATAATCGGCGAATTTTTCGTGTTTTTTGGTCTTGATAGAACCGGAGGCGATGACAGTGCCTCGGGCGTCGACAATGCCGAACACGGTGTTTGTTCCGCCTATGTCAATGCCCAGTACGTAGGGTTTATTCATGATAGAATGAGATTGGTTGGTAAGTTTTTAATTTTCAAAGTTTGTCGACTTCAAGGTCTCCACCGACAACTTCTTCCCAAGGAAGACCGTTGGCGGCAAGCTGCTCGAGGAACGGATCGGGATCGAACTCCTCGACGTTGTGCACTCCGGGCTTGACCCACTTGTCGGTGAGGAACATCATTGCTCCGACCATTGCGGGCACGCCGGTGGTATAGCTCACTGCCTGCATGCCGGTTTCCTTATAGGCGGCTTCATGCGAACAGTTGTTGTAGATGTAATATGTGAGCGGCTTGCCATCTTTGTCTTTGCCTGAGATGCGGCAGCCGATTGAAGTTTCTCCGTGGTAGTTTTCGCCGAGATCCTGCGGGTTGGGCAGCACGGCCTTGAGGAACTGGAGCGGAACTATTTTCTGTCCGTTGTATTCAACTTCGTCGATGCGGGCCATGCCGATATTCTGGATCACACGCAGATGGGTGAGATATTCCTGACCGAATGTCATCCAGAAGCGGGCGCGCTTGATGGTTGGATAGTTGAGCACAAGGCTCTCCAGCTCTTCGTGATAAAGCAGATAGCTTTCGCGCTGGCCGATGCGCGGATATGTCAACGGGCCGTGGATTTCCAGCGGACCTGTGGTCACCCACTTGCCGTCCTGCCAGAAACGTCCGTTCTGAGTGATCTCGCGGATGTTGATTTCCGGGTTGAAGTTGGTGGCGAAAGCCTTGCCGTGGTCTCCGGCGTTGCAGTCGACAA
>CAMWSS010000050.1 GCA_947177035.1 uncultured Porphyromonadaceae bacterium | reverse complement strand
GGCTTTTCAGCGGGTTTCTCCACCGGTTTCTCAACCACGGGCTTCTCGGCCGGTTTTTCGACCGGCTTTTCAACCACAACAGGCTCCGCCGGCTTTTCAACAGGCTTCTCCACCGGTTTCTCAGCCACGGGCTTCTCGGCCGGCTTCGGGCGCACAGGCTGACCATTTCGGTCAAGTTCGATCTTGCCGATCACTTTCGGCACCACGCGCTCTGCGGGGTTGTGAAGCTCCGGCTTCTTGGCAGCCTGTCCGCCTTGCGTCTTGAGCACTTTCACAGGAGCGTCCTTGGCCACTGTGACATTCGGCGCGTCGAACGAGATGTTCTTGCCGCCGCCAAATTCTTTTACCAGAAGATCACGGACTGTCTCCTCAACACGAAAGTTGGGGTTGTTTTCTTCTACTTCTATGTTTTTTTTGCGCAGAAAATCGGTCACCGTGTTGAGCCCCACGTTGAGTTTTCTTGCAATTAAGATAAGTTTTGTCTTGGACATATATTGCGTTGAGGATTAGTCGTCGTTTTTCTGTTGTTGTTGATTCTTTATTCTTCGGTGGCGGGGTTCTCGTCTTCGGATTCAGCAGGTTCTTCCTCAAATTCCGATTTGAGAATTTCGAGCACATGGTCAACCGTCTCTGCCTCAAGGTCGGCTTTCTCGATCAGTATCTCGGGCTGCATTTCGAGCACCGCTTTCGCAGTTGTCAGGCCGATATTCTTGAGCGATTCGATGATCCATTCGTCGATCTCGTCCTTAAATTCGTCAAGATAGATGTCGTCATTGTCGGCTTCGCCGGTTTCACGATACACATCGATCTCATAGCCGGTCAGCATTGACGCAAGCTTGATGTTGGCTCCGCCCTTGCCGATCGCGAGCGACACTTCTTCGGGGCGCAGGAACACTTCAGCCTTGTGTGACTCTTCGTCAACGTTGACTGTCGACACCTTGGCAGGCGACAGAGCACGCTGGATCAGCAGCGATGAGTTGGACGTCCACGGAATAACGTCGATGTTTTCATTGCGCAGCTCGCGGACAATGCCGTGGATGCGGCTGCCCTTCACGCCGACGCAGGCTCCGACCGGGTCGATACGGTCGTCATAGCTCTCCACCGCGATTTTGGCGCGCTCGCCGGGAATGCGGGCCACGGCCCTTATGTTGATGAGACCGTCGTGAATTTCGGGAACTTCCAGTTCAAACAAAGCGCGCAGGAACTTTTCGGACGTGCGGCTCACCGTGATTTTAGGATTATTGTTCTTATTGTCCACGCTGGCAATGACGGCACGCACCATCTCGCCCTTGCGGAAGAAGTCGCCGGGAATAGACTCGCTCTTGGGCAGGATCAGTTCATTTTTCTCCTCGTCGAGCAGCAGGATCTCCTTGCTCCAGGTCTGATATACCTCCGCAGTGATAAGTTCGCCTTCTATCTCCTTGAACTTGGTGTAGACAGCTTCTTTCTGCAAATCGAGAATCTTGCTCTGCAGGGTCTGGCGCAGGTTCAGGATGGCACGGCGGCCAAAATCCGCAAAGATAATCTCTTTGGTGTGTTCCTCGCCGATCTCCGCTTCGGGGTCATTGTCGGCACGGGCATCCGAGAGCGAAATCTGCAGATTTGGATTGGTTACCTCGCCGTCGGGCACGACTTCCAGATTTTGAAATATCTGCACGTCACCTTTGTCGGGATTCATGATAACGTCGAGATTTTCATCTGTGCCGAACATTTTGGCGAGCACGTTCCGGAAACTGTCTTCCAGAACGCTTACCATCGTGGTTTTGTCGATGTGTTTGTATTCCTTGAACTCATCGAAACGCTCAACCATGTTGGGTGTTTCCGCTTTTTTTGCCATGTGGGGATAGATTTTCTTTATTTGAAGTTTATTACATATTTGACTTGTTTGACGTCGGAAAACGCCATGGTTTCAGGCTCGCTCACAATCACCGGGCGCTTGGCTCCCTCGGGTCTGACTTTGCGCGACACTTCCACGGTGAAGCCCTCGTCGGTCACTCCGGACAGCACTCCGGTGAATTTGCGGCCAGAGCAGGTCAGCACTTCGACCTCATTGCCGATATTCTTCAGATACTGGCCTTTCACCTTGAACGGAGAAGTCAGGCCGGCCGACCCGACTTCCAGCTCATAATCCTCGACATCGCGGTCGAGTTTGCTTTCTATAGCCCGGGCTATCTCGCCGCAGGTGTCGACGTCCATATATCCTGGAGAGTCAAGCTCCACCACAATCTCGTTGGCGGCGCTCACGGTCACGTCCACTATGAAAAGGTCGGTCGAGGCTATGGCTTCTTCCGCCAGCTGCCTCACAATTGATTTGTCTATCATCGTGTTGATCTGTTGCGATACCTAAAAAAGCCGGAGAGGACTTGCGCCCCCTCCGTTGCTGATGTTACTGCAAAGTTAGTAATTATTATCGATATAATGTATACAAGGCCGCCGAAGGCAATAAAACAATAACATATTTTAACTTTCAGCTAATTTATTTCACAAACATTAACCCACTTCGATCATCTTGTCCATCAAACGAAAACAAAACAAAAAGCCAATGGAGAATCTCGATTTTTTTTGCTAAATTTGCGGTTCAAAACAAAAAACGGATGAAAAAAACGATCATAAAAGTTGCTCTGGCCGCGACCGTGGCACTCGGTGCGACATGGCCAGCCCAGGCCGCTGAAAAGACGGCGGGCATCATCGGCGGCATATCCACCGGCCAGACCGCCCCGGTGGCAGGAATATTTTTCGGACTGCAGCCGATCAGCCACCTGCGCGTTGTCCCGTCATTCACCTACCAGTTCAAGCAGGGCAACACAGACGCATTCCGCTTCAACATCGACGTGCAGTCGCCCTGGGCCATCGCCGGCACCCGGTTCCGCGTATATCCGCTGGCTGGCGTGAGCGTGTCGCGCTTCAACACCGTCAAGAGCGACAACAGCCCGCAACGCATCGACAGGCTCGGCTTCAACGTGGGCGGCGGCCTGGAATGGAAACCTTCTGCAATGCTCGGACTGAAACTTTTCGCCGAAGGCAAATATTCCTATGCCAAAAACTTCGACTCAGCACTGGTCACACTGGGCATAGGATACGCATTCTGACAACACATTGAGAATTCTCCCACACATGGAAAAACCGATAGTAATCCTTGCAATAGAATCAAGCTGCGACGACACATCGGCGGCGGTGACAGTCGACGGCGTGCTCCGCAGCAACGTCATAGCGTCGCAAAGCGTACATGAGGAATATGGCGGGGTGGTGCCCGAACTGGCATCGCGCGCACACCAGCAGAACATAGTGCCGGTCGTCGACACTGCTCTGCGCCGCGCCGGAGTTGACAAATCTGAAATTTCGGCAATCGCATTTACCCGAGGCCCGGGACTGCTCGGCTCTCTGCTCGTGGGCACATCGTTCGCCAAAGGTCTGGCCTCTGGCCTCGGAGTGCCGCTGATCGACGTCAACCATCTCCACGGTCACGTGCTCTGTCACTTCGTGCGCGAAAGCGCCGACGAACGGGTGCCTGAATTTCCGTTTCTCTCGCTGCTCATCTCAGGCGGCAACTCTCAGTTGATCTGGGTGAAATCGGCCGACGACATGGAGATTCTCGGACGCACGATCGACGACGCCGCCGGCGAAGCGTTCGACAAATGCGCCAAAGTAATGGGGCTGCCGTATCCCGGAGGGCCACACATCGACCGGCTCGCCGCCCAGGGCGATCCGCTGAAATTCCATTTCTCCAAACCACGCATACCGGGACTCGACTACAGTTTCAGCGGACTGAAGACGAGCTTTCTCTACACCGTGCGCGACGGGCTGAAATCCGACCCGGAATTCATTGCCGCCAACCTGCCCGATCTGGCAGCGTCGCTGCAACACACCATCATCGAAATCCTGCTCGACAAACTCGAAATGGCGGTGCGGCAGACCGGCGCGACCCGCGTGACCATCGGCGGCGGAGTGAGCGCCAACAGCGGCGTCCGCGCGGCCGTGGAGCGATTCTGTGCCGACCGCGGCATCGAAGCATTTATCCCGCAGCGCAAATTCACCACCGACAATGCCGCGATGATCGCCACAGCTGCACTGTTCAAATATCGCCAGGGCGAATTCTGCCCGATCGACGCCGTGCCGTTCGCACGAGTCTCCGTATAAAACGACCCACAGATAACAATCTCATTTCCAAATATCCATGACAAAACATCTTGTCCCGACGATTTTTGCCGCAATGGCCTGTTCAATCAGCGCCACGGCCACAACAACCGCCGACAACGTAATCTGGTTTGACACCCCGATTTCATCGACAACAGAGCCCGCCTGGCGGGCCTCCGACGGAGGCGCTGCCGCAACCAACGAATGGGAGCGCCTGTCGCTCCCCATCGGCAACGGCGCATTTGGCGCTTCTGTGCTCGGCTCTGTAAACCGCGACAGACTCATACTCAACGAAAAGACACTGTGGCACGGAGGCCCAGGCACAGGAGCCGAAGCCTACTGGGCCATGAACAACCAGGTGCCCGACTCAGTCACAGACCGCATCAACGCCCTGCTGACCGAAGGCCGCAACAACGACGCCTACAATCTGCTGGCCAAACACTTTGTAGGCAACATCGGATATGAAGACGGCAGCACGTTCGGCACATTCACAGTGCTCGGCGAAGCCTCAGTGGCAACCGGAACCGACGAATCAGGCGTCAGCGGCTACAGGCGCTCGCTCGACGTCGACAACGCCATTGCAACAGTCAGCTTCCGCTCCGGAAAAACAGACTATGTGCGCACCTATATGGCTTCGGCACCCGACTCCGTGATGATGTGGCGCTATCAGACCGCCGACGGGAAAACGCCCCAGACACTGACATTCGGATTCGAGTCGCCACAGCCGGTCGACAAAGTGACACGAGTCGGCGACTGCGGCCTGCTCTATGAAGGACACCTGGCCGACAACGGCATGCGCTGGGCTTTGTGTGTCGTCCCCAGAATCAACGGCAAAGGATCGGCAAAGGCCGACCCCGTCTCGCGCACCATCACAGTGACCGGCGCCCCTGACGCAATGTTCATGGCAAGCGCCGCGACAGACTACCGCCTGAACCTCCGGCCCGACCCGAAAGACCCGAAAGCCTATGTCGGATCCGACCCCGCCCCAAAGGTCAAGGACCGCGCCGTCAAAGCCTCGCAGAAAAGCGCCGAAGCCCTGCTCAGCGCCCACAAAGCCGACTATAAAGCCCTTTACGACCGCGTCAGCCTCTCAATCGGCCAATCTCCCGCAGCGACCGCGCAGAAACCGACCCCGGTCCGTCTCGCCGACTATCGCGCCGGAGCCTCTGACCCCGCACTGGAAGAACTATACTTCAACTTCGGACGCTACCTGCTGATCGCATCGTCAAGACCCGGCTCCATGCCGGCAAACCTGCAAGGACTCTGGCACAACAACGTCGACGGTCCATGGCACGTCGATTACCACAACAACATCAACGTCCAGATGAACTACTGGCCGGCCACGTCGACCAACCTGCTGGAATGTTTCGAGCCATACGTGGACTATGTGCGCTCGCTCGTGGCTCCTGGCACAGTCACAGCCCGCGAATTCTTCGGCGCCCGCGGATGGACCGCCTCCATCTCGGCCAACATCTTCGGATTCTCGGCTCCGCTCAATTCCTCCGACATGACCTGGAACTACAACCCGACTGCCGGACCGTGGCTCGCCACTCAGATGTGGGACTATTTCCTCTTCTCGCGCGACAAAGAATGGCTCAGCAGCGTCGGATACGACATGATCAGCCAAAGCGCCGACTTCTGCTCCGATCTGCTCTATGAGCTGCCCGACGGAACCCTGACATCGGCACCGTCATATTCGCCCGAACACGGCCCGATCGACATCGGCGCCACATACGCCAATGCCGTGACACGTGAAATCCTGCAAAACGCCATCGACGCCGCAACAACCCTCGGCACCGACTCTCAGAAACGTGAACAATGGGCCGAGAAACTCGCCCGCATCACCCCATACCGCGTCGGACAATACGGACAACTCCAGGAGTGGTATAACGACATCGACGAATATGGCGATCAGCACCGCCACACCAACCACCTGTTCGGTCTGCATCCGGGCGCATCGATAACCCCCACCAGAAACCCCGAACTGATGGATGCCTGCCGCGAGACCCTGCGCCAGCGTGGCGACGAAGCCACAGGATGGTCAATGGGCTGGAAGCTCAACCACTGGGCCAGACTCCACGACGGCGACCATGCCTACACCCTGTTCCGCAATCTGCTCAGCCAGGGAACGGCCGAAAACCTCTGGGACCTCCACCCGCCGTTCCAGATCGACGGCAACTTCGGCGGCACTGCCGGAGTGGCCGAACTGCTGATGCAGAGCCACGACGGCAACGTGATTGAACTGCTCCCGGCTCTCCCGTCGGCATGGCCCGAAGGCCACGTGACCGGACTGCTGGCCCGCGGCGGATATGAAGTCGACATCCACTGGAGCGACGGCAAACTCGTCAAAGCCACCTTCCGCCCCCGCAAGGGCGCCATTCCCGCCACCTTGCTCTATCGCGGACAGACCAAACCGCTCTCGCCCGACGCCATCGTCAACTTCATCCCCTGATCATCGCGAATCCCTGAAATGAGGTTTGGTAAATCGGCCGGAATACTGTAACTTTGTGCATATGCAACCTTTCGTCCACCTTCACGTCCATACGCAATATTCGGTTCTTGACGGACAGGCTTCCGTTTCGGCCCTTGTCGACAAGGCAATCGCCGACGGAATGCCCGGACTGGCACTTACCGACCACGGCAACATGTTCGGCATAAAGGAGTTTTTCAACTATGTCAACAAGGTCAATTCAAAGCGCAAGGACAAAGGCGAACCGCCGTTCAAACCGATTTTCGGATGCGAGATGTATGTGGCTAACGACCGCCTGCAGACCCACACTGACAAAAAAGACACCGGACGCCATCTGGTGGTGCTGGCCAAAAACGAAACCGGCTACCACAACCTGATCAGACTCGTCAGCCAGGCGTGGACTGACGGATTTTACTCGCATCCGCGAACCGACAAGCACGAACTTGCCGCCCACCGCGAGGGACTGATCGTCTGCTCCGCCTGTCTGGGCGGCGAGATCCCGCGGCTGATCACCGCCGGACAAAACGACGAAGCTGAAAAAGCGATTCTCTGGTACAAGGAGATGTTTGGCGACGACTACTATCTTGAGCTGCAACGCCACAAGGCCACCGTGCCTCACGCCAACCACGACGCCTATCCGATGCAGCAGAAAGTCAACGCCGTGCTCATCGAGATGGCCCGCAAACACGGAATCAGGCTGGTGGCCACAAACGACGTGCACTTCGTCAACGAAGAAGACGCTGAAGCTCACGACCGCCTGATCTGCGTGGCCACCGGCAAGGACCTGAACGATCCCGGACGAATGCTCTACTCCAAACAGGAATGGATGAAGACGACGGCCGAGATGAACGAGCTGTTTGCCGACGTGCCCGAGGCTCTGGCTTCAACAGCCGAAATTCTCGACAAAGTAGAGACATATTCGATCGACCACAAGCCGATTCTTCCCAACTTCCCGCTGCCCGAAGGGTTCACCGACAATGACGACTACCTCCGTCACCTCACATACGAAGGCGCCTATCGCCGCTGGGGAAAGGATCTGACCGACGAACAGCGCGAACGAATCGACTTCGAGCTTGAAACGATCAAGAACATGGGTTTTCCCGGATACTTCCTGATCGTGCAGGACTTCATCGCAGCCGGACGCAAACGCGGCGTGAGCATCGGCCCCGGACGTGGTTCGGCCGCCGGGTCTGCCGTGGCCTATTGCCTCGACATCACGCAGATAGACCCGATCAAGTATGACCTGCTGTTTGAACGCTTTCTGAATCCTGACCGAATCTCGCTGCCTGATATCGACATTGACTTCGACGACGACGGACGCTCCGACGTGCTGGCCTATGTCACCGAAAAATACGGTGCCGAAAAGGTGGCGCGCATCATCACCTATGGCACCATGGCGGCCAAAAGCGCCATCAAAGACGTGGCCCGCGTCGAAAAACTCCCGCTCAGCGACAGCAACCGCCTGGCCAACCTCGTGCCGAAGCGAATGCCCGAAGTCAACGGCAAGGAGCTGAAACCGACCCTCAAGAACTGCTATGACCACGTGCCGGAATTCCTGCCCGAGCTTAACAGCCCTAACCCGCTAATACGCTCCACTCTGAAATATGCCCTGCAGCTCGAAGGCAATGTGCGCTCAACCGGAGTCCACGCCTGCGGAGTAATTATCTGCCGCGACGCCGTCAGCGACTGGGTGCCGCTCAGCGTGGCATACGACAAGGACACCCAGGCAAAAATGCTGGTCACGCAGTATGAAGGATCGGTGATCGAAGACACCGGCCTGATCAAAATGGACTTCCTGGGGCTCAAAACGCTGTCGATCATCAAGGAAGCGCTGTCAAACATCAAGCTCACACGCAACCTCGACATCGACATCGACCACATTCCGATCGACGACCCCGCCACCTACAAGCTCTACAGCGAAGGCCGCACCACCGGCACATTCCAGTTCGAGTCGGCCGGCATGCAGAAGTATCTTCGCGAACTCCAGCCTTCGACATTTGAAGACCTCATCGCCATGAACGCCCTGTATCGTCCGGGGCCGATGGACTATATCCCTGACTTTATCAACCGCAAACACGGACGCAGCCCCATTGTCTACGATATTCCCATAATGGAGCAATATCTCAAGGACACTTACGGCGTGACCGTCTATCAGGAACAGGTCATGCTCCTGAGCCGACTGCTGGCAAACTTCACCCGAGGCGAGAGCGACACCCTCCGAAAAGCGATGGGTAAAAAGCTGATCGACAAGATGAACCACCTCAAAGGCAAGTTCATGGAGGGCGGACAGGCCAACGGCCACAACCCCGATGTGCTTGACAAAATCTGGAAAGACTGGGAGAAGTTCGCGTCATATGCATTCAACAAGAGCCATGCCACATGCTATTCATGGGTGGCTTTCCAGACCGCATATCTGAAAGCCAACTTCCCGGCCGAATACATGGCGGCGACACTCTCGCGCAACCTCAGCGACATCACCAAACTCACCGGCTTCATGGACGAATGCAAGGCCATGAAAATCGCGGTGAAAGGACCCGACGTCAACGAATCGATCGGCCGATTCGGCGTCGACTCCAAAGGCAACATCCGCTTCGGCCTGGCGGCGATCAAGGGCATCGGAGTCACCGTCGTGGATGGAATCGTCAGCGAACGGCAGGAAAACGGACCGTTCAAGTCGATCTATGACTTCGTGGAGAGGGTCGACACTTCGTGCGGCATCAACCGGCGCGTAATCGAAGCTCTGGCCAAGGCCGGCGCATTCGACTGCTTCAGCGACCAGATAAAACGCGAAGACTTCTTTGAATGCAACAACCGCGACGAATCGTTTACCGAACAGCTCATCCGATACGCACAACTATACCAGCGAGACAAGGCGCAGCAGGCCGCGTCGCTGTTTGACGACCTCTTCTCAGCCGACAACAGCGACGCCGACGACATGGCCACTGCCGGACGCCCGCCAGTGAAGCCGGCCGTTGCGTGGTCTGATGCCGAACGCCTCTCGCTCGAACGCGAACTTGTCGGCATGTATCTCTCGGCCCACCCGCTCGACCCATATTATATGGATCTGACCTATGGAGCCACCCCGATCAAGGAATTCCAGCCTGAAAATGCCGAAGGAGTGGAAGAAGGCGCCGAAGTGCGCATCGGCGGCATGGTCACTGATTTCCAGACCCGACAGGGCCGAAAAGGACTGTTCGGAATCATGAAACTCGAAGACATCTCCGGATCAACCGAACTGCGGCTGTTTGGCGAACAATTCTCACGCTACAACGGATATGGCGTCACCGGCACCCAGATAATGGTCACCGGACGATACCAGCGCCGCTTCCGCGAAGAGAGTCTGCGCTTCAACATCACCGACATCTCGCTGCTTTCCAGCCACAAAGGCAAATTCATCAAAGGAATAATAATAAACCTGCCGGCCGAACGGATAGGCGACACCATATGCGCTCTACTGAGAGAGCACACCGTCAGCTCGCGCGAAGACCTCGGCGAACTCCGCCTGCGCGTTTCTGACCAGAAACTCGGACGCGCCGTCACCCTCAACGCCGGAGTCCGCATACCGATCAACAAAAAACTCGTCGACATGCTCGACGACCTCGGCTTAGAATTCAAGATCATCAAACACTCAAACGTTTAACCATAAACCAACGCTTTTACAGCCATGACATTTACAGACGAAAACGTACATGACATCATCGCCTCCGGCAAACCCGTAATGATTGACTTCTGGGCAACCTGGTGCGGTCCCTGTGTCGGAATGGGACCTGCAGTCGACACCGTTGCCGCTGAATACGACGGCCGTGTCGTTGTCGGCAAATACAACATCGACGAACAGAACGACCTGGCGATGAAATACCGCATCATGTCCATTCCCACCATCCTCTTCTTCAAAGACGGCAAGAAGACCGACCTTCGCCTCGTCGGCGCACAGTCTGTCGAAACCCTCCGCGCCAAACTCGACGAGCTTCTCGCCCTCTAACCCGACAACCAAGCACTCCGCTGCACCAAGTTAACATTTCTGGGCAGCTAAATAAATCGGGGTTGATTCTTGCTAATTATGCGATTAAACGCGATCGCCATATGCAAGGATCAACCCTGATAAAACATAAGCTTTGCTATGATTCACACATAAGCTGACGAATAATGTTGTTTGCTCGCTTGATCGGACGCTATGATATTGAACTCCGAGCTATATATGTTTGTCAGTTCTTTGCCTGTGCCATGCTCGTCAAGCAAGAAATCTTTTCCTTTCGCTGCTCGCTCAACCATCAGCAAAGCCTGTATGGCAGAGCTTTTTCCACTGCTATTCAAGCCGGTAAGCAGCGTAAAAGGAGCTAAATGCAAGTCTCCGTTCTCAAAAGATTTAAATCCGTTCAGTTGTATATTGGTTATCATCTTGCTTATACTTATCTATTAATTGGTGAATTTTTTCAAATCGTTTCTGCACGGAAGTGAATTTCCAACTGTCACGAGATATCAGATTCTGAAATTCTATATCACCAAGAAGTTGATAATAATCTTGTTTTAACTCATTTTCATGACGTCGGACAGAGAGAAACTCATCCTCTGTCAACAACGAAAGAGTAGAGCCCCACATTTCAAACAATGCTTTGTTGATGGGCGAACGTCTGCTATCACCATAGCTTCTTCTAAAACAATGCTGGCCAAACAATTGATATGACCGTTCCATTCCACTCACAAACAAACGTTCCAATTCTTTAAGACTGTTGTTCCTGATGCTTTCAATGGTGACACGTCCTCGTTGTACGAGTTTCTTGATCTCGTTATTGTCAAAGATGGGATATGCGTTTATAATTTGCATGGTGTCACACAGAAAAGCATCCATATTGCTGTTTTTGGGATAGGCCTCCTCATTTCTTATCATGAAAGCCAGACATCGCAAAATCAGCTCCAGGTCTTCCATCCGTTTTGAACTAACGGCGTTTGCGGTGGCATTAAGGAACTCTGGCGCTTTCGACAGCCTGTTTAGTAATTCTGTAGATTTTCCAGTATACAATGCATTCCTGATCTCTTGCAGCGTTAAAAACAATCCACCTGTATTGATACGCTTGAATATGTTTCTCTTCACCTCATCCGGTGTACCTGGATTTATGATAGTGAATGTCAGTTCTGTTTCAGTTATCCGATTTTGCAGATATGTAGGTAGCTCATTAAACGTATAGCCATTATATTGAGTCCAAAATTCTAAGACCCCGTTCCCCAATATTTGTTAACGCTGGGGCGGTCAAGCGCCGTGCA
>CAMWSS010000049.1 GCA_947177035.1 uncultured Porphyromonadaceae bacterium | reverse complement strand
CGCCCTACTATAGATAGTACTGTCTCGTGGGTCGCGGAGAGTTGTATAACAGACAGGCGTATATCGTATGCCGAGCAGCCCCGTCCCGAAGGTCTGGCCCAGGCGTTTATAATCGGCCGGGAGTTTATCGGCGACGACCCTGTGTGCATGGTGCTCGGCGACAATATCTTTCATGGCGCCGGCTTCACTCCCAAACTCCGCAGCGCCGTCAAGGCCGCCGCTCAGGGGCAGGCCACGGTGTTTGGCTATCAGGTCCATGATCCGTCGCGCTATGGCGTGGCCGAATTCGATTCCGAAGGCAATTGCGTCGGCATCGAGGAGAAACCCGCCGTGCCCAAGAGCAACTATGCCGTCACCGGACTCTATTTTTATCCGCCTGACGTTGTCGATGTCGCGGCCACGATCACTCCGTCGGCCCGCGGCGAGCTGGAGATCACGTCGGTCAATCAGCACTATCTCTCCCGGCAGCGCCTGAAGATCCAGTTGCTCGGCCGCGGATTCGCATGGCTCGACACCGGCACTCACGAGAGTCTTGCCGAGGCCACAAACTATATAGAGACGATTGAGAAACGCCAGGGGCTTAAGGTCGGTTGCCTGGAGGCGATAGCCTATGTCAACGGTTGGATCACGGCCGACCGGCTTGGCGCGATCGCCGACTCGTTCGGCCAGTCGAACCCTTATGGCGCATATTTGAAACGTCTGCTCACAGACACCACAATAACACTTTCTCCACGCACTGACGAATGAACTTCACCGAGACTCCTATCGAGGGACTTGTGATTGTGGAGCCGAAGGTATTCACCGACTCCCGCGGCTGCTTTTTTGAATCGTTTTCGCTTCGTGAATTCCGCCGGGCCACAGGTCTGCACTATATCGACTTCGTGCAGGACAACGAGAGCCATTCGTCGCGCGGAGTGATACGCGGCCTGCATTTCCAGCGCGGAGAGCACGCCCAGGCCAAGCTCGTGAGAGTGACCACAGGCGCGGTGCTCGACGTGGCCGTCGACTTGCGCGACGGGTCGCCTACCTATGGCCGCCATTTCGCCGTCGAGCTGAGTGCCGAAAACAAGCGTCAGCTCTTTCTTCCGCGCGGATTCGCCCACGGATTCTCGGTGTTGAGCGACGAGGCCGTGCTTCAATATAAGGTCGACAACTATTATTGTCCGGAGGCCGAGGGCGGCATCTCGCCGTCGGACCCCACGCTGGCCATCGACTGGCGCGTCGACCCCGCCACCGCCATCCTTTCGCCTAAAGACCTGTCTCTCCCGCTTTTCAAATAGCGCCCCTTCCCCAGAAAAAGGATTCTGAGGGCGGGACTATGGCCGTATTTTCCATTTGCCAAGTTTTTTGCCGCCTTCACGCTCAATGATTTTCAATTCTTTTAGCTTCTTGATGCGGGTGTATAGTGGCGTTTGGCTTATGTTTAGCGCTTCCATCATCTGGCCATAGTTGATGGATGGGTTTTCAGTTATAAGATCTACAACCTGTTGTAAGGAAGCCGGCAAGGTTTTCTTATCTTCTTCTGACGCTTTTTCCTTATTATCTTTTCTTCTCTTTTTTTGATCCTTTCTATCTATTTCTACTGCTGAGGTATTGATTTGATTAATAGATAGATCGGCCTTATTATCTATTTCTTTATTCTTCTCTTTTATATCTTTATTATCTATCTTTTTTTCTTCTTCGTGTTGTGAGGATAAAGCGTGGATAGAAAGCTTTTCCACAACGAGAAATGCTGTTCCAAGGTGTAGTTTGAATTCTGCTTTGCCATTGCCGTTGCGTTTAAGTTCGTCTTGTACAGTCTGGACACCTCGGCTATAGCGATTGACAAAGCCGAGCACTTTCATTCCTTCGGCTACGACTCCGTTGCGGTAATCGTTGACATATGGAAAGTTTTCTGGTGTAGCCTTGCCATAAAGTCCTCCAGGATTCATTATTTCGATACGATCATCATATTGATAAAACTGCACCGGACCATTGCCTTCATAGTCTCTATGGCATATGGCATTCATAAGCAATTCTCGGGTTGCCCAATGGGGGTAGTCCACCTTGATCTCTTCTCTCAGCGCCGAAACCGGGACTGGGCGTCGATTGGTTATGGATGCGTCGACAAATGTATCGAGTTGAGAAAGCACTTTGACAAGATTTCCTGTGAATTTGTACTCGTTTTTGATTTTGCCAGCCCTGTCTTTGCCATTAAAGCGGACATATTGTATGTAGCAGCCAGGCATAAAGCGTTCGGGATTGGAGCCAAACATTATAATTCCAGCATATGTCGGGCAATTGAATTTGACATTGAAGTAACCTAACGCCTGCATTTGTTGCTCAACTGTGCGAGTGTCGTTTTTCAAGACTTCTTCCGGGAATGCTTTTGGCAGATATATTTGTTTGAACGCGGCCAGATCGACGTCTGCGATTGTTGCGTCAAGACATGGCAGAGCGTCAAACGTCAGCATCCGGCTGGTTCTTTTTTCAAGCAGGCGTTTTTCATCAGATTCACTTGCTATGCATTTGCGCGGGCCGTTGCGAATCCATATCCTTCCTTCGTATCTCACAGGAGTGAAATGGCACGGTTGAACCGTAACTACAGCAACGTCGCCGTCAGGCAAAGCCACTTTTTCTACTGTCATACTTACTTGCGGCTGTAGTTTTCCGTCGGTCTTGATGCCTCCGAGATTTTGAAGCAGTTGGTCTGTAATCCTGACGTTATCACTTACTTTCCCGGTTTTGTCATCTGCCCCTATAATCAGGTAACCTGGCAGATTATGATTTGGTAGGTCGTTGGCAAATGCGCAGATGGCTTGTCCGAATTTGTCTGTGTTGGACGTGGATATGGTGCGTTCTATGCGGTCGCTTTCCATATCTGCCAATAGGCTGAGTACTTCCTCGGGAGTTGTCATGATCGTTAGACGTGGTAGAGTGTAGTGACTATATTTGCAAATTTACATATTAATTTGATGTTTTGCAAATTGCTGATGCTTTGAATGCCGAAAAAGCTGATTGCCAGCAATCGGTCAATCAGCTTTTTCTTTGGTTGCGGATAGTGGGGCCGGTTAGCGCTGCTGGGCGGCTTCGGCTTCGGCCTGCTTGATCATCTGTTCGTTGGCCGAGATGTAGATTTCGACGCGGCGGTTCTGGGCGCGGCCGGCAGCGGTTTCGTTGCTGGCCACATAGTCGCAGAGGGGACGTCCCTGGGCCACGATGCGGTTGCCGCTCACTCCAGATTCGGTCAGATACTGGCGCACGGCATTGGCGCGGGCGTCGCTCACTTTCTGGTTCACGGCCAGAGTGCCGGTGTTGTCTGTGTAGCCATAGACCTCGACGTTGGTCTCGGGGTTCTGCTGGAGGCTCAGGGCAAACTGGCTCAGGTCGGTGCGGGCGGTGCTTGAGAGGGTTGATCCGTTGGTCGGGAACAGGATTCCGCCGTCGAATGTCACCTTGATGGCCTGCAGGCCGTTGGCGTCGGTTGTGGTTTCAACTTTGGCGTTTTCGATTTCTTTGAGCTGCGCGGCCTGTTTGTCCATCTTTTTGCCGATGAGCATGCCGGCGCCTGCGCCTACTGCGGCACCGATGGCCGATCCGATTCCGGCGCCTTTGCCTCCGCCGATGAGCGCGCCGACTCCGGCGCCGACTGCGGCACCGCCGCCTCCGCCGATGAGTGCGCCTTTGCCGAGGTTTGTCATCGAGCCGCAGCTGCTAAGCAATAGGGTGGCGCTCAGCATTGTCGCGCCCATGATTTTGATCTTTTTCATACTTGAATCTTTATTTCGTGTAGTGTAATAAAATAGTCAGTCGTTACAAAATTACGAAAAAAATTCTTGTTTACGGATAAATTTCGCTAAATTTGCACCTATGGAAGGAACGCGCACTGATAATCGCGCGCCCAGTCCGAGTATGAGCAACCTTAATTTACGCCATAATAACGTCCGGCAGACCTCTTCGGTTTGGTATCACATTGGCGCCATTGTGGCCATTGTGGCGTGGGGAGCATCATTTATCTTCACGAAAATGCTTCTGCCAGTGCTCAATCCGGTTGAAATATACGTGTTGAGATGTTCGATCGCCTATCTCGTGCTGTTGTTGCTCACCAAGGGCCGTGTGAAGTCGCATCACTATAGCCATGAGCTGTTGTTTCTGTTTTGTGGCGTGTGTGGCGGATCGGTCTATTTTATCACTGAAAACACGTCGTTGCTTTACACTTCGACAACCAACGTGTCGCTGATCACTTCCACTCCGCCGCTGATCACGGCTTTTCTGGTGGGAATGATCTATAAGGAGGAGCGCCCCAACCGGTGGATCGTCATCGGTTCGATCGTGGCGTTCGTCGGTGTCGCCATGGTGATTTTCAACGGAGCGTCGGAAGATTCCCACGTCGGCTTCAATCTGCTGGGCGACGGTCTGGCCATGCTGTCGGCTGTGTGCTGGAGTCTTTATGCGCTGTTGCTGCGTCGTCTGAGCCCGTTTTATTCGGCGATGTTCATCACGCGCAAGACATTTTTCTATGGCTTCCTGACGGCGCTTCCGTTTCTCTTCACCACAGAGTCGAACTTCTCGCTGAGCGTGTTTGCCGACTGGACCGTGTGGGCCAATCTGCTTTTTCTCGGCCTGATAGCATCGTCGCTCGCCTTTGTGGTGTGGGCGGCGGTCGTTGCCCGGCTTGGCGCCGTGAAGGCCGGCAACTATCTGTATTTCCAGCCGATTGTCACCCTGGCCATCGCCGCCGTGATGCTTGGCGAGAAGATCACCTTCATGGGGCTCGGAGGCTGCCTGGTCACCATCATCGGCGTCTATGTGGGCGAGACCCTGGCGCGAAGGTCGGAATCCCGGCGCTGATTCCTGTGTGTGCGCGCGGTGGCGGCAAAACTATTGTCGCGTCCATTGTGTTATAGTAGAAAAAACTCCCTTACGTTTCAGCTTCGATTATGAAATTTTCACGAACAGTCATTTCCGCAATTGTTTTGTGCGTGATCTCGGCAGTTGCTTCGGCGCGGCCCACCGTAGGCCTTGTGCTCAGCGGTGGCGGAGCCAAGGGCATAGCCCATGTCGGCGTCATCAAGGCGCTGGAAGACAACGGAGTGCCGATCGACTATATCACCGGAACGTCGATGGGTGCCATTGTGGGTGGTCTTTATGCCTGCGGCTATTCGCCCGAACAGATGATGGAGCTGTTTGTTTCGGCGCAGTTCCTCAACGCTTCGACCGGGCATATAGATCCGGACCGGGCCTATTATTTTTCACGGCCTCCGGAGTCGCCGCGCATGGCGTCGTTCGCGCTCAGCAATGACTCGATCGCCAAGCGGGTGCCTCAGAGCCTTATTTCGCCGCTCACCATGGACTATGAGTTTATGGAGATATTCTCGCCCTACAACGCCGTGTGTGGCGGCGATTTCGACCGGCTGATGGTGCCGTTCAGGTGCGTGGCGTCAAACTGCGAGGCCAAGCGGCCGGAGGTGATGCGTCAGGGCAGTGTCGGCGCGGCCATACGCGCGTCGATGACTTTTCCGCTGGTGTTCAGTCCGATCGCTATCAACGACACCCTGATGTATGACGGAGGCATCTATGACAATTTTCCGGTCGACGTGATGGAGCGCGATTTCCATCCCGACATGATGGTGGGGGTGGACGTGCACACTCCGCAGCCATCGCCGGCGCCGACCGCCCTGAACCAGATCGACAATCTGGTCACTATGCCGCAGAGTTACGATCTTCCGGCCGACCGCGGGGTGAGGATCCATATCAATCTGACGGCCTTCAATCTTCTTGACTTCCCCAAGGCCAGGCAGATCTACGACGTCGGCTATCGGCGCGGTCTCGAGATGGTCGACAGCATCAAGGCCCGCTGTGGAGCGACGCGCGATCCCGCACAGGTGGCGGCTCGCCGGGCCGAGTTCAACTCGCGGTTGCCGCGCATGCGCTTCGGCAGTGTGAAAGTCACCGGCGGAAGTCCGGCGCAGAATGACTATGTGGAGGGCCTGTTCGGCCATCCGGAGAATGGCGTGTATTCTATGGGCCGCGTGCGCGACGGATTTTACCATGCCATCACGACCGACGCATTCGCCAACCTTTATCCTGTGGCGTCATATAACCGCGACAGCGGTCTTTTTGACCTGAGCCTGCGTGCATATCCCAAGGCGGCATGGCGGGTGGGCGTCGGCGGCTACATCACTTCGTCGACCACCAGCATGCTTTTTGCCGACGTCGACTATAATTCGCTGGGCAACACTCCGCTCGACGCCAATCTCGGCGGATGGCTCGGACAGAACTATTTTGCCGGACGGCTGATGGCCACTCTGCGTCTCGGCCCCGCCAGCCGCCCCTATGCCATGTCGGGCGAGGCGGTGGTGAGTCGCCGTCGCTATAACCAGACCGACCAGATGTTTTATCAGCGGGTGACTCCCGACTTCGTCGACCACCTGGAGGCTTATGGCCGGCTTTACTTCTTCAGCATGGCTCTGGGGCGTCATGCCAAGGGGTCGGTTTCGGGCGGATACGGTTATCTGCGCGACCGCAGCTATGATGCGTCGGGAGTGCGCCATGTCAGCAGCCAATCGCTCTGGCAGGTGGCTCTGCGCTATGATTACTCCACTCTAAACTCCAAGAGTTATCCAACCGCCGGCATGAGCATACATGCCGCGGCCATGTGGATGCCGGGCGATTACCGCATCGACTATGGCGCCCGCATAAATTGCAGCCAGTTGCGCGTCAGGGGCGAGTTCAGCCGCTATTTCCCGCTGGGCAAGCATTTCGCGCTCGGCGTCAACGCTGACGTGATGCTGTCGAACCGCAAGCTGGTCAATGATTATTATGCAGCCATAACATCAGCCGAGACCTTCACTCCGACTCCGTCGGGCGACAATTCCTTCAACTCGGCTTTCCGTGCCAACAGTTTCGTGGCCGCCGGCATCCAGCCGATCTGGAAGATAGTGTCGAAACTGCAGTTGCGCGGCTATGCCGACGTGTTTCTGCCATGGCGCAAGATCGAGAACCACGACGGCCGGGCCGTCTACACCGGCGGTTGCTTCAACAAGCCGGAGTTTTTCGGCGAGCTGGCCGCGGTCTATGACTTTCCGTTTGCCGCGCTGAGCGTCTATATGAATTACCACACCGGCATTGACAGCGGTGTGCATGGCGGCGTCACCTTCGGCCTCTACATTCCCGCTCCGCAGTTCACCCGCTAAGGACAGTCCACGTCGAACACGGCGGTGTCCTCATATATGCACTTGTCTCCCTTGAAGCATCGGATCAGATATAGCGGTTCTTTCTGGCCGGGGCGGTCAATGGATGAGATCTCGCCGTCTTCATAGTAAGCGCCGACGCCTTCGATCCAATACCAGGAGTTGTCGATGGTCAGCATCCGTCGCGCCATGCCGTTTATCTGCACGATTTCCTCGCCGGTCACTTTCATGTATGTGCCGTCGGGTTTGCCGTCGGTATAGTGTTCGATCCGGTCGCCGATATATGCGCCAAAATCCATTGTCGGCACGAAACGTCCCTTTTCGTCAAGCTCATAGATGCGTCCGTCTTCCTCATAGGCCGCAGTGTAGGTTATGTCGGCATCGCGGTCTTTGGTGATGACCTGCAGCCTCACAGCTTTCCGACCGTTGACAATAGTGTCGCCGGCCACCGACACGAATTTGAAGTCTTTGACATAGGCGCTATAGTCTTCACGGTCAGAAACCTTTGGATGACGAACTTCGTATATCCACACCTTATCAGGTTCAAACATACTGATATACCCTGCCGGAGTTTTGGCATTGAGGTGAGGGTATACAATTGTTAGCATTGTAAATACTATAGATGCGATCTTGTTCATGATTAATATATTTGTTATTCCTTGACAAGCCTGCAGAAGTCAAATAGTGAAACGATATATATGCCCTGTCGCAGTGATGATTACCAGATGATTTTCTCTGAGCCTTTGATGTAGAGATGTCCTTTCTTAGGGTTTTCTACACGTCTGCCCATAAGGTCGTAAATCGGCATATCATCCTCAATAGTTGAATCGTCATAGGTTTCGTCAATTGAGGACGGAATCTGGGGTAATGTTATATCTGGATCATATATGATGCTTGGGTCATAGTCATTTATAGTGAAAACACATTTGTCTCCGTCGAAGAACTTGGTCGGACAATATGAGTCATAATTAATTCTGGATATTGGAGCCGGAAAAGAGTAAAAGCAGATGTGAACTCCATAAAACGCACCAATGCCTTCGATCCAGTAGTCGTTAGCGGAATAGGAGTGATCCGGAGTTGGCGTGAAAATATGAGATACACTCAACTTTTTCCTGTCTATGTCCTTGACATTGATGGTCTCTTGATTTGTTACGTGGATGTATTCGCCGGTAAAACTAAAATCCTCTTCTCCATTTCCTCCAAAGCTATATGTTTTTATCTTGTTCCCTTTTTTGAGAGACATATCGGTTTCTGTCACTGTCAGATCCCAATACTGATTATAGGAGTATGTTTTGCCTTTGTTCTCATATACATACCGATATTCTGCATCACTGCCTCTCTCGCTGCTGATGCAACGGATTATTTTTGCTTTATGCTTGTTCTTGCCTTTGCCGATAATTGTGTCTCCTACAACGGTGCTAAGGCAGAAGTTAGACGTTGTTTGGTAATACTCTTTTTGAGTTGACGGGTCATATTTCAGATGCAATACTTCTCCTATCCATTGGCGGCCGGGTGCATACTGTTTCAGATACTCCGTTTTGGCATATGCCGGACTGGTTATCAGAATGGCAGCGATAATTGTGAAAAATACGACTGATATTCTCATGTTATACTATTCTTTGAATAGCCGACAAAAATCGGTTAGTTCATTGTTTACATATAAAGAAACCATACATAAGCCATTTTGCCAAGATGGTATATCTATTGACGTATTGGGGTTGATATATGAAATTGTAGATTCTGTTTATTGTCTATGCAATGAGGCATTGGGTAAGCACAATTAGTAACAGACCTAATTTTTTCATGATTCAGATTGATTTAATTGGTGGTGTTAAGTGTGTGCAAATATAAGCATCTATTTTGGAAGATGCAAACAAATATGAAATTTTCTAAAAAAATAAAAAAAGCGGGTCAGCGGCGGATGAGCTTGCGGGCTGAGTCGAGGCGGAGCAGAATGAAGAGCAGGATGGTGAAGCCCCATAGCGACGATCCGCCATAGCTGAAGAAGGGCAGGGGTATGCCTATGACGGGGCATAGGCCGATGACCATGCCGACGTTGATGAGCAGGTGGAACATCAGGATCGAGGCCACGCAGTAGGCATAGACCCGCGCGAAGGTGGTGGGCTGGCGTTCGGCCAGCGAGATCACTCTGAGAATCAGGGCCAGAAACATGAGCATGACCGCGCTCGTGCCGATGAAGCCCTGCTCTTCGCCGATGGTGCAGAAGATGAAGTCGGTGTGTTGTTCGGGCACGTATTTCAGTTTTGTCTGCGTGCCGTTCAGGAATCCTTTGCCGGTGATTCCGCCCGATCCGATGGCGATCATTGACTGGTTGACGTTGTAGCCGGCGCCGCGCGGGTCGGCCTTGATGCCGAGGGCCACCAGGATGCGGTTTTGCTGGTGTGGGGCCATCTGGTCGAAGATCACGTTGACAGAAAACATGAACCCGACGCATCCGGCGGCGAATATCGAGCAGATGGCCAGGCGGCGCAGGTGCATGCGCAGCCATGTCACCACCAGATAGATGGCTGCGGCCATGATTGCGCCGATCAGGATCCAGTCATAGGGTAGGGTCAGTTCTGCGGCTTCGAGCGCGAAGCATGCGCCGATGGCGGCAGTGAAGAATCCGGCCAGGTTGCGCATTACCTCGAGCGAACGGGCATAGATGCCGCTCAGCAGCGTGGTGGCCAGCATGGTCAGGGCCAGAACAATGAATTCGCCTTTGGCCATGTCGAAAATTTCGGCATCGTTATATTTGACCGTCACCACAAACACCACCACCGCGGCCAGGGCGGCCATCAGCACCATGCCGCTCATCCCTTCGCGATAGAGCACGAAAAACAGCGCCAGATAGGCCAGGGCCGATCCGGTTTCTTTCTGAAGGTATATCAGCGCGATGGGCAACAGGATGATGCCGAGCGCTTTGGCATAGTTGCCCGGCGAGGCGTTGAGCCGGAAGTTATAACCGTTGAAGAGTTTGGCCAGAGCCAGCGCCGTGGCTGTTTTGGCGAATTCGGCCGGCTGCAGGCTCAGCGGCCCGAACTTTAGCCAGGAGTGTGAGCCTTTGATGTCGGGCGCGACGAAGATGGTGACCACCAGCAGCACCATCATCAGTGCATATACCGGATAGGCATACGTCTCGAAAAAGCGATAGTCTGTAAACAGGATGATCAGAGCGATGACCAGGCCGAGTCCGATCCAGCGTATCTGTTTGCCGGAGAATTCTGCAAACGAGAAGATCGAGGCATGGTCGAAGTCATAGCTGGCGGCATAGATGCTCACTGCTCCGGCACACAGCAGCAGCAGATATAGCGTCACCGTGATCCAGTCAAGCGACCGGAAGGCCGACTGGCGTTCAATGGCGAGGTTTCTTGGCGACACGGAATTGCTTTGTGTTGGCGTTTAACATGTTGTTGACCAGATGTTGCCGCTGGGGCGAAATCCGTCCGGTCAGATATTTTTCGATTACCAGCGAGCCGATCGGCACTCCGAACGTGGCGCCGAAGCCGCCGTTTTCCACATAGACGGCCACCGCGATCTGCGGGTCGTCATATGGCGCGAAGCCGATGAAGGCCGAGTGGTCTTTGCCGTGGGGGTTCTGGGCTGTGCCGGTCTTGCCGCACACTTCGATGTCGGGCAGATTGGCCGTGCGGCAGGTGCCGCCGGTCACCGCCATGCGCATTCCTTCGGCCACCAGTTCGAACCATTTGCGGTCAATGTCGGGGGTGTGTCGGCCGATGGCCTCGGCGGGCATCACGGTGTCCTGGATCTCCTTGACCACGTGGGGGGTTATGTAGTATCCGCGGTTGGCGATCGTGGCACACAGGTTGGCCATCTGGAGCGGGGTGGCCAGCACTTCGCCCTGTCCGATCGACACGGATATGATCGTGTTGGCGCTCCAGCGGCCTTCGCCATAGACTTTGTTGTAATACTGGGCGTTGGGCAGGAATCCGCGGCTTTCGCCCGGCAGGTCCACTCCGAGGCGGTAGCCATAGCCGAGCTGCACCAGATGGCGCTTCCACACCTCGAAGGCTTCGGCGCTCGATCCATATTTGCTCCGGCGGTCAACCATGTTTTTGAAGCCCCAGCAGAAGAATGCGTTGCATGAGGTCTGCAACGCCGGCTTCACCGGAATCGGCGAATAGTGGCCGTGGCAGCCCACCCGCAGGCCGCCGTTGATGTATCCGTTATAGCATGGATAGGGGGTGTCGGGTGTGATGATTCCCTCCTGGAGCAGGATCAGGGCCTGGCCGGGCTTGAACGTTGAGCCGGGGGGATACGTGCCCATGAGCGCGCGGTCAAACAGCGGATGGTCCTCGTTGTCGTTGGCCGTCAGCTTCAGGTAATTTTTGCCGCGGTCGCGGCCGATGAGCAGGGTGGGGTCATAGGTGGGCGACGAGACCATGCACAGCACCTCGCCGGTCTTAGGCTCGATGGCCACCACAGCGCCGATTTTGTTGACCATCAGGCTTTCGGCAAACTGTTGCAGGTGGATGTCGAGACTCAGGGTGAGATTGCGTCCCGAATGCGGGTTCTTGTCGAATGCGCCGTCTTCATACCGGCCCTGTATGCGGCCATAGGCGTCGCGCATCAGGATCTCCACTCCCTTGTCGCCGCGCAGATACTCCTCATAGCTCTTCTCCACTCCGAGGTCGCCGGTGTAGTCGCCCGGCTGGTAATAGTCATCGTTGTCGATGTCTTTCTTGTTGACTTCGCGCACGTTGCCCAGCACGTTGGCCGCCGCCAGATAATTATATTGACGCAGAATGCGTTTCTGGGTATAGAAGCCCGGATAGCGATAGAGCTTCTCCTGCAGGCGCCCATAGTCTCGGGCCGTCAGATGCGTCATGAGCCGCTGGGGCGTATAGGCCGAATAGCCCGGGCTGCGTTTGATCTCGGCCATTCGTTCGTCAAACTGCTGGCGGGTGATTCCCACCGTGCGGCAGAAGTCGAGAGTGTCCACGCCCTTGATGTCGCGCGGAATTATCATCACGTCATAAGCCGGCTGGTTAAACACCACCAGCTCGCCGTTGCGGTCATACATCAGTCCGCGGCTCGGATACTGCACCTTGCGCAGAAAAGCGTTGTTTTCGGCAAATGCCTTATATTTGTCGTCGGCCACCTGCAAAGAAAACAGCCGCACAAGATATATAGCCACGATCAGCAGCAAAAAGCCGCCGATCACGTACTTGCGCTTCTCAAGACTATAATCCTTTCTCACAGTGTGACAAAATAATTGACTTGGCCAATGGAAGTCACAAAGTTACAAAGAAACGCCCGAATCCACAAAAAAATCCGCCCCGGCCACAGGCCAGATCCGTTTATTCCAGTTCCATCATGTCAAAAAACATGAGTCGCGTGTGGTCATTCTGTATTTTTTCGGATAGCATTCTAAATCCATTCTTCCGGTAGAAGTCAATAGCCGAGAGGTATGCGTCAACGGTCAGATATCGGAAGGATGAATAATTAGGGCTTTCACCGAGCATACCTTTAAGAATATTCATTAAGTCGGTGCCAATGTTGTGCCCCTTGTATTTTGATGAGACAGCGAATCTTCCAATTTTTATCGCCGGATAACTTCCGAACTGCTTCCGCTCGGGGAAGCCGCCTTTTATTTTCTTCCATTGGCTGTTGGTTACATCCTGGCGGCTGATTTTGTCATTAAGGAGACAGAAGTATGCAACAATATTATCCCCATCTTCAAGGATATAAGATGTGGCAATACGTTTGTCAAGAAATCCCTTGGCATCTTCAACAAGAAAACTGTTCAAATCATCATCACCGCAATCAAACCCGATCAGTTCGGTTTCGGGAGTGAGTTTCACAAGTTTCATCGTTTATATGCAGATAGTTATGTATTCTTTTGCTTTCTTTACCGCTTCGTTGAGTTTTCTTGTGTTTTCGGCGCGTTGTTCCTTGCTGAGATTCTCAACTTTCATCCTGAGTTTCTCGAAGCGAACGGCATCTTCGCCAGTCAGAATTGGGGTTTCTGCTATTGGTCTTGCCATGATATACCTCCTGTTCTTAATTTTAAATATTCTTTTAAGTTACAACTGCCCGGACTTGCTCCACTCATTCATGTGTAGTTACGCTTCATGCATAATTCATACGCCCAACAATTCACGTATCTCTTCCATTGAATAAGCCCTGCTTTTGCCGGCTTTCATTTCGGCTATTCCACGTTGAACGGATGCCATGTTTTCAGGGTCGTTGAACCACGGATCACCGGATGGTGAAGGGTTTTCGCTTACTTCGACTGTTACGGTATTTGCCTTTGAGATAAGGATTGATTCGATAAAGTTCTTTAGGCTCCTGCCCTGAGCTGCTGCCATAATGGAGAGTTTTTGCAGGGTATCTACCGGAAGGTCGATGTTTTTGCGTTTGATGTTTAATGCAGTTGCCATATCAGATCGTTTTACGGCGTAAAGATATAAAATATACATGATGTATACAAATGCTATGAGAAAAAGTTGTGATGCAGACATGAAAATCATGGTGACGGGTGGGTAACTACTCAGGTCTTGCAAAGACACCATGAGCCGTCTACGGTTGATAGCAAACCATAGAGCCACGGAGTTAA
>CAMWSS010000048.1 GCA_947177035.1 uncultured Porphyromonadaceae bacterium | reverse complement strand
TCGCCGATATGAGTGCTCCCGAATTGCAGGAGAGTTTTATCCATGCGAAAAAACTTCTTGCAAAGCTGCGAACCATGAGTTCATACGATGAGGGTTACCGTGAATTGCTCGAAGAGCTGATTCCGGGAATTCCTGAATCTTCGATTGTGTGCCCTCCTTTCCATTGTGATCATGGACATGGTATCAGGCTTGGTGAACATGTATTTGTAAACGCCAACTGCACGTTCCTCGATGGAGCCTACATCACAATCGGCGACCACACTCTGATCGGCCCGGATGTTAAAATTTACACGCCACACCATCCTATGGATTACGTTGCCCGCAGAGGGAGCAAGGAATACGCTTTTGCGGTGACCATCGGTGATGACTGCTGGATTGGCGGGGGTGCGATAATATGTCCCGGAGTGACGATCGGAAATCGCTGCGTGATCGGTGCCGGAAGCGTTGTTACTAAAAATGTGCCCGACGATTCAGTTGTGGCCGGCAATCCGGCCAGGATAATCAGACGGAATTCTGATAATGACAGATGCATCACTGAAAATTCATGAAAAAAGTTATTCTTTATATCGCTGTAAGCCTTGACGGTTATATCGCCGACCGTAATGGTTCTGTAGACTGGATAAAAGGTCAGGATGACTCAGTTGAAATGGACGATACATTCACTCCTTTCTTCGATTCAGTCGACACTGTCATCATGGGAAAAAGAACTTACGACCAGATTGTAACGGAACTTTCGCCAGATCAATGGCCCTATATCGGCGCAACAACTTTTGTCATCACACATGATAACGCAAGCATTGATACCGACCAGATCTGCTTCCGCAAAACTTCCGTATGCCGACTCGTCGATGATCTCCGGCAACAGCCTGGAAAGAATATCTGGATTTGCGGAGGTGCGCAGATTGCCCGACAACTTATTGAAAAGGATATGATAGACACATATCATATTGCTGTCATCCCCGTGATACTCGGTGGCGGAGTCAGACTCTTTGACACAACAGAACATAAGATTGATCTGACATTAGCCGATACTAAAATATATAACGGCATAATCGAATCGATATACCACCGATAATGTGCAGCCGCTGGCCGTTCTTTGAATAAAGAGAAACTTAAACTGTCTGCTTCCGAGTCATACAGCTTACCCACAGACACTAAACTATGCCTGATCGGACGAAAGGACAACGTGTTGTCGAACTTGTAAAAATCAGAAACCAACAAACTAATAAATACGCTTAAAACAATGAAAAATAGATTCTTGACCATTTCGCTCACCATATATTGCTGCATGTCGGCAGCTTTCTCCCATTCCGAGACAATCAATCTGACGGGAGCCTGGAAAGGGCCGAAAGATCTTATGGTCAATTTATGCGTTGACAACCAAAAACAGCCATACGTTTGCTTTTGTGGTATTTTTCGCGCTTACGGATGGATCAATTTCTCAACAACAATATCCAACGACTCATTGATAATGACGTCAACAGATATTGGCAGCCCATTTGAAGGACGGTTCAGGATTGAGTCTGACAACACACTTTCAGGCACTTTGACTATGGGAAATCCCGATGATGCCTGGTATTACAACGGCACCGCCGAACTCATAAGGCAGAAACCGGAGATGCCGGAAAATCTAAACCCAGAACTTGAGGGCGTCATACTCCCGACTGATTATGGCGCGCTTTCTCTTGACAGGGAAAAAGCGTGGGAAACCCTGTCTACTGTATCTTCAGGATCATACGGATATGCCGAAAAAACAGATGTGGAACGTCTGCTTAACGCAAAAACATATCCCGTCACACCGGAGGAAATGATCAGCTTCAGACGTGTGCGATCCATACAGATAGACGCACGCGACGGAATTTTCTCATATCCATATTTCAAATGCCGTTTCAGGAAAATTGACAAAAAAGTGTTTTTTGAAAAAACGACCGGTAGTCAACGCAAATCCGGAAATCTATATCAAAACGGACCGCACTCTCTCATCGTCCTTGGTGGCTGGAGCGTCAACGACGACCCACAGACAGCGTATGGAAGTGAAAATTCCATTGCCGGAACTGTCTACAAAATAGGCGAAGGCAAAGCGATAATGATTTTCCCAACCGAGAATAATCGTGTAGAAATTTATGAACTCCTAAAATAAAAAACGAAAAAAAGGTCCTTCGAGAACATAGGTTATAAATTTTTGGGAGATTTTGAGAAATTGCGTAACTTTGGGCACGATTCACAAACAAACCAATCATGATCAAACAAACAATCTATTCAGCCATTCTGGCCCTTGCAGCCGCTTCTCCGGCATTTGCCGCCGAACCCGCACAGTCTCACTATGTGCCGACAGCCGAAAATATCGCCGCCCGCGAACAGTTTGCCGACCACGGTTTCGGCGTGTTTATCCACTGGGGACTCTACTCGATGTTCGCCCAAGGTGAATGGTATCTTAACAAAGGTATATCGGCCGATGAATATGCCAAGTCGGCCGCAGCGTTCTATCCTGCCAATTTCGACGCCCGCGCCTGGGCCAAAGCCATTAAGGAGGCCGGAGCAAATTATGTCTGCTTCACGACCAGACATCACGACGGATTCTCGATGTTCGGCACCAAACAGTCGCCCTACAATATCGTGGACGCAACTCCTTTCGGCCGCGATGTGCTCAAGGAGCTGGCCGATGCTTGTGCTGCCGAGGGCCTGAAGCTGCATCTTTATTACAGCCATATTGACTGGACGCGTCCGGATTATCCGTCGGGACGCACCGGATTGAATACCGGCCGAGACCCGAAGCTGCGCGACTGGCCTTCGTATTATAAGTTCATGAACGCGCAGTTGACAGAGCTGCTCACTAACTATGGTCCGATCGGCGCCATCTGGTTCGACGGCCTGTGGGATCACGATGAGGACAAGACTCCGTTTGACTGGCAGCTCGGCCCGCAGTATGAGATGATCCATCGGCTGCAACCTCAGTGTCTGGTGGCCAACAACCACCATCAGGTGCCATTTGAGGGAGAAGACATCCAGATTTTCGAACGCGACCTGCCCGGCCAGAACGAACACGGTCTGAGCGGTCAGGATATCAGCCAGCTGCATCTGGAAACGTGTCAGACGATGAACGGCATGTGGGGCTACAAGATCGCCGACCAGGAGTATAAAGACGCGAAAACGCTGATCCACTATCTGGTAGGCGCAGCTGGCCGCGGCGCAAACCTGTTGCTCAACGTCGGTCCGCAACCCGACGGATCGATTCCAGCCACAGCTCTGGAGCGCTTCAAGGAGATGGGTCAGTGGCTCAAGGAAAACGGACGCACAATCTATGCGACACGCGCAGGCGACGTGGCTCCGCAGGCCTGGGGCGCCACAACCCGCAGTGGCGACAAGCTCTATGTGCATGTGCTTGACAACGTGCCGACGGAAATTTATCTGCCTCTGACGGCCAAGGTGAAGAAGGCCACCGCATTTGCCGACGGATCAAAAATCAAGACAACGAAGACCCCCGACGGATGGGTGTTGACTCTGCCGGCACGCGACGCCGATACGATTGATTATATCGTGGAGTGTCAGCTCTGATCGGAGAGCAGCAGCCTCACAAAACATCACGCGCAGCAGAAAATATGTGTCATAAAGCCCGCAGGCGACACTTATTTTCTGCTGCCTTTTTATGACCGGTTCAACACGAAATCAGGTCGCGGAAAATGTCGAGAGCCGCAGTTATCTCCGATGGCGTGGCCGTGCAGTCAATTCGCGGATCGGCGGGTGCCGCCAGCAGAGTGAAGTTTATGGCATCAGGTGACGCGTTTTTCTTGTCATGGGCCATTAGGCCGAGCAGTCGAGGATAGTCCTCGCAAGTGAACCGCACCGGGGCATAGTTGGCCCGCAGCCATGCGGCATAGCGATACAATTCAGCAGACGGAAAGCCAATGCTAAGATGGGCAATTACCATTTCGGCCAGCAGGCCGTGGGCGACGGCGGCGCCATGTGGCACGGGGCAACCGCCCGACAAAGCAAATTCTTCAAATGCGTGGCCGGCCGTGTGGCCGAGATTGAGCGCCTTGCGTATGCCCCGCTCACACGGATCGGCAGAGACGATGCGGCGCTTGATTTCCACGCTGTCATGCAGCAGCTCAAGCATGGCTGACGGCGGCAGCGCAGAGGGGTCGGCAGCAATCAGCCGGCCATAGCCGGCGGCATCGGCAATCAGCGCGTGCTTGACCATCTCGGCATATCCCGACATCAGTTCGGCACGCGGCAAAGTGGAAAAGTACGTGGCAGAAATGACAACGGCGTCAGCTTCCTGAAATGCGCCGATTTCGTTTTTAAGGCCCGCAAAGTTTATGCCCGTCTTGCCGCCGACAGCGGCATCGACGGCGGCAAGAAGCGTTGTCGGCACATTGATGAAACTGATTCCGCGCTTGAATGTTGCGGCTGCAAATCCGCCAAGGTCAGAGATCATGCCTCCGCCGAAATTCACAATGGTCGAAAGGCGCGTGGCGCCCCCGTCAACCAGAGCCTGCCATATGGTCATGGCTGAAGCCAGAGTCTTGTTGTCGTCACCAGCCGGAATCACCACAGGCGTGCAGCCGGCGATTGACGGGGCGAAGGCGGCGGTGTTTTCATCGGCCAGCATGAATACCCGCCCCCGGCGGAAACGGAGCAATCGGCCGAGTTCGGCGGCAGGATCGTCAGTGAATATCAGCTCCTGCATGGAATTTGGATTTCATGAATTCGAGCAGTTCCGGCACTCCGTTTTCAAACACGACATCGGCACCGGCGCCTGAGAGTTCGACGGCCGGAATCGGACCGGTGCGGACCGCCACGGTGCAGCATCCGGCGCGGCTGGCCGACAGCACCCCGAGCGGAGCATTATCGATGGCCACACAGGCAGAAGGCGGCGCTCCCGCAATTTCGGCTCCACGCAGAAACGGTTCGGGAAACGGTTTGCCGCGGCTGACGTTAAGCGCTGTGACGCGCCGGTGATCGGGAAAGGCTCCGGGAAAATCGCGGTCAAGGCGTCCAAGCAGCGAGCCTTGGGCCGAGCCGGTGACGAGTACTGTGGCCGGACGCCACGGCAATGCCCTGACAAAAGCGATCAGTTCACGCGCTCCAGGCATCACCTCCGGTTCGGGCAAACTGCGAAAAATCTCAGCCTTGCGCTCATAGAGTCGCTGCACCTCTTCAGGGGCAGCATCACGACCATATGCACGCTGATAGAGCAGATTGACAGTATATGCCCCAGTGGCCCCTTCATATAGGAAGAACTCTTCAGGACTGGCTTCGATGCCCTGCTCACGGATCATCTCATACCAGGCCCTGGCATGGTTCGGCATGGAGTCATAGAGAGTTCCGTCCATGTCAAACAAAAAGGCGGCCGGGCGTTGTGGAAATTGCAGATTATTCATAAAATATGTGTGCAAAGTTAAGCGTTTATTTGTACCTTTGCAAAGAATTTTAACCAGAACAAAAAGACATATGATTAAACGACTGATTCTGTGCGGGCTGCTTCTGGCAGCAGGAGCAGCGGCCTCATTGGCCTGCACAAGCCTGATAGCCACCAAGGGAGCCACAACCGATGGCTCTGTGATGATTACCTATGCAGCCGATTCACATACGCTCTACGGCGATATGCCGTCAACTCCGGCAGCCGACCACAAACCGGGCGCGATGCGCCGTGTGACCGACTGGGATTCGGGACGCTATCTGGGTGAGATTCCTCAGCCTGCCCACACTTACGCCACCATCGGCCACATAAATTCCGAGGGTGTGGCCATGGCCGAAAGCACCTGGGGCGGACGTCCGGAACTGTGGGACGGTCCGGGCGTGATCGATTACGGATCACTGATATACATAACTCTCGAGCGCGCAGCGACGGCCCGCGAAGCTGTGAAGATCATGACCGACCTCGTTGAAGAATACGGCTATGTGAGCGAAGGCGAGTCTTTCTCCGTGGCCGACCAGAACGAAGCCTGGATCGTTGAGATGATCGGCAAGGGCAAGGAGCGCAAAGGCGCGGTGTGGGTTGCACGACGCATTCCCGACGGCTATATCAGCGGCCATGCCAACAATCCACGCATTCACCGCTTTCCGCTCAACGAACCGGAAACTACCATCTATTCGCCTGACGTAATTGATTTTGCCCGCGAAATGGGTTATTATGAAGGCCCTGACTCGCTGTTCAGCTTCTCAAAGGCATATCAGGTCTATGACCACGGTGCCCTGCGCGGATGCGACGCCCGCGTGTGGAGCTATTTCAACCGGTTTGCCACCGATGCCGCCGCCCCCTACCTGCCGTGGGCCATGGAGGGTGCCGGCGAAGTCATGCCGCTGTGGGTCAAGGCCGAAACTCCGGTCGACGTAAGATCTATGCAGTGGATGATGCGCGATCATTATGAAGGAACTCCGATGGACATGACCACCGACATCGGCGCTGGAGCCTACAGCGTTCCCTATCGCTGGCGTCCGATGAACTGGACAGTAGACTCGACAGAGTATTTCCACGAACGCGCGATAGCCACCCAGCAGACCGGCTTCTCGTTTGTGGCACAGATGAGCGACAAAGTGCCCGCCGGCATGAAGGCCACACTGTGGTTCGGTTGCGACGATGCCAACACCTGCATCTACACTCCGGTATATGCCTGGCAGACTTCCGTGCCCCACTGCTATGAGCGCGGCAACGGAAACCTCTATGAAATCAGCCGCACCGCCGCTTTCTGGGCATGCAATATGGTGGCCAACCAGGCATATAACCGCTATTCGCAGATGATTCCCGACATTCGCGCCGTGCAAAACAGGCTCGAAGACCAGATTGCCGCCGACCATGAAGCACTGAAAAACCGGCTGGCAAAGGCCGGAGCCAAAGAACAGGCCCGAGTGCTGACCGAAGAGAGCCACCGCATGGGCAATGGCGCCACTGCCGAGATGTTTGCGCTGAACGATTTCCTCACCGTGAAATTCCTGGACGGCAACATCAAGAAGCAGAATCCCGACGGATCGTTCAAACTGACAGAGCACGGAGTGCCCGCATCGCCTGAATTCGGCGGATATGACGATCGCTATTTCCGCAGCATCGTGAACGAGACCGGCAACAAATTCAAAGTAAAAAAATTATCTGACGAAAAATGAGAAACGACGAAGAACTGGCCGGCGTGACACTGCTCGGCGCCGGATCGACAAAATATCCCACAGACTATTCGGCCGAACTGCTCGAATGGTTTCCCAACAAGCACCCCGAACAGGACTATGTGGTGACACTCGACTGTCCGGAGTTCACATCACTGTGCCCGAAAACCGGACAGCCTGACTTCGGACACATTGTGATCAACTATATCCCCGACATCCGCATGGTCGAGAGCAAGAGTCTGAAACTATATCTGTTCAGCTTCCGCAATCACGGCGACTTCCACGAAGACTGCATCAACATCATCATGAAAGACCTGATCAGCCTCATGTCGCCGCGCTACATCGAAGTGACCGGCCTGTTCACTCCGCGCGGCGGAATCTCGATCAGACCGTTCGCATGCTGGGCCGACGAAAATCACCAGGATCTGCTGCGCGCACGCCTGACAGCCCGCATGGCGCAGGCCATCGACTCAAAATAACATTACATAATAAATCATCAGACATCCACATGGCAAAAGACTCGCTTATAGTGCTCAGCGGAGGCATGGACTCCGTGACACTGCTTTATGACCGAGCGCCCGAAATAGCACTGGCCGTCAATTTCATATATGGTTCCAACCACAATATGCGCGAACTGGAATGCGCGCGCCATCACTGCCGCAAGCTCGGAGTGGAGTTGCTGGAAATACATCTGGATTTTATGGGCGAATATTTCCATTCGTCACTGCTCGAGGGCGCAAACGCAATTCCCGAAGGCGGATATCAGGATGACAACATGCGTTCAACGGTGGTGCCGTTCCGCAACGGAATCATGCTCGCAACAGCCGCCGGACTGGCCGAAAGCCGCGGCCTGAAATCGGTGATGCTGGCAAACCACGGAGGCGACCACGCCATCTATCCCGACTGCCGCCCCGAATTCGTCAAGGCAATGGGCGAGGCCATCGCCGCCGGCACATATGAGCATCTGGAGCTGATCGCCCCCTACACCCACCTGACCAAGACCCAGATCGCCGAACGCGGAGCGCGGCTCGGAGTGGACTATTCCCACACATATTCATGCTACAAAGGCGGGGAGCACCACTGCGGAGTGTGCGGCACATGCCGCGAGCGCCGCGAGGCTTTTGAAGAAGCCGGAATCGAAGATCCTACATTCTATGAGGAGGCGGCGGTGGAATGACCGTCGGCCTTCTCTCCAGAAAAAAATGAAAGTGCACATCTTCACAGACATGCACCTCCCTCATAACCAAAATTCAAGTATAAATTCTTAAATAAATAAGCCGGCAGAAAAACACTTCTCGGATGAGAATGACTTAGTTCCTCTCGGACTGCCGCAAAGTTAACGCCTTTTTTAGCCCAAGTCCAAATTAAATCAGCTAAAAAGCGTTAATTCAGAATGTTAAAATCAGAATTAACTTAATTTTGGTCAATTACACAGAGCTTTTCTGATGACATATATCGAAGTCATTGTGCCGTTGCCCCTCAACGCCCTGTTCACCTACTCGGTGCCGGAGCCGCTAAAAGAGCGTATCGCAGTGGGGAGCAGAGTGATAGTTCCGTTCGGACTGCGCAAGCGATACACGGCCATCGTCGTGTCGCTCACAGCCGCACAGCCGGAGGGCTTCACAGCCAAGCCGATCGAAGCGGTACTCGACGACTCGCCGGTGCTGCTCCATCCTCAGCTCAAGTTCTGGCAATGGATGGCCGACTATTATATGTCGGCCATCGGCGACGTGATGCGCGCCGCATTGCCGGCCGGACTGAAAGTGGAGAGCGAGACGTTTCTGGAAACGGCACCAGAACTTGACTTCGAGGAAACGCCGCTGTCGGCCGAAGAAGCGATGGTCGTGCAGGTGCTGATGCACAACGGCCGGATGATGACGTCGGAGCTCGGCAGAAAAGCCGGCCTTGGCAAAGACGCCGAGCGGGTGGTTTCGCGCATGATCGAACGCAATCTGCTAATTGTCAGCGAAAAGATCGTCGAGCGATATCGCACTCTGAAGGAGACCATGGTTGCACTGCCACCCGAAGCGGCGTCGCCTGGATGGCGCGCTTCGGCATTTGCGGCAGTGAAGGGTGCCCCCCGCCAGGAGAACCTTCTGCTGGCGGCCATGCAGCTGCTGAACCGCGGCCAGGAAGTGAGCAAAGCCCGCCTGATGGATGCTTCGGGATGCTCGGCGGCGATCGTCAAAATATTGTCTGACAAGGGCCTGCTGCACGTCTACAAAAAGGAAATCAACCGCTTCCATGCCGCGCAGGCCGATCCGACAGCCCCACTCCCCACCCTGTCGGCCTCGCAAGCGGCTGCGCTTGACTCGATCGAAGAGCAATGGCACAGCCGGCAATTACCGACCGTGCTGCTGCGCGGCGTTACTTCGAGCGGCAAGACCGAAGTCTACATAACCCTGATCGACCGGGCCATGAAACGTGGCGAACAGGTGCTCTATCTGGTACCCGAAATAGCGCTGACCACTCAACTGACCGAACGCCTCCAGCGAGTGTTCGGATCAAAAGTGGTGGTGTATCACTCCAAATTCACCGACAACGAGCGGGTTGACATCTGGCGCCGCATGCTCACTGACAATACACCCTATGTGGTCATCGGCGCCCGCTCGTCAGTGTTCCTGCCATTCCACCGCCTCGGCCTGGCCATCATCGACGAAGAACACGAACAGAGCTACAAACAATTTGACCCGGCTCCACGCTACAACGCCCGCGACTCGGCCATCATGCTCGCATCGCTCCACGGCGCGAAAGTGCTGCTCGGAAGCGCCACCCCGTCAGTCGAGACATTCAGCAAAGCCCTTGACCACAAATACGGCCTGGCCGAACTGACCGAACGCTATGGCGGAGTGTCGCTGCCACATATCGACGTGGTCGACATGACACGCGAATTCAAGCGCCAGGGAGGTGTGCACCAGCTCATCGCCGACGACACACAGGAGGCCGTCAGCACCGCCCTGTCAGCCGGCAACCAGGCCATAGTCTTCCACAACCGCCGAGGCTTCGCGCCAATGGCCCGCTGCAAACAATGTGCCCACGTGGCGAAATGTGCCGACTGCGACGTGTCGCTCACCTATCACCGCGAAGAAAACCGGCTTGTGTGTCATTACTGCGGAGCGTCATATCCGCTGCCGACGACGTGTCCGGTGTGTCACGAACCGGCAATAGAGATCGTGGGCTATGGCACCGAACGCGTGGAAGAACGCGTGCAACAGACTTTTCCGGCCTCCAGAATTCTGCGAATGGACCTCGACTCAACTCGCAACAAAGACGGCTACCAGGAGATCATAAACAACTTCTCGGCCCGGAAATCAGACATTCTCGTCGGCACTCAGATGGTGACCAAAGGGCTTGACTTCGACGCGGTCAGCGTCGTGGCCGTGCTCTCGGCCGACATGCTGATACACTACCCCGACTTCAGATCATCTGAACGGGCATTCAACATGCTCATGCAGGTGGCCGGACGGGCCGGACGGCGCGACACCGCCGGCAAAGTCATCGTGCAGACCTCGGAACCGAAACACCCCGTAATAACATTTCTCACATCCCACGACTATCGCGGCTTCTTTGAACACGAACTCGCAGAACGCCGACGCCACCTGTATCCGCCATTCACCCGACTGATATACATCTATCTGAAGCATCAGAACGAAGAAACCGTGGCAATCGCCGCCGAAAAGTTCACCCACAAGCTCATCGAACTGCTTGGCAACCGCGTGTTCGGCCCCGAAAAGCCTGCAGTGGGGCGCGTGCAGCAGCTCCACATCCGCAAAATCATGCTCAAAATAGAAACCGGCGCCTCAATGCAGAAAGTCAAAAACCTGCTGCGCACCCTTCAGGCCAACCTCCTTCCGTCATTCAAAGGCGTCACCATTCATTACGACGTGGACCCGATGTAACCCACCGCCCCACCCTTCACCACCAAAGAATCAATGACCGCCAGAACACTCTCCTGACGGTCTTTTTTACTGTCTATCGTGTGTGGCGATGTCAAGAAGAATTGTTAAAAACGCCCTTTGAGGTATGTAAAGAACAAGTTTAACACGCTGATTGAGAAAAAGAATTTGGTCAGTCGCAAAAATATGCGTAAATTTGCAATGTACCGTTAAGACGGTTGAAAATATAAACACGAAAGTGTCTTACTGATTCTCAGGAGTCTAAGTGTGGAAGCTTGAAGACTGAAAACGAGGAGAGGAAGACACTCTCGCGTCGTACATCATACGGCGTGGGAGTGCTGCACCTATCCCAAGTTTTTAGAGGCTTCTTCCACCGCCTGACTCCTTTGGGATAGGATAGCGGTTCCCACGCTTTCGTCATTTTATCTCTTTCCTCAGGGGGACGGGAAAGTAAAAAGTTAGGTGACGTTATGACCGAAACTAATACCGACAAGATCCTCAAAGGATTCCGTGAGTGGTGGCTCAGGGAAGGGCATTCATCGCGCAGTGCCGACAGCTATTGCTCAGGATTAAGACGCATCAACAGGGAGTTCTTTCTCCCAGCATGCCACAAAGATATGTTCGACGAACTGGAGGCGGCAATAACCAAATGCGCTGCCGTCGACTGGCTTACAGCTCTGATAGGTACAATCGGAGCAAAGATTGCCGATACGGAGGACATTACCGCTAAGAAACGTCTCCAGGACATGCGCAGCCATCTGAACAAGTTCATAGAATTTGTGGACGAGTGGCAGAATAGCGATGCAATGCCATCGTCGGGAGAATACTGCGAGCATCCCGGTGAGTTTACCGAAACCGCACAGTATTACAGCTCCGGTTCGGTCTCCAACCATCTGTACTATGATCATGATTCTTTGGTGAAAATATTTTCGTCCCGTATCAAGACTCAGAACCGCATAAGCGGAGGCAAGACCGTGTTCTTCCCAATCCGTATTATTGGCACGCTTTTTTCCGAAGCTACCCGTGAGCACCTGGAACTATTCAAAAAGATAGGTATTGTGACATCTGACGGCAAGCCGGTAAATTTAAAAAACTGGTTTGCCTCATGGGTAAGACAAATCGTTGAAAATGTGGTTTTCAATACCACCAAGGGCGATTACAGACTGTCGGAAATCGAAGGCCTTAGAATAGAAGTCTCCACCAGGAATGCCTGGATTGTCGACAAGAAAGAGAAGCGGACCATCCCCCTCCTGTCGGAGAGTCCGTCGGGTATGGACAAGATGAAAGTAGATGCACTGAGGAAGATTCATCTCGACCACTCCGAACGCATGGAGGATATGCTCATACGTCTGGAGCCGGCACTTGTGGTCATGCGCATGCTCACCGACGACATCAAGGCATCGGTTAAGGGACAGACCTTGACCATAAACGGTAAGGAGATTGCGCTTGACTCCTACCGTCCCGGCTCTCTGACCAGACTGAGCGGATGGTATTGCAAGCATGTCGACTGGGATTTCATCGCCCCGCTCCTGCCACATCTCTGTACCGAACTCAACTATATCGCGGCTGCCACACACCTCACAGCCATGTCGGCCGCCCATAACCTGGAGAAGCATTAAGCGCGTCCGAGACAGCACGCAAAATAAAGCTAACGCCATGTAATGGAATCGAAAAACAATTAAATTCGCATAAAAGACCCGACACAAAAATGATTCAGTATCATAACTTCGAGCAAACAAAACTCGCCATACAACGCTATGTTGAAGCCGGAGATTACTCACGGCCTCATATCATAGCGACAGAGATGTACAGTCCTGAACTGAAAGCCGTTATATCTGAGGTAAAGAAACTGCCCGGTGGAGAGGAGGTGCGTCACATTTCCTGGACGGAACTGTCGTTCGACGGAATACCCGAGTTCATGGAACAATACACCGGTAACTTCCTGGAGGTAACGCTTGGCGGCCGACCGGAATATAGCCATCTTGATCAAGAGCTCTGTACTGTCCTCTCTTTGCCTGTCAGGGCTTCGCGACCGTGGTTTATCTACATTGAGAGACCTGGGATCCGAGAGTGGATTGATGAACTAGACACCGATTGCGACATCAACTTCTATGTCTTCGACAAAGATGAATGGCTCAAGGCAAGCGAGGAAATCAAACCGTCGACAGGGAGACGCAAGATAGACCGTTTCTATCTCGACTTCCTGAAACAAGCTCCCGATGAATTCATTCTTTTCTACCCTCAGGAGAAACATGCCGGTATGGCTTGCAATCTTCCGTGCAATTGGGTTTATGCAAGTCATGGCCTTGTCAGCCATATCGAGGACATGCTTGAAGATGCAGTCCGTGCCGATGGCCATAAGGGCGTTAAACGAAAAGAACTCGCCCCATTGGTGGAGCCTGTATTCAACTCGGTGTTCGTTGACGGAGACATAGACTGGAACAGGCTTTCCGAGATACTGGAGACTCTTCCCGAAGAAGTGTGGAAGAAGTGTTGCTGTTTGCCAAATTCTGTAAAGGCGACAGGACTCTCCCGTGTGGAGAGCTTCAAGCTCTATGCAATCCATGAGGTAGAATGTGCCACTCAGAGCGTCTATGAAGCTCTGCAGGAGTTTCACGGACTTTCTTCGGCAAAGTAACAGTCAGTGAAAGTATAATAACGAGAACTGTCATAGCCGGTAAACTTAAGCTGACGCAACAATGACCAAACTCCGATTGCTCCTTAATTTGCTGGCCACCATCGCATTTCTGCTGTCGCAATGGCTCATCCCCCTGTGGGCCATTGCGATGGCAGCGACGGTGGCGCATACGCTGTGGATTAAGATTGCACTGTGTGTGGTGGCTGCATTGTGGCTCTGTGCCTTCCGTCCGTGGAAAATCTTTTCCGACGAGCGTTTCCCCGACTTCATCGCCACCGTCCGGCAGGCCATAATCAGGCTGCTGTCGTGATAATACATAATATGGCACAGTAAATTGGACTTATTGCTTACTAGCTACATATCAAAGACAATAATAAACAGATTAAAATATGACTGAACAAGAACTCAGTGCCCGCGTAGCGGAATTAAACGCACAGATG
>CAMWSS010000047.1 GCA_947177035.1 uncultured Porphyromonadaceae bacterium | reverse complement strand
GGCGTCGAAGTTATTGAGATTACAAACTATCATGGCAAATAAAGATATGGCACAGACAAGACCGTTTTTCGACCCTGCAAAGTTGCCGGTCGTTTATCACCCCGGCGAGACTCTTGATGAAAAATTGCAAGAGATGGGAATGGGCGTGAAGGAATTTGCCACGAGGGTTTCCAAACCCGAAAAGACTATTATTGCAGTCTTAAAAGGCAAAAGTTCCATTACACCTGATATGGCAGTCGCATTTGAGATGGTGACCAAAATACCGGCACATATGTGGCTCCGCCATCAAAAGAGCTATGATGAATTCATTGCCCGCAAGAAGAGAGAAAAAACTCTTAAAGATGGACTGCGTTGGGCTAAGAAGTTCCCCTATGCAGAAATCTCAAGCCTTGGATGGTTCTCAGGCATCACTGACGCACAAGGCGACGAAAGAAATATCGTTGATACCTTATGCACATTTTTCGCTGTAAGTTCGCCCAAGGGATGGGAAGATTTCTATCTCAATCAGCGACTTCGTGTAGCGTTCAGCATCACACTTGCCGAGGTCTGTGACCCCTATGCTCTTTCCGCATGGCTACGACAGGGCGAAATACAGGCTGGAGAAATATCCATCGAAACAAAATACACAGCCAAGCTTCTCCGAAGCATTCTTAATGATGTTGTTGAAATCCGAAAATCCGGAGCCTCCAACTATCAGGAGTTATTGGCTTCGTTGCTTGGCAGTGCCGGAGTTAAGCTGGTTTTCACTGATACGCTATCATCCGCTCCCGTAAAAGGATGTGCAAGATACATCTATGGAGTCCCTTGTATTCAACTTGCTAAGAAGATTGAAAGTGAGGATGATTTCTGGAATACGCTCTTCCATGAGATAGGTCATATCTTGCTGCATGGAAAGAAAGACATCTTTATGGAGAACGTTAATTACGGTGACAAGGACCCGGAAAAAGAAAAGGAAGCTGATGAATTTGCAGCTTTGTGGATGAGCAAGTGACATAATAAATGACGAGTCACGACCGTAAGAAACTCTCAGAGTTAGTTCTGTTTATTCTTGACAAGACTGGTGGTGTTGATTTCTACCATGCCTTCAAGATTCTCTATTTCGCGGAGATGAAGCATCTGGCGAAATGGGGCAGCGGCTTTGTGCCTGATGAGTTTTGCGCATTGAAATATGGTCCGGTTCCTACACAATTGTATGATGCGGTTAAGGAACTGAATAACCCTCGGATGATTCTTTCGAAAGAATTGTCCGAGGTTATCCAGTTTGCCGAAGAGGATGCCACTGATGTCCTTCGTCCTAAACGAGAGGCAGATTTGAAGTATCTGTCCAAGCCAGAGATTGAGGCATCGGAGCAGTCGATTGAGGAAAATAAATCTTTGACCTTTGGACAGCTCATGAGAAAGTCACATGATGAAGCTTGGGAAGAAGCAAACCGTCGCATTAATGGAACGAATGTCATTTCTCCTGTTTCAATGGCAAGAGTTCTAAATGCTGACGATGCCATGCTTGAATATATTGAAGAGCAAATGCTAATTGAATCAGCCTTGAAATGATGAGCTAAGGGCAAAAGAAAGGGCAAAAGATACCCGTAAATCTGTGTCTGTTCCAAAGATTATAAACCACAATCAACTGCTATTCAATATATTTGGACTATCAAGAAAGGACAAAAGAATTGTAAAACCTCGTTATAATCCCCCAAAAGTGGGTCAAAACCATACTTTTGGCGGATTATAAGCATATTTTAGGGACTTTTGGATAATTCAGGTCATTCAAATAGAGAGACCGATAATACCAATTATAACTCCTACGTCCTTCGTAGAATTTGTCATAGCTCCAATCTCTGATATGCTCGGCAGTCTGACTCTCGTCGTATCCGGTTTCTGCGAACCCCAACTGAACAGCATCAAGGAGAGTTGGATAACCCGGATCATTAAGGTTTGCACCAAGCATAACCCTGATACCTTGTGCATGGAGCGTATCAACAAGTTCTCTGAATTCTTCAATCGTACCGTAATTCTTGTCAATCTGTGTATAGTCAAGAGGATAATATCCATGGTACCCGTAGTGAGGAAAATCATTTATTGAGCCGCTTCCTGACATCCATCCGTGAATCTGTTCATAGACATCCGTCATCCATACTACATTAACTCCGAGGTCGGTGAAATAACCTCCTTTGCCTTTTGAAGCATTCCCTTGAAGTCACCTCCATGAAATGTCGCGGCATTAAGTCGCTCGGTACCATAATCTACCTTGCGCCCGTAATTCACATCATTTGTTGAATCACCATTACAGAATCGATCTGTTATTACAAAATAGACTATTGATCCAGCCCAATCAAATTGAGATGCGCTTGAAGCAGGCAAGATTCCTAATCCACATAGAATCAGCACCCAAAATAGATATTCATTTTTTATTACGAATAGTATTTTTTTGCAAAATTACTATTCTTCGCGATTCTGTGCAATACTGAAAAATAACCACAAAACAGTGGTTTATCTATTATAAAAGCCCCATCGATGTAGCAGCGCTAATGGCTTCGATACTATTTCCAACACTAAGTTTTTCAATAATATTCTGGCGATGACGATTTACGGTATGGACGCTAATCTCAAGAATGTCCGCAATATTCTTACTGGCTTTCCCTTCTTTTATCAAATTAAGAATCTCCTTTTCTCTAACAGTAAGAATATGCTTTCTTCTATCTTTGAAGTCCAGTGTGATAATTTCTCCATTAAGAGTATTAATGATATATGGCTCAATATCGTCACCGCATCTTTGAATTGGAGAAAGATTATAGCAACACAGTATTAACCATATTTTACCATTGGGTGAAAGTTGTATAGCCTGAGTGCTATTGATAATGTGAATGTAGTTATTTTGCCGATCTCTTATTCTAATGCGGCACATTGCTTTATATTTTTTCTTATCATGTGTATCCACAAGATTTATTTTTTTAAAGAATTCATATTCCAGCATCCTTTTTTCAACAAGATCTTTTGGATGGATACGATTGTAGATTTCATCTTCATCGCTCGATTGTTCCTCCTTATACATATTTGAAACATCGGATAATCCGAGTAATATTCCTAAATCTTGACCATATACATAGCACCTATCACATGATGCATCAGTAATTACAGTACATCCCCCCATAGCTTTTGCCAGAGTTTCAGCTGTATTTTTTGCATCTTCTACAGTCGTGACATCAAGCGATTCTGTTTCAAGAGATTGCGCTTCGTATATTTGATTGATTTCCTTACGTAAAATATCCATATTTCAATTTAATGGTTATTTTTCAGTATTTCACACTTAATTAAAAACCACTAACTTTGCAAAGTTAATAATTATTTTTCAGACATATGGCAAATAGAATTGTATTTTTGGATTACATGAGAGTAATAGCCTGCTTTATGGTTATTATGGTTCACTCATGTGAATTCTTCTTTATCGACGGAGACAATATTGGAATCCGTAATTTGAATGACGGCTTTTGGGTTAGTATTATCGATAGTGCTTTTAGGTGCTCTGTTCCGTTGTTTGTATTAATCTCAGCGTTCCTACTTGTTCCAGTCACTACCAATACTCGCATATTCTTACATAAAAGACTTATGAGAGTTGTAGTTCCATTCATAATTTGGTCGGTTCTCTATGCAACCCTACCATATATATGGGGAGAAATGCGGGCTGAGGATGTTATTGACTCTATATTACATCTAACTTATAACTTCAACGCAGCCAGTGGACACATGTGGTTTATCTATATGCTGATTGGACTATACCTCTTCATGCCTATAATATCTCCCTGGCTTGAAAAGGTTGGAAAAAAAGGAGAACTTTACTTCTTGGCGTTATGGTTCTTATCATCATTCTTTCCTTATCTTAGAAATTTCGTGGGTGATGTTTACGGGGAAAGCTATTGGAATGAATATAATATGTTATGGTATTTTTCAGGATTCCTCGGTTACCTTGTGCTTGCACACTTTATCAGGTATCATCTCCAATGGAGTTCAAGAACTCGATTAATTATTGGAACAATACTTTATCTTATTGGTTATAGTGTAACAGCGTTAATTTGGTATAACCGTATACCAACATCATTGACATTACAACAACTTGAATTGAGTTGGCGATTCTGTACACCCAATGTTATTATGATGAGTTTTGGTGCCTTTATTATTATCCAGACTATTTTCATAAATAAAAAAGGGGAAAATCCCGTCATAAAAGACATTTCAATTCTGAGTTATGGTATATATCTAATGCATATTTTTATTCTTGGAGCGACATACAATACACTTGGTAATATTTTACCTACACAATGGACAATTCTATTAGTCGGTTCTGTGACTTTTATTTTATGTTATATCATATCAAAAATAATATCGTATATACCATATAGCAAATATATCATTGGTTGAAATTAATTACATATTGATGGTAACTCTAATAAATTAATAGGGTGTTTGGTATTATATTCCATATTTCGATTTAACTTTTTCAGAAAGGAGACCCTATCCTTATGGAGAAACCTCAGGCTTCAGCGTAACCGTCCCATAAACCGCCTTGCCTGACAGGTAGGGCGGTGTTAATTTTGCGGAGTAACCAAAAACATGGATTATGACCGCAAAGGATTTCACAGAATTTCATACCCTTGTCGAACCGTTTCAGGGAGAGATGTCGCTCAAGGAGATTTGTACGCAGGAAAGCGTCGACTACAGGAGTTGCATCTCCCACCCATCTGCGAGAAATATGGCTACAACATTCCGAAAGCCAACGAGCAGGCGCTGAACCGCTACATAAAGGATATTCTCAAAGACCTTTCGGAGCAGTTGCCGTCACTGAAAGAGAAGGTGCCGACCAAGCTCACTATGAAGCAGAAGGAGGCGTTGAGAAAAGAGAAGAAGGAACCGGTAACCGGCTTGCCGCTTTGTCTTGACAAAGAGACCGACCTTAACGGCAATGTGATCGTGCCACGCTATGACTGCGTGACAAGCCACACCGCACGACGCACCGGTATCACCAACATGTATCTGAGCCACAAGTACACCATCCTCCAGATGATGCACGTCAGCGGCCACAAGACACAAAAGACATTCATGGACTATATCAAGCTATCTTCCGAGGAGGTAGCCGACGAAATCGCCGCCATGTCCAAGAAAGAGAATGATATGTGGTAAAATTGGACTTAAAAAGCTGCAAAGGTGGACATAATCTGCCTATGTTTGAAACTATTTATCATAGAACTTCATTACATCCACTCCAAAAATCTGTCATAAATGTCACTTTTTTTGGAGTAGCATGATTCGAATTGTTCCTAAATAATTCAGCAATAGCGGCTAATCCAAAATAAATTTGTAACTTTGTATTATGTTAACGGCATCACAAATACTGGAAATGGCCAGAGGCGGCGAGGGCTACAATGTAGACTTCAAGCGCAGTGTGCCATCAAAGGTTAAGGAAATATCCGATGAAGTAGCGGGGTTTGCCAATGCCGCCGGCGGATATGTCCTTATTGGCGTCGACAATGATAATCAGATTATCGGTGCCGAGATTGATAACAATAAGCGTTCTGCAATTCAAGATACGATTGGAGAGATTTCTCCTTCGTTGAAATGTGAGTTTTATCCTGTCGATGTCAATGGCAAGAAAGTCTGGGTAATTGATGTTCCCAGTGGCAAGGACAAGCCATACATTACCGGAGGAATCATCTATGTTAGAGAGGGTGCCAATTGTCAGAAACTCCGTTCCGCAGAAGAAATTCGCGCATTCTTTGCCGAGTGCGCCAAGATTTTCTTTGATGCCATTCCCTGCAAATGGTTTGACATTGACGAAGATATTGACCCGCGCAACTTCAAAGAGTTTATGGAAAAGGCGCATTTGTCCAATACACTGCCTATCAAACAACTCTTTGATAATCTTGAACTCAATACTGACGCAGGACTGCCGAAAAATGCAGCCGCTTTATTCTTTGGAAGAGAGCCGGAACGTAAATTTCCACATGCCGTAGTACGTTGCCTACGCTTCAAAGGGCTTGACAAAGTGCATATTATAGACGACAAAACTTTCGGTGGTCCCCTTTATCAGCAGTATCTTAATGCCCTCTCTTGGATTGAAAGTAAACTTGAAGTCGAATATATCATCAAGGGGACAGGCCCGCGTCAGGAAATATGGGAGATTCCGCTTGATGTGTTCAAAGAAGCCGTTATGAACGCCATCTGTCATCGTGACCTATATGAAGAGGGAGCGACCATCATGGTAGAGGTGTATGATGACCGGGTGGAAATATCCAACCCCGGCGGGCTGTTACCTGTAGTAGCGGCGGAGTTCGGGCACAAGAGCATGAGCCGAAATCCACTTGTGTTCGGTTTGTTTACTCGTATGCATGTTGTCGAGAAAGTCGGCTCCGGAGTTCCCCGTATGCGCGAATTGATGAAGGATGCAGGACTCCCAGAACCGATATTCAGTACCAAGGGCTTCTTTACCGTCACCTTTATGAAGCGAGTCAAGCCTCAAAGTGCCAACGGTGATAGATTAAATGATAGATTAAATGATAGATTAAATTCGCGTGAGAAAAGAGTGATTCAAATTTTGAAAGAGACTCCCGGATTAAGAACCAATGAATTATCATCAATGATAGAAGTTAGTATCCCTACATTATCACGCACATTAAAGAATTTAATCGATCTTGGTTTGATAGAATATCGTGGCGCAAAGAAGACAGGGGGGTATTTTGTACGATAGAGCAAAAGCTTGATTATAAAATGAAAGTCCTGCGTAATATTGGCATCGCCATCTTATTAGTTTGTTCTATTGGCTGCAATTATCGTTCTGATAATCATCGAGACAACGAGGAAACTACAATAGACGGCACTATTGTGGATAACAATGTGGTGCCCACTGCCTATGATACAATGCTTGAGGCTGATACTGTAATAACCGAAGATACGATTATCGCAAATCATGAGCCCTCTTCAAAAGAATTGACAGAGTTGAAGGAGTTTATTTCAGATAGGCTAAGTAATCTCAAAAATAATCCATTACAACAAAATGTGTGGGGCATTGCGGTTCTTGAAGATGCGGTACTGGTGTCAATGGCTATAAACACCACATTCTGGCGCAATGAATTTAGACAATATGTTTCAAACTCTCCATACATCATATTTGATGGACCATCAAAACCACAGCCTATTTCAGCTTTGGTCGACTCCGTAGTTGAATTAACGACTATAAAACTACAACCAGACAGTTCGCATTTTTCTGTAAACTCTCCTTTTGCTACATTTACTCTGACTAACGATAGTGACCAAAATATAGATTTTGGTGTTAAGTACATTATAGGATTTAAGGACACTGATGGTCTCTGGTACAAACTCCCTCATCCGGGTATTTGGTTGGATATGGGAATTACCTTAATGCCAACGGGTAAGGAAGCCATAAAAGCTGCGTTAAATCCCAAGCTCAATAATAATAATCCCGGTATTTATAGATTGTATAAACAAATACGGCTGGAAGGAGAGAAAAAAGAGGTTTGGTTAATGACAGAGTTTATATTGGATTAGTCAAACTTAGAATATGCAAGCGCAATGAAAATAAAAGGGCAAAAGAAATCCATAAATCAGCGCACTTCCACAAGATTTTCAATAGCAATCTACTGATACTTATATGTTTCAACCGTCAAGAAAGGGCAAAAGATTTGAGAAATCTGCGTGGCGCGAATATTGCGGCCAGTGTGTAGCTATGTCGCAAATTCTTTGTACTTTTGCAGATGATAACAGCAGAAATGAAGAATTTTTCGTTAAATCTGAGCGGAAGGCTCGTTGAATTCGACCGTCCGGCGGTGATGGCCATCGTAAACGCCACTCCCGATTCGTTTTTTGCGGGAAGCCGGGTGGCTACAGCCGACCAGGTGGCCCGGCGCACGGAGTCGCTTCTGGCCGAAGGTGCCGACATAATCGATCTGGGCGCGTGTTCAACCCGCCCCGGCTCGGAATCGCCCGACGCCGACGAGGAACTGCGCCGCCTGGAGCCGGCCCTTGAGGCGATCAGACGGGTCAGCGCCGACGTGCCGGTGTCGGTCGACACGTTCAGGGCGTCCGTGGCACGACGTTGCGTCACAGAACTCGGCGCCGATATCATCAACGACATTTCGGGTGGCACGCTCGACCCGGCGATGTTTGACACCGTGGCCGAAACCGGCGCGCCATACGTGATGATGCACACCCGCGGAACGCCTGAAACCATGCAGCAGCTCACCGATTATTCGGCACAGGGTGGCGTGACGGCCGCCGTGCTGGAGTTTTTCGCAGAGCGCATCGCCGATCTGGCCGGGCGCGGAGTGGCCGACATCATTGTGGATCCGGGGTTCGGATTCGCAAAAACGGTGGAGCAGAACTGGCAGCTGATGAAAGAACTGCCCGCGCTGCTGGCCTTCGGGCGACCTTTGCTGGTCGGAATATCGCGCAAATCGATGCTGACCAGGCCGCTGCAGATCAGCGCCGACGAAGCCCTGCCGGCAACGGTGGCCGCCAACGTGATGGCGCTCGAACGCGGGGCAATGATCCTGCGCGTGCACGACGCCGCTGCCGCCCGCCAGGCCATAGCCACAGTCTCACTACTTGAACAATAATATTTCATGGCAAACATCATAAACATCGAAACATCGACCGACTGCTGCTCGGTGGCCCTCACGGCCGATATGACCGTGGCCGCCGACTTCACCGACATGCACGGACGCAACCACGCCGAAAAGGTGGGACGCTTCGTGCAGCAGGCTCTGGAGGAGGCTCGCCGGCAGCAACGGAAGATCGACGCCGTGGCAGTGTCGATCGGCCCGGGAAGCTACACGGGTCTGCGCATCGGACTGTCGGAGGCCAAAGGTCTGGCATATGCACTGGGAGTGCCGCTGATCGGAGTGCCGACGCTCCAGATCCTCGCGACAAACGTAATGTTCAACCATCATGAAATCAATCTGGAGACACGGTTTGCGCCGATGATAGACGCACGCCGCATGGAGGTGTTTACCTGCGTGCTCGACATGTGGCTCCACGAGCTGATGCCGTCGCAGCCGCTGATACTCACCCCCGACTCCTATGCCGAGCTGCTTGACAAAGGGCCGCTGCTGTTCATGGGCAACGCCGTGGAGAAAGCGGCAACAGTCATCACCCACCCCAACGCCCGCTTCATCGAAGGCATCAACCCGCTGGCATCCGACATGCTGGCGCTGAGCGAGCGTGCCTTCAGAGCCGGAGACTTCATCGACGTGGCCTACAGCACACCGCTGTATCTCAAGGAATTCCAGGCCACAACGCCCCGCAACAAATAATCGTTTTCTCTCATCAATATCACATAAATCAATTCATTATGACCAAACGCATACTCTCACTCGCATTCGCATCGCTGGCCCTGACAGGCCAGATAATGGCGCAGCCTGATCAGCCCAGATGCATAGTCCCGGCACAAAAGGCACCGTCCAGAGCCGCAGAAACGTCTGTCAACAAAACCGAGTTCGGATACTGCGGCGATATGAAACAAGCCCTGTCGCTATCCGGCAAAGCAGGCGCGGCCATGCAGATCAACGCCGCAATCGCCCGCAAATACGCCGGCGCACAGGTAACCGCCGTGCTCGTGGCCAACGGCACGACAAACCAGACAAAGGCGGCGACTCTGGATATCGACGTATTCTGCTCGGCCACCCTCGACGGCACACCCACAGCGACAGCATCAGGCACAATGGACCTGAAGAATTTCGGCGCATACGTTGAATATAAGCTCGACAAACCTGTAGACATCGAGATCGGCAAGACGTTCTATGTCGGCTACACCTTCACCCAGACGTCAAGCGACGACTATCCTGTCGCCATTGACTACACCCCGTCGACGTGGCCCGGCGGATTCATCGGCGCGACAAACACCTCCACCGGACAGATGGAATGGATGAACATCGCATCGGATTATGGCATGGTGGGCATACGCCTGATCATCGAGGGCGACAACCTGCAGCAGAACCAGGCTTCGCTGTCAGACTTCTCGCTGGCGGCGTCGACCCTGGAAGCCGGAGTGCCGAGCAGAGCAGTCATCGCCGTCACCAACGATGCCGCCAACGCCATCGAAACGGTCGGAGTGACATATACGCTCGGCGAGTCTGAAGCCCAGATCGCCACAGCGACATTCTCAAAACCGCTCACACCCGGCGCCACAGGCATCGCCCAGTTTGCCTTCACGCCCGAAGCTATCGGCGCCAACCAGCTGCTGTCGCTTAAAATATCGGAAGTCAACGGACAACCTTATGTCAACGAAAACGCATATCCCAAAACGGCCACAATCACCGTGATCGAAGAGGGCAGCGGCTTTGACCGCAATGTGGTGATCGAAGAGAAGACCGGCACATGGTGTAAGTTCTGCCCGCGAGGCATAGTCGGCATGGAGAAAATAAAGGCCGACGTCACCGACGGCACACTCATCCCCATCGCCGTCCACACCTCTGACCCGATGTCGACCACAAGCTACTCCGGCATCGAATATGCCATCGATGGCGCGCCGTCGGCCATGGTCAACCGCAATTTCGTATCCATCGGCCAGATCGACCCCAATTACAACGACTTGAAACTGGCCTATGAAATAGCCCGCAAAGACCCGGCAATCGCAGAAATCACCATCAACTCCGTGGAAGAAGACGCCAGAGCCACGAAATTCGACATCAGCACCCGATTCGCCATCGATGAAAGCAGCGCGCGATACCGCATCGCCCTTGTGGCCGTCGAAGACAACGTCGGACCATATCCACAGACCAATTACTACTCCGGCACCAACGTTGATCTTGACGGATGGGAGAAACTGCCGAATCCGGCATCGACCATATTTAACGACGTGGCCCGCGCCATCAAGTCATATCAGGGCTTAAGCTCGAGCATACCATCCACCATCGAGGCCGGCACCACATATTCATATACCAAAGGCTTCATTGACAACACCGGCATCAAAAATCGCGCCAACGCGCGCTATGTGGCCATGATCATCAACTCGCTGACCGGACGCATCGAGAACGCCACCTCCATCCCCTCGCCATCGTCGGTCGCGCTTGACAATATCGGCGCCGCCGAAAACGAAGGCCCGGTGAGATACTTCAACCTGCAGGGACAACCGGTCGAGAATCCGACCCGCGGACAGCTCCTGATTCGCACATGCGGGTCAAAATCCTCAAAGATAGTGTTCTGACCGCACTCAGCAACACCAAATCAAAAAACGGAGTCGCACCACGCATACGGTGCGGCTCCGTCTTTTTTCCAATCACACTCCGGCCCGCGACACACACCGGCCGCGAACAATTGACCGGATGCCAGCGTTTTGATTATGTAAAAAATCTCCCCTTTTCACAAGCCAGGAGACTCTCAACATTTATTTCAACATAACATAATCAAAATTCTTTTCTTATGAAAAAACTATCCATCGCAGCCGCCGCCATTCTGGCAATCGCAGGATCGGCATCGGCCCAAAACCTCGAGGGAACAAAACTCACCGACAACATCTCCTTCACGCTCAAAGGCGGCGCGGCCACGCCCCTGCACGGCCACGGAGCCTCTTTCTGGGAAAACATGCGCGGAGTCACCGGCGTCGAACTCCGCAAACAGCTGACCCCGACATTCGGACTCGGAATCGACGGCGAATTCGGCATCAACACCTCACGCTGGAACAAAGGCGTCTCCACCCACAATTCATTTGACCGCAGCTATGTCGGACTGTTCGGCGCCGTCAACCTCAACAACCTCTTTGCAGGATATGCCGGACAGCCGCGCCTGTTTGAAGTCGAAGCAGTGGCCGGCGCCGGATGGCTCCACGTCTATATGCCCAAATCGCAAGGCAAAGACACCAACTCATTCGGCACAAAGGCCGGAGTCAACCTGAACTTCAACCTCGGCGAAACCAAAGCCTGGACCATCAGCATCAAACCGTCGGTGATCTGGGACATGGTTCCCGGCTCGACAAAAGGCCAGAGCACGACGTATTACGACGGCGAACACGCCGCATTCGAACTCGAAGCCGGTGTGACCTACCACTTCCCCTGCTCCAACGGCACCCACTCGTTTGCATATGCCGAACCGTGTGACTACTCCGCACTCAACGAGCAGATCAACGCCCTGAGAGCAGAAAACGCCGCCCTGCAGGCCGCCAATGCCGACGCAGCCGCAGCAGCGACAGTGCTCGCCGCCCAGCTCGACGACTGCCTCAACCGCCCGGCCACAGTGATTAAAGAAACCAAAAACACCAACACTCTCGAATCCGTGCGCTACGTCTTCTACCGCATCGGCTCCTCCAAGATCACCGCAGACCAGGCACCCAACATCGAGATGATCGCCGACTACCTGAAACACAACCCGAATGCCACTGTTGAAATCAAAGGCTATGCGTCGCAAGACGGCAACCTCGACTTCAACATCAAACTCGCCTCGGCCCGCGCCGAATCCGTACGCACCATGCTCATCAAGAAATATGGCATTGCCGGAAACCGCATCAAGGCCCAGGGCGAAGGCATCGGCCACATGTTTAAAGAAGACAGCTGGAACCGAGTTGCGATCTGCATACTCAACGACGCCGACTAACACACTAATTCAAAAGGGTTTGCACCGCAATGCAAACCCTTTTGAACAAAAAACCGCAAAAAAACTTGCACAACTCGCCAAAATGCACTAACTTTGCAGGCACATAACGCCAAGGAGAGGTGGGTGAGTGGCTGAAACCACCGGTTTGCTAAACCGACGACGGGAGCAATCCTGTCCACGAGTTCGAATCTCGTCCTCTCCGCCACAGAAGCCTGATGAACAGGCTTTTGTTGTATATACACATCTTCGCAAATCACGGATTGGGACGAAGTTCTGTTCAAAGCAAAATAAAAGCAGCTACTATATTCATCAATATTGTTGATATTAAAAGACATAACCCGATGAAACCGGATCTTTTCCTGAAGTCTACCATCGCAGTGATTACGGCAACAGCTGAAGCACGTGTGCGTTCAGACGGATCTATTGAAACAGAAACTCGTCGATATTCAATTCATCAGCCGCGATATTAACACAGACGCCTGTCGTTGGCTGATGAAACGAGTTGACGCGGGTTGTGTTCAGATTTGTGTTCAAAACAAAAGAAAAGCAGCTACGATTTGTTTCGTAACTGCTTGATTTCTAAGGAGTGGTCCCACTCGGGAAACTCCACTCAAAATATATCCTGCAAATCAAAGATTTATCTCGCTTGCTTCCGGCACTCCAACATTCGCTCCCGAGACGCATTGCATCGCTTTTCATTGCTCTGCTCCGCCGAAGCCCGGATTGCCCGCAAGTCCTCTCTCTTGTCAACTGCTAATATAACGTCAATTCATTAGACTTAGTATGTTAAGATGCTTATAATTAAATCATTTATATTTTAATGATTTGACTTCCGAGACTTAAAAGCATTATAAATTGGAGTCATGAATATTGGAGGAGTTATCAACTTCGTTTTTGCCGTTTCGTTGATCGTATTGACAATATATTCGTGAGATTTTAGCTTATCTTCTTCAAGATGATATGAATATATTTCTAGATTTTCATTAATCATATGCCCTGCAAATGTTGATATCGGATTCTCCGTAGCAACTCGTTCCTCATAGTTTTTATAAAGAATCTCTGGTTTGTTTGGATAAGACCAGCATTCATGTATAATGAATATGGATACAATATCTCTATCATTTTTAATCTTTTCAGATATGTCTTTTATTTTACGATAAAATGTTGATCTTATTGAGGTGTCGAATGAGAGTATATTAGCTTGCATATCATTGCTTACAATAAATATTGTGGTCATTATATGGCGTTGATGAATGAACAAAAACATGTAGAAATGCAATATTTTCAAAAATAGTTCATGCATCTCATTAGCATTCACATCTAATCCATAATTCTGCAAAGGAATATCTACCCCAGGCATTTTATCCAATGAAAATTTTATGTCTGGCATTCGCAGTTCAACTCTCCATCCATGTTCAATTTTATCACTACGTTTATAGTAAACAAGATCTTCTACGAATAAGTCTGCTGTATTAAGACGATGAATTTTCAAATTATCTATCTTCTCCATTATTTCTTGGAAGACTTTACTTTGATCGTTAATTTCCTCTTTTAAAGCATTAAAGAAATTAAGCATCACCTCAATTCCGATAAATAACTTATCAAAAAGATTATCATCTGTCCCTTTCTCTTTATAGATATACTCTATGGAGAATGATATTTCCCCACGTGGTAATACTTTTAAAAATTCATGAATTTTGTCTATTATAGTTGAATAGTCTGTATCATCTTCTGCGGTAAATTGTTTAGTAGTTAGTTTTGTAGGTTCTGCATTATCATAAATTGTGATTTCAACTAATTTTACAAGTTTGAATGGATGTTCTTTTAGAACTTCATTTCTTTTTATTGCTGTCCGATAAAAATTTTTAGGGCAAGACAAAATTAGGGTCGATTCCA
>CAMWSS010000046.1 GCA_947177035.1 uncultured Porphyromonadaceae bacterium | reverse complement strand
CAGTGCACGGCACGTTCTTGCCGTCGGCACTGAAAACGGATGTCATTCCGATTTTTTTTCCAATTAATCCTGGCATTTCTTTGTAGTTTTATGGGATTTGTGAATTGCTTGGTTTGCTTTTGGGGGTTGGGGTGGTTGTTGTTTTAAGGAGAGAGCAAGGGTGTGATGCCCTTGTCGGGCATCACACTTTGATTTCCACGTCAACGCCGCTGGGAAGTTCGAGCTTCATCAGGGCATCGACGGTCTTGTTGGTAGCGTTGTAAATATCAATCAGACGCTTGAACGAAGAGAGCTGGAACTGTTCGCGGCTCTTTTTGTTGACAAACGTGGAGCGGTTCACCGTGAAGATGCGCTTGTGGGTGGGCAGGGGCACAGGGCCGCTGATGATTGCGCCGGTGGACTTCACTGTCTTTACGATCTTCTCGGCGCTTTTGTCGACGAGATTGTGGTCGTAAGATTTCAGTTTGATTCTGATTTTCTGGCTCATTTTATGTATACTGTGTTTATTTATTACTTAAGAAGATCCACACGGCCCTGGCATTCGGTGAGCACGGTTTTGGCGATTGAGTTGCTGACTTCGGCGTAATGGCTGAAAGTCATGGTCGAGGTGGCACGACCCGATGTGATGGTGCGCAGAGCGGTCACATAGCCGAACATTTCGGCCAGCGGAGCTTTGGCTTTCACGATGCGGGCGCCGCTGCGGCTGGTCTCCATGCCTTCAACCTGGCCACGACGCTTGTTGAGGTCACCGATCACGTCGCCCATGCTCTCTTCCGGAGTCACTACTTCAACTTTGAAGATAGGCTCAAGAAGCACGGGACCGGCCTTTTCAGATGCCTTCTTGAAGGCCTGGATGGCGCAGAGTTCGAACGACAGCTGGTCAGAGTCGACCGGGTGGAACGAACCGTCGATCACAGTCACTTTCAGACGGTCGAGGGGATAGCCGGCAAGAACGCCGTTTTTCATTGCAGTCTGGAAGCCCTTCTGGATCGAAGGAATGAATTCTTTGGGGATGTTACCGCCTTTGACTTCGTCAACGAACTGCAGTGATCCTTCGAAATCGTCGTCAGCCGGTTCTACGCGCACGATGATGTCGGCGAATTTACCGCGACCACCGCTCTGCTTCTTGAAGACTTCGCGAAGTTCAACGGGCTGTGTGATGGCTTCTTTGTAGGTAACCTGCGGACGGCCCTGGTTGCACTCAACCTTGAATTCACGACGCAGACGGTCGATGATGATGTCGAGGTGAAGCTCACCCATGCCGGAGATAACGGTCTGGCCGGTCTCTTCATTGGTCTCGACACGGAATGTCGGGTCCTCTTCAGCCAGCTTCTGCAGACCGACGCCCAGTTTGTCAAGGTCTTTCTGAGTCTTCGGTTCAACAGCGATGCCGATCACGGGTTCGGGGAATTCCATAGCCTCGAGCACGATGGGAGCGTCTTCAGCGCAAAGGGTGTCGCCAGTGCGGATATCCTTGAAGCCTACTCCGGCGCCGATATCGCCGCAGCCGATTTTTTCCATCGGGTTCTGCTTGTTGGAGTGCATCTGGAACAGACGGCTCACGCGCTCTTTCTTACCGGAGCGGCTATTGAAGATATAGCTGCCGGCAACGACGTCGCCGGAGTATACGCGGAAGAAGGTCAGACGGCCGACATAGGGGTCGGTAGCGATCTTGAACGCCAGAGCGCACATCGGAGCTGCGGGCGACGGTTCGCGGGAGACCTCTTCTTCGGGATTGTCGATTGAGTGACCGACAACCGCACCCGAGTCTGTGGGGCTGGGCAGATACGAGCAGACTGCGTCAAGCAGGCACTGAACGCCTTTGTTTTTGAACGAAGAGCCGCAGATCATAGGCACAACCTCCATCGAGAGGGTGGCTTTGCGCAGAGCGCGACGGATTTCGTCTTCAGTAATAGTGGAAGGGTCGTCGAAGTACTTCTCCATCAGAGCGTCGTCGAATTCGGCGATCTTTTCGAGCATTTTGTCACGCCATTCTTCGGCTTCGGCCTGAAGGTTGGCGGGAATCTCTTCGACTGAATATTCAGCACCCATGGTCTCGTCATGCCAGAACAGAGCCTTCATGGTGATCAGGTCAACCACGCCCTTGAAAGTCTCCTCGGCGCCGATGGGCACCTGAATGGGACAGGGATTGGCGCCAAGCACTTCGCGCAGCTGACGCACAACCTCAAAGAAGTTGGCACCAGAGCGGTCCATCTTGTTGACATAACCGATACGGGGCACATTATATTTGTCAGCCTGACGCCACACGGTTTCAGACTGGGGTTCAACACCACCGACTGCGCAGAAGGCAGCAACGGCGCCGTCAAGCACGCGAAGCGAGCGTTCCACTTCGACAGTGAAGTCGACGTGTCCGGGAGTGTCGATCAGATTGATTTTATATTTTTTACCGCTATAGCTCCAGAACGTGGTGGTAGCAGCCGATGTGATGGTGATACCGCGTTCCTGCTCCTGCTCCATCCAGTCCATGGTAGCTGCACCGTCGTGCACCTCACCGATCTTGTGGGTCAGGCCGGTATAGAACAGAATACGTTCGGAAGTTGTGGTTTTTCCGGCATCGATGTGGGCCATGATGCCGATGTTGCGCGTAAGCTCAAGATGTTCGTTTGCCATTTTCGTCCTATTGCTACTTGATTAGAAACGGAAATGAGCGAAAGCGCGGTTGGCTTCAGCCATCTTGTGCATATCTTCTTTGCGCTTGAAGGCGCCGCCCTGTTCGTTGAAGGCGTCGACGATCTCGGCAGCGAGTTTGTCGGCCATAGTCTTGCCGCCACGCTTGCGGGCATAGATGATCAGGTTTTTCATCGAGATCGATTCCTTGCGGTCAGCACGGATTTCGGTCGGCACCTGGAAGGTAGCGCCGCCGACACGGCGGGACTTAACCTCCACCAGGGGAGTAACATTCTCCAGAGCTTGTTTCCAGATTTCGAGAGAGCTCTTCTCTTCGTTGGGGAGTTTGCTCTTCACGGTCTCCAGTGCGGAGTAGAAAATGGTGAAAGCCGTGTTCTTTTTGCCATCATACATCAGATGGTTCACGAACTTGGTCACTTTTGTGTCGTTGAACACGGGATCGGGCAGAACTACCCGTTTCTTAGGCTTAGCCTTTCTCATTTTATTGTTCGGAGTTGTGTCTTCAGTTTTCGGGGGTGGGCTGCTTTTTGTCAATCTTCAACAATGCCCTCCGGCATTGTTTACTCAACCACGATATCAAGTATTCGCTTTATTAGCAGGCCAAACGAAACGAACGACAGTTGTTGTTAATTCTTGTTTGTTCGATTTGTTTGTCAGTACGCTTGAGGCTTATTTCTTGCCCTTGGCCGCAGGAGCTGCACCCGGCTTGGGACGCTTTGCACCATATTTGGAGCGACGCTGAGTGCGATCCTTGACGCCCTGGGTGTCGAGAGTACCGCGAACGATGTGATAGCGCACACCGGGAAGGTCCTTTACACGGCCGCCGCGAACAAGCACAATCGAGTGCTCCTGCAGGTTGTGGCCTTCTCCGGGGATGTAGCTGTTGACCTCCTTGCCGTTGGTCAGGCGCACACGGGCCACTTTACGCATTGCCGAGTTAGGTTTCTTAGGGGTGGTGGTGTAGACGCGCACACACACGCCGCGACGCTGAGGGCAGCTGTCCAGAGCGGGCGACTTGCTCTTGTCGGTCAGAGCCACGCGGCCTTTACGTACTAATTGCTGAATAGTAGGCATCTTAGTTTGTCTTAGGTTTGTTTGGTTTAGGTTGGTTTATCTTGTTTGTCTTGTATAAACGTTTTCAGCGCGTTTCGACGCACACCATGCACAATCACACCGCTCTAATCTCCAACGGATTAAGCGAGGCGCCGGGCACAATATGCTCCAAAAAGCACTGCAAAGTTACGTTTTTTTTTCGTAACACGCAAACTTTTTGCACATTAACTATCAGAGAAACCGCCCGGCCCTCTGCAACCGGCATTCGGCCCCCGGCTGCCGGTTCACCGAACGCGCGTCAGCACAATACAGTCTATTTCGGGTGCGGTGACGCCCAGTGCCGCCAGACGGATGCGATTGCTTCCCGAAGCCAGACCGACCCGAACCTTATGCCCGACAGGCTGCGGCCGCTCACCATTGACCGAGAGCGCCACCTCACCCGTTTGCCCGCCGGCAAAACGGACTTCGACATCATACTCGCCGCCGGACCTGCTCCAGACGTCGCGCCATTCCATCCAATTGTCGGCATGATTTCCGAGCCACGCCACCTTGGCACCGCCGGAACACTCCGGATCGTCAACGAAAACGGCATGCCCCTCAGCCGGGCTGATGCCAAGCTGCTGATAGCGTTCAAGCCAGGCGGTTTCCGCTTCATAGACCGTCGGCTCAAGACGCCGCTCTGCCGTGAGCTTCAACACGACGGTGTCGTGCGGACCGACTCTCACCGTCATCGCTCCGTCAGTGACCGCAGGCATGTCGCGACGCGCCATCAGGTCGCGCACCTCCACCCTGCCCTGCAGGCCAAGTTCAGCCATGTCAACAGACATCTCCGCCACACTGTCACCAAGATTACACACAGCAGCCACACGCACCAGGCCATGCAGCTCGCCGAAATCCTTGACATACAGCGCCGCCCCGGCGTCCGACCGTCTCACCGGCTGCGCCTGCAATCCAAGTGCGTCCTGATTGACAGCGATCAGTTCCGGATTCATCAACAGCCTCAGCGAACGTTCAGGAATCGAAGTGAGATCACAACCGATCAGCAGCGGAGAACTCATCACACACCACATCCCAAAATGGGTCCTCTCCTCCGCTTCGCTCAACCCGCGTCCGATCTCAAGCATATCCATGTCATTATAATGCCCGTCGCCGGCATAGGCCGACAGGCAGCTGTTGGCGGCGATGATACGCTTTATCGACTCCCAGCGGGGAGTGATGTCGGCGGCAATGCGCCACGACGAACCGACAGAACGCACCCATGCGCCGGGAAAAGCCCAACGACACACGTTGACCCTCTCGTCGTCACGGCCAGTGGAGTCGATGGCGCGGCGTATCGCCGCATAACGCTCATGCTCGTCAAGAGCGAGACCGCCCGAATTCTGCGCCGCGTCGCCGCCACAAAAATCCACCTTTATGAAATCAAAACCGTTGTCAACGAAATAAAAACGCGCGTCATCATCATCGTGGCCATAAAGCCCCACCCCGACGCCAAGCGAATCGGCATCCCAGAAGTTGCCGCAGGTGTTGCACCCGGCGTCGGAATAAATCCCGGCCTTCAGCCCGAGCGAATGAATATGATCCACAACCGGCTTCAGCCCCGACGGAAATCGCTCAGGATGCACCTTCAGCACCCCGTCAGCGCCGCGACCGCCGAAAAAACCGTCGTCAATGTTCACATACCGGTAGCCGGTGGCAGCCAGCCCTTTCGCCACCATCGCGTCGGCCTGACGGCAGATTATCGAGTCAGAAATATTGACACGATACGTATTCCACGAACTCCACCCCATCGCAGGAGGCTCCGCGGCAACAGCCGCGAGTAGCGACAGTCCGGCCGCCGCGGCAAGCATATATCTTTTCATTACAATCATAACGGATGCAAAGTTAATCAATTTGCCCCACAATCCATGCCAACCCGCAGGCTTCATTATCCGCCTCGCGCGCGAATATAATTTTGCCGGATTGGCGAATTGTTGTACCTTTGCAGAAAAAGAAAAGACCTGTAGCGCGATTAATATCGCGTATGCCCCGATTCGCGGCCGACACAGGCAAACCACCTAACCCCGACACCCCCCAACCACCCTCCGCCGCTGATGATTCAATTCGGAATTAAAGACGCCCTCGACGTGCTGCTGGTAGCCGCACTGCTCTTCTGGCTTTACAAGCTCATGAAACAGTCCGGCACCAAAAACATTTTTCTCGGCGTGCTGTCATTCATTGCCGTGTGGCTCGTCACATCCGAGATCCTCGGCATGAGACTCACAGGCACGATACTCGACAAATTCATGTCGATCGGCCTGCTTGTGCTCGTGATCATATTCCAGGAACAGATCAAGCGATTTCTCGAAGAAGTCGGCTCACACCGCCGATGGCATCTGGTCCACAAATTCCTCCACCGCCGGCGCGACGCCTCGCAACAGGCGTCAGACTCCATGCGGCGAGTAATGCCGATAGTCTATGCCTGCATGAACATGGCGCGATCACGCACCGGCGCACTGATCGTGATCGAACAGGTCATGAACCTCGACAGCTATGAAAAGACCGGCGACATGATCGACGCCAACATCAACACCCGCCTCATCGAAAACATATTTTTCAAAAACTCGCCGCTCCACGACGGAGCCATGATCATTGCCGACAACCGCATCAAAGCAGCCGGATGCATTCTCCCGGTGAGCCACGACAGCAACATCCCGCGATCGCTGGGACTGCGCCACAGATCGGCGCTCGGCATAGCCCAGGCCACAGACGCTGTGGCGATAGTGGTGAGCGAAGAAACCGGAGGAATCTCAATCGCCCACCGCGGAGTGCTCACCACCCACATATCATCGACCGACCTCGAACACAGGTTGACCCACCTCGAACTCGACTCATAAATGCAACCCGACAACTATCTGGACCAGCTGAACCCATCGCAGCGACAAGCGGTGGAATATTGCTCCGGGCCACAGCTGGTCATTGCCGGCGCAGGCTCCGGAAAGACCCGTGTGCTGACATACAAAATCGTGCATCTGCTGACCAGCGGATACGAACCATGGCGCATTCTGGCGCTCACATTCACCAACAAAGCCGCCCGAGAGATGCGCGATCGCATCCAGAACATGGTCGGCAACAACACCGCCGCCAAACTCTGGATGGGAACATTCCATTCAATATTCGCACGCATACTCAGGGCACACACCGACAGAATCGGCTTCAAACCCGGATTCACGATCTATGACTCGGCCGACTCGAAAGCGCTGGTCAAGCTGATCATCAAAGAGATGGATCTTGACGACAAAATCTATAAAGTGTCGACAGTGCTCTCGGCCATCTCCTCCGCAAAAAACGCCCTCATATCGGTCCTGCAATACAAAAACTCAAAAGAGATCATCGAAGCCGACAAGCGGGCACGACGCCCGATGACATATGCCATCTATGCGGCCTATGTCAACCGATGCTTCAAAGCCAACGCCATGGACTTCGACGATCTGCTCTACTTCACCAACGTGCTGCTGCGCGACAACCCCGACATTCTCCACCATTATCAAGAATTTTTCCGATACGTGCTCGTCGACGAATATCAGGACACGAACTTCGCGCAACACCTGATCGTCAGCATGCTCACGCGCGAAACTCGACGCCTGACCGTCGTGGGCGATGACGCGCAGAGCATCTACTCATTCCGGGGAGCCAACATCGACAACATCCTCCGGCTGCAGGAAGCATATCCCGGACTGAAAACGTTCAAACTCGAACGCAACTACCGTTCGACAAAGACCCTGACAAATGCGGCCAACTCTCTCATCGCCAAAAACACCCGCCAGATCAGAAAAACAGTATTCTCTGAAAACGACGTCGGACAGGCCATCGAAGTGGTGCAGAGCTTCAGCGACTTCGAAGAAGGCTACATCGTGGCCAACCGGATCACCTCGCTGCGGGCCTCGCAACACGACTCATTTGAAGACTATGCCATACTCTACCGCACCAACGCCCAGAGCCGCGTGCTCGAAGAGTCATTGAGAAAACGCAACATCCCCTACCGCATCTATGGCGGACTGTCGTTCTATCAGCGCCAGGAAGTGAAAGACGCCCTGGCATACTTCCGCCTGAGCCTCAACCCCGACGACGACGAAGCCCTGCGGCGCGTCATCAACACCCCGACCCGAGGCATCGGCGACACCACCCTGAACCGACTTAGCCGCGCGGCCATCGAAGCCGACGTCAGCATCTGGACCGTCCTCACCCAGCTCGACGCATACCCAACCGGCGTCACGGCCGGGCCGGCACGCAAACTCGCCGAATTCCAACGCATGATCGAAGGCATGGCCGAACTAAACCTGCGTGGCGACGACGCATTCGCCGCAGCCGAACAGATCATCACACGCTCCGGCCTGATGTCCATGTACCTCAGCGACCGCACTCCCGAAAACGTGGCCAAACGCGAAAACCTCGAAGAGCTGATCAACGCCGTGCGGGAATTCACCGAAGAACGCATCGAAGAAGGCAACCCCGACACCTCGCTCGGAGCCTTCATGGGCATAGCCTCGCTTGCAACCGACCAGGACACCAAAGACGACGACATGCAGGCCGCCGAACGAGTCACCCTAATGACCGCACATGCCGCGAAAGGCCTGGAATTCAACAACGTATTTGTGGTCGGAGTGGAAGAAGAACTGTTTCCATCAGGCATGGCCTGCGGATCGCTCCGCGAAATCGAAGAGGAACGCCGCCTGCTCTATGTGGCAATCACCCGCGCAAAGCGCTTCTGCATGCTCTCACACGCCCGATCGCGCTTCCGCAACGGCCAGACCGTAATGCCGCGGCCAAGCCGCTTCCTCAACGACATCGACCCGCAATACATACGCCGCCTCGACGGCAGCGGATCATCCGACTACATCATGCAGGCCGCCATACGCGAAAATGCCGGAGGCGCCACCCGAGTATGGGGTGCACCGGCCGCCATCGCCCAAAAGCCACAACAGCCGGCCGACCCGTCGAAATTCCGCTCCGCAGGAAGCCGAGACGCCTCGGCAAGCCGCCGGCTCGAAAGCCACGGCGACCTGCGCGCCGGCACCGTGATCGAACACCTCAAATTCGGCCGCGGCACCATCACATCAATCGACGCATCGGCCGACGACGTGCGCATCACCGTCAGCTTCACCGCATCAGGCACCAAGACCCTGTTACTGAAATTCGCTAAATTCACAATCGTCAAACAATGAAAGAGACGGACATCGCCACTCCTTATTATATAGTATACGAAGAAAAACTGAGGCATAACCTCGACCTGATCACATCTGTGGCCCGGAAAGCCGACGTCAAGATAATCATGGCATTCAAAGCCAATGCCCTCTGGCGCACATTTCCGATATTCCGCGAATATGGCATCGACGCCACCGCAAGCTCGCTCAACGAACTCCGGCTGGCCCACGACGAACTGCACGCCAACGTCCACTCCTACTGCCCGGCCTACACTCCGGAAACGATCGGAGAATACCTCGACGGATCAACCCACATCACCTTCAACTCACTGAGCCAATGGGAACGCTTCAAGCCATTGGTCCAAGAGCGCAACGGCGCCGTGTCGCCCGGTCTGAGAGTGAACCCGCAGTGCTCGGTCATCGACACCGACATCTACAACCCGGCCCTGCCCGGATCTCGCTTCGGAGTGACAGCCGACATGATGCCCGAATCCCTCCCCGAAGGACTTGAAGGCTTCCACTTCCACGCCCTCTGCGAATCAACGAGCCACGACCTGGAACGCGTGCTCGCCGCCTTTGAAGAACAATTCGGCAAATACCTACCGGCCCTGAAATGGGTCAACATGGGTGGCGGACACCTGATGACGCGCGAAGGATACGACACCGGACACCTCGTCGGCCTACTCCGGGATTTCCGTCGCCGCCACCCCAACCTGCAAGTCATCCTCGAACCCGGAAGCGCATTCACCTGGCGCACCGGCGACCTGATCACATCAGTTGTCGACATAGTCGAAAACCAGGGCGTAAAAACAGCCATCATCGACGCCAGCTTCGCATGCCATATGCCCGACACCCTGGAAATGCCCTATAAACCGGCCATAACCGAAGCGCTCGCTGAAGTAGACCGCTCCAGACCAACCTACCGGCTGGGCGGAAACTCATGCCTGAGCGGAGACTACACCGGCGACTGGAGCTTCGACACCCCGCTCGCCATCGGCCAGCGGCTGCGGCTTGAAGACATGAACCACTACACCACCGTAAAGACAAACATGTTTAACGGCATCTCACACCCGGCCATCGTGCTCTGCGAATCCGGAGGCGACTGCCGCATACTCCGCTCTTTCACCTACCAGGATTATAAATCGCGCATGAGCTGATGAACCCCAACCCACGTTTCTCAATAATTGTGCCGGTCTACAACCGGATCGACGAAGTGGCCGAACTGCTCGAAAGCCTGAGCCGGCAGACCTGTCGCGACTTCGAAGTCATAATCGTCGACGACGGATCCACCGAACCATGCGGAAAGACCTGCGCCCCCTACCCCTTCGTCCGCTACTTCTGGAAAGAAAACGAAGGAAGATCGCCGGCCCGCAACCACGGCATGGAGCAGGCGCGCGGATCCTACTTCCTCTTTTTCGACAGCGACTGCGTCATTCCCCCCGACTACATAGCCACCGTGGCGCGCGAACTCGACGCCAGGCCGCTCGACTGCTTCGGAGGCCCTGACGCCGCCCACGAATCATTCACCCCGGTGCAGAAGGCCATCAACTTCGCCATGACATCGTTCCTCACCACAGGCGGCATACGCGGCGGCAAAATCCAACTCGAAAAATTCACGCCGCGCACCTTCAACATGGGCTTCAGCCGCGCCGTATGGGAACGCGTCGGCGGCTTCCGCGAAATGTTCTCCGAAGACATCGACATGTCCATGCGCATCAGGCGCGAAGGCTTCTCCATGGGCCTGCTCCGCCAGGCCGCCGTCTATCACCGCCGACGCCAGGACCTGCGCAAATTCCGCCGCCAGGTCTACGTGTTCGGCATGTCGCGCATCACCCTCCAGCTGCTCTACCCCGGATCGCTCAAAGCGGTCCACACATTCCCCGCCCTGTTTCTGCTCGGCACCGTGGCCATGACTCTGCTCGGCGCATTGGCCAGCCCGTGGTGGCTTCTGCCGCTCGGAATCTATGTGGCCGCCCTGTTCGTGGCCGCCACAGTGTCGACCCGCTCCATATCAATCGCCGCGATGGCAGTGCCGGCCTCACTGATCCAGCTGTGGGGCTATGGAGCCGGATTCCTGCAAGCATGGTTCACAAAAATATTGCTCCGCCGCGGACGCGACATGCAACAGGAAATCGAAATCAGAAAAGGAAAAAATGAGCGACTCTGACCTGATCCGCAATCTGGCCGACGACGAAAAGCCCCGCGAAAAAGCCCTCAGCCGCGGAATCCGGACTCTGGCCGACGCCGAACTGCTGGCAATCCTGCTGCGCACCGGACTGAAAGGCAAGTCGGTGATCCAGGTGAGCCGCGAAATCCTGTCGCTCTGCGAAGGCGACCTGGCCACACTGTGCCGGATGACCCCTCAACAACTGGCCAGGCTTGTGCCCGGCATCGGCCCGACCAAAGCCATCACAGTGACCGCAGCGATCGAATTCGGCGCACGCTGCCAATGCGAGCTTCAGAAAATAACCGACCGGCCCCAGATCACATGCAGCCAGGCCATCCACAACCACATGCGCGCCACGCTCGAACGTCTTCCCCACGAAGAATTCTGGGTCCTGACGCTCAATCGCGCCAACCGCATCGAAAGCCGCTGGATGATCAGCCAGGGAGGCATGGCCGCCACCATTGTCGACCTGCGGCTGCTATTCAAAAAAGTCATCGACTCACAGGCATCGGCCATCGCGATCGTCCACAACCACCCGTCGGGACAACTGAAACCATCGGCCGAAGACGACGCCCTCACACGCCGCATAACCGACGCCGCGGCCCTGCTCGACATCCGCGTCATCGACCACGTCATCATCTCTCCTGCCGGATTCTACTCCTATTTCGATTCCGGACGCTTATAATTCCGCACTCACTCTGAATAATCAAACAGAATTTCGTAACTTTGCACCCAAATTAATAATACACATTCTTCTATGATCGAACTGTCTATCGGAGACTTCTTCAGCGCCTCATATCTCTTCTCCATAGTCTGGGAGCATATGAGCTATTTCTATGTGTTTCTGTTCATGACCATCGAAAGCTCATTCATTCCGTTTCCCAGCGAGATCGTCGTGCCTCCCGCCGCATACATCGCCGCGACAGAAGGCACGATGAGCATCTGGGGCGTCGGCGTGGCCTCCACCCTCGGAGCGCTGTGCGGCTCCATAATCAACTACTTTCTGGCCATGTGGCTCGGACGCCCCATCATCTATGCGTTCGCCGAAAGCCGCCTCGGCTCCATCCTGATGCTCAACCGCGAAAAAGTGGACCGCGCCGAAAAATACTTCGACAAACATGGCGCGGTGTCGACATTCATCGGCCGCCTCATCCCGGTGATACGCCAGCTCATCAGCATCCCGGCCGGCCTGGCCCGCATGAGCTTCGCCAAATTCTGCATTTTCACCACCGCAGGCGCAGCCATCTGGAACGCTGTGCTCTGCTGGCTCGGATGGTTCCTCGGACAAACCGTCAGCAAAGACCGGCTGTTTGCCCAGATCGAGCACTACAACGACTATCTGACCGCCTTCGGATGGATGATCGGCGCATTGTTCATCATATTCATTGTCTGGAACATATTCAAACCGCAGACTCCTGACTACAAACTATGACACAGATTTCACCCTCTCTGCTTTCAGCCGACTTCGGCAACCTCGACCGCGACGTCGACATGGTCAACGACAGCGCGGCCGCCATGCTCCACATCGACGTGATGGACGGACGCTTCGTCCCCAACATCTCCTTCGGATTTCCGGTAATCGAAGCCATCGCGCGCCGCGCGCGCAAACCGCTCGACGTGCACCTGATGATTGTCGAACCCGACCGGTGGATCAGCCAGGTCCGCGACAGCGGCGCATCGATCATGAACGTCCACATCGAAGCCTGCACTCACCTACACCGCACCGTGCAGGCCATCAAGGCAGCAGGCATGAAAGCCGCAGTCACCCTCAATCCGGCCACCCCGATCGGCACGCTGGAAGAGATTGTCGGCGAACTTGACATGGTCCTGCTCATGTCGGTCAACCCCGGATTCGGCGGCCAGAAATTCATTGAAAGCACAATTGCCAAGACACGGCGCCTGCGCGAACTGATCAATGCCGCCGGCTCACACGCCCTGATCGAAATCGACGGCGGAGTCAACATCGAGACCGGACGCCGTCTGGTCGACGCCGGAGCCGACATCCTGGTGGCAGGCAGCAGCGTGTTCCGCGCGCCGGACCCCGCCGCCGAAATAGCAGCCCTCGCCTCCTTATAACCCATTCAAAATAACCACATCGTTTTTATCACCCCCCCACACCCACACCGACAATGATAGGTATCTGCAGCGACCACGCCGGATTCGGCCTCAAACAAGAAGTTATCGCCCATCTGAAAGCCAAAGGGCTCGAAGTAAAGGATTTCGGCACAAACAGCGCGGAATCATGCGATTATCCGGACTATGCCCACCCCTGCGCCGAAGCCCTTGAAAACGGACAACTGACCGCGGCCATAGCCATGTGTGGATCCGGCAACGGAATCGCCATGACACTCAACAAGCACCAGGGCGTGCGCGCGGCAATCTGCTGGAACAAAGAACTCGCCGAACTGGCTCGCCAGCACAACAACGCAAACTGTCTCGTGCTCCCCGCCAGATTCATCGGCCAGGAGCTTGCCATGCAACTGGTCGACGCCTTCCTCGACACCCCGTTTGAAGGCGGCCGCCACGAAGCGCGCGTGGCCAAAATCGCCTGCCGATGACATTCCTCTTCATAATCGAGATGATCGGGGCTGTGGCGGCCGCCATCTCCGGCATACGCCTCGCCTCAGTCAAACGCTTTGACTGGTTCGGCGCCTACATTGTCGGACTGGTCACGGCTCTCGGCGGCGGCACCCTGCGCGACGTTCTGCTCGACATCACGGTGTTCTGGACAACGTCGTGGGACTACTTTGTCGCCACAGGAGTGGCCATGGCAACTGTCCTGATATTCCAGCGCCAGCTGGTGCGACGCCTCAAAGCCCTGCTTGTGTTCGACGCAATCGGCCTGGCCCTCTTCACCGTCATCGGCATCGAAAAGAGCCTCATGGCCGGACGCCCGATGTGGGTGGCGATCGCAATGGGCCTGATCACCGGCGCCTTCGGCGGAGTGCTCCGCGACATCCTGATCAATGAAGAACCGCTTATCTTCCGCAAAGACATATACGCCATGGCAAGCTTTCTCGGCGGTGTGGTCTATGGCATTACCTTCGCCCTGGGGGGCGACCAGGTTGCCTGCGGACTGAGCTGCGCCGGAGTCTGCCTGACAGTGAGAATGCTCGCCCTGCGCTACAGCTGGCACCTGCCGATCATGCACCCCGACAACGAATGAGCGCCGCCACCATCGACATCATCTGCGTCGCTCTGGGCGGAGCGGCCGGCAGCGCCGCACGCTATGCGGTCAGCAGAATGATCGGCCAACACGCCGGCTCAGGTTTTCCGTGGGGCACACTGGCCGTCAACGTGGCCGGATGCGCCATCCTCGGAATTCTCTGCGGCATCATTGCCCGCGGAGTCCAGATTCCGACACCGGTGCGCCTGATGCTGACGGTGGGCTTCTGCGGCGGATTCACCACCTTCTCCACCTTTGCCGGCGACAACATCATGCTCATGAGCGCCGGGCGCATCGCCGCCTCCGCCTGCTATGCCGCCCTGAGCCTGGCTCTCGGCCTGACGGCATTCTTCGCCGCCCAGCGCCTGGCCGCCGCCATCTGACACCGCCGGCCCGACAAAAAAACGAAGATCCCGGATCAACCGCCTCATGTGCGGAAAGATCCGGGATCTCTGTCTTTTCCCTGAGACCCCGTTCCCCAATATTTGTTAACGCTGGGGTCGCATATCTCTGAGTGAT
>CAMWSS010000045.1 GCA_947177035.1 uncultured Porphyromonadaceae bacterium | reverse complement strand
AGCTGGGGCTGGGGCCCGAGCTGGAGTTGGGGTCCGAGCTGGAGCTGGGGCTGGGGCGGAGGATGCTATCCCCCGCATCACCACCATCCTGCGCCTGGTCCGTCGTGGTCACACTCGGGCCGTCCTGGAGCTGCTCCTGGCGCATACCGTCCGGCCAACAGGCCGGTGGGATCGCTGACTCATCGTCCGTCGTCGGTTGGTCGTCCGGGTCGCTCGTCGGGCACCTTCACCCGCCGTCCGTCGCAGTCAGGAGTTTCCGGCCGAGAGCCGGGCAGTGTCTCGTCCAACAATGGCGGATTCACCCGTCGTCCATATAATCCGTCTGATGCCAACCGCCTTGGCTCGTCATCGACGAACTCCGGCACTCGCCGGTCGTCGGCCACCGGCAGTCGCTCCACAAGCGGTCGCGCCTCCTCTTCATGGGGTGTCCAGTCAAGCGGCAGCAACCGTTCGTCGTCATCCGGATTCAACCGCTCATCAGGCAGCAGCTCGTCAGGGCGTTCGTCGTCAAGCGGATACAACCGTTCGTCATCGTCGGGCAGCTACAACCGTTCGTCGGGCGGCAGCTCCTCAGGACGTTCCTCGTCAAGCGGATCTCGCTCCACTTCTGGCGGAAGCCGCGGCCGCAGATAAGCGTTCGGACCTCATTTTCTGATAAAACCTCACACCATAGTCTATTTCAACGATTTATAGCATATGAAGAAAGTCTATATAGCCGCAGCATCGCTGGCCTTGATTCCCGCGGCAATGTCGGCGCAAAGCGCTTTTGACGCGTTCAATCTTTCGCAGACACAGCTTCGTGGAACGGCGCGTTTCATGTCGATGGCCGGCGCGTTCGGCGCACTCGGCGGCGATATCTCCAGTCTGAACCAGAATCCGGCCGGCCTGGGTGTGTATACCAGCAGCGAAATGGCCGCGACTCTCGACGTCGACATGCAGCGCACAAACTTCTCGTCGCAGGGCTCGTCGTTTCTCTCAAAGCAGACCGACGTCAACTGCAATAATTTCGGTTATGTCGGCTCGGCATATACCGGCAGCGATCTGATGCCGTTCTTCAACTGGGGTGTGAGCTATAACCGCATGCAGTCATTTGACCGCAGCTACAGGGGCGTGATTCCGACCCTGTCCACTTCAATGAGCAATTATATCGCATCGACGGCCAATCTGTTTGATTCGCGCCACCAGTCGGTCTATCCTCTGGCTGATCTGCTGGGCAACGGCAAGTATGATCCGTTCACGACGGATCTGCCGCATCTGACGGTGCTTGGCGCGAATACGGGCCTGATCTATCCGTCGTCAGATGGAGGCTATCTCGGCCTGTGGGGCGACGATACCTATGGCGATGCCCAGACGTGGACGCGCCAGAGCGGATATGTGGATCAGTATGACATCAACTTCGGCGGCAATTTCGCTGATATAGTCTATTGGGGTCTTGGTTTCGGCATACAGGACATTCGTTTCGTCAACGAAACTTATTATGATGAGTCGCTTGCCGATGCCTATATACCCACAGCCGACTATCTGCAAGACCTTGCCTTGCACAGAGTTCCTCAGAACTATGCCGGCGAGTTCAATTACGGCACCGCCGACTGGAATCTTCAGAACTACCAGCAGGTCACCGGCTCGGGCTTCAACATGAAGTTCGGCGTGATTGTCAAGCCGGTCAACGAGCTGCGCATCGGCCTGGCCGTGCACACCCCGACGTGGTATAAGCTCACGTATGGCGTGAACTCATGGGTCGGCTATAATTATTATGCCGTTGACAACGAAGGCGAATACAGCCTGTCGGGCAACGAATCGACCAACGATTTCGCCACTCCGCTTTATAGCGAATACAGCTCGCGAATCCGCACTCCGTGGAAGTTGATCGGCTCGGTGGCCGGAGTGATCGGGCAGAGGTTTATTATCTCGGCCGACTATGAATATGACGCATATCCCGACATGAACGTCTCCATCCCCGACGATGGCACGATGCAGAGCATCATGGACAACGACCTGCTCGAAAAGGCCACCAGCCGCGACATAGAGCATTATTATAAGGCAACGTCCACATTGCGTCTTGGCGCTGAATTCCGCATCAACCGCAACTGGAGCGCGCGCCTTGGCTACAGCTTCAAGTCGGCTCCGTCGACAAAGGAAGCGCGCAGCGGTTATGACTACCTGTTTAACTCTGGCACTCAGACCGTGACCGAGCTGCAGGACGTGACTCAGCACTATACGGCCGGCATCGGCTATCGCTACAAAGCGTTTTATCTCGACGCCGCTTTCGTGCATCAGACCCGCGACAGCCAGTGGCAGGCTTTTACCGCATGTTCGCCTGATCTGGCACAGGCGCCCGACAGCTATGCGGTTCCTGCCAACGCCGCCATGCCTGCGCGCGCCAAGATCTCCGACACCCGCAATAAGCTTGTCTTCACCATGGGATTCAAGTTCTGACGCATTAACGCAAATCAGGAAAATCGACAACCCGGCTCACAAGGCCGGGTTGTTGCGTAAAAACATGTTGTGTAACATATGGCCGAAGTTTGGCTGGATGAGAAATAATTCGTAATTTGCGGCCATAAAAACAATCTTACCTTAATAACCTGACGATTCATGAAAGTATACGAAACCAAAGAGATCAAGAACATAGCCCTTCTCGGAAGCAAGGGCTCGGGTAAAACCACACTTGCAGAGGCTATGCTTCTGGAGTGTGGGGTTATAAAACGCCGTGGTTCAGTCGACGCCAAAAACACAGTGTGCGATTATTTTCCGGTAGAAAAAGAGTATGGCTACTCGGTGTTTTCCACCATATTTTATGCTGAGTTCCTCGGGCGTAAGCTCAACTTCATCGACTGTCCGGGTGCCGACGACTTCGTTGGCAGCGCCATCACGGCTCTCAACGTCACAGACACGGGCGTGATCGTTATTGACGCCCAATATGGCGTGGAAGTGGGCACGCAGAACATATTCCGCACCACTGCCGCCATCAAGAAGCCTGTGATCTTTGCCATGAACCAGCTTGACGGCGAGAAGGCCGACTATGAAAACGTGCTCGAGCAGATGCGCGAAGTGTTTGGCCCGAAGGTAATTCCGATCCAGTATCCTCTGGCCTGCGGTCCCGGCTTCAACGCCATGATCGACGTGCTTCTGATGAAGAAATATGAATGGGGCCCCGACGGCGGAGTGCCTGTCATCTCTGAAATTCCGGCCGAAGAGCAGGAGCGTGCTCACGAAATGCACCAGCAGCTTGTGGAGGCTGCGGCAGAAAACGATGAGACTCTGATGGAGAAATTCTTCGACCAGGGGCATCTCACCGAAGACGAAATGCGCGAAGGTATCCGCAAAGGCCTGGAAGACCGTTCGATATTCCCGGTGTTCTGCGTCAGCGCCCTCAAGGATATGGGTGTGCGCCGCATGATGGAATTCCTTGGCAATGTGGTGCCGTTTGTTGAAGATATGCCGGCTCCGGTCAACACTGCCGGCGAGGATGTGAAGCCTGACTCCAACGGCCCGCTGAGCCTTTACGTGTTCAAGACCTCTGTTGAGCCTCACATCGGTGAAGTCAGCTATTTCAAAGTGATGAGCGGCACGCTTTCGGCTGGAGCCGACCTGAACAACGTGAGCCGCGACAGCAAAGAGCGCCTCGCGCAGCTGTATTGCGTGTGTGGTCAGATCCGCACTCAGGTCGACAAGCTCTGTGCCGGCGACATCGGCGCCACCGTGAAGCTTAAAGACGTGCGCACCGGCAACACCCTCAATGAAAAGGGTTGCGAATGGACCTATGACTTCATCAAATATCCTGCTCCGAAATATCTGCGCGCAGTGCGTCCGGTGACCGAAAGCGACTCAGAGAAACTGATGGAGATCCTGACCCGCATGCACGAAGAGGATCCGACATGGGTTGTGGAGCAGAGCAAAGAACTGAAACAGACAATCGTTGGCGGCCAGGGCGAGTTCCATCTCCGCACGCTGAAATGGCGCGTTGAAAACAACGACAAGCTGCCCATCACATTCGAAGAGCCGAAGATCCCTTATCGTGAAACGATCACAAAGGCCGCACGTGCCGACTATCGCCATAAGAAGCAGAGCGGTGGTGCCGGACAGTTTGGCGAGGTGCATCTGATCATTGAGCCTTACACAGAAGGCATGCCGGCCCCCGATACTTATCGGTTTGGCTCGCAGGAATATAAAATGAGCGTGCGCGACACCCAGGAAGTGCCTCTGAGCTGGGGCGGCAAGCTTGTGGTCCACAACTGCATCGTGGGCGGATCTATCGACGCGCGCTTCATCCCGGCGATTGTTAAAGGTCTGATGGACCGCATGGAGCAAGGCCCGCTGACGGGATCGTATGCCCGCGACGTGCGCGTGTGCATCTATGACGGCAAGATGCATCCGGTTGACTCGAATGAAATATCGTTCCGCCTGGCCGGCCGCAACGCATTCAGTGAAGCGTTCCGCAATGCCGCGCCGAAGGTGCTGGAGCCGGTTTATGACGTTGACGTGATGGTGCCTGCCGACGTGATGGGCGACGTGATGAGCGATCTTCAGGGACGCCGGGCCATCATTATGGGCATGAGCAGCGAAAACGGTTTTGAGAAGATCTCGGCCCGTGTGCCATTGAAGGAGATGTCCAGCTACAGCACAGCTCTCAGCTCCATTACCGGCGGCCGTTCGTCGTTTACCATGCAGTTCAGCAGCTATGAGCTTGTTCCGTCTGACGTTCAGGAAAAACTGCTGAAGGCTTATGCCGAAACCGTATCCGAAGACTGATCCGCAGTCTTGATCAAGATAATCACCGCCGGGGCCTCTTTTGCCCCGGCGGGTTTGTCTTGAACAGGCGTGTTTCGTCTATGGCAATCGGAAAAATCGGAAAAATTGCATGAAAAGTGAAAAAACACGCAAAAAATTTGGTGGAATGAAAAAAAGTGCTTAACTTTGCACCGTTGAAATTAAGGCGATTTAGTGTAGTGGTCTAGCACGCCGCCCTCTCACGGCGGAAACCCGGGTTCGAGTCCCGGATTCGCTACAAAAGCGACGACGGTCTGTAATAAAAGCGGTCCGTCGTCGTTCTTTTTACATATGTGTGTCGCAGTCAATCGAATTCCATTTGTCGCGATCGTTGTCATGGCGCTTGCGTCGTGCAACGGAGATCTCTTTGTGCCGAACGTCAGGCCTGACAAGACTCAGGTCTTGATCTGCGGAGACGGTGGGCGGGTGGCTGTCGGATTTCATCCGGCCGGGTTGCTTGGCGTTTCGCTGGAAGGTTTGTATGGCAAGTGTGGTGATTATTATGATGAGACTGGCGAACCGATATCGTCGCAGCAGTGTGCGGCACGCATAGTCTATGAAACGCAGTGGCTGATGTTCTGTCTGCATATTGATGGCGACAAGCTGATATTTGAGAGTGTGGAGAACGCTTCGGGTGGTTCATATACGTTTATTCTGAGACTTGAATACGAGTATGTGACCGAATGTGTTGAGTTGACCGTGTTGCCCGGGGCGCTGCCCAGACTTGTCGATGTGAGCTATTACGACAGCGTTGTAGTCGAGAACGATGTCAAGGCTTCGACCGTAGATGTTGATAATCAGAGCGGTTCTTCTATGACCATGGAGGCTATGCCGTATCGGTCAATTTCAGCCTCGGTGCTCGTGTCGCCGCAAGAAACATGGGCATCTAATCGCCATGTCATCATGACGTTGCCGGAGTATTCCGGCGGTCGGTGGCGTCTTGGAGAAGAGCGACGGGTCGAAATCGGCGTCAAATATGATTATCCTCCTTCGTCTGCCGACCAAGATCTTGTGGTGCCTGTCGAGATTCCCCCATATACCATTTGCAAAGTGATAACGGAGGTCACTTATTCGGCTGCCACGGCAAGCGGGGTGCTGACGTTTGAGAATCCAGTGAGCGGGCGGCTGAATGCTTCGCTTTTCACGTGTCGGGTCATGGAGCCTGTGGATCATGAAGTCTATGTGCGTTGACCGGTTGCTGCTGATGGTAGTAATGCTGCTGGCGGCACCGTGCGGCCTGATTGCCGACGATGGCGGTGGCGGCTCCTTGCGTTGGCGCATCGGAGTGGAGGCCGAGCCGGCCTGGGTGCCTCCTACTAATTCATATTTCAAGACTCGCGGAGTCGGTGGAAGTCTGGCTGGCGCTCTTAAAGCTGATTTCCGCTTCGACGGCGGTTCGCGGATCGGGCGGATGTATCCTGGACTGTATCATGGAGTCGGGGTGGGGGGACGGTGCTTTTCAAGCGGTGCCGCTATGGGCGCTCCTGTGTCGGCATTCATCTATCAGGGCGCTCCGTTCGCGCGTCTGGGCCGACGTGTGACGGTGGGCTATGAATGGCAATTCGGCGCGGCCTTCGGGTGGCGTCACGGCCGGACGGATGTGAATCCTGCTGTCAGCACCTGCGTCACGGCCCACATGGGTGTCGGGGTGAGGATGCACTATAGTCTGACGCGCGCCTGGCAACTCATGGCAGGGGTGCAGCTCACGCATTTTTCCAATGGCAACACGTCATATCCAAACGCCGGAGTTAATTCTCTGGGCGTGACCGTCGGCGCCGCTTACCGGATCGGATCCGTATCGGACGACGGCGGAGAAGGAGCGGCGTTGCCTGAGGTGAATGCCGAAGCCGGCCGGCGTCGGTGGCACTATGACGTGGTGGCCTATGGCGCATGGCGCAAAAGGGCGCTGATGCTTGGCGGGTCTCCTCAGTTGTGTCCGGGGCGTTTCGGCGTGGCCGGCCTGCAGTTCGCTCCGTTGTATTGCCTGAACCGCTATGTCGGCGTCGGGCCGTCGCTTGATGTGCAGTATAATGAAAGCTCCGGTCTGGCGCGCTATTGGGTGGAAGGCACCGTTGGAAGTAATCTCAGATTTTATCGGCCGCCATTCGTCAGGCAGCTTAGTGCCGGACTGTCGGCTCATGCCGAACTGACCATGCCGCTGTTTGCTCTGAATATCGGACTGGGTTATGATCTGCTCAGTCCCGAAGGTGAGCGCCGCTTTTATCAGTCGCTCACGCTCAAAGCCTTTGTCGGAAGGCGCCTGTTTTTGAATGTGGGCTACCGTCTCGGCCGCTTTCAGGACCCGCAGAATCTCATGCTCGGTGTCGGTGTGCGCATCTGACGGATATGACGGATTGATGGGTTTGCTCGAACGCGGATTTTTTTGTAACTTTGTGGCGAATTATGGGCAGACTAATGTGCATAGACTATGGGCGTAAGCGCTGTGGCGTGGCCGTGACCGACGAACTTAAACTCGTGGCCACGGGGCTTGTCACGGTGCCCACTGCTGAAATTTTCGATTTTGTCAGGGATTATGTGGCGTCCAACAGCGTTGACGCGCTAATACTTGGCCGCCCGCGCACTCTCCGCGGCGAAGATTCAGAGTCGATGCGCTATATCACCCCGTTTGTCAACCGTCTCCGGCGCGCCATGCCGCAGCTTCCGGTCGAATTTTTTGACGAGCGTTACACTTCGGTGCTTGCCCACAGAGCCATGATTGACGGCGGAATGAAGAAGAAAGACCGCCGCGAGAAGGCGACGGTCGATCGTATCGCCGCCACCATTATTCTTAATGATTATTTGCAAAGCCAGACTTTTATAAACAGATGAAATTGCCGATATATCTCTATGGTCATCCGGTGCTCCGCAAGGTTTCGGAGCCAATAGACCTTTCTGCCTATGATGGATTGAGTCAGCTGGTAGACGATATGTTTGAAACCATGTATGCCTCAGACGGATGCGGACTTGCGGCCCCCCAGATCGGGCGCAACGACCGGATTGTGGTCATCGACGCCGATGTGCTCAAGGACTCTCATCCGGAGTGTGCCGGACGCAGACTGGTGCTGATAAATCCGGAAATCGAAGTGCTTGACGGTGATCCGGTCAAGCGTTCGGAGGGCTGTCTGAGCCTGCCGGGTCTGAGCGAGGACGTGGAGCGCGTGGAGCACATACGCCTTGACTGGACTGGAATTGACGGTGTGTCCCACAGCGAAGAGATGAGCGGTTTCCTGTCGCGCATTGTGCAGCATGAATGTGATCATCTTGAAGGCAAAGTCTATATGGATCATGTGTCGGGTACCCGCCGCATGCTGTTGCGCTCAAAGCTGCGCGGCATAGTGGAGGGCAAGGTTAGCTGCGGCTATCGTGTTGTCTCCGCCCCCAAAAAGCGTAAATAATAAAATCAACTATTCATAAAATGGCTGACGATAAAAAAGTAATATTCTCGATGGTGGGGGTCAGCAAGATCTATCCTCCGCAGAAGCAGGTTCTCAAAAATATATATCTGTCGTTTTTCTATGGTGCGAAAATCGGCATTATCGGTCTGAACGGTTCCGGTAAATCTTCGTTGCTGAAGATTATTGCCGGAATTGACAAGAACTATCAGGGCGAAGTTGTATTCTCTCCCGGCTATTCTGTCGGTTACCTTGAGCAGGAACCCCAGCTTGATCCGTCGAAAACGGTGATCGAGGTGGTGCGCGAAGGAGTGCAGCCCGTCATGGACATGCTCGCCGAGTTCGACAAGGTCAACGAAGCGTTTGCTGATCCCGATGCCGATTTCGACGCTCTGCTCGCTCGTCAGGCCGAGTTGCAGGACAAGCTTGACGCAGCTGATGCGTGGAATATAGATTCAAAGCTGGAGCGTGCGATGGATGCCCTTCAGTGTCCGCCCGATGACCAGCCTGTGACCACTCTCTCTGGCGGTGAGCGCCGTCGGGTGGCGCTGTGCCGTCTGCTTCTGCAGCAGCCCGACGTGTTGCTGCTCGACGAACCGACCAACCATCTTGACGCCGAGTCGATCGACTGGCTGGAACAGCATCTTCAGCAGTATCCCGGCACAGTCATAGCCATTACTCACGACCGCTATTTCCTTGACCACGTGGCAGGATGGATTCTTGAACTGGACCGCGGCGAAGGAATTCCCTGGAAAGGAAACTATACTTCATGGCTTGACCAGAAGACCAAACGCATGGCTCAGGAAGAGAAGCAGGCCAGCAAGCGCCGCAAGACTCTGGAGCGCGAACTGGAATGGGTGCGTATGGCCCCGAAGGCCCGTCAGGCCAAGGGTAAAGCCCGTCTGAATTCATATGACAAACTGCTGAACGAGGACCAGAAGGACCGAGAGGAGAAACTGGAAATATTCATCCCCAACGGTCCGCGACTGGGCAACAAGGTGATCGAGGCTTCCGCCCTGTCCAAAGCCTTTGGTAAGAAGCAGCTGTTTTCCAATCTGAACTTCATGTTGCCGCCGAATGGTATTGTCGGCGTGATCGGCCCGAACGGAGCCGGCAAGACCACTCTGTTCAAACTTATCATGGGGCTGGAGCAGCCCGACGGCGGTTCGTTTGACGTCGGCGAGACAGTGAAGATCGCCTATGTCGATCAGACTCACCATGATCTGCTTCCCGAAAAGAGCGTCTATGAGGTTATCTCCCAGGGAGTGGAGAGCTTCAGAATGGGAGGCCGCGACGTCAATGCCCGCGCCTATCTCTCGAAGTTCAACTTCAGCGGAGCCGATCAGGAGAAAAAAGTCGGAGTGCTTTCAGGCGGCGAACGCAACAGGCTTCATCTGGCCATGGCCCTTAAGCAGGAGGGCAACGTGCTGCTGCTTGACGAACCGACTAACGACATCGATGTGAACACTCTCCGCGCGCTTGAAGAGGGCCTTGAGCAGTTTGCCGGATGTGCTGTCGTGGTCAGCCACGACAGATGGTTCCTTGACCGTATATGCACCCACATTCTCTCCTTTGAAGGAGATGGAGAGGTGGTCTACTATGAAGGCTCCTATTCCGATTATGAGGAATACAAGAAGGCCCACACGCCTGATGGCAAAGAGCCGCGCCGTCGCCGTTACCGCAAACTGATGGACTGATGAAAACATCATATTTAATATATGCCGGAGCGATCGCTCTGTTCGCGGTGACCGCTTGTGGAGGCCATGCCGACGGATGGTCGCTTGAGGGCGAGATGCCGGAATCGGCCGGAAGTCTCTATGTCGAGGCTCCGGCAAACGGTGGCCGGTGGTATGTTGTCGATTCCGTTTCGTCGGCCGGTGCGTTCCGGCTTGAAGTTCCGCGGCCGGCCCACAGCACCATCATGCGTCTGCGTTCAGGCCGGCAGGTAGCGTATTTCCCTGTTGACTCGACAGAGGCCCTGACGTTCAACTCCGTTGATTTTACGGTGGAGGGCACCGAGGGAGCCGACATATTCGCTCGCGTCGACATGATCATCCGCTCTGGATTCTCTGGCGACAATATGGATGCGGAGGCTGATGCGAAGCTGAAGCGCCAGTTGCTGGAAACGCTGTCGGGACATTATGACAGCCATGCCGCATATTATGTGGTGAGGAAGGAGATCGATGGCCGAAGAATCATTGATCCGGTGGCCAATGACGCCGATTTCAAACTGATGCGTGCCGTGGCCAACGCCTTCAGTGGTCTGCGCCCTGACGATCCGCGCACTCGCCAGCTGGTGGCTGATTATGTGCAGATCGAGGCACTCCGCCGCTCTGATTCCGGTCAAGAGAGCCGCACGCTCGAAATCACGGTTCCCGAAATCGGTTATTACGACATTTCGTTGCCTGATGCAAAGGGCAATATGCGTTCGCTCAGCTCTGTGGTCGAAGCCAATAAGGTGACGGTGCTGAATTTCATGGATTACAGTGATCCTGAAGCCGGACTGCTCAACGCGTTGCTGGGCACTGCTTATGAGAAATTTTCTGCTCAGGGTCTTCAGATTTATCAGGTCGGGGTCGATTTCAACGCCCACGTCTGGAGCAATGTCGCTGTCAATAAGCCGTGGGTGTCGGTCTACCAGTCAGAGAGTGCGCCTGGATCGAATCTGTTGCAATACGGAGTATCGGCATTTCCAGTTACGTTCATTCTCACTGCCGATGGTGTGCAGAAGCGGGTGGATGATCTGAATGAACTTTTGTCGGAACTTAAACCATATATGTGATGATGCTGAAAAAAATTATCTCTGCTACAATGTTCTGCGGACTTGCTGTTGCAGCTGCCGCAGATTCGCCACGATATATTTTCTATATGATAGGAGACGGCATGGGACCCGGTCAGGTAATGGCCGCCGAGACTTATAACCGCCGTACACTCCGAAACGATTCATTGCTGACAATGATGCGCATGCCGGTGTCGGCGTTGTGCACTACCTGGTCGGCGTCGAGCCCTGTGACGGATTCCGCAGCCGCCGGCACCGCTCTTGCTTCCGGATATAAAACGCGTAACAACATGCTCGGGCAGGATTTTGATTCGGTTGCCGTGCGCTCTATCGCCGACGATCTCAAGGATCTTGGTTATGGAGTTGCTCTTGTGACCAATGTCGCTCCGGATGACGCCACTCCCGCTGCATTCTATGCCCACGTCCCGCATCGCGGAATGTTTCATGAGATAGGTCTGGCCGCCGCCCGCTCGAAGGTGGATTTTCTGGCCGGAAGCAATCTGCGCGGCACCCGCACCGACGGCAAATACAATGGCCTTTATGAGGAGTTTGCTTCCAATGGAATTGAAGTGCTCCGCTCCATGCGCCAGGTCCGTGAAAGCCAGTCGCCTCGCATCCTGCTGCTTGATTCCGACACTCTCGTTGGCCATACGGGCCATGCCATTGATTGTCGTGGCAATGAGAACACCCTGCCTGAAGTGACATCGCTGGCTATTGACCACATGCTCAAAAACACTCCCGATCGTTTCTTCATGATGGTCGAAGGGGGAAACATCGACTGGGCCGGCCACGCCAACGACGGTTCCACGGTTGTCAAGGAGGTGCTTTGTTTCGACGAAGCCATTGCGCGCGCCTATCAGTTTTATCTGGCTCACCCTGACGAAACTCTGATCGTTGTTACCGCCGACCACGAAACTGGCGGCATGTCAGTAGGCCAGGCTTCGACCGGCTATAATTGCTACACGGACTATGTGGAGTGCCAGAAAGTGTCGAAAGACGCATTCTCAAATATGTGTCATAGCATGATACGCAACAACACTCCATGCACTTGGGAGGAGATGAAGCAGTATCTGACCGATAACCTGGGCTTCTGGGGCAAGATCCCCGTGAGCACTCACTGCGAGGAGGTGCTGAAGGAGAAGTTCAACAAAACTTTTGTCACCCGTGAAGGCACGGTCGAGCATTCGCTCTACAATGATTTTCCGGAATTTTCGCAAGAGGTGTTCGATATTGTCAACCGTCGGGCCGGATTCGGATTCACAACAGGCAACCATTCTGGCAATCCAGTGCCGGTGTTTGCTGTCGGTGCCGGAGCGGAGCTGTTCGGTTCGATGAACGATAACACCGACTTGCCCAAACTGATCATGAAAGCAGTCCGGGGTTATTGAAATGCCAAACGACACACTCTCATCAAAAACTCGCGAACGGCTCATTGACGTTGCCCGCCAGTTGTTTTCAAACAACGGTCTGGAAAACACGACCATGAGCGAGATCGCCACCGCTTCAGACAAGGGGCGGCGCACGATCTACACATATTTCCGCACCAAGCATGAAATATATGAGGCCGTGATTCAGAGCGAGAGTCGGAAGGTGTGTCGTGAACTTCAGAATTTTGTCGACCGCGAGCAGACTCCGGAGATGAAACTGCGCAAGCTGATGGAATTCCGCATAGACCTGGCCGGCCGTCAGGCCAACCGGCCCGAAGTCTGGCTGCGGTCTCTGTTCAGCCGCGACACCAAGCGCGACAACCGTATCCGTGCCTATGTCAAGGACTATGTGCTTGACACGATGGACTCGATTCTGCGTCAGGGCGTTGATTCCGGAGCGTTCGATCCGGTTCAGGCGTCACGTGTGCCGAGTCTGCTCACCGTGCTGGTGCTTGGCAGCGACTGGGATCTGCTGCGTCGTGACGAAAGCGCCGATGCCGGAATTCCGCCGTCGTCGTCGGAGCATATGCAGAAAACCATTGATTTCATCATTGACGCTCTCCGCCCGCCTGGCTCAAGGACGACATCCATACGATAAAACCAATACATAAACATTAATATAAAAACTACTTTACAGACAATGAAACTTCTGGAAGGAAAAACAGCCCTTGTCACCGGCGCCGCACGCGGCATCGGCAAGGCTCTTGCTCTGCGTTTCGCAGCCGAAGGCGCCAACATAGCATTTACCGATCTGGTCATTGACGAGAACGGCAAGGCCACAGAAAACGAGATCGCCGCTCTTGGCGTGAAAGTAAAGGCTTATGCCTCCAATGCCGCTGATTTTGAACAGACTCAGGAAGTGGTCAAAGAGGTTGTCGCAGACTTTGGCCGCGTTGATATTCTGGTGAACAACGCCGGCATCACCAAAGACGGTCTGATGATGCGCATGACCGAAGCCCAGTGGGATGCCGTGATCACGGTCAATCTGAAATCGGCCTTCAACTTCATCAAGGCCGTGCTGCCCGTGATGATGAAGCAGCGCTCTGGCTCGATCATCAACATGGCGTCGGTTGTCGGCGTGCACGGCAATGCCGGTCAGGCCAACTATGCTTCGTCGAAAGCAGGTCTCATCGCTCTGGCAAAGAGCATCGCACAGGAAGTAGGTTCACGCGGCATCCGCGCCAACGCGATCGCACCCGGATTCATCGAAACCGCCATGACTGCCGCTTTGCCCGAGGCAGTGCGTGAGGAATGGTGCAAGAAAATTCCGTTGCGCCGCGGCGGCAGACCCGAAGATATCGCCGATGTGGCCACGTTCCTTGCATCCGACATGAGCTCCTATGTCACCGGCCAGGTGATTCAGGTCGATGGCGGCATGAATATGTAAAATTATCCACCAGACTCTATTGTTACAGACCCGACGGTGTCGGATTGAATGACACTGTCGGGTCTCACTTTTTCCGCTATATGCTGCAATACAATACCCACAACTCGAAACTCACAATGCCGGAATACGGCCGATATGTGCAGGGCCTTGTGGACAAATGCCTCACAATCGAGGACCGCGCCGAGCGTAACGCCTATGCCCGCGGGATCGTCTATACGATCTGCAATCTTTTTCCTCAACAGAAAACCAGCCCTGAATGGCGTGCCAAACTGTGGGATCATCTGGCCATCATGTCGGACTTCCGCCTTGACATTGACTATCCCGACGCTGTGACAGCGCGCGAGGAGATCACCGCGCCTCCGGCCTCGATGCCGCTGCCCGGCCACTATATAGCCATGCGGCAGTATGGTCACCATGTGGAACAGATGATTGACAATGCTCTTGCTCTCGATCCGGAAAATCCAGATCGCGATGAGCTGATTCTTCTGATTGCCAACCACATGAAGAAACTGATGCTCCAGATCAATCCTGACGGAGTGGAAGATGAGCGTATTTTCAAGGATCTGGAGGTTCTGTCGTCGGGACAGATACGCCTGAATTCCGAAAACTGCCATCTGCATGACTTCAACATTGTGTCTGTGCCGTCGGCCGGCAAGAAGAAAAAACGCCGTAAGTGATGCTGTTGCCCGGTTGCGAAAAAATAGCTGTAGGATATGTGGTGAAAACCCACGGAGTCAAGGGCGAGCTGTCGGTCACGACAGATGATCTGTTTGACGGAGAGTTGCTGCCCGGTGATCCGGTGATTGTCGATATTGACGGTCTTGACGTGCCGTTTTTTGTGTCGGCGGTGCGCGGGCGTGGGCGTGATAGCCTGCTGTTGACGCTGGACGACGTGAATGACGAAGCCGCTGCCTCCATGTTTGTGGGCCGCACGCTCTATGTCTATGAGGAATCTGGCGAGGATGCTGATCCTGACGACGACGGAGAACTGACAGCCGACCGTCTTATCGGATATTCGATTGTGGAGTCAGGCAGGCTTGTGGGCGTGATCGACGATATCCGTGAGCTTGGGCCTGATTGCTGGTATTTTGTTCTGCGCGATTCCGGTCAGCTCATTCCGATTGTCGACGAGATGATTCAGGAGATTGATCATCAGGCGCGCACGGTGGAAATGATTTTGCCCGAAGGGCTTCTTGAGCTTTAGACCCCGTTCCCCAATATTTGTTAACGCTGGGGCGGTCAAGCGCCGTGCAG
>CAMWSS010000044.1 GCA_947177035.1 uncultured Porphyromonadaceae bacterium | reverse complement strand
ACAACAACCAGAACCGCGAAGGCGGATACCAGCCGCGCTACAACAACCAGAACCGTGAAGGCGGGTACCAGCCGCGCCAGCAAGGGGGATACCAGCGAAACGACTACCAGCAGAACGGCAACAGACGCTTCAACGGCGGCCAGAACCGCAACCAGGGCGCCTCGTTCCCACGCCCTGGAAAGAGCTTCACCCCGCGCCCGAAACGCATCGAATACGAACAGCCCGAAATCGATCCCAACGAAGAAATCCGCCTCAACAAATTCATTGCCAACGCCGGCATCTGCTCACGCCGCGAAGCCGATGAATTCATCCAGAAAGGACAGATCAAAGTCAACGGCAACGTCGTGACCGAACTCGGCACCAAGATCACAGCTAAAGACGTAGTGGAATTCAACGACAAAGTCGTAACCACCGAACGCAAATGCTACATCCTCCTCAACAAGCCCAAAGACTGCGTCACCACAAGCGACGACCCCAACGGACGCCTCACTGTGATGGACTTGGTGAGAAACGCCTGCGAAGAACGCATCTACCCCGTCGGACGACTCGACCGCAACACAACGGGAGTGCTCCTGCTCACCAACGACGGCGACCTCGCGTCGAAACTGACTCACCCGCAGTACGTAAAGAAAAAAATCTACCACGTCTGGACTGACAAAGACATCTCGGAAGACGACATGCAGCGGATTGCCGACGGAATCGAACTCGAAGACGGACCGATCCACGCCGACGCCATATCCTATGCCACCGAAACCGACCGCAACCAGGCCGGCATCGAAATCCACTCCGGACGCAACCGAATCGTGCGCCGCATCTTTGAATCGCTCGGCTACCACGTCACCAAACTCGACCGCGTCTACTTTGCCGGACTAACCAAAAAGAACCTGCCCCGCGGACGCTGGCGCTACCTCACTCAAGAAGAAGTCAACTTCCTCAAAATGGGCTCATTCGAATAAGCTAACTATCACACTCTCAGATGAAACGCACCAAAATATCCGAAATATTTGCCCCTGAGCTCATCGGCACCGAAGTCTCGGTGATGGGCTGGGTAAGAACTCGGCGCGGCAACAAGCACGTGCAATTCGTCGCGCTCAACGACGGATCCACCATCCGCAACCTTCAGATTGTGTTCGACATGGCCGCCTTCTCCGAAGACCAGCTGCGCCCGATCACAACCGGAGCATCGATCCACGTCACAGGCCGCCTCGTCGAATCGATGGGCAAAGGACAGACCTGCGAAGTGCAGGCACAGACACTCGAAGTGTTCGGAACCGCCGACCCCGAAACATATCCCCTGCAAAAGAAAGGCCACACCCTCGAATTTCTACGCGAAAAAGCCCACCTGCGCCCCCGCACCAACACATTCGGCGCAGTGCTCCGCGTCAGATCGACACTCGCCTTTGCAATCCACCGCTTCTTCCAGGAAAAAGGATTCTACTACCTCAACACTCCTCTGATCACAGCAAGCGACTGCGAAGGCGCCGGAGCGATGTTCCAGGTAACGACCCTCGACCTCAACGACCTGCCCCGCCTCGAAGACGGACAGATCGACTTCTCGGCCGACTTCTTCGGCAAACCAGCCGCACTGACCGTCTCCGGACAGCTTGAAGGCGAACTCGGCGCAACTGCACTCGGTGCCATCTACACATTCGGCCCGACATTCCGCGCCGAAAACTCCAACACCCCCCGACACCTCTCGGAATTCTGGATGATAGAACCGGAAATGGCCTTCTATGACATCACAGACAACATGGACCTGGCCGAAGAGTTCATCAAATACTGCGTGCGCTATGCCCTCGACAACTGCCGCGAAGACCTTGAATTCCTCCAGCAGATGTACGACAACGAACTCATCGGCCGACTTGAAGGCGTGTTGCGCGACTCGTTCGTGCGCCTCACCTACACCGAAGGCGTCAACATCCTCAAAGAATCAGGCCACAAATTTGAATTCCCCGTCGACTGGGGCACAGACCTCCAGAGCGAACATGAACGCTATCTGGTTGAAGAACACTTCAAGCGCCCTGTGATCCTCACCGACTATCCCAAGGAAATCAAAGCCTTCTACATGAAGCAGAACGACGACGGCAAGACCGTGCGCGCAATGGACGTGCTCTTCCCCAAGATCGGCGAAATCATCGGCGGATCGGAACGCGAAGCCGACTATGACAAACTGCTCTCTCGAATCGAAGAACTCGACATCCCGATGAAAGACATGTGGTGGTATCTCGACACACGCCGCTATGGCACTGTCCCCCACTCCGGATTCGGACTCGGCTTCGAACGCCTGGTGCTCTTCGTGACCGGCATGACCAACATCCGCGACGTCATCCCCTTCCCCCGCACCCCAGGCAACGCCGAATTCTAACCGTCTGCCACAAAACGATATCACACGCGCCCCGGAACCAAATCGACGGTTCCGGGGCGCGGTCTTTAGATCCGTGTAAGGTTATCGCGTGTGTCTGAATGATTCGGGCTCGCCCGGATACCACCATCCGTAGCCCCGGTCTATATACGTGCCGCTCGACGGCATATACTCATAACGTGCGTCGTGCTCGAAATCCTCGAGCCGGTCGAACCGCTCCGGAATCTCCCCGCCGATGCGATTGCCCTGGCACCACAGATGCACCAGACGGATAAACGGGTCCAGATCTATCTCGCGCAGGCGGTTGAATGATATGTCGAGCCGCGTCAGATCCGGATCGATCGTGCTCAGGTCCAGAGTCTCCAGCCGGTTGTAGCTGCAATAGAGCCATCCGAGTCTCCGGCAGCCGCCCACAAGCAGCTCGCAGATGTCGTTGTCCGAGCAATGCAGTTCCGACAGCTCGCTGTAGCCCGTCAGATCGAGCCGGGTCAGATTGTTGCTGAAACAGTAATAATGCGCCAGGCTCCCCTTCTGATCGGTCACATCCAGATCGGCCAGGCGGTTGTCATGGCAGTATATCCACCTCAGCCGCGGACAGCCGCGCACGTTCAGCTCTGAAATCCCGTTCTCGCCACAGTTCAGCACCTGCAGCTGCGGCGAGCCGCCAAGTTCGAGGCGGGTGAGATCATTGCCATAGCAGAACACGTCGACCAGCATCCGACGCTGCGGCACATCAAGGGTTTGCAGACAGTTTGTGTGGCAGCTCAGGGTCTGCAGCGACACACACTGGCTCAGATCGAGCGACTCGAGACGGCAATTGTGGACATAAAGCTCGCTGAGCGTCTTGCTCCAGCCAATGTCAATGTGCGTCAGATTGTTGAACGGCACCGACAGGCGCCTGAGCGAGTGACATCCCGAAAGGTCTATGCGCTCCAGCCCCGTGTTCGTGCAGTCCACATAAGTCAGCAGCGGACAATCCGAAAGATCGAGCTCGGAGATCTGGTTGACCGAACATTTTATCGACACGAGCGCCTTGCATCCGCTCAGGTCAATTTTTCCCTTCAGATAATGCTCGGCCAGATTCAGCTCCAGACGCCCGTTCTCATACTTCACCTCCGAGCCCCACTGGCTCAGCGGCAAATCCGAGCCCCACCGGCCCTTGAAACGCCAGTTGGGGCCGTCGGTATCGTCAAACAGGCGCATCAGATATTCCCTCACCTGCGCCTCGTCGGGCAGATCTATCGGCAACACTTCCTGCCTCAGGCTCACCTCCGCGGAGGCTCTGCCGGCCGAGATGCGCACATTGGTCTGTCGGGCGGTCATTCCGGTGTTGGGCGTGGCGGTGAAGATCACCTCGTTTACTCCGGCGCTTCCGCCATCCTGCTGCAACACTCCGTTCACGTATCCGTTGGCCCCTGGCGTTTCGGCTCTCCAATCCTTGTTTGAGGTGAAGCCTATAACCACGTCGCCCCCTTCGGGACTGACCTCAATAATCGCCTCCGGCACCGACAGCCTGACATAGTCGGCTTCGGCCACAAGAGGTTCATCGGACCCCGACGAGCAGCTCCACAGCCCTGCGGCCAACGCTGCCCCAAGCATATATATAGCACAAATTCTATTCATGGCGGTGTCACTTTGAGTTATTGGTCAGATACTCCTCGTATGCCTCCAGAAACAAGGCCGGATTCTCCGGCAGCTGCTTGCGCAGCTTCTTGTTCTTTTTGAAATACTCCTCTATATATTTCACGGCCTCGGGACGCACATCCTTCAGTCCGCGTTTCATGATGCCCATGTTGAACTCTCCGTTCTGCGGAGGATAGTAAAACGGCCATATCGTGGAGTCGCTCCCGAACCTCACGCAATAGGTGCGTCGCGGCTCCCACTGGCTGCGGGTGCCGTACTGCATGTTGAACCAAGCCACATAGATCAGGATCTCGGCGTGTTCCGACCGCGGGCCGCACTCCACGATCCATTGCTCCACATTGTTCTTGTTGGTGAGTTTCGGCACCGGTATGCTCGCCACCGTGTAGCGCAACCCTGTCTCCGGCTCGAAAATCGAGTCGACCTGCATGGCCTCATACCGGGTCTCGACTCCGTCGTCGGCCGTCACCTTAAAATTCTCATTGATACTCTTGGCCGGCCAGCGAAACCAGTCCTGCGTCAATTTGCCGGCTGTGCGCGATCCGTCCTTCAGCAACACTTCCACCCGTAGCTGCTTTTCAGGGCTCTTTTCCTCTTTTTTCCCGCCCGACGCCACCGCCGGCATCAACAGCAGCAGGGCGATCAGCATAGAAATCTGCTTCATGATAAAACGATAGGTTTACGAGTTATTTTTCTGCAAATTTACTACTCGTAAAACGGAATCGGCGGGACAAATGTCCCATCAGCGAAAAATTTCACGAATGCGCTGGAACTGACGGCGCGACACGTTGAGAAACGACGCTATCTCCTGCAGCGGAATCTCGTCTATCACGTGGGGATAACGCTCCAGCAGCGCGCCATATCGCTCCTGCGGAGTCAGCGTGTGCAGATCGGTGTAACGCCGATATGCCTCCATCAGAACCACAGAGGCGGTGTCGATCATGAAATTCGGGCTATGCCCGGCCACATAATCGCGCAGTGCCTTCACCGGCACCTGTATCACCTCGGAGTCGGCACCGGCTATAATGGAGCACATGGCTGGGCGTCCGTGAAGAAACGACATGACATAGTCGCCCACCACCTCATTGCAGAACGTAAACCCGTTGACGGCCTCTTCTCCTTTGGACGTGACGCGCGAATACTTGAAATAGCCACGGCGCACAAAGCCGATGTAACGACACAACTCGCCCTCCTGCGCGAAGTGCTCGCCCCGGGCATAAAAGGCCGTATCGCCATGCCGCATACAATAGTCGAGCATCAGGTCGGTGTCAATCCTACTAAAAAACTCATTTAGCCGTGCCATATCGGCAAAGATAACTAAAATTCCGGACTTCCGAAAAATTTTGTCATTTATGATATTATCCGTATATTTGCATAAAATTCCAGCCAATGAGAAAACACCTTAAACGGTACGGCAGGAACCATTGCATGAAACGCTCAGAATTGCGTTAACCGATTGACTATATTCACTCTATATAATGTCTGAAAATTCTCTGCTTCAACGCCTTGACGGCATCGAAGGCCGCTTCGAAGAGGTGAGCACGCTTATCACCGACCCCGACGTGATCGCCGACATGCGCCGATACGTGAAACTAACAAAAGAATACAAAGAACTGGAAAAACTGGTGGAGGCAACACGCCGCTACCGCAACCTGCTGGCCAACATCGACGAAGCCCGCCAAGTCCTCGACACCGAACGCGACGACGAACTGCGAGCCATGGCACGCGAAGAACTTGACTCGGCAACCGACGCACTCCCCGCACTCGAAGAGCAGATAAAACTGCTGCTCGTGCCGTCAGACCCCGAAGACTCAAAAAACGCAATCGTGGAAATACGCGGAGGCACAGGCGGCGACGAAGCCGCACTCTTTGCCGGCGACCTCTTCAAAATGTACTCGCGCTATTGCGAAAACCGCGGCTGGAACGTGGCGGTGACATCGTTCAGCGAAGGCGCGGCCGGAGGATTCAAGGAAATAGTGTTTGCCGTAAGCGGCGACAACGTCTACGGCACTCTCAAATACGAAAGCGGTGTGCACCGCGTGCAACGTGTCCCCGCCACCGAAACCCAGGGACGCGTCCACACCTCGGCCGCCACCGTGGCAGTGTTGCCCGAAGCTGAAGAATTCGACGTCGAAATCAACGAAGGCGAGATCAAATGGGACACCTTCCGCTCCGGAGGAGCTGGCGGCCAGAACGTCAACAAAGTGGAATCCGGCGTGAGACTGCGCTACATGTGGCGCAACCCGGTCACCGGCGAAAGCGAGGAAATTCTGATCGAATGCACGGAAACCCGCGATCAGCCCAAAAACAAAGAGCGCGCCCTCAGCCGACTGCGCACGTTTATCTACGACAAAGAACACCAGAAATATATCGACGACATAGCATCTCGCCGCAAGACACTCGTCTCCACCGGCGACAGATCGGCCAAGATCCGCACCTACAACTACCCACAGGGACGCATCACCGACCATCGGATAAACTACACGATATATAACCTTCAGGCATTCGTCGGAGGCGACATCCAGGAATGCATCGACCGCCTCACCGTGGCCGAAAACGCCGAAAAACTCAAATCTTCCGAACTTTAAATTCAAATCTAACATATCCACACAGACACATGACACGTCAGGAACTAATCGACAACATCCGCCGCAAAGGATCATTTCTGTGCGTCGGACTTGATCCGGACATCAAAAAAATTCCGCAGCACCTGCTGCGCGAGGAAAATCCGCTGCTCGCCTTCTGCAAGGCAATAGTCGACGCCACAGCCCCCTACTGCGTGGCCTACAAACCCAATCTCGCGTTCTTTGAAAGCATGGGGGTTGAAGGCTGGGTGGCCTTTGACGAAACCGTGAAGTATATCCGCGAACGCTACCCCGACCAGTTCATAATCGCCGATGCCAAGCGTGGCGACATAGGCAACACGTCAGCCCTCTATGCCCGCACATTTTTTGAAACAACCGACGTCGACGCCGTGACCGTCGCGCCATACATGGGCGAAGACTCCGTGAAACCGTTCCTCGGCTATGAAGGCAAATGGGTGATCCTGCTGGCTCTCACCTCCAACAAAGGATCGGCTGACTTTCAGCTCACACGCGACGAAAACGGCAACAGACTGTTTGAAAACGTGATCAAGACTTCACAGCAATGGGCCGGCAGCGACGAAATGATGTATGTTGTCGGAGCCACCCAAGGCAAAATGTTTGAAGACATACGCGCCGTCGCCCCCGACAACTTCCTGCTTGTGCCCGGAGTCGGCGCCCAGGGCGGATCACTCGAAGAAGTGGCAAAATACGGCATGACAAAAGACGTCGGCCTGCTGGTCAACTCAAGCCGCGGCATCATCTATGCGTCAACCGGCGAAGACTTTGCCGAAGCCGCTGCCAAAGCCGCAACTGAACTGGCCTCACAGATGAAATCACTTCTGAAATAACTTCACTTTCTTTTCCCAAATAACTGATACCATCAAATGAAAAAGCATAACAGCAGCCGCCGGCTATTGATCGCGGCGGTTGCAATGATCGCTTTCGGCTTTCTGGCTCCTTTGGCCGCAATTGCCGCGCAACCGGTGGCCGGCAAAGTCTACCGGCTGATAAACGGAATGTATTCCACCGCTCTCACCGGCAACGGACCGACAGCTTCAGTGACCTGCTCGGCCGTCGAAAACAACAACTACTCGCAACTGTGGCTGGTCAGCGCCGGATCCTCGGCCAACTCTTTCTACCTGCGCAACCTCAACACAGGAATGTATCTGAGCAGTTCGCGCAACTTCTCATCGCCGTGGACAATTAGCCTGACCCCGTCAGACGGCAACTGCGCCATGGCCTTCGACGTCAAAGGCGATAAATACGCCATACACTACATGTCCGACATATACCAGTGCCTGCACTGCGACAGCCAGGGCATCGCAGTGTGCTGGACTTCCGACGCCGAAGCCAGCCAATGGACTCTGACGGAAGTCAGCATGACTCAGTCACAGATCGACGAAGCTCTCGCCGCAGCAGCAGCCAACCAGATCACAGACGAAACCGTGGCCAAATGGCAGACCGCCCTCGACGCCATCTTCTCTGACAAGGCATGCACTGTCCTCAACAGCAAATATGCCTCCATGAGCGCTTCGTCACTCAAAGCCGACGCCAACTATCGGGCGCTTCCGGCCGAACTGCAGCAGATGATCACCAAGGTAAAGAGCAACGACTGGGCGGAAACAGACCCCGTCAACAGCAACAAGTGGGACTCGGCCCATGCAAAAAAACTGCGCGTGCAGAACTATGAGCCATACAGCCGCGGCGCCGAAGCTGCCTCGATGCTCGGAATCCAGGCTTACACCAACATGAACAACCCCACCGGCATCCTCGGCCAGAAACGACAGACCCTGTATGTGATGGTGGACAAAGCCCCGGCCCACGGATCGACACTCTACATCAACGGAGCAATCGGAGCCGGCATGTTCAATGACTGGGACTCCGGTGTGGAACTCAAGGAAGGCCTCAATGTGATCACTCAATGGGACGACAAATCAGCCCAATATATCTATTATACGGTCAACACCTACGACAGAGTGTCAAAAGCACGCGTCAAAAAGCTCTCCGATTTCGACGACATCAAAATACACATCGAAGGCGGTTCGCTCAACGGCCTGTTCAACCCGAAAGGCGACAAACTCTACACCCCCGACACCAACGAAGACTGGCTCTATTATCGCGAACGCGCCACCCACGAAATGTTTGACCTCGTAGGCGAATACGTGATCCTCCACTTCTTCCTGGACCGGGTGATGACAAACACCACCGGCGGATACCTCGTCGACGGACTGAAACAGATTCTCGCCCCTGGCAAAGACTTCGATCTTAAAGCCATCCTCACGGCCTGGGACGACTTCTGCTTCGCTGAACGCCTGCTGCTCGGCATACAGCCGGCCGACGACATCACTTCAGCACGCGCCAAAGGCTATTTCGAACCGTTCTCGGCCGACGACATCTGCCCCGACGACTTCCATCTGTATTTCAACAACAGGATGATGGGCATCACCATGCAGGGCGACCTGTTCATGAACGCCACATCATGGCGCACGGCCTACAATCCAAGCACCATGGGCACTATCCTGCTCGAACTGCCGCAAAGCTCGGGTGCGCTCTGGGGGCCCGCCCACGAATACGGCCACATGAACCAGGAGCCGATGAAGTTTGCCGGATCAACCGAAATCTCTAACAACATCTTCTCCAACGTCGCCATCTTCTATCAGGGCATCACGACATCGCGCGCCGACTACCCCTCGGCACAGCGCTCGGTGTTCAACCGCGGACTCACCTATCTCGAAAACGGCACTTGGGGCACCACCAGAATGTTCTGGCAGCTCTTCCTCTACTATCACGTGCAGGGCCACAACCGCAAGTTCTACCCCACTCTCTATGAACTGCTGCGCCAGAACCCGCGCACTCAAAGCTATGAACTGAATCCGCGTTACGACATGCTGCACTTCGCCAAAATGTGCTGTCTGGCAGCTGGCGAAGACCTCACCGACTTCTTCACCGCATGGGGCTTCTTCGTGCCGCTGGAAAACTACTTCATCGACGACTACAGCCAGTTCAACGCCAACCTCTCGCAGGCCGACATCAACGCTGTCAAAGCCGAAATCGCCGAATACGGACTGCCGAAATCGCGAGCCATAATCTTTATCGACGACAGACCCGGCTCCGACCGCCTCACTCACGACGAATTCAACAAAGACCTTTGCGGCCCGTTGGGCGGACTCAAAGACTTCAAAGCCGGCACACGCCCTGACGGCAAACACATATTCAGAATGAACGGCACCGGCATCACAGTGTCCGGCGGCACCGGAGGAGTCGGCTTCCTCGCCCTCGACAACGTCACCGGCGAACTGCTCACATTTGCCAACGACTACAGCTGGGAAATGAATGCACAGGCCGCCGCAAACGTGGCCACCGGCAAAGCGAAACTCTATGCTGTCGCTGCCGACGGATCGCTCACCGAAGTGCCCAACGCAATCAGCACAGGAACCGACGCCCAGAAAAAAGCGGCATTGGAAGCCCTGCTCGCTGCATGCAAGGCTCTCACTGCCAAGCAGGACAAATCCATGACCAAAGTTGGCTGGTATCGCGGCGACAAGCTTGCCACGCTCATTTCACTGTGCGAACAGGCTGCCGAAATAGATGATCCGGAGAAAGCATACAACCTTGTGGCCGGCGAATACTATCGCCTGCTCCTTGACCCGTTTGCACGCATCTGCTACATGGCCGGCAACAGCTATCGCATCGTCAACCGGCAATACACCAACCGCGCACTCTCCGAAAACGGCGACCGCACTTCCAGCCAGGCCATCAACTTCAATGCCAGATCACAATCATGGACCCTGGAAGACGCCGGCAATGACCGGTTCTATCTCCGCAATGCCAACAGCGGCAAATATCTTCAGGCGGTGACACGCTCCACCGTCGTTCCCCTCGGCAGCGAACCCGTTGAATTCGCCATTGTCGAGACAGCCCCCGGCTTCTATGCGTTCGCTTCAGAAGGCGACCAGAGCAAATGCCTCCACATTGACCAGCAAGACAACGTTGTCGGCTGGTCGTCCGACGAAACTCCGTCACAATGGCTGATGCTGCTCACCGATGCCGACGAACGGAACGACGCGCGCTACAGACTCCGTGATCTTGTGGCCTCCACAGAAACCCTGCTCGGCCAGGCAGGCACAATCGAATTCGACGAAAGCCCCGTCAAACTCGGCGCATCCAACATGAGCACCAACGCACGCTGCCGCATCAACGGAGCCGATCAGTTCAACCGCTGGGACGTGCTCTTCGACGGCAAGACCAACACATATTTCCACTCCGACTACTCCCCCAAAGGATCCGACGACGGACTCGACCACTGGCTGCAGGTAGACCTCGGCGAAGGCAACGAACTGCAATCGATTTCATTCTCATACACCACACGCGCCAGCGATCCGGCCCATGCACCGCGCAACATCAAGGTGTTTGCCTCCAACGACGGCGAACAGTGGACCACAATAGCCACAATCCTCACCGGACTGCCTTCGGCGATCAACTCCGTCTATCAGTCTGACCCCATCCAGGCTGCCGCTCCAAGCCGCTACTTCCGCTTCATGGTCACGGCCACTTACAGCAACCAGCTCACCAACGACGGCCACCCCTACTTCGTGATGAGTGAATTCGGTGTCAACAAAGCAGAATTCAACGGCACTCCGTCTCCCCGATACCCCAATGTGACTGCCGAAATCCTGATAAACGCCTACACCCTGGCCAAAGCCGGAGCGGCAATCGCCGAAGACTCCTCAACCGGCATCGACGACCTGGAAACAGCCTACGACAATCTTTTGCCGGCCTACAAGGCCCTGGTCAACGCAATGGGCGTGACCGACTCGATCGAAGAGATCGTTGCCGAACCCGACAGCGACACCACAGAGACCGTCATCCACGACCTCTCAGGCCGCCGCATCTCCCGCATCACATCTCCGGGAATCTACATCGTCAACGGACGCAAGACCATGGTGCGCTGACAATCATTCTGACAACCCCCTTCAATACAACACAAATAGAGCGGACGCCACAAAATTGGCGCCCGCTCTATTTGTCATTATAAAAACAAGCTCCCGATGACGGCAATATGCGGAATTTTTCATAACTTTGTAAACAATTACAAATTCAATTCATCCAGGCATATTTTTCATGAAAATCCATTCTTTATCAATCATGCTGGCACTGGCGGCGGCGACATCTCTGCCCGTGGCGGCTGAAGATTTCGATTTGTCGACACAGCGCGGCGAAGTCCAGGTGTTCAACAAAGTCCCGGGCCACAAAATCAACCACACCGGCGCTGTGATCAACCCGACTCCCCATGAAATTACCCGACAGAATCCAGGCGCCATCCTCAACGCATCGGCAGGCTTCAAAGTTGCCGACCGCAAAAAGGCGTTTACCGACGACCTCGGATTCCTCCGCCAGTCGCCCAAAGGCGTCAAACTAAACATCGACTTCGGCCCACGCCAGGCTGCAAAAGCCGGAGTGAAACCCGTGAGCGGAGCCTACCGGCTGATAATCGGCAACAAAGACGTCAGCATTGTCGGCCATGACGAACGCGGCGCATTCTATGGACTCCAGACCCTGCGCCAGATTCTCGAGCACGATCCGGAGCATCTTGAAGCAATGACCGTTAACGACTGGCCCGATCTGCCATACCGTGGCGTTGTCGAAGGCTTCTACGGCACTCCCTGGAGCCACGAAGTGCGCCTGTCGCTCATCGACTTCTATGGCCGCAACAAGATGAACGATTATATCTATGGCCCGAAAGACGATCCGTATCACAGCTCGCCCTACTGGCGTCAGCCCTATCCCGCCGACCAGGCTGCTAAAATCAAGGAACTGGTCGAAGCGTCGAAGCGCGCGCGCGTCAACTTTGTCTGGGCCATACACCCGGGAAAAGACATCCGCTGGGACCGCGCCGACTATGACAGCCTGGTCAACAAACTCGAGATGATGTATGACCTCGGTGTGCGCTCTTTCGCGCTGTTCTTCGACGACATCGAAGGCATCGGCACCGATCCCGCGCGCCAGGCCAAGCTGGTCAACGATCTGACCGACGACTTCGTTGTGCGCAAAGGCGACGTCACCAACCTCATGATCTGCCCCACCGACTACTCCCAGCTCTGGGCAAAACCCGGTCCGGAAGGTCCTCTGGCAATCTATGGCCGCGACCTCAACCCCAAAGCCGAAGTGTTCTGGACCGGCGCGGTGGTGTGCAGCGACCTGACGCGCGAGACCCTCGACTTCGTCAACTCGCGCATCAAGCGTCCCGCCCTGTTCTGGTGGAACTATCCCGTTTCCGACTACTGCCGCAACATCATCCTGCAAGGCCCCGTCTATGGACTGGACCCGACTCTGACATCGGCCGAAGTGGCCGGCATCGAAAGCAACCCGATGGAACACGGCGAGGCCTCAAAGCTCGCGCTCTACGGCGTGGCCGACTACACCTGGAACCAGGCCGCCTATAACCCGATCGACAACTGGGAACGCGGCCTCCGCTACATGACACCCGAAGCCGCCGACGCCTACCGCACCTTCGCAATCCACAACTGCGACACCGAAACCGGCTACCGGCGCGACGAGTCATGGGAAACAGAGACATTCCATTACAACGACTACACCCAGGAACAGTTCGACGCACTGCGCGCCGAATTTGAACGAGTGGCCGCCGCTCCCTCACAACTGCGCGCCAAAGCTGGCAACAATCTGCTGCTCGGCGAACTCGCTCCCTGGCTCACTGAATTCGAGAAACTCGGACAGCGCGGACTGCGCACCCTCGACCTCATCAAGACATATGAAAGCGGCAATGACTCGCTGTTCTGGTGTAACTATGTGGCCAACATCATGACGCCACAGCAGCGCGCCGAATATCATGCCCACAAGACCGGCACCATGAAACTGCATCCATTCTATGAAAACGCAATGGATCATATGCCGGCCGACTTCTTCGGCAAACTCACAGGCGAGAAAGCCAACGTGCACCGCGCAATCGGCTCCTACCCCAACCTCCCGACAACGCTGCAAAAGCTGATGCTTGACGGCGACACCGCCACATATTACACCAGCGCACAGTCTCAGTCCGAAGGCGACTGGATCGGCATCGATGCCGGCAAGGTAATCAATGTCGAAGAGATCACAATACTCCAGGGACGCAACTCGGTCGACGACGTCGACTATTTCGACCACGCAATTCTTGAGGCATCGGCCGACGGACAAACATGGACCGCACTGTCAGAGCCGCTGGTTAAGACCTATGAAATACGCTATTCGGGAGAACCCGTCCAGGCCCGCTATGTGCGCCTGCGCCGCCTTCCGTCTGAAAAGAAAAACTGGACTTCGGTACGCGTATTTGAAGTGAATCCGCCCTCGGCTCAGCGCATCGGCATGGACATCACGGCCGCCGACTCCCAGACCGCACTCCGCGCCTTTGACTCAAACCCTGCGTCCACTTATGTCAACAACGGCGTCCTCTCCTTCACGCCCCGCAAAGACGCCAAGGAGATGATCATGCTGCTGGCCGACATTAAGACCGCCGTGATCGTGACCCAGCTCGACAAAGCCGGCCATGTGCTGACATCGTCGGCCATCACCACACCCTATGGCCGCATAAACCTGGCGCCACAGACCGTGAAAGTTACCGTTGACGGCCCGGTCACCATCCATGAAATAATTCTCCGCTGATCCTTAGACCAGACGAAGACAACAGACACAGACAAAAGCAGCATCCCGTTATGGCAGGATGCTGCTTTTGTCTGTGTCTGTTGTTAATTACGGTTTTTCAATACCATTTTCACCTCTTCAGCGGCGGGGCTGGCGGTTGAAGCGCCACTGGGCGTGGAAGAGCACATAGCTCGGAATCACGTTGGTCACCACCTCGGTGCGCGCCTGGGCATTGACCGTATAGCTAACGTTGCTCAGCTGTCGCAGCAGGTCATAACCGTCGGCCACCAGCACCAGCGCCCCCTTGAACAGCGACTTGCTCACGCGTGCGTTCCACACCAGATCGGTCGTGTTGAGCCGCGAGTCGCCATAGCCGCGCCGGGTGTAGAGCGTCAGGTCGGTCGACACGCCCCAGCCTTTCGGAAAATTCAGCACTGACTCTGCCCCATATCGACATGTAAATGACGTGAAATCATCATAGAGAGAATTCGAGTGAACATATCTGTTCATACTGACGTCTCCGAGCAACGAAACGCGATGACGGCCTGTCTGCCAACTGATTTTGAGATTTTCGCCAGCCGAAAAATTGTTCATCACATTATCGCGCATATCACTTACGTCACGACGATAACTCATATCCGTGCGCGATGAAAGGTTGAACTTGCTGTTTCGGCCGAACGGGGTGAACAATTCATAACCGATATCGGCCTGACAGTTGCCATTGACATTTTCAACCTGATATACACAGGCTCCGGTCTGCGGATCAACAGTATAATAATAATCTATCGCGCTGTTATAATATCTTGCAGAAAGTTTGAACTCATGGCGAAGCATAGTCTGGCCACGGCGTGTGGCAACAAACGTAAGAAAATTCTCCGACGTGTTCCTGACATCAGGATTACCTCGATATATGACCAGCGGATTAGTCACCGGACGGTCGACCAGATACATCATATCATGGATCCGGTCGCGCTTAAACCGATATGTCAGGTTATATCGCCAGGCAGCCGAAGAGATCAGCGGGTTAAGTGACATTCCGACCGACACTTCCGGCAGCAGGTCGTCGCGAGTCATTGACAACGGAATGTTGTTGCTGACATAGTCAAGCCTGCGCCTTGAAATGTCAAGATTGACGTTACCCCACATAAACAGGGCCCAATTTTGTTTGAGCCTTATTTGTTCAAACCATGGAACAAGACACAGATGATGAGTCCATTCAGTCAGGGTGCTTCTGTCGCTCAGAGATGGAATGAAGTGGTCCTTATGTTCTCCGCCTGACGGCAAAAAATCTGTAGGCCATTGCTCCGGATCATATCCGCTCATTGAACTGAGACTGAACACATCGGCTGTCCGTGCCTGCTCCGCATAACGGAAATCATATTTAAAGCTCATCCTCCCAAATGGCCTTTTGAAATACTGTGTAAATGTGGCGCCGGCCGAAAGCCTGATGTCATGATGGGGATAGCGGCGCGTGTAGCGATGGTCAAAATCTGCGGGCCGGCTCTCCGCTCCATAATTGATGGCAAAGCGGGCGAAATCACGTGTAAAATCATTGGAATAAGTTCCTGATGCCGACAGCTCAAGCATATTTCCCCAAAAGCCAGACTTTAGCTTAATGGGCGACGATATATCGGCCGACGCATTTATGCCGTGACCTCTGGAAATGTTTTCACTTACATAGCGGTTGAGCATAGAGTCGGCCAGCGAACTGCCGTCACTGTATATGGCCAGCAGACGCGCTTTCGACAAACCGGTGACCTTTTCCCGAAACACCGCCGAAGTGTTGTCGGCCGATGAGCGCATAGACGAATAACTGAACGCCGGCTTTACATCGAGATTTGCCCGCTCGCCAAGTCTGGCAAAAAATTGATGGCCGGTGTTCACATTAAAGTTCCGGCGCTTTGTCGTGTTCCAAAAATAGCTATACAGATTTGAAGTCCCAAGATAGTTCTCAACCGAACTGCTCCGCCGTGAATCAGAGGTGTGGCGCTCTGTCCCGACGCTTCCTTTCAGTTCCCAACGGTCATCATAGCCTTTGGCATTGTAGGTGATTCCACCCTTTAGGTTAGAATTCACTCCGGCGCCCATATCAGACTGTGACCACGCATCGTCACTGCGTCCGGGCGTTTTGCTGTCAGACAGGTTGTTGGCGCCGGAATATGCCGTCATCGACACATTGTCGGAAAACCACATTCCGAACAACTTGCCAAGATAACGCCGGGCAGAACCACAACCGGCCTCGGCATTGACGATCCATCCGTGAGAATAATTCCGCTTGAGCCTCACATCCATAACATAGACTTCATCTCCGGTCTTAAACCCCATCAGTTCGCCTATACGCCCCATCTTGTCATAGAAAGCAATATCTTTGATTGCATACGCGGCAAGATTGTCGAGCATCAACTCCCGGTTGCCATTGAATATGTCGCGACCGTTGACCAGAAGATTCTGCACCCGCTTGCCATTACACAGAATTTCGCCGTTGCTCTTAAGTTCCAGACCTGGCATCTGGGCAAGAAGCGCATCCAGCATAGATCCTTCGGCAAGCACAAATGCTCCCGCATCATAAACCAGGGTGTCGCCCTTATAATAAAACATCACTTTCGAAGCCGACACAGTCACTTCATCAAGCGACTTGCGACGATAACGTTCCATTTCAACTTTGATTTCATATGGGTTATCAGCGTCATCCGGAATCTCGAGCACCATCCATTCTGGACGATAATCACTTGTTTCAAAATATCGGTTCTGTTCTTCGACATATTCAGCTCCGGCAATCTCCAGGATATATCGCTTTTTCCGTGGTCGTCCCTTGAATCTCAAATGGCACTCCGGGTCACCATAAGTGTGAGATTGATATTCATATAGAGAATCATTCACATATTCTAAAATAGTGCACTGAATTGTCAATTTATGACGCGTCAGCTTATCCTTGGCAGAAACTATGATCTTGAACGGTTCGCTTGCCCCTGCGCACACATTCCCTAAGACCCCGTTCCCCAATATTTGTTAACGCTGGGGTCGCATATCTCTGAGTGAT
>CAMWSS010000043.1 GCA_947177035.1 uncultured Porphyromonadaceae bacterium | reverse complement strand
CGATGGTACTGCGAAAGCGGGAGAGTAGGTAACCGCCCCTTCCGACAGAAGCCGATCCCCAACCGGGGTCGGCTTCTTCATTTTATACCCGTGCCGATACACACTCGTCGCTTCTGCTGATACCGCAGAAAAAGCCGGCTCCGAAATGAAGTCGGCATAACGAGGTCGCATTTTCAGTGGAAAGAGAGGAAAGAGGTTGGGGGATGTGTTGAATCAGAAATTATAGTAGAATCCGAAGGACACATTGTTATGTAGATCCAGGCCGTATCCTTTGTGCATACCTGCAGCTTCTGCCGCATCGTTGGCCAGGTGGAAGCCGAAGTCGCCGAGTTTGGCCACAAGGCTGAATTTGTCGTTGAGAGCTACTGTGACACCGGGTTTGATGCATATGCCGCAGAATGCTGAAGGGTCGCCATCATGGTCGCCGATGTCTGTGCGTCCAAACTTCATGTCCAGTCCGCCTTCAACGAAGAGGCTGACGATTCCGGCGCGGAAGTAGTTGAAGCGTGCGTAAGGGTAAAACACGAACGAGTTGTTGGAGGTGTTACTGGTGTCGGAGTATCTGTAGCCGATACTGGTGCCGACAGTCCATTTGTCGTTGAGGTTGAAGCCGACTTCAGGTGTGATTGTTGCTGATGTGGCGTCAGCTGTTTCATAGTGCCACACACCGACGCTTCCGCCTACATACCATTTGCTTTCGGCGAAAGCCGAAGTGGAAATAAGGGCTGATGCAGCGAGAATAAATAGTTTTTTCATGTTGCTCGGATTTATCTGGTTATTATTGTATGATAATGCGACATGGCAAAGATACACATTTTTTCAATATTTTTCACACGGAAAAAGGATTTGTTAAAATCGCGAAAAAAGATTATCTTTGCAGCATTATGGCAGAAGAATTAGAAATGGAGTTTCAAGCGTCTGAAATATCGGCAGTCAGCTATACAGGAGATGATATAGTAACGCTTGATTGGAAAGATCATATTCGCCGACGCCCGGGAATGTATATCGGCAAGCTGGGCGACGGCACAACGTCGGACGACGGTATATATGTTTTGCTCAAGGAGGTGCTTGACAATGCGATTGACGAATATATGATGGGCTTTGGCAAGCAGGTGGAGGTCGATGTGACTGAACACTCGGTGCGCGTGCGCGATTATGGCCGCGGAATTCCGCTTGACAAGGTGCTTGACGTCAGCAGCAAGATGAATACTGGCGCAAAATATGACTCGAAGGCATTTAAAAAATCAGTCGGACTGAATGGTGTGGGCATTAAAGCGGTCAATGCTCTTAGTAACAGTTTTATAATCGAAAGCTGTCGTGACGGAGAGTGCAAACGCATCGTTTACACTCATGGCGATGTGGTTGAAGACTGTGACGTTGTCGCGACCGATCAGCCGAATGGTACTATGGTTGAATTTGTGCCCGATGCCGACATTTTTCGCGATTTCCGTTATAGGGACGAATTTATTATACCGTTGCTGAAGAATTACACGTTTCTTAACGTCGGCCTTGCCATTGTTTTCAACGGGAAGCGTTTTATCTCTCGCAACGGTTTGGCCGATCTGCTGAAGGAGAACATGACCAAAGAGCAGCTCTATCCGCTGATCCATCTCAAAGGCGAGGATATTGAAGTGGCCATCACCCACAGCAATCAGTATGGCGAGGAGTATTATTCCTTTGTCAATGGTCAGCACACCACGCAGGGCGGAACGCATCTGACAGCATTCAAGGAGTCAGCATCCAGAACAATCAAAGAGTTCTTTGGACGAAATTTTGAGTATTCCGATATTCGCAACGGCATGGTGGCTGCCGTGTCGATAAAGGTGGAGGAGCCGGTGTTTGAATCGCAGACAAAGACCAAGCTTGGCTCGCGCGACATGGGGCCTGACGGTCCGACTGTGGCTAAATTCATCAGCGATTTTATCAAGAAGGAATTAGATAATTATCTGCATCGGAATAAAGAAGCATCCGAAAGAATGCTCGCCAAGATTCAGGAGAGTGAGCGTGACCGCAAGGCTATGGCCGGTGTCACAAAGCAGGCGCGCGAACGTGCCAAGAAGGTCAATCTCAACAATTCCAAGCTTCGTGACTGTCAGATACATTTCAATGACGTTAAAGGTGATGACACTTTGAAGGACGCCACTTCGATTTTCATCACCGAGGGTGACTCGGCTGCCGGGTCTATCACAAAGATACGTGACGTGCATACTCAGGCGGTGTTTTCGCTGCGTGGCAAACCGCTCAACACTTTCGGTCTGACACGCAAGGTGGTCTATGAAAACGAAGAGTTCAATCTGCTGCAAGCCGCTCTCAACATTGAGGACGGCATTGACTCTCTGCGCTATAATAAAGTGATCATAGCCACTGATGCCGACGTTGACGGAATGCACATACGTCTGCTGTTGCTGACTTTCTTTTTGCAATTTTTCCCGGATCTGATCAAGAAAGGCCACGTCTATGTGTTGCAGACGCCGCTGTTTCGTGTGCGCAATAAAAAGACTGTCAGACGTGGAAAGAAATCTACCGGCAACGAGGAAGTGTATTACTGCTACTCTGACGAAGAGCGTCTCAGTGCCATAGAGCGGTTGGGTGAGAATGCCGAGATTACCCGATTCAAAGGTCTTGGTGAGATCTCGCCTGATGAATTCCGTGGGTTTATCGGTCCGGACATCAGACTTGACAGGGTGTCGCTCCGCAAGGAAGATGCTGTCGGCTCGCTGCTTGAATTCTATATGGGTAAGAATACTCCTGACCGCCAGCTGTTCATTCTGGAGAATCTGGTGGTTGAAGACGATTCGCAGATATTATGAAAAAAGCTTTTTTTGCAGGTTCGTTTGACCCGTTCACTATCGGTCACAAGTCAATCGTTGACCGGGCGCTCGGATTGTTTGATGAGGTTGTGGTGGCCATTGGCGACAATTCGGCTAAAGCGCCGTTTCAGTCTGTTGATGAGCGCAGGATGGCGATCAGCCGGGTATATGCCGCAGACCAGCGTGTGGAAGTGCGAGTCTATGAGGGGCTTACGGTCGATGCCGCGCGTGCCATGGGGTGCACCCACCTGTTGCGTGGCGTAAGATCTGCTGCCGATTTTGAATACGAGCGGCAGCTGGCCGATGCCAACCGCAACATTTCTGGCCTTGAAACCGTTTTATTATACACGTTGCCTGAATATTCATTTGTGAGTTCATCGCTGGTGCGTGATCTGATAAAACATGGCCGTGCGGCCGATGAATTTTTACCATATTGATTGAATTAAATCATGAAGAAACTTTTGCTATCTGCTGTCGCTGCCGGCGCTCTTCTTGCCGCTGTCGCTCAGAATCCGCAATTTGATGCTATGCGCAAACTGCAACTCACCGAAGCGATAATCGAGAATTATTATGTCGATTCGGTGAATCCCGACACTGTGGTGCAGGAGGCTATCATTGCCATGCTCAAGACTCTTGATCCACACTCGACATATACTACCGCAGAGGAGACAAAGGCCCTGACTGAACCGCTGAATGGCAATTTTTCCGGAATCGGAGTGCAATTCCAGATGAGTCAGGACACTGTATATGTGATTCAACCGACAGCCGGAGGTCCGAGCGAAAAGGTGGGCATCATCCCCGGTGACCGCATAGTCGCTGCCAACGACACGGCGATTGCCGGAGTGAAAATGCCGCAGTCGGCCGTCATGAAGCGTCTGCGTGGTCCGAAAGGATCGATCGTGAAACTGAAAGTCGTGCGTCGCTCAGAGGCAGATACTCTGGAATTCAGAGTGAAGCGCGATGATATTCCCCTTTATACGGTCGACGCCTCGTATATGGCCGATCCGACAACCGGCTATATCCGCATTTCATCCTTCGGCGCCGAAACAGCATCAGAATTCGTCAAAGCTTACAATCAGCTGGTTGGAAAAGGAATGAAGAATCTGATCATAGACCTGCAGGACAATGGCGGCGGTTATCTAAACGCGGCTGTCGACGTGTCGCAGATGTTTCTGAATCCCGGAAGCACGATTGTGTTCACCCAGGGGCTGCATCAGAGTCCGCAGTTCTTCTTTGCCGAACAGACCAGACCGATCGTCGACAACCGGGTGATCGTGATGACAAACGAATATTCTGCTTCTGCTGCCGAGATTCTGTCTGGTGCGTTGCAGGACAATGACCGCGGTCTGATTGTCGGCCGACGCACTTTCGGCAAGGGACTTGTGCAGCGTCCGTTCCCGTTCCCCGACGGGTCGATGGTGAGGCTGACAACGGCACACTATTACACTCCCTCCGGCCGTTCGATCCAGAAGCCATACACCAAAGGTGAGACCGATACATATGGCGCAGACCTAATGGAACGCTATAAACATGGTGAGTTCTCAAGTGCCGATTCGATCAAACTCGATAAGTCAAAGAAGTTCAGCACGATCAATAACAACCGCACGGTCTATGGCGGCGGAGGCATCATGCCTGATCTTTTCGTGCCGATCGACACCACCGGAGTCAACAAGTACTATCGTGAACTGCGTGCGAAAAACGTGATAAATCAGTTTGTGCTGGATTACGTCGAGCAGCATCGCTCCACTTTGAAAAAAGAATACAAGAATGAGGATGCGTTTATCGATCGGTTCTCAGTGAGCGATCTCATGATTGACGATTTCGTGGCTCTTGGCCAAAAACTCGGAGTGGAATCCGATGCCGAACAGCTTGCTGAATGTCGCCCGTTTCTCGACCTGGTCATCAAGGGCCTGGTCGGACGAGATCTCTTCACCGCCTCCACATACTCCCGGGTGGTCAATCCGATCAATCCGGTGTATCGTGAAGCCCTGAAACTTATTAATGACCCTGAACGTTACGACGCTTTGTTGAAAGGAGATCAGAAATGAAAAGACTGATGTTTGTCTCGATGCTTCTGTCGGCCCTTTTGCTCCCGGCGATGACTCTGGCTGAGCGGCGCACATCGGAGAAAGGCTCTCCGGCTATTGAATTCGCCCAAACCAGCCATGATTTCGGCAATGTCAAGGCTGCCGACGGTTTCCTGACGCATGAATTTTTCTTCAAGAACGCCGGAACTGCGCCGCTAACCATCATCACTGTTTCAGCTCCATGCGGCTGCACGCAGCCGGAATTCGATCCCAAGCCTGTGGCGCCTGGCGACTCTTCGGAGATCACTCTGCGCTTCGACCCGTCGGACTTCTCCGGCGAATTCACAAAAACGGCTCTTGTGAGAACTAACGTGAAAGGCCGCGCCGGCCGTGTGACGTTGACTATCTCCGGAGTGGTAATACCCAAGAAGTAACCATGTTTGACAGATTATTCATCGCTTCGGCATTGCTCGCCGGATCGTTTGTGCAGACAGCGGCACAGCCAAAGGCCACATGGCTGGCCAAAGAACATGATTTTGGCGCTTTTGCCGAAGATCTTGGTTCGGTGGAAGCTAAATTCTACCTTGTCAACACCGGTGACCAGCCGCTGTCGATCATCAAGGCGCGTGCCAATTGCGGATGCACTGTGCCCAAATTTACCGAAGGCGAGATCGCGCCGGGCGACACCGCTGTTCTCACCGTGAATTATCTTGCGTCGGGGCGTCCCGGAAAATTCAGCAAGAAAGTATATGTCAATACATCGGCCGATCCGCGTCTGCAACAGACGCTGACCGTCAGCGGCACTGTGGTCGGAGCGTCGCAGACTGTACGCTCGCGTTTCCCTGTCGATGCCGGACAACTCCAATTGCGTGACCGCACCGTCGCCTTTGGCGAAGTGCTTTCAGGCAAGCTCAAAACTGTGTCGCTTCCGGCCTACAATCTCACGACAGAAGATCTCTATCCGGTCATTGTCGGCATGCCCGATTATCTTAAAGTCTCCATTTCGCCAGAAATAGTTCCTCCAGGAGAGCAAGTTAATTTCTCGTTTACTCTCGATTCGTCAAAATTGCCTGAATGGGGCATAAATACTGCGGATTTCAGTCTGATTCCCACAGCCGGCGCCGACTCCGTACCATTGTCGGCCTTTGTGATCATGACTGAAAATTTCAATTCGCTGACTCCGGGACAACGAATGAACGCGCCACATATCGAAATCGCGCCGGCGCGTATCGACCTCGGCATGATCCCGGCCGGAGGCGAACCGCGCACGGTCGAGTTTTCCATCTCCAACTCAGGTAATAATCCATTGCTCATACGCCGCATCCAGGCGATTGATTCGGCGGTGACCGACGTGAAAATCTCGTCAAAAAAAATCAAAAAAGGAAAGACGGCCACGCTAACTCTCACTGTCGATCCTTCGGAATCACAGAGCGAGATAATCAATACCAGAGTCAGCATAACGGCCAACGATCCTGATAATTCCGTTTCCGTTGTCAGAGTCACTGCTGAACTTATATCTGAAAAGTAATATCATGAACCATCCTGAAAATAATGACGATTACAAAGGGCTGACCGTGAATTCCGGTGTGGCTCAGCCTCCGGTCGTGAATCCATACGTCAGGCGTCTGCGACGCAAGCCGATGCCGACCGTTTCGGAATTTGTCGAGGGAATCCTCAAAGGCGATGTGACCATGCTGTCGCGCGCTGTCACCCTGGTTGAAAGCATCAATCCTGAGCACTATGCCATGGCTCAGGAAGTTATTGAAAAATGCCTGCCATATTCCGGCAATTCGCGGCGTGTCGGCATCACTGGTGTGCCTGGTGCGGGCAAGAGCACCAGCATTGACGTGTTCGGTCTTCATGTTCTCAAACGCGGAGGCAAACTTGCTGTACTGGCCATTGATCCTTCGAGCGAACGTACCAAGGGAAGCATTCTCGGAGACAAGACGCGCATGGAGAAACTCTCCACTCATCCCGGTGCATTCATCCGCCCGAGTCCTTCGGCCGGGTCGCTGGGCGGAGTGGCGCGAAAGACCCGCGAGACAGTGGTGCTGTGTGAAGCGGCAGGCTATGACAATATCTTCATAGAGACTGTCGGAGTGGGACAGAGCGAGACTGCCGTGCATTCGATGGTCGATTTCTTCCTGCTGATACAGATTGCCGGCGCCGGCGACGAATTGCAGGGGATCAAGCGCGGCATCATGGAGATGGCCGACGGAATCGTCATCAACAAAGCCGACGGTGACAACATACACGCCGCTCAGCTGGCACAGGCCCAATATCGGAGCGCACTCCATCTTTTCCCGCCGACTGCTTCGGGCTGGAAACCTGAAGTGCTGACATATTCCGGATATTTTGAACTCGGAATCACAGAAGTATGGGATATGATCGACCGTTATTTTGACTTTGTGAAAGCCAATGGATATTTTGAAGAGCGCCGTCTGCTGCAGGCCAGGTACTGGATGCAGGAAACCATCGGCGAACAGCTGCGCAGTCACTTCTACAGCAATCCTGAGGTAGTGTCTATGCTTGCCGACCGCGAAGCCGCCGTGCTGGCCAACCGCCAGTCATCATTCACTGCGGCCCGCGATGTTCTGAATCTGTATTTTTCCCGGTTTCACTGACCGACATCCTGACGGCGATAAGTAAATTATTTAGGTCAAGACAAAATCTGGGCTGATTCTTGCAATGTAAGCGATTGAAGTCGGTTACAATTTGCTGGAATCAGTCCTTTAGTGTCGCCAAACAGAACTGCCGGTTATTCGCGGACCAGGAAGATGCTGACTTCATAGAGGAGCCACATCGGCAGTGACACTATTGTCAGAGTGAACACATCAGACGTCGGGGTGATGATTGCGGCGATGATCAGGATTATGACGATGGCGTGACGGCGGTAGCGACGCATGAAGCTGTCGGTCAGGAATCCGAGTCGTCCGAATAGCCAGCACAGCACCGGCATTTCAAAGACAATGCCCATGGCCAGACTCATCATGGTGAGGGTGCTGATATAGGATTGCAACGAAATCATGTTTGTGACTTCGTCGCTCACTTGATATGTGCCCAGAAATCTGAAAGTCAGCGGAAAAATCAGGAAGTAGCTCAGCATGACTCCTGCCATGAACATGACATAGCCGCCTCCGACAACCTTCAGCGCATATTTTCGCTCGTCGGCATACAGTGCCGGGGAAACGAATCTGAAAAGCTGGTAGAGGATGTAGGGCGAGGCGCACAGGAGTCCGGCACACATGGCCGTCTTCAAGTGGATGATGAACTGCTCGGCCAGCCCAGTGTTGATGAGCATGACAGAGAAGTCGGCAGGCAGCTCTGCGCCGGAGAATACGTTGCCGATGCGGGAGAGCATACGGTATGTTATGAATCCGGCATCTTTAGGAGCGAGCACCACTGCAAACAGTTCGTCTTTGAACAGAAACGCCACAATGCCGAAGAGCACTGTCACGGCCGCTGTTTTCAGCAGCGCGGAGCGCAGTTCGTCAAGATGTTCCCAGAAACTCTGTTTGTCCGAGTTGTCCGGCATTTCAGTCTTTTTTGTCGGAAGAAGGAGAATCTTTTACTTCTTTTTCAATTTCATTCATGCCTTCTTTGAATGACCGCACTCCCTTGCCGAGACCTTTCATCAGTTCGGGAATTTTTTTGCCGCCGAAAAACAGCAGCACCACAAGGGCGATTACAAGGATTTCAGACATTCCGAGTCCGCCGATAAGCAACAGGTTGTTCATATGTTGTTCAGAGTAGTATGTTTAACGTTTGAGCAGCAGGTTTATAGCAAACCATCCGCCTAACACTTGCAGCGCCATGCCTGGAAGGCCGATGCGGAAGTCCTGCAATGCCGCATGGAGATTGTTTGTGAGAACCCATTCGCCGATGGTGCCTGCTGTCTGATATCCGGCCACGACGGCGATCAGCAGTTTGAGCGAGGCTTTTTCATATCTGGAAGCAGTGATTCCGGCGAGCATGGCCAGAAGGATTGATTTCAGTAGAATAGCCGGGAGCACGGCGGGTGCCGGCATGCCGAACATCCAGGAGTTGACGAGCGGAGAGGCGACGGCGGTGAGCAGTCCCATGCGCCAGCCATATTTGTATGCGCCTATGAGGGTGAAGAAGTAGATGGGCAGCCAGGTGACGCCGCCTTGCGGGATGAGGTGGAAGAGCTGGGGGAGGATGATGTTTCCGGCAATGAACAGCGCGGCAGTGATATAGGTTCTGATGTCGCTGTATCTGAGGGTGTAGAACTGAGAAGTTGTCTGCATTGTCGTTTTTAGTTACTGTTTTATTGATGAGAGAAAGCGGGTTATGAGCGGCAGGCATTCGTCAGGGGTGGCGCATGCGTGGCATAGTTGTTCGACGGGGCAGATGCCGTCGCCGTTGCGGTTGATTATGTCGGGCACTTCCAAGCCGAATGACACGGGTATGCCTTCTGATCTCAGCAGAGCGAGGGCGTGGGTGCTGATGACGTGGCCGAACACTTCCGACACTTTGCCGAGCGCCATTATGGCGGCGGCGCCTTTTCCGATGACTTTGTCGGCCACCGAAGCGCCATGAAGCAGACTGGGCCGGTCGGCAAGCAGAGAGTGAAGGTCGGATATGCCTCTGCCGTCGAATGTATGGGTCGTGCCGCCGTTTTCAACCACCAGCGAGTGGCCTCCGTCGAGCAGCAGCCTGATCAGCTTCGAGTCGATCATAATGTGTTCTGCTTCAGTTGTTCAACGAAACTGTCAATGCGTTGCATCTGGGCCGGGATGTCGATGCTCTGCGGGCAGTGCGACAGGCATTGGCCGCATCCGATACAGTGGCTGGCCTGGCGCAGGCGCGGCACGCTGCGGTCGTATCCGATCAGGAATGCTCTTCGGGCTTTTCTGTATTCCGGGCTTTGTGTCGATGCGGGCACGTTGCCTTCGTTGATGCATTTGTTGTAGTGGGAGAAGATTCCCGGAATGTTTATGCCATAGGGGCACGGCATGCAGTATTGGCATGATGTGCACGGCACTGATTGATAACGGATCATGACCTGGGCGGTGTCTTCCAGCAGTTGCATCTCCTCGTCGTCACACGGTTCGAGCGGAGAGTATGTCCTGATGTTGTCCTGCAGGTGTTCCATGTAGGTCATTCCGCTCAGCACGGTGAGCACATTGGGGAATGTTCCTGCGAATCTGAACGCCCAGGAGGCGATGCTGTCGTCGGGGCGTCTTTGTTTCAGCCGGCCGTTCAGGTGTTCGGTGAGCGATGTCAGCCTTCCGCCTAACAGCGGTTCCATCACGATGGCCGGAATTCCGAGTCTGTCCAGTTCGCCATACAGGTATTCGGCGTTGAAGTTCATTCCTGAAGCGTGGCGGAAGTCTACATAGTTGAGCTGGATCTGGACGAAATCCCATTTGAATTCATCGTGTCGTGACAGCAGGTAATCGAACACTTTGACGTCGCCGTGATATGAAAATCCGAGGTTTCGTATGCGTCCGGCCTTGCGTTCTTCGAGCAGGAAGTCGAGCAGGCCGTTGTCAAAGAATCGCTCCATCAGCAACGGCATTCCGCTTCCGCCGCCGACTATGTGCAGCAGGTAGTAGTCGAAATAGTCAGTCTGCAGGTCTTCGAATGATTTCCGGTACATTTTCACCGACGCGTCAAACAGTTCCTGTGGCGACAGGCCGTTGCCGGCGAGTCGGTGGTTTGACATTTTGGTGGCCAGATAGTAAGATTCGCGCGGATGGCGGGCGAGGGCTGTTCCGGTGGCTTTTTCAGACAGTCCGCGGCAATATGGCGGCGCGGTGTCGAAGTAGTTCACTCCATTGGCCAGTGCATGGTCCACCAGGTCGTTGACAGCGTCCTGGTCGATGATCTCTTCGGAGTTTCCGTCGGTGGTTTCCACGGTCTTTGTCGGCCAGCGCATACAACCATAGCCCAGCAGCGAGACTTTGTCGCCGGTGGTCGGGTTTGTCCGATATGTCATTTCTCCGTTTTTCTGTTCTGGAGAAGCCTTTCTGGCGTTATTCACGTCGCATCCGGCCAGGGCCAGTCCGGTGACCGAGGCGCCGAGGCCGAGTCGCTTCAGGAAGTCGCGGCGGTTGATATTTTGGTTCATGTCAGAGAGTGGGGGCTTAGTCAAATGTTTCGGTGGCGTTCATGTCCTTCGACATAGATGGCGCTGAACGGGCGTGACGGGCAGAGGTTTTCGCAGGCTCCGCATCCGATGCACCGTTCGGTGTCGACCACCGGAATTTTGGGCGAATTTTCGTTGTCGGCTTCCGACGGCACCATTGTTATCGCTCCCGCAGGGCAGTGGCGGGCGCAGTTTCCGCAAGCAACTCCGTCGGTGAGCGGCAAGCAGTTTTCTTTTATCCAGACGGCATGGCCTATCTGGATTGCTGATTTCTCGGCTGCGGTGATGGGCGATATGGCGCCTGAGGGACACACTTCGGAGCATCGGGTGCATTCCGGCCGGCAGTAGCCGCGTTCGTATGACGATTCAGGCTGCATGAGAGTGGCCAGGCCGGACGACGGTCTGAGCACTCCGTTCGGGCAGACCGAGACGCAGAGCTGGCAGGCGGTGCAGTGTGAGGTCAGGTGCCTGATGCTTTTCGCTCCCGGCGGCACGATCCGGGTTTTTCGTTCCGGAATTTTTTTGTCGGTTATGGCGGCGAGTCCGCCGTCGGAGATCTTCTCCTGAGCTTTTGTGGCGGCGGTTACCGCCACAGTCGCCGACACGGCCAGGAAACGGCGGCGCGAACTGTCGGCAGGTTTGTCGGCAGCAGGCACGGCAGCGCGGCGGCGAGTATATGAAATGGCGCCTTGATGGCATTTGTCGATGCAGTCGAAGCAGGTGACGCATCGTGAGTAGTCGATCGAGTGCGCCTTGCTGTCGATGCATGCTGCCTTGCAGTTTCTGGCGCAGAGTCCGCAACTGTTGCATCTGGTGGTATCGATTACCGGTTTCAGCAGCGAGAAGCGCGCCAGGGCGCCCAGCACTGTGCCGACCGGGCAGATGGTGTTGCAGTAGGTCCGCCCGTTGCGCCACGCCAGCACTCCGAGGGTAGCGAGGGTCACAATCGCCACGGCGAGCGTGACCGAGCCTCTGAGCCACACGTCGACGGTATAGAACGCATAACTGTCATGTGCTTCAGCCCACCTGGCCAGCAGGTTGTTGCCCCATTGCCATATCGGAGTCAGCAGGCTCTGGGCTATGCGTCCGTAGGCGCTGTATGGCGCCAGCAGCGCCACCAGCGAGGCTATGCCGGCGATGATCGCGGCGATCATCAGGGCCAGCATTGTGTAGCGCAGCGTGTTTTTTGCGCGGGAATAAGAGTAGCGGTTTTTCTTGCTTTTGCGGCCCAGCCATCCGAAGCAGTCCTGCATTATGCCGAGCGGGCATATCACCGAGCAGTATATGCGGCCGAAGAGCAGGGTCAGAGCTACAAGGGCGGCGATGACGCCGACGTTGAGAGCCAGCAAGGCGGGAAGGAACTGGATTTCGGCCAGCCATCCCAGCCAGGCGTGAATTGTTCCCGAGAAGTCGAGAAACAGCAATGTCACGAGTGTCAGCGTGATCAGTGCGACGATGGTTCTTGTTTTACGCAGCATGAGAGCAACAGGTGGTTATCATTACGTATTTTAGCAGGTTACAAATTTAGTCAATTTTTCTGAGATTAACACATTTGTGGCAGGCATAAAAAAACAAGAGCGTGACGGAGAATAATCCGTCAGCTCTTGTTTTTGTCGAACCGACTCTTAGTGCTTCAGAAGCGGATCACCATTTCGGCCACAAGGCGGTCGGAATCGCCGACGGCGGGAGTGTGGTCCGAGTGGTAGAGATATTTTTCGTAGTTCAGCCTGATGTCGACGTGCATCATCTTGAAGGCGTAAGTCAGGGTGGAGCCGACTGTGATGCGGTTGCGTGCGGCCTGTTCGGTCGGCTGTTCGGTCAGTTCATGGTGGCGGGTCATTCCGTCCCAGCGTCCCTGCACCGACCAGCGGTTGAATCCTCCCCAGCTGACGTTTTTGTGCCAGTCGGCAAATGCCATCCAGGAATGTGCCGGATCGAATCGGTCGTTGCAGTAGTGCTTATACATGTATTCTCCGGCCACCAGCCAGTTGTTGTTTTGCCATAGCAGGGCGCCGTCGATCAGGTTGGCGCGCTGAGCATAGGGCTTTATGGAGGCATATGAAGCCGAGATGGTGAATCCGGCTCCGAGCGCCCATGATGCCTTGCCGGCCACAGCCACAGTGTTTGACCATCCGCTCTGGCGTGTGATCGTTGCTGGGTTGAAGGCGCCGAATTCGAGCGTGAGCGGGGTTTTGGGCAGTGTGTAGGCCAGGCGTGCGCCGACGGCGCGGTAGTTCATGACTTGTTTGCCCATGAACGAGCGGTTGGCGAAGATGTAGTTCTGAGGTGCGCGGAATGTTTCGACGCCGAAGGGCATGCGGAATTGTCCGGCGCGGAAGTTCAGTCCTTTGCAGATGTCGAGTTGACCATATGCGTCGAGAATCTTCATTGTTCCGCAGTCGCTCAGGTCGGTCTGCACGAAGTAGTGTGCCCAAGAGGCGGCGTTTCCTTCCATTGTGAGTCGAGCGTTGCGCACCTGAAAGCGCTGGTCGCCTTCGCGGGTGTCCATTTCCCAGCGTGCGCGCACCGCGCCGTGGAATTTCGGTTTGTAGTCGACGGCGTCGTCGGCAGCCATGGCGTTGACCGACAGGCATGCCGCCATCAGAGCTATTACAGTATGTTTCATTTCATATAAAAATTAGAGGATTCCGTTTGAGCCGCAGAAAATCAGCACCAGATAGCCGAGGACCAGGCCGACGATGCCCATGATTACGCCGGTGCGCACCATGTCTTTCTGTTTGATGAAGCCGGTGGCGTCGGCCAGGGCGTTGGGCGGGGTGGAGATCGGCAGGATCATGGCGAGCGACGAGCTTACGGCCACGCCGATGAGCAGGGTGGAGACTCCGCCGAGTCCGGCAAGCTGGCTTTCCATCGACGATCCGGCGATGGCGAGAATAGGCACGAACAGAGCGGCCGTGGCTGTGTGGGAGATAAAGTTAGCCATCAGCCAGCAGATCAGGCCCGAACCGATGATGACCATGAGCGGCGACCAGGATGCGAACGGGATTGACTCGATCATGTGGCTGGCCAGGTGGCTCTGGTTCAGCGCCACTCCGAGGGCGAATGCTCCGGCGATCATCCAGAGGATGCTCCAGGAGATCTCTTCGAGATCGCGTTTGGTGATGACTCCTGCGATGCAGAGCACACCCACCGGCAGCATTGCCACCACGTTGGCGTTTACTCCGGTCACGGTGTCGGTCATCCACAGCAGGATTGTGACGGCAAATGTGATATAGACCACGATGTTGCGCCAGTCGCTTTTGTGGTGATCCTCAATGACGAGATTTATGGTTTTTTGCTTGAACGGGAAAAGAGTGCGCAGCACCACCCAGGCAATGAGCAGCAGCAGGATTGTCAGCGGTACCATCACGAGCATCCACTGACCGAAGCCGATGCCGAGGTTCATGCCGTCGGGGTCGTTAAGATATTTCAGTGCGATTGCGTTGGGGGGAGTGCCGATGGGGGTTCCCATTCCGCCGATGTTGGCGCCGATGGGAATGGCCAGAGCCAGGCCGATCTTGCCTTTTCCGTCGGCCGGCAGAGCTTTCAGCACGGGGGCCAGGAATGTCAGCATCATGGCGGCGGTGGCGGTGTTGGATATAAACATGGAGAAGAGGGCGGTGACCAGGATGAAGCCAAGAAGCACGTTTTCGCTCTTCGTGCCGAAGGGCTTTAGCATGGTTTTGGCCAGCTTCACGTCCAGTCCGCTTTTTGTGGCGGCGATGGCGATGATGAATCCGCCGATAAAGAGCATGATCGTCGGGTCGGCGAAGCAGTGGAGAATGGCTTTATAGTCTACCAGATTGTCAAATTTTGCTCCGGAGGCGTCGGTCTGCATGAACCACAATGCGCTCGACGAGCAACAGAAAAGGAGTAAAACAACGACGACGAGCGAGGTGGTCCAGGCCGGCACTGCGTCAAACAGCCACATCAGGGCTGCAAATCCGAACACTGCGATCACTCGTTGTTCGATTGCATTGACTCCGTTGAGTCCGTAGGTTTCTGCCGGCAGGAACCAGAGCAGAAGTGTCACTGCCACAGCAATGGCCACTTTGATGGATTTGGCGCCGATGGGGTTCCGGGTCTTTCGGTGGTTGTGCTTCCAATGATGATATGCTTCAAGCATCGGATAACCGTGAAAGTTCTTGAACATAGGTTTTTAGGGTTAGTTGAAACGAAATGTGAAACGTATTAAAGTTAGCTTAAAAGTGGTGCAAAGTTACGCACTTTTGCCGAAATGGCAATCTGTGGGTGCCATTTTCCGAATATTAATAGCCTAATACGATTCTCGATTTCGGAAAAGAATTTTATGCCTTTTGGGTTTAATGTCAAACTTTTCCCAAGGCAGATGAAATAACACTATTCCGTGACCGGACAATCTTTCAACCGGAAAATTCCGCTGACCCGAAAAAACATGTTTTCGCTTATCGGAAATGTTGCTGTCAGGCAAAGCGATTTTCGGTGGGCATGGGCATCAGCCCACCGAAAATTATTTCGCCTTTGAAGCCTCGGTTTTGGGTGTCAGAGCGAGGAGATGATCAGGGCGTTGGCGCGGTCGACGACTTCGGTGTCGAGCGATGCGAGGTATATGCGGGTTGTCAGTTCGGAGTCATGGCCCATGCCTTCGCTGATGACGCAGAGCGGAATTCCTTTTGCTTTGGCAGCCGAGGCCCAGCTGTGGCGGGCCACATAGAGAGTCAGGTCTATGCCGGCGTTGACCATGCCGGCTATTTTTTTGAGGTTACGGTTTATGCTGTAGCCTGCGTTGCGGTAGGCGCAGCGTTCGTTGATGCCGGTTCTGCTGATGATCGGCAGCAGGTATGATGTGGCGTTTTGCGGATATTTGCTGACTATGCTGTCCATTTCTTTGGTCCATCCGATGGTCAGCAGCTGGCCCGTTTTGCGCCGACGGTATGTTATGCAACCGTCGTGAAGGTCTGATTTTCGCAGAAACGCCATGTCGACGAAACTCATTCCGCGCAGGTAGAAGCTCATCATGAACATGTCGCGGGCAAAGTCCAGAGCAGGGCGGTGTTGCAAATCCAGAGCCTTGATTTTTTTGATCACCGACAGCGGCAGGGCGCGTTTGACGGTTTTGTCTATTCCGGTGTAGACGTGGCGGAACGGTCTGAGGTCGTTGATGATTCCGCGGTCGACCGCCCGGTTGTAGGTGGCGCGCAGGATCCTGGTGTAGAACGACACGGTGTTGGGGACGAGTCCTTGCCGGCGGAGCCATGATTCATAAGCTTCCATGGTTTCACCGGTGAGCCTGGCGAGAATGATGTCATTCCCCCCTCGAAACCTCCTGAAGCTGTTGAGCGCCGAGCGATAGGTCTCGGAGGTGCGCAGTCGTCCGAGTTGCTTCATGCTGCCGATTGTGCTTTCCATGAATTTGAACACGGTGTAGTCGCTGAAGTGCATTCGGAATTCGGCTGCAATGTCGTCGGCGGAGTATTCCATTCCCTGAGTCTCGAGCCGGCGTATGATGTGGTTTAAGAGGTCAAGGTCGCTGTGTATGAGTCGTCGCGTTTCGGGGAGTGTGGATGATTTGCCGTTCCATTCGCTGGTGTCGAGCTGATGGCCAGATGATATCTGTCGCACTTTCCGTTCGTGTGTTATCTGATAGCAAATGTGGCCTTTCTTGTCGGTTGAGGTTAGGAATCTGACTTTTATTGATGCCATTTTTTTGTTGATTGTTTTGTGTTTTGAAAGTTGTTTATGGGGATATTTTTTGAAAAACTCACAAAAAACATTAAAATGTGTGGCAGTCATGGAAAAAATGCTTATTTTTGCTTTTCAATAACAAGTGTAGTTAAACCTTGTGAACATTTTAGTGGTCTAATTGGTAAATATAATATTAATAAAGGAGAACAACAGATGAAAACATTAGCCAGGTTTACCTTTTGGGGCGTCGTCTTCTCGTTTCTGGCCGTCTCTGCGTCGGCCCAGGATTTTTATGATGATGACATCTATGGCGGTTCGTCTGCCAGAAAAGCTGCCGCCCGCAAGCAGCAGCGCACGGCCGCGGCTCAGCAGTCTGTGGTGACGGATTTCGCTCCTGCCGACGCGTATGCCGGCGTGGCCACCTCGGGCAGTTCCCGCAATGTCGACGAGTATAACCGCCGCGGTTCATACACGCCTGTGTCGCAACAGGTGTCGCCGCTCGCTGATTCGCTTGGAAGCAACTTTGAATATACCCGCCGTCTGGAGCGTTTTCATGGTTCAGACGTCGTGAGTCGTTCGAATGATCCGGATGTGGAGTATCTTTATAATTATTCCGATGGCGAACTGGCTCAGGCTGTCGGCAGTCAGTCTCCGACCGAGGTCAACATCTATGTGGGCAACGTGGTTGATCCGTGGGATGTGTTCTCTCCATACTTCTATTCCTCGGCTTGGTCGTGGGCTTTTGTGCCCGGCTATGCCAATCCGTGGTGGGGCTATAATTACTGGGGCCCGACATGGAGCTGGGGCTGGGGGCATGGCTGGAATTGGGGC
>CAMWSS010000042.1 GCA_947177035.1 uncultured Porphyromonadaceae bacterium | reverse complement strand
TAACACTCGTTCGCCTCCCGCACGATACGCTGAATCTTCATAGGCATGGCACCCAGAGGGAAATCGCCGCCTTTAATCTTCACGCTCATGTCAACAGCCTTGCCGAGCACGAGCATCGGGTCGATACCTTTTCTGTCAGATACGCTCTTTTCCATACTCATTAAGGACTTTGTTAACAGCCGACGTGCGGTAATACACTTTCGCGCCCACAAGCACGGCTTCAAGATATTTGCTCCTACGCCAGTTTCTAAGGGTGTTGGCGCATACACCAAGCATCCGCATCACCTCCAAACGGGGAATAAGCGGATCTGTGTCCGCCGCCTTCAACGTAGGCAGCAGTTCCTCCTTGGTCTTTGCTACTATATAGTCGGCAAATTCCTTGAGGTCGCACAAGGGGATGGCCAGTGTAAGCCCAGCCACTCCTTCCTGCAAAAGTTCGGATAAACCTGTCATGTTGATTTTATTCGCGTCGTCTGGGTTAAGACATTGACCGCACCGACAACAGTTAAATGCAGTCAAAGGCTGTTCAGCCTGACGCATCGGCAATCGTATTGAGGCGTTGGGGGCGACCGGTCTATTTTCCCCGTTGAGCCTCGTTACCACTATGCGTTTTCAGCGTTACAGCGGTGCAAAGAAAGCACAAATCTCGTGCCCTTGCAAATGTATAACACTGATAGATAGTGGGTTAAATTCGTTTTGGTTCGTAACGAAATAAAACGAAGAAATTTGTCTGAAATAGGGGTAAACCAAACTGCCAAAAACGACAAAAGCCACCTGACAAAATTGTCAGATGGCTTCTGCATTATGGTTTTGGTCGAGCGCTTATGTCAGTCGGCAAACATATAATCGGCTACACTCAGCTTCTCCCGGATGTCATTGTATTCGGAAATATACTCCGGTCGCTCGAACATTCTGATTTTGTTGCCCTTGTACTCGGTAAGCTCCATATAGCTCTTGTGACCCTCCTGTATGCTGCGCGGGGTTGGGATTGGTATTTCGGGATTATCCTTGTATCTTTCGGAGAGAGCGGAATGAAACTCGACGATATTGGTTCTCGCCAACGCCTGCCCCTCGTTAAGCACGATAAATAGCATGGCGAAATCCTTGCCGCTATTGCGTATCTTCACATGGTTGTCGATGCAGTCAAAGAGATAATTGTCGCCATTGGGCAAAAGCTCGGTCAACGGGCGACGACGGGCGGCTCTGCCCGGAGCACCTTTCTTTCCTGCGGGTTTTACAAATTCCCGTATTTCTTCCGAAGCTGTCTTCAACTTGGCGATGGTCTTGGCGGTAACGTTAGGTTCGCTGCCCATCTCGCGCTGTTCCTCGACAAAGTTAGCCCAGTCCTCTTCTGTTCGGCCTTTCAATGCTATGCTGCTCTTGATTATCCACTTGATATGGTGTTTCGCTCCCAAGCGTATAAGAAAATTAGTCTTGGGATTTCTGATAAGGTCTTCTCCGTACTCCACCATACACTCGAAGCTGCGCCCGTAGAACATCCATGCCAACATCGGCAGGAAAATGTTGCCGGGTATGTGGGGAGTATTCAGCCCTGTCAGCAGATGGTTCTCCATGCCTCCCTCGACAAGCATCTTTTCCAGATGGCCCACATCATTCGAGCTGTCATCTTTAAGATGCAGCAGCACGGCTGTCTCAAATTGCGGCATGAAAACCTTGGCATGGTTGAATACCGCGATGAAGCCGGGGCCCTCGCGGTCATGCATCCAGTCGGTGAAGTTGCAGTATTCCTCGTGGTGTGTGGCTTTCCATTCGCGGAGAAGCCCTTTTGCGTGTTCAATTTTTTCCTCGTTGTTCATAAATGGGGGGATAGTTGTTGCAGCACGAAAAATTCGCACCGAAATACAAAACAAGCACCCCTGCAATAATGTTTGAGAAAATTTAACACTCAACATCGAAAAATTTTTGTCCACACCACCATAACGCCGCATTTGGTGGACAATTCGCGGACAATCTCCTAAAATGACAAAATCCAAACATCTGAATATCAGATATTTGGATTTGTTTTCCAGTGATCCGCCTGGGGCTCGAACCCAGGACCCCAACATTAAAAGTGTTGTGCTCTACCAGCTGAGCTAGCGAATCAGGTTTGTTTCTTAATTGCGGTGCAAAGGTAGGGAGTTTTTGTGAATCGTGCAAGTTTTTGGGAAGAAATCTTCTGTTTTTAACTTCTGTTAACCGTGTGGGGCTGAGGTATGATTTGTTCTTTTGTGGGGTAATGCTTTGGTGGTTAGTGTTTTGTGCTGTGAAATTGGTGCGTCGGCCGATATGGGCGTTTTTGTGGGCGTTTTGAGGTTATAGGCCGTGGGATGCGAGCCATGTGAAGATGGTGTGGTATAGTTCTGTGCGGATGGGGTAGGGGGAGAGGGCCAGGTCGTGGAGGCCACCGGTGAAGATGGCTTCGGTGACGTCGTCGCTGAGTTTTCGGCCGTATTTTGCTATGCTGTCGGTGTCGAGTATGGCGTCTGCGCGATAGTATTTTTCTGGGTTATCGCTTTTTTTGACTGATTCGGCCGAGCGCATGAGGAGTATGGGTACTTTGATTTGGCAGGTGTTGTGGCGAAGGTGTTGTTGAGCCGAGTGGATGGCGCGTATCCAGCCCATGTCAGGGTCTGGCAGGATGTCTGGTTTCCATTCTTTGCGGTAGGTCCATTCTCCGCCGTGTTCGGAGGAGAGGGTGCGGGCATATCTGTTGTCTGGTTTTTGTCTGACGCGTATGGATGGCGTTATGCGTCCGAGTGTGCTGATCAGCGGGATTCCGATTTTGCGCAGTGGCGAGGGTAGGTTCCAGTCAAGGAAGGGGCTGTTGAGGATCAGTGCTTTGATTTGTGGAGCGGGTTTTCGGGACATGTACAGTGAGGTGGTCAGTCCGCCTGTGGAGTGTCCCATGAGGATGATTCGGGTGTTGTTGTCGGAGTGTATAATTTTGATGGCGGCGTCTATGTCGGCAAAGTATTCTTGCAGGTTTCTTACTTGAAACATTTTTTGGCCAGGCATCAGTGAGCGGCCATATTTGCGAAGGTCGACGGCATAGAAGTTGTAGCCATGGCTGACAAATTCGTCTGCCATTTCTTTTTGTAGGAAATAGTCGCTGAATCCATGAACGTACAGTATGGCGTTGCGGCTTTCGGCCGATGAGAGCCGGCGGATGACGGTGCAGCGCACGTGGCCGCTGTAGTCGTCGGGCTGTGTGATATGTGTCATTTCATATCCGGAGCCGAGGTGGTCGGGTTGCCAGATGTTTTGTGGTGTTGTGTCCATGTCCGTTGTTTGGGTCGCGCAGATATTGGTGAGGGGGGTGGGAAAAGAGTGAAGCTGTGTCTCTATATGTGCGCGACACAGCTTCACTTCAGTAATCAGGTTAATTTATTTGTTGGTGGAAGGGGAGATGTTTTTTACATCATGCCCATGCCGCCCATGCCTGGATTGGGCATTGCAGGCGCGGGATTTTCTTCTTTTTTGTCGGCGATGACACATTCTGTGGTCAGGAACATTCCGGCGATTGAAGCGGCGTTTTCAAGTGCCACACGGGTGACTTTGGCGGGGTCGATCACGCCGGCTGCGAAGAGGTGTTCGTAGATGCCTGTGCGTGCGTTGTAGCCGAAGTCTGCGGTGCCGTCTTTTACTTTCTGAACGATTACGGAGCCTTCTTCGCCGGCGTTGTGCACGATCTGGCGCAGGGGTTCTTCGATGGCGCGTTTCACGATTGCCATGCCTGTGGTTTCGTCGTCGTTGGCGCCTTTGGCTCCTTCGAGTTTTGAGATGGCGCGGATATAGGCTACGCCGCCGCCGGGCACGATGCCTTCGGCAATGGCTGCGCGGGTGGCCGAGAGGGCGTCGTCAACGCGGTCTTTCTTTTCTTTCATTTCCACTTCAGAGGGCGCGCCGATGTGGAGCACTGCCACGCCGCCGGCAAGTTTGGCCAGGCGTTCCTGAAGTTTTTCTTTGTCGTAATCAGAGGTTGTTGTGGCGATCTGGGCTTTGATCTGCGATACGCGAGAGGCGATCGCTTCCGGAGCGCCAGCGCCGTTGACGATGGTTGTGTTCTCTTTGTTGACGGTGACTTTTTCGGCGCGTCCGAGCATGTCGATTGTGGCACCTTCGAGTTTCATGCCTTTTTCTTCGCTGATGACGATGCCGCCGGTGAGTGTGGCGATGTCTTCAAGCATTTCTTTGCGGCGGTCTCCGAATCCGGGAGCTTTGACGGCGCAGATTTTCAGCGATCCGCGCAGGCGGTTAACCACGAGAGTGGCGAGAGCTTCGCTGTCGACATCTTCCGCGATGATCAGGAGCGGACGTCCGCTCTGGGCTGTCGCTTCGAGGATGGGGAGCATGTCTTTGAGGCTGGAGATCTTTTTGTCGAAGAGCAGGACAAAGGGTGAGTCCATTTCGCATTCCATCTTGTCGGTGTTGGTGACAAAGTAGGGCGAGATGTAGCCGCGGTCAAACTGCATGCCTTCAACGATGTCGACAGTGGTTTCTGTGCCTTTGGCTTCGTCGACGGTGATCACGCCTTCTTTTTTCACCTTTTTCATGGCTTCGGCGATGAGGGCACCGATGGCTTCGTCGTTGTTTGCGCTGACGCGTGCCACGTCCTCGATCTTCTTGAGGTCGTCGCCGACTTCCTGGCTCTGTTCGCGGATTGATTCAACGACCATGGCCACAGCTTTGTCAATGCCGCGTTTGAGGTCCATCGGATTGGCGCCTGCCGCAACGTTCTTGAGGCCGACATTGATGATGCTCTGAGCCAGGACGGTGGCTGTGGTGGTGCCGTCGCCGGCGTCGTCGCCGGTCTTTGAGGCCACTTCTTTCACGAGCTGTGCGCCCATGTTCTGGAAAGCGTCTTCCAGTTCAATTTCGCGTGCCACGCTGACGCCGTCTTTGGTGATGTGGGGGGCGCCGAATTTTTTTTCAATAATCACGTTGCGTCCTTTGGGACCGAGAGTGACCTTGACTGCGTCGGCCAGAGCGTCGACGCCTTTTTTCAGCTCTTCGCGAGCTTTGATATCGAATTTGATTTCTTTTGCCATTTTAGTATTGTTTTATCACAGAGAGTGTGTAGGGGAGTGGTAGTATAGAGTTTATTTGATCACTGCCAGCACGTCGCTCTGACGCATGATCAGATATTTTTCACCTTCGAGTTCAACTTCGGTACCGGCATATTTGCCATAGAGCACGCTGTCGCCAGCCTGGAGCACCATCTCTTCGTCTTTTGTGCCGCGTCCGGTGGCGAGCACTTCGCCTTTCAGCGGTTTTTCTTTGGCGGAATCGGGGATGATGATACCGGCCATTGTCACTTCTTCAGCCGGGGTGGGCTTGATGAGCACTCGATCGGCAAGAGGTTGGATATTCATGATTGACTTTGAATTATTGGTTAGTTTTTGTTTTGTTTTATTTTCTGGCTATCAGTTGCAGCATATTCCGTGCCAGAGACGATGTCTGTCAGTGGCAGGTGACAAAATGGCGCATTAAAGTCGGTTTGATGGTAAATGCCACGTTTTATTTTGCCGTTAAAAACAACGCCGGTATTGCCGTGTTTGTTCGGCAATACCGGTCTGAATTTTATGCGCAGGCAGAGTCTCTCATGAACAGTGGACTGTGAGTCTGCCTTTTGTGGAGCTGAATCAGTGGATTTCGATTGAATATGTGTTGAGGAAGTGTGCGGCCGGGGCCAGATGATTTATGACGCGTCGGTCGGCGAGGTTGCCGTCATAGCCCACGGTGTCGCAGGCGCCACACCACGGTTCGATGCACACGAACGGGCAGTCAGGGTGTTGCGCTGTTGGTGCCCAGAGGGCAAGAACCGGCATGTGGAAGCGGACAGTCAGCCATGGCACACGTTCGGGGGTGAGCAGTGTGCAGGAGTTGATGTCGGCCGAGTCGATCACGTATGTGTCGATGTCGAAGGTCTTGGCTGTTATCGGCAGCATTTTCTCTGCGTCGAGAGTCAGTTCATTGGGTTGGGTCGGGTCGACGCATCCTTTTTCCAGAGGAATCAGGTAGTGCATGGGGTTGTCTGTGCCGAAACTGAAATAGCCACGCACGGTGTCGGCCGGATCAAAGTCAGGCAGGTTGAAGGCCGGGTGTGCGCCGATCTGGAAGTGCATTTCGTCTGTCCCTTCGTTGCGCACGAACCACGTCACCGACAGACCGTTGTCTGTGAGCTGATAAGTCACGAACAGCATGAAAGGAAACGGGTATTGTTCCAGAGTCTCGTCGGTGGAGTGGAGGCCGAACACCGCTTTGTCAGCAGTATGTTCCACCACGGTAAATTCCATTTTGCGTGCAAATCCGTGGATGTCGATGCTGTAGGTTTTGTCGTTATGCCGGTAGTGGTTGTCCCACACGCGTCCTGTGTTGGGGAAAAGCAGCGGCGAGCGTCCACCCCAGAATGCGGGATTTCCTTGCCATAGGTATTCGGTTCCGTTCCGGCTGAGGCTTTGGAGTTCGGCTCCGAGAGGCGAGATTTCAGCGGCCATTGCGCCGCGGGTCAGTTTTATGTTCATAGTAATTCAGGTGTTTTGTTACGATGATGTCAGTCAAGCAGAGCCTTGGCCATTGCTGCCGCGGCTTTTCGTCCGTCGCCCATGGCGAGGATCACGGTCGCTCCTCCGCGTACGATGTCACCGCCGGCATAGATTGTCGGAATAGATGAGCGGAGAGTCTCGTCGTTGACAGCCACAGTGCCGCGCCGCGTCGTTTCAAGATCGGGAATTGCCGAAGGAATCAGCGGATTCGGGCTTACGCCGACGCTGACGATGACCATGTCGACCTCCACTTCCTCAATGGCTCCTTCGACTGGCACCGGAGAGCGGCGCCCGCTGGCGTCAGGTTCGCCAAGTTCCATGCGCTGAAGGCGCATTGCGCGGACGTGGCCGCGTTCGTCGGCCAGATACTCCACCGGGTTGTGGAGAGTGAGGAATTCAACGCCTTCTTCGCGGGCGTGTTTCACTTCTTCGATTCGGGCAGGCATTTCGGCTTCGCTGCGACGATATACCACCATGACTTTATCGGCACCCATGCGCCGTGCCGTCCGGCATGAATCCATCGCTGTGTTGCCTCCGCCGATAACCGCCACGCGTTTGCCGCGGTGAACGGGGGTGGCATATTCATCTGATCCGGCATGCATCAGGTTCACTCGCGTAAGGTATTCGTTGCTTGAAACCACATTGATATAGTTTTCGCCCGGTATGCCCATGAAGCGCGGCAGGCCGGCGCCCGATGCCACGAATATTGCCTTGAAGCCTTCGGCGATCAGATCGTCATAGCTCAGCGTTTTTCCGATAATGGTGTTTTTGTGGAATTCAACTCCGAGGTCGCGAAGGGCATCAATCTCTTTCTCCACGACTGAATTCGGCAGACGGAATTCAGGAATGCCGTATTTCAACACGCCCCCGATTTCATGAAGGGCTTCGAAGACGGTGACGTCGAAACCACGCTTGATCATGTCGCCGGCAAAGGATAGACCGGCCGGGCCTGAACCGGCAACGGCCACTTTTATGCCAAGACGTGGCGCCTTGGCCGGAACCGGAGCGTCGGCATTGTCGGCCGCAAATCGTTCAAGATATCCTATGGCCACGGCGGGTTTCTTCATTTTGTTGTAGATGCACTTGCTTTCGCATTGCTTCTCTTGCGGACAGACTCGTCCGCAGACCGCGGGCAATGCGCTTGTTTCCTTCAAAACAGCCAATGCGTCGGTAAAGTTCTGACGTTCGATGTTTTTGATGAAACCCGGAATGTTGATGCCCACCGGGCATCCGGTGACGCACTGCGGATCGGGGCAGTCGAGGCAGCGTCTGGCTTCAAGCACGGCCTGTTCGCTGCTCAATCCCATGTTTACTTCTTCGGAAAGTGTGGTGACGCGGAAATCGGCCGGCAGTTCCGGCATGGCCACACGGGCTATTTCTCCGCGCTGTTTCGCAGTGATTGATCTGCGCAATTCTTCACGCCACTGAGCTGAGCGCGGTGATATGGTGTCTTGGTTCATAAGTGATGAGGATTTAAGGTCTGAGTCGCATGATCATTTCGTCAAAATCAACCTGATGGGCGTCGAATTCAGGGCCGTCGATGCATACGAACCGCATTTTTCCGCCGACGCTGACGCGGCATGCGCCACACATGCCGGTGCCGTCTACCATGATGGTGTTGAGCGACGCGACTGTCGGCACGTTGTATTTGCGGGTGAGTGCGGCCACGAATTTCATCATCACGGCAGGGCCTATGGTCACCACTTCGTCCACCGGTTCGCGTTGCAGCACTTGCTCGACACCGGCTGTCACCAGTCCCTTCTGCCCATACGACCCGTCGTCGGTCATTATGATGACTTCGTCGGAGTGTGCGCGCACCTCTTCTTCAAGAATGATCAGATCGCGGGTGCGGGCGGCAAGCACTGACACGACACGGCATCCGGCAGCTTTCATCGCCTTGATGATAGGCAGCAGCGGGGCCACACCGACACCTCCGCCGCAACACACCACGGTGCCGCCGTTGCGGATTGTGGTGGCGCGTCCCAGCGGGCCGACGACGTCGGTAAGGCTCTGGCCCGGTTCCATGGCGCAGATGGCCCGGGTCGACTCTCCGACGCCCTGGACCACCAGAGTGATTGTGCCCGCTGCCGGATCGGCATCGGCAATTGTCAGTGGAATGCGTTCGCCGTGTTTGCTGTCGATCACTATGACAAAGTGTCCGGGACGGCGTGATTTGGCTATGAGCGGGGCTTCTACGGTCAGTTTCACAACCGCATCCGAGAAGTGCTCTTTTGCTGTGATTTTGTACATATTATTTGAATATGAATAGGGTATCAGGTTTAACGTTGACGTTGCGTGACAGAGGAGTTCTGTTGGCGTTTATCAGGAAAGCTTCAGCATGACGGTTGGTTGAGAGCTCGGCCGGAACCACTCGGAAGTTGTGTCCGTCGGATGGCGGTTCGGTAAAAGTGGTGAGATATCTGGCTGAACTGACATAGGCCACTCCGCTGTTATTGCGGCGGAGGCTTACTGTGACCATTGTCCCGCCGCGGGTGTCGGTTGTCTTCATGTTGGAAATCAGATTGCCGAGAGAGTATGTGAGCAACACCGGGCGGCCTGAATGCGATGTGCGCATCTCCATTGGCTGCACGACGTGGGGATGGTTGCCGATAATCATGTCGACTTCCAGTTCCGTGAGCCAGTCGGCCAGGTCGCGTTGGGCTTTGTTGGGGAGCAGTCGGTATTCATCGCCCCAGTGCACACACACGCTCACTATTTCAGCTCCGCCATTTCGTGCGGCGATAATGTCGTGGCGGATCTTATCATGGTCAATATAGTCCACAACGGCGTTGCCGGTCACGGAAATGCCGTTGGTTCCATAGGTATAGTTGAGCAGCCCGATTTTGAATCCGTTGACGTCCATGATCAATGGGCACAGCGAATCTCTGTCGGCGGTGTCGTGATATATTCCGAGGTGCGGAATGGAGTCCTGGCGAAGGCGGTCGAGTGTCCGGTGCAGTCCGCGGTCTCGACGGTCGAGAATATGGTTGTTGGCCAGAAGAAACACGTCGAATCCGGCGTCGGTCAGCGCTGCCGGATATTCATCCGGAGCGCTGAAGCATGGATAGCCTGTGTATGGCCTGCCTCCAAGCGATGCTTCGAAGTTGACAACGGCCAGATCGGCTGCTTCAACATATTCCTTGATGCCTTGAAAGCATTCGGAATAATCATATGTGCCGTCGGGACGCCGCGCCGCGTCAATCTGAGCCTGATGTTGCATTGCATCTCCGGCAAAGAGAATCTCGGCCCGGTCATTCTCATATGGCGAGAATGAGAAGAGCGACATGATCAGCGGCACTATGTCAGCCAGCATCAGTTCGGGCATGGCTTATGCTGAATATGGGTGTGTGACCCGGTCAATAAACCTTGTCTGATGCGGCAAGCAGTGTGTTGCTCATCAGAGAACATATGGTCATGGGGCCGACTCCGCCCGGAACCGGGGTGATGTGGGAGCACAACGGCGCAACGTTTTCAAAGTCGACGTCACCACTGAGCCGGAAACCGCTCTTTTTCGACGGATCGGGAACGCGGGTTGTGCCGACGTCGATGATCACAGCTCCGGGTTTGACCATATCGGCGGTCACAAAGCCAGGCTGGCCGAGGGCGGCGATGATGATGTCGGCTCTGCGGCAATGGTCTTTCAGGTCGGGGGTCGCCGAGTGGCAGACTGTTACTGTGCAGTTTCCCGGTGTGGCTTTCTGCATCAGCAGCGAAGCCACAGGCTTGCCGACAATGTTGCTCCGGCCAAGAACCACACAGTGTTTGCCGCGCGTCTCGATGCCGTAACGGCGCAGGAGCTCGACGATGCCGGCGGGAGTGGCCGACACGAAACAGGGCAGTCCGATCGACATGCGTCCGACGTTTACCGGGTGGAATCCGTCGACGTCTTTGCGTGGATCGATTGCCTCGATGATTCGCTGTTCGTCGATATGGCGCGGCAGCGGCAGCTGCACGATGTATCCGTCAATGTCAGGGTTCTCGTTCAGTTCCTTCACGATTTCGAGCAATTCCTGCTCGGTCACGTCGGCCTCGCGGCGAATCAGAGTCGAGTCGAAACCGCACTGTTCGCAGGCTTTGACTTTGTGGGCCACGTAGGTTTCCGATCCTCCGTCATGGCCGACAAGCACAGCAGCCAGGTGCGGGCGCTTTTTGCCGTCGGCAACACGTTGCGCCACTTCGGCGGCGATTTCGGCCTTTATCTGGTCGGCCACTTTTTTTCCGTCAATCAGCTCCATATGTTTCAGAAATCAGTGTTTTGTGTTTATGGTTGAAAAATACCGGCAATCTCCGCTTATCGGCGGCCCATCTGCTTCTGGGCGGCGCGTGCGGCGCGCATCATCTGCATCGGGTTGTTTTTGAACGATGTTGCGGCCTTCATCATCTTGCGGGTCTGCTCGAACTGCTTGAGCAGGCGGTTCACTTCCTGCAGGTCGCAGCCTGAGCCTCGGGCTATGCGCTGGCGGCGCGAGCCTTTGATGATGTCGGGATTGGCGCGCTCTTCCTTGGTCATCGAGCCGATGATGGCCTTGATGCCTTTGAATGCGTTGTCGTTGATCTCCACGTCTTTGAGCGCTTTGCCCATGCCGGGAATCATAGATGCGATATCTTTCAGCGAACCCATTTTCTCGATGCGGTGGATCTGATCGAGAAAGTCGTTGAAGTTAAACTGGTTTTTGGCGAGCTTGCGTTCGAGTTCGCGGGCCTGTTTTTCGTCAAACTCCTGCTGGGCTTTCTCCACAAGGCTGACAATGTCGCCCATGCCGAGAATGCGGTCGGCCATACGTTCTGGATAGAATACGTCGATTGCGTCAAGTTTTTCGCCGCGGCCCACGAACTTGATCGGCTTGTTGACAACCGAGCGGATCGAGAGGGCTGCGCCGCCACGTGTGTCGCCGTCAAGTTTTGTCAGCACCACTCCGTCGAAGTCGAGCCGGTCATTGAACTCCTTGGCTGTGTTGACTGCGTCCTGACCGGTCATCGAGTCGACCACAAACAGGGTTTCTTTCGGACTGATGGCTTTTTTGATAGCCTCGATCTCGTCCATCATCTGTGCGTCGACGGCAAGACGGCCCGCGGTGTCGACGATCACCAGATCGAGATTGTTGGCCCGTGCGTGGGCAATGCCGTTGAGAGCGATCTGAACCGGGTTTTTGCTCTCCGGCTCGGAGTATACAGGCACGTCGATCTGTTCGCCGAGCACCCGCAGCTGCTCGATAGCGGCCGGACGATATACGTCGCAGGCCACAAGCAGCGGACGCTTGCCTTGTTCGCTCTTGTATTTGCGTGCCAGTTTTCCTGAGAATGTAGTTTTACCCGAACCTTGCAGGCCGCTCATCAGCACAATGGCGGGGTTTCCGCTCACGTCAAATTTAGAGGCGTCGCCTCCCATCAGCAGGGCCAGTTCGTCGTGGACGATCTTGACCATCTGCTCTTTCGGCTTCACAGATGTGAGCACGTTCTGGCCTATGGCTTTGGTCTTGACAGTGTCGGTGAACTGTTTGGCCACCTTGAAGTTGACGTCGGCGTCAAGAAGTGCGCGACGCACGTCGCGCATGGTTTCGGCCACATTGATCTCGGTGATTTTTCCCTCACCTTTCAGTATCTTGAAACTGCGTTCAAGCCTTTCACTAAGGTTCTCAAACATATATGTCGGTAATTTTGCATTATTTTTAATATGCAAATTTACGCCTTTTTTCTGATACCTGCAAACATTAGCCTTCTATCGTCGGCTTAAGAGAAGGCTGTCCCTGTCAGCCTTGGCCGCAATTCTTAAAAAATCATGAATTGGCCCGGGCTTTGCGGCGCGAGCGGATGAATTGGAGTCTGCTGAACGTTGCTCCACGTCCCATGAGCATGACAACAATTTCTGACAGAAGCAGAATCATTAGCGAATGGCGGAACCGGTGGGGGCCGTCGGTGCGCAGCTCTTCGAGTGTGAAATCCGGCGCTTCGATCTGGTCCGGGTTAATGGAGGCGAGGGTGCGTTTCCAGATGACAGTGTCGTTGCGCAGAAACACAAGGGCCATTTTGCCACGTGCCACTGTCTTTATGGCTGTGTCTTCGGCCGTGTAGACCGGATAGTCGGCCATGGCCAGGTCCAGCCATTCGTCCATTGACTCCTGGTCGGTGGTGGCGCTGACAATCGCGGCAAACGATGCCGAAGGGTTGTCGCTGATCGACGATATGTGCCGGGCCAGTTCGTTGGCGACGTATGTCTCGGATATTCCGGCGGCTTTCACGTCGGGCACAAGCATGAGAAGTTGTCGGTCGGTGGCGCCGATCAGGTCATATGTGGCGTCGGCACCGTCGCTGTCAAACACAGCAAAGGCCGATTCGGTGACGCCTCCGTCTGGGTCTATGCGTTCAACAAACGTCCACTGCCCGTCGCCCTCGTCGGGAAGTTCCGACGCAGGAAAGTCGGCGGTTGTGCCGTCGGGCGAGGCATATCGGTAGATTATTTCGGATGAGTCGGCTTCATGGAGCAGCGGACTGCCGACAGGGTAGGGGCGGAAGTCAAGAAGCGGCTGTTCGTTATATCCGACAAGTCCCACCCAGCCGATCCATCCGGCAGCGAGCGTGATCTGCATCCATTGGCTCATGGGCGTGAACAGGCCCTCGACGCGACGGTTGTAGAGCAGAAGCACTGCCAGTCCGGCAGCGATGGCAATGTTTTTAAAGAACGTGGCCCAGTTGGAGATGATCCACAAGTCGCCGAAACATCCGCAGTCGGCCACCGGATCGGCAATGGCCACGTATAATGTCAGCGGCAGCATAAACGCCATCATGGCGCTGGCAACCCAGACCGACAGGCGCCTCATGGATCCGGTGGCGAGGGTGACGCCGGTGAGAAATTCAGTGGCCGACAGCAGGACTGTGGTGAACACCACCGGGCCTTTGCTCACCGACAGATGCCATGCGGCAAGATAGTCGTTGATCTTGTAGATGAAACCGTATGGGTCGGTCATCTTGGCAGCTCCGCTGACGATGAAGATTCCGCCGACGGCAAGTCGGAGAATCCACACTGCGGTTTTGGTGAGCCTAAGGCGGGTCTCTGGCGTCATTATTCTGTGAGCTTTATGATGCCGAACACGGAGTAGTTGACCATGTCGAGATAGTTGGCATCGATGCCTTCGCTGACGAGGGTGGCGCCGCACAGGTCTTCGATCTGGCGGGTTCGCAGAATTTTCATGAGGATCAGGTCTACATAGGAGCTGACGCGCATTGAACGCCAGGCTTCGTCATAGTCGTGATTTTTGGCGATCATGAGTGTGCGGGCTTTACGCGCCATTTCGTCATAGAGTTCCATTGCCTGTCCGGGAGTAAGATCCACCGATTCTGTCATTGGCAGTTGGAGCTGTATCAGTCCGATCAGACCATAGTTTACAATGCCGATGAATTCCGACAGAATCCCTTCGTCGATCTGGGCGCAGCCTTTGGTCTGGAGCGACCTTATGCGCTGGGCTTTTATGAAAATCTGATCGGTGAGCGAAGCCGGTCTGAGCACACGCCATGCGGCGCCATAGTCATGGAGCTTCTTTTCAAACAGCGATCGGCAGTCGGCCAGGGCACGGTCAAACTGTTGTTCGGTATGCGATTCTTTAGTAGTCATATTCGAGTTTGAAATTGTCAATACATAGCACCGAGCCGTTGCCGCCCACAAAATAGTCGCCATATTTGCTGGCCGAAGCCACAACGAGTATGTAGTTTGGCACGCGCGACGTTGATCTGTAGTTCAGTTCGATGTCGAATTTCGTCCATTGTTCGATGGTTTCGCCATATTGCACTGAACCGTAAGCGATCACCTCGGGAGAGTCGGGATCGATGAGCTGTCGGTTTTTGGGGTTTGTGCGCACTTCAAACGGTTCGGGCCAGTCGGCCAGCAGAATGAATATGTTGGCGGTGTCTGGCCGGTTGCGCCAGTCGCGGAATTCGGGGTCGGAACCTACCGACGATATCGGTGCGCTTGTATAGTGCATATATCCCGTCATTCTGGTTGGTCGCAGCTTCCACGGACGTCCCATATGCAGGATGCCGTTTGTTCCGTCAGTCTTGTAGTATTCGCCTGTGAATATGTTGCCGGCGGCGAGTTTGCCGATGCCGGCTATGCCGACGAACTTGCTCTGCAGCTCGGCGCATTGCCCAGTTCCTGAAAGGGTGGCGTCGGTGGGTATGGAGTTGCTCTGCCCCAGAGTGGCCGCGCCTTTGTTGCCGGTGTCCCAGAAGGAAATTCCGTCGGCAGGCCACGGATTCCACACTGCTCCGTCCTTCCACCATTGGCTGAAGTTGGAGTTGGGCATCTGGGCTTCACCTTGGGTTGAGAACGGCATATCAGCGGTGTATTCGCCATTGGAGAAGGCCCTGGCCACATAATCGGTTTCAGGCGACAGGCCGGTCAGACGCGCACGCAGTGATCCGCCATCGGCAGTGATCCATTCTGTAGGCACGGAAATCCAATCCGGATCTGATGCACGCCGGTATTCAAAGCCGCTTTCAGATCCGGCTTCGACGTTGGCATATAGCCATGCCACACGGCTCCATCCGTCTGCGGCGGTCATGGTGACGGTGGCGTCGGTCGGTTCCACGTATATTGTCCACGTCTCTGTCACACCATGAGTCTTGATGTTGACTTTGACCGGAGAGGTGAAATTGACTTCAGTGCCTGTTAGATCTGGTGTGACTGTGCAGCCGCGTGGGCCGAGTTTCGATGTGAGAACCTTGATTGACGTCAGGTCGGTGCTTTCCGGCACGTGGGTCACGACACGCCGCTGTGGCACGTCGATGACCGAAGCGCCGATCTGCCCTTCGACAGTAAAGAAGCGTTCGATCTTTTGTGTGGCGCTGATGGTCCACTTGTAAGTCTGATACAGCGACAGATCTACTTTAAATGGAGTGTTTAGATCCAGTTCGGTTGGAACTGACTGCCCTGGTGCGACAATTGCCTGTGAGGGAGATATTTCGTAGCTTTCTACTCTCACATGGCCAAGGTCTGCTTCCTCTGCCATCGGCAGAATCACAGTCTGCGCCACAGTATCGATAATGGCGGGCGACGCCATCTGTTCAACCACAAATGATGAAAAATTGGCCTGGATCCGTGGATAGGGCAGGTCGTTTTTGATGCAGCCGGTCATGACGATTGTCGCTATGGCGGCCGACGCTATGATTTTCTTAGATATGAACACCGAGACCGAAGTTTATATTGAAAATGTTAAATCTGAAGTTGGCGCCTGATGTTATGCGGGTGCCTTCTTCCACTGAATTGGTCTTCTGTGACTCTTTGTGGATTTTTACACCAAACACGCCGAACGAAACATTGAAGCTGATATTCTCCATCATAAATACGCATAGACCAGGGCTGAAGTTCAGACTTGCTTCAGTGATATTGGTCTTTGTGACGCGTGGTTCAGCGTTGTAGAGTCTGGAAAATGTCGATGAGCCGGAAGTGAACGTGAGATCCACTTCGTTGAACACTGCGAAGCGTTTGGCCCGGCTCAGACCTACATATGAGCGATAATACAGGGCGGTTGAATATGTCTGTGAATGATAACTCACGTCACTCAGATGGAAATTGAGATCGTCGCCAAGGTCGAGGCCGAGTGAGCCGAGATCGGCTTCGGCGCGGTTGTAGACCGCTTTAAGGCCGATTGCCTGATTATGGGCGAATGTATATCCTACATATGGTTTGATTGAATATGTTTTGCCGTGGAAATCCAGATCGGACAGCACGGAGAGCACCTCGATATCGTCCGTGTCAAGCGATCCGTAACTTGCCGTGAGTCCGACCTGCCATTGGCCTTTTGGGATGAACAGGTAATTATGCAGACCGCGGTCATATCGGCCGAGATTGTGCTGCCGCAGGATCATCGAAACCGTGTCGGCTCCGTTGTTGATGGTGACCAGTTCGAAGTGGGGACACACGCTGTCGGTTGCGGCATAGTCGCATGCCGTGGCGTGGTTGCCGGCAATGCTGGCGGCCGCCAGAAGCAAAAGTGCTGCTGCGTGGCGTTTCAGTCGTGATATTTTGGATATGATCATCGGTTATAGATAGAATGCCACCCCGAAGGTGATTGAAAACAGATTGACTTTGAAGTTGGCGTGGTTGGCCTTCAGATCGGCTTCATATACCTGATCGGTTATGGCGTGGGTGTGTCGGTAGCTGAATCCGAGCACTCCGACATTCACTTCAAGAGCGGAATAGTTGCTTAAGAACATTATCATGCCGGGAGCTACTCCGACATTCATGTTGAAATTACGCTGATACGTTCCTGTCAGATTGCGGCCGGTGCCGTTTGACAGTTTGCTTTGGCCGCCTCCGAGCTGCAATTGCACTTCATTAAAAATGCCAAACCGGTTGCTTCCTCCAAGCGAGATGTAATTTCTGAAGGCGCCGGTCACGGCATAGTTATGTGAAATCGAATAGAGATGGTCAACATCATAGGAGGTTTCGGAGTCAAGGACCAGACTGCCGCGATCAAGTTGCACCATTGATCTTGTATAAGCGAACCTGGCGCCGGCGGCAAGATTATCTTTGAACGCAAACATAAGCATGGGGCTTATTTTGAAAGAGTAGCTCTTTCCATCAATTCCCTCAAAGATAAAAAACTGATAATTATCGTGCGATGCGGCGGCATAGTTCACCGAAATTCCGGTGATCCATTGCCCTTTGGGCACGAATGTGACCGGTGTGGTCATACCGCGCTCAAACGGTTGCTGTGCACGGGCGGAGCCACTGGATAACAATGCTGCCGCTGACAGTAACGCCGGTAATAAGATAAGCGATAAGCGTTTCATAACAAGTCGCAAAGTTACGAAAAAAAATTAAAAGCACTAAAGCTATTCTCGTATTATTGCCATACACCTTAATTAATATAAAGAGGCTGAAAAGACCCTCAGAATGCCGTGGGTGGATTTCGGTGCTTTTTTGGCGAGTTTTTGATGGAGTGCCGGCGGTTGCTGAGGGCGTGTTTTTGGGCGTTTTACGCGGATTGTTCGCCGTTATAGGTGTTAATGAATGTTAAAGTCGAAAATAAAAAAGTTGGTGTAACCGGTTGTTTTGTAATGAATTGTGAAAAACATGTT
>CAMWSS010000041.1 GCA_947177035.1 uncultured Porphyromonadaceae bacterium | reverse complement strand
GTCCGGGTGGTGGAATTGGTAGACACGCTACTTTGAGGGGGTAGTGGCCGTTCGGCTGTGTGAGTTCGAATCTCATCTCGGACACTCTTTGAAAATCCCAAGTAATTGAACTTCAATTACTTGGGATTTTCTTTTATACATTTATCCCCAAAAATCTAACACTCGACCAACTGTTATTTCACCCTCAATTTCACGAATAAATATCCGCCAAAAGAATGGAGCGGTATCTGACAGCCTGCGGTGGCGATACCCGCAAGGCCATGACACTCTATCGCTATAACCTTCAGATTTCACAGGAAATGCTTACGATTGTGAGCTGCTTTGAGGTCGCCCTCCGTAATGCGATAGACAGGAAACCTACAGATAACCTTGGAGACGACTGGCTGAGGGATTCAAAATTCACAATCAGCAACACAGCCGCAAACACGCCAAAAAACAACTGCCTGCCGCCCCGGAGAAAATGCCTGACAACGAAGAACACAGAAAAAACCGACAAAGGATTGCGCGGCTCGCGGATTTTTTGTAATTTTGCGTGCAATAATAAACAGGAACCAAAACTTAATTTGTTAACAATATGTCGTTTATTGCAGACAGAGTGAAGATGGACGGTCTCACATTCGATGACGTCCTTCTGATTCCGGCCTACTCGGAAATTCTTCCACGCGAAGTCAATCTGACAACCCGCTTCTCACGCAACATAGTTCTCAACGTCCCGCTGATTTCAGCTGCCATGGACACCGTGACCGAAGCTCCGCTGGCCATTGCCATTGCACGTGAAGGAGGCATTGGCGTGATCCACAAAAACATGTCAATAGCCGAACAGGCCCGCCAGGTCCACGCTGTGAAGCGTGCTGAAAACGGCATGATCTATGATCCCGTAACAATCCGCCGCGGCGCCACAGTCGGCGATGCGCTCAAAATCATGGAAGAATACCACATCGGAGGCATTCCCGTGGTTGACGACAACCGCCACCTGGTCGGCATCGTCACAAACCGCGACCTTCGATTCGAGCGCAACCTCAACCGTCCTGTCGACGAAGTCATGACATCGGAAAACCTCGTCACCACTTCACAGACCACCGACCTGGAAGAAGCTGCACAGATACTCCAGTGCCACAAAATCGAAAAACTGCCCGTTGTCGACAACGACGGACGCCTTGTCGGACTGGTGACATACAAAGACATCACAAAAGCCAAAGACAAACCGATGGCCTGCAAAGACAGCCTCGGACGCCTCCGCGTCGCTGCCGGCGTCGGCGTGACCGCCGACTCTATGCAACGCGTCGACGCACTCGTTGAAGCCGGAGTTGACGCCATAGTAATCGACACTGCCCACGGCCACAGCCGCGGCGTGATCGGAGTGCTCCGTGCCGTCAAAGAAAAATACCCCGACCTCGACGTCGTGGTCGGCAACATCGCCACCGGCGACGCCGCCAGATTCCTGGTTGAAAACGGCGCCGACGGCGTCAAAGTTGGCATCGGCCCTGGCTCCATCTGCACCACCCGCGTGATCGCAGGCGTCGGCGTCCCCCAGCTGTCGGCCGTATATGACGTAGCCAAAGCCCTCGCCGGCACCGGCGTCCCCCTCATAGCCGACGGCGGAATCCGCTACTCGGGCGACATCGTCAAAGCCCTCGCCGCAGGCGCCAACTCAGTCATGCTCGGAGGCATGCTTGCCGGAGTCGACGAAACCCCCGGCGACACCATTATATATAATGGCCGAAAATACAAAGCTTATCGCGGCATGGGTTCACTGGAAGCCATGGAAAAAGGCAGCAAAGACCGCTATTTCCAGGCCAACGAAACCGACGCCAAAAAACTCGTTCCGGAAGGAATCGCAGCCCGCGTACCCTACAAAGGATCACTCTATGAAGTCGTATACCAGATGCTGGGCGGACTCCGCTCAGGCATGGGCTACTGCGGCGCCCCCGACATCGACACACTCCACACCGCCAAATTCACCAGAATCACCAATGCCGGAGTAGCGGAAAGCCACCCGCATGATGTGGCCATCACATCCGAAGCGCCAAACTACTCGGCATCACACCAGTAAGGAATATTGACGATGAAAAAATTAATCATAACCCTCATTGCCGCCGCTACTGTGGCGGCGGCCGGCGCGAAGCCAAAAGCACCCAAAGACCCGGTGCTGATGACCGTCGGCGACGAGAAGGTGACCCTCAGCGAATTCGAATACTACTATCACAAGAACAACGACCAGCAACTCGACCGCCAGAGCCTTGAAGAATACCTTGAAATGTTCAAGACCTACAAGCTCAAAGTGGCCGAAGCCCGCCACCAGCGCGTCGACACCGCGGCATCGTTCCAGAAAGAATTCCAAGGCTACCGCGCCGACCTTGTCGCCCCCTATCTGCGCGACACTCTGGTAGACCGCAAACTCGTGGACGACGCCTATGCCCACATGCTTGAACAGGTCAAGATACACCACATGATGCTTCCTCTTGACAAGAAAGCACTGGCCGACAGCATCCGCGCAGTCCTCGTGGCCAACCCAACATCATTCGTGGAGGTGGCCATGAAGCACTCAACCGATCCGTCGCTCGCACAGAACAAGAGCGACTATAGCTGGCTGCAGCCAGGATATCCCTGGGAATTCGAAGAAGGAGTATACAACACTCCGGTCGGCGAGATATCCGAAGTGATCAGCACCCGGTTCGGCAACCACATTGTCCGCGTCGACGACCGCCGCCCGAATGCTGGCGAAGTGCAGGCCCGCCACATTCTGATCTCATACCCCACAGAACGCACCCCCGAAAACATCGCTGCGGCAAAAGCTCGGATCGACTCGATCCACACCGCGCTCAAAAACGGCGCCGACTTCGGCGAACTGGCCAAAACACTGAGCAACTGCCCCAGCTCAGCGCAGGGCGGCGATCTGGGCTGGTTCGGACGTGGAGCCATGGTGCCCGAATTTGAACAGACCGTGTTCGACATGAACGACGGAGACATCTCCGAACCGTTCACCACAAAATTCGGCTGGCACATCGTGCAACGCACAGGCACCCGTCCCATAGCGGAAAAAGCGAAATATGAACAGGCAATCCGCCGCGCCATCGAGCACGACTCGCGCAGCCAGCTCGCAGTCAAAAGCAAAGCCGCACAACTGGCCAAAGAATACAACGCCAGCATCCTTCCCGAAGGCCTTGAGCACATCCGCCAGATCCTCTCACAAGGCGGATACGTCAACAACAAAGAAAAACTCGCGGCCGACACAACCCCGCTGATCACCGTCGGCGACAGCACAGTCACCATCGCCGACTTCATGACCCCTGAACCACGCGTGGTCTTCGGCACATCTGAATTCAACCAGATCAGCGAAATGATCGACAACAGGCTGGAAGAAGTCGTGCTCACATACGAAAACCACCGCCTCGAAGCGAAACACCCCGAACTGCGCAACCTCGTCAAAGAATATTACGACGGAATGATGCTCTTTGAAGTAAGCAACCAAAACGTCTGGAACATGCCCGCAAGCAACCCCGAAGGCCTGGAAGAATACTTCAAACAACACCGTCAGAAATACATGACATGGGATGCCCCACGCTTCAAAGGCTTCATTATCTACGCCACATCCGACTCACTCGTCGACGAAGTCAACAAATATCTCGCAGCCAACAACATCAAGGCAGACGAAGTGGGCGACAAACTAAAAGAAGCCTTCCCGCGCAACATCAAGATCGAACGCGTGTTGCTGCCCAAAGGCAAAAACGGAGTAGTCGACTATCTCGGCTTCGGAGGCGAAAAACCCGACTTGAAACGCGAACGCCGCTGGACATCCTTCACATCCTATCTGGGACGGATCATCGACCAACCGGAAGAAGCCGCCGACTGCCGTTCGGCTGTCAGCGCCGACTACCAGGAAGAACTCACCAGACAATGGGTTGACCACCTTCGCGAAATCTACCCCATAAAAGTCAACAAAAAAGTGCTCAAAAAAGTCAAGCAGCTATAAATCTAAATGAGCCTACAGCATTTAACCCTCGCAGCCAAAACGGCCGTCATCACCACGGTGACCGTTTTGGCTGCGAGCTGTAACAAACCATCGGTTCCGACCGACGCGATCGTCAGCGTCGGACCCGCATCGCTAACCGAAACCGAACTGCGGGCAGCCATGCCCAACGGACTCCCGGCGGCCGACAGCGCGGCATTTGCCGAATCCTACATCTCAACATGGATCTCAAACCGGCTGGTCACCGAAGTGGCCCTGAAAAACCTGCCTGACACGCGTGAAATCGACCGCATGGTCAACGAATACAGACGCAACCTCATCATGTGGGAATACATCAGACTGAAAACCGCCGAAGACCCCTCGCTCGCAGCCTCGCCCGACTCAGTGAAATCATATTTCGAAGCCCACAAACACGAATTCACCACCTCCGAACCGATGGTCAAAGGAATATTCGTGAAAATACCGTCTGCATCCGACAAAATCACCGACATCAAAAAACTGCTGCGCACGCCGGCCGACCCCGACAAACTTGAAAAAGCGATCCTGCGCGACACACAAATCGCATATGACTACTTCGGCGACAGATGGGTGTCATGGTCACAGATCAAAGCCATATGGCCGGTCGGCACAACCGAAATAAAACCGCAGACCGGAATGAGATACGAAGCCGAATCGGCCGGATCGATCCACATGCTCCTGCTCTCAGAAGTCCTGCCGGCCGGATCGCAGATGCCGGCCGAAGTGGCCGCGCCTCTGATCACCCGAAGGATAGAAGCGCGAAACCGAGCCGAAATCGAACGGCGCCTGCGCGCCGACATGCGCACCACCGCCACAGCCGACGGCACCATCCGCTTCCACACCTCCGGCAAATAATAGCCGGACTGACAACTGACATCGGCGACGGCTCGGCAACTGACAAAATGACGCCATAACTGTTAATATCATTCACATTCATAAAGTCAAATTCACTTAAATCCAGCCTTCCGATCTTAAATTAACTTAAGCTGCAGACGATTTGTGGCACAATGCCAAATTCCGCACTATATTTGCAGCGGAAATAGCAAAAAGCAAATCAACCAACAGCTATTATGAACACTTACGCCAAAATCACACTTCTGGCATGCGGAGTCGCAATCGCCTCATCCGCAGCCACCGCTTTGGCCGTCAACTCCGGCCTCAGCGCAAAACAAGACGCAACAACACGCCCGGCCGACACAGATAACCGCAACATGGCCGGAGGCCTCTACACGGTGAGCCACACCACGACCCCGCCCACCGATTTCACCCATGCCGCCGAAAGCACCATCAACGGAGTCGTAAGCATCAAGAACTACGCCACCCAACAGCAAGGCCAGATGGGAGGATATCAAGGCTTCGACCCATTTGAATTCTTCTTCGGATCGCCGCGCAACCGACAGCCACAGCGCCGCAACGACACCCAGCCGGAAGAAACCCAGCGCGGACTCGGCTCGGGAGTCATCATCAGCGCCGACGGATACATTGTCACCAACAACCACGTCATCGACGGCGCCGACCGCCTCGAAGTGACCCTCAACGACAACTCAACCTACAACGCACAGGTCATCGGCACCGACCCCTCAACCGACGTGGCCCTGATCAAAATCGAAGCTGAAAACCTGCCGGTGATCCCCGTTGGCGACAGCGACGCGCTCAAAGTCGGCGAATGGGTCCTCGCCGTCGGCAACCCGTTCGGCTTCACCTCAACCGTCACCACCGGAATTGTCAGCGCCAAGGCGCGCAGCGTCGGCGCCAACTCCCGCGGAGGCATGGGCATCGAAAGCTACATCCAGACCGACGCGGCCGTCAACCCCGGCAACTCTGGCGGCGCGCTGGTCAACGTGCGCGGCGAACTCGTCGGCATCAACACCGCCATATACTCCCAGACGGGCAACTACGTCGGATACTCATTTGCCGTGCCGACGTCCATCGTCACAAAAGTCGTGACCGACATCAAGCAATACGGCACAGTGCAGCGCGCGGTGCTCGGAGTAATGTTCCGCGAACTGACACCCAAGCTGGCAAAAGAACGCTCGATCACGGCAGTCAACGACGGCATCCTGGTAGAAGAGATCGTTGAACGAAGCTCTGCCATGGAAGCCGGACTCAAAGAAGGCGACGTGATCACAGCGATCAACGGAGCACCCACCCACAACACCGCCCAGCTCCAGGGCGAGATCAGCAAATACCGCCCCGGCGACAGAATCACCGTCAGCTACGTGCGCGACAACAAAACCGCATCGGCCGACGTGATCCTTCAGAACGCGCAAGGCGACACCAAACTCAAAAAAGCCAAAGACCACACCGTGCTCGGAGCCGCATTCGCAAGCCTCACAGACCAGCAGCGCCGCGAATACCGCCTGAACAGCGGAGTCAGAGTCAGCGCGCTCACAGCCGGCAAATTCAAAGACGCCGGCATCAAGGAAGGCTTTATCATCCTGTCGATCAACAATTCGAGAATCAGCTCGCCGGCCGACGTCGAAGAGATCTACAAAGCCATAACCCAATCCAACGTGGCCGACAAAGTGATGTTCATCACCGGCATCTACCCCACCGGACGCAAAGAATTCTATGCAGTAGACCTCTCGGACTGACCAAAACCGCATCAACCACCAACAAAAGGGACGCCAACAAGCGTCCTTTTTTCATTTATTCGCCAAAAACTGAGCAAAAATTAACAGAAAAGGCGTAACTTTGCATTCTGATTAGAACGCAAAATTCACTATCATAAATTATGAACGAACTGCCCACAAAGTACTCTCCCGCCGAGGTGGAAGACCGCCAATACCAGTTTTGGATCGATCATGACCTTTTCCGTTCGGTGCCCGACGCACGCGAGCCTTACACTATTGTGATCCCGCCGCCAAACGTGACCGGCGTCCTCCACATGGGCCACATGCTCAACAACACGATCCAGGACATTCTGGTGCGTCGCGCGCGCATGGAGGGAAAGAACGCCCTGTGGGTACCGGGCACCGACCATGCCTCAATCTCGACCGAGACAAAAGTGATCGGCAAACTGGCCGCCGAAGGCATAAAGAAAACCGACCTGACACGCGAACAATTCCTGGAACACGCATGGGAATGGACCCGCAAACACGGAGGCATAATCCTGAAACAGCTGCGCAAACTCGGCGCCTCATGCGACTGGGAACGCACTGCCTTCACCATGGACGAAGAGCGCTCGAAAGCAGTGACAAAAGTGTTCTGCGACCTCTATGACAAAGGCCTCATCTATCGCGGACTGCGCATGGTCAACTGGGACCCCCAGAACCTCACTGCCATCAGCGACGACGAAGTGTTCTATGAAACCGAGCAGGCCAAACTCTACTACCTGCGCTATTACCTGGCCGACGACACAGCCAATCCGGCTCCTGCCGCCGAAGGCGAAGTCATACACACCGACTCCGAAGGCCGGCGCTATGCCGTAGTGGCCACCACGCGCCCCGAAACCATCATGGGCGACACGGCCATGTGCATCAACCCCAAAGACCCCAAAAACACATGGCTCAAAGGACATAAAGTCATCGTGCCGCTGGTAAACCGCACAATTCCGGTGATCGAAGACCGCTATGTCGACATCGAATTCGGCACAGGCTGCCTGAAAGTCACCCCGGCCCACGACAAAAACGACGAAATGCTCGGCAAGAAACACAACCTTGAAGTCATCGACATCTTCAACGACGACGCCACTGTGGCCGAATGCGCGGGCATGTACGTCGGCATGGACCGGTTTGACTGCCGCAAAAAAATCGCCGAAGACCTCGCTGCCGCAGGCCTCCTGGAAAAAGTCGAGGACTACACCAACAACATCGGCCTGTCCGAACGCACCAAAGTGCCCATCGAACCGCGCCTCTCGCTGCAATGGTTTGTCAGCATGAAGCACTTTGCCGACCAGTCTCTCGCGCCGGTAATGGACAACATCATCCGCTTCGTGCCTGAAAAATACAAAACCACATACCGCAACTGGCTCGAAAACATCCAGGACTGGTGCATCAGCCGTCAGCTCTGGTGGGGACACCGCATTCCGGCCTACTACTACACTGACCCGACCGACGGCGAAGAAAAATTCGTGGTGGCCGAAGACGCCGGAAAAGCGCTCGCCAAAGTCAACGCCATGCCCGGATGCGAAAACATCGCGGCCGCAGACCTCCGGCAGGACGAAGGCGCGCTCGACACATGGTTCTCCTCATGGCTCTGGCCCATCACCCTCTTTGACGGCATCAACAACCCCGGAAACAAAGAAATCAGCTATTACTACCCGACTGCCACTCTCGTCACCGGACCCGACATCATCTTCTTCTGGGTGGCCCGCATGATCATGGCCGGATATGAATACGTCGGCAAAGAACCGTTCAAAAACGTCTACTTCACCGGAATCGTGCGCGACAAACTCGGACGCAAAATGAGCAAATCGCTCGGCAACTCGCCCGATCCCCTCGACCTGATCGACACATACGGCGCCGACGGCGTGCGCATGGGAATGATGCTCGCCGCTCCGGCCGGCAACGACATCATGTTCGACGAAAAACTATGCGAAAACGGCCGCAACTTCTGCAACAAGATCTGGAACGCCTTCCGTCTGGTCAAAGGATGGACAGTCGACAACGACGCCGCACAACCCGCCGCATCGGCAGCCGCCGTCAAATGGTTCGGCTCCAAAGTCAGCGAAACGGCAGCCGAAGTCACCGACCTGCTCGGCAAATTCCGCATCTCGGAAGCCCTGATGGCCGTCTACAAACTCTTCTGGGACGAATTCTCAAGCTGGTACCTCGAACTGGTGAAACCGGCATTCGGCACACCGATCGACGGCAAGACCTATGCAGCCACACTCGGCTACTTCGACTCGCTGCTGCGCCTGCTCCATCCCTTCATGCCATTCATCACCGAAGAACTCTGGCAGCATCTGGCCGAACGCCGTCCCGGTGAATCGATCATGTACGCTCCGCTGCCCGGAACCGAAGTCGCCGACACCGAAATCCTCGCCGGCATGAACCGCGTCAAAGAAATCGTCAACGGCATCCGCGGCATCAGAGCAAAAAAACAGATAGCCCCGAAAGTAACGGTCGACCTGCGCACCACAGGATCGGCACTGAACGACGACGAAACCGCCGCAGTCAGCAAACTGGCCAACGTCGGCACCATAACTGTCGCCAAAGAAAAAGACCCGGCAGCCGCATCATTCATGGTCGGCTCCATGGAATTTGAAGTGCCGCTGAGCGCCGATGCCGTCGACGTGGAATCTGAACTTGCAAAACTCCGCAAAGACCTTGACTATGAGCGTGGTTTCCTCGCATCGGTCGAGAAAAAGCTCTCCAACGAACGTTTTGTCAGCAGCGCTCCGGCTCCAGTAGTCGAAGCCGAACGCCGCAAACAGGCATCGGCTCTGGCCCGCATCGCAGCCCTCGAAGCCTCCATCGCCGCCCTCGGCTGAACAATCATCCGTGGATTATAAAAATATTTAACTGACATTGCATAATCCACAGAAGTTTGTTATCTTTGTAAAACTATGAAGATGACAAAAGCAATCAATAAGATATCCTTGACCGGGATCGGCGTGTGTGCCATCGTCACATTGTGCAACGTGGCCCACGCCGACCGACCGCAACCCGCATACTCCGCACCGGCAGAGACCCAATCTCCGGCCGGTGCGGAATTTCAGCAAGTTATAAACCCGCAAGTGCCGCTATCGATAGAGTTTGCTGGCGAACACATCGACCTGGACCGCGTGGACCTATATGAAAAACTCGACCGCGAACTGACATCGATGGTCTACACCCACGGCAACACCCTGCTCACGATCAAACGGGCCAACCGCTACTTTCCGGTAATGGCCCCGATCCTGAAGCAAAACGGCATCTCGGAAGACATGCTCTATCTGGCATGCATTGAAAGCTACCTCAACCCGACGGCATACTCACCCGCCAAAGCGGCCGGAATCTGGCAATTCATCCCGTCAACCGCCAAACAATACGGACTGGAAGTCACCGACGAAATCGACGAACGCTACAACATTGAAAAAGAAACACGCGCCGCATGCCGGTATCTAAAAAAAGCATACTCACTCTACAACAACTGGGAGAGCGTGGCCGCAAGCTACAACGGCGGCACGGCGCGAGTGTCCAAAGAACTGGAAGCCCAGAAAGCCGACTCGGCCTTCGACCTTTACCTCGTGGAAGAAACCCGGCGCTACCCGTTCAGAATGATCGCCATGAAACTGATAATGGAAAACCCCGGAGCATATGGCTTCTCGCTCTCGGCCGACCAGCTATATCAGCCTGTGGCCTACACCGAAATCAAAATAGACGGTCCGGTGGCCGACTGGCCGGACTGGGCGATCGAGCACGGCATAACATACGCCACACTAAAAGAACACAACCCGTGGATCCGCTCAAAAGCCCTGACCAACAAAACCGGAAAAACATATATCGTGAAAATCCCGACGGAAAATTCACAAAAACGCTCAACACGGACTATCAAAGTATATAATCCAGCCTGGATCCGCTGATGGCAGAAGACACATCTCAGCTCGACGCACTGACGGTTACCGGCGCGCGAGTCCACAATCTGAAAAACATCAATGTGACCATACCCCACGGCAAACTGGCCGTGATCACCGGACTCTCCGGATCGGGAAAATCATCTCTGGCTTTCGACACCATATTCGCCGAAGGCCAGCGACGCTACATTGAAACTTTCTCAAGCTATGCCCGACAGATGCTCGGCAACCTTGAGCGACCAAACGTGGACCGCATCACCGGACTAAGCCCGGTCATAGCCATCGAACAGAAAACCATCAACCGCAACCCGCGCTCGACAATCGGCACCACAACAGAGATATACGACTTCCTGCGCCTGCTCTATGCCCGCGTCGGCACTGCCCGGAGCTACATCACCGGCAAACCCATGGTAAAATACTCCGAAGAGCAGATCGTCCAGCTGATTCTCGACCGATTCGACGGCCACAAAATCATGCTGCTGGCTCCGCTCATCCATAACCGCAAGGGACACTACCAGGAACTCTTCGAGCAACTGTCGAAAAAAGGCTTCATCAACGTGAGGGTCGACGGAAAAATCAAAGAGATCTCGCCTGGCATGAAACTGAGCCGCTACACCAACCACTCCATCGAACTGGTGGTCGACAAACTCAAAGTCAACGCCAAAGACGCGACCCGCCTGCGCGACTCGGTGGCCGACTCCATGCGACAGGGACGCAAACAGATGATGATTCTCGACATTGATGCCGACAATGCCGTCACGCACTACTCACGCACTCTCATGGATCCGGAATCGGGACTCAGCTACCGGGAGCCGGCGCCTCATAATTTCTCGTTCAACTCCCCGCTCGGAGCATGTCAGCACTGCAAAGGACTCGGGACCGTGAATCTCATTGACCGCGACAAAATCATACCGGATCCATCACAAAGCATATACGACGGCGGAATAGTGCCACTCGGGAAACACAAAAACTCAGTCATATTCAAGCAAATAGACGCCATTTGCAAAAAATATGGCCAGACACTGAAAACCCCCATCGAACAACTGCCCGATGAATGCCTCAACGACATACTGAACGGCACGGAAGAGCGTCTTGACATTGCCGACTCATCGATCACGCTGAGCAACTACTTCGCCAGATACGAAGGAATCGTGAAATACGTCGAAATGCAACAAGCCGACGACTCCGACTCTGAAGCCCAGAAATGGAGCGGACGGTTTTATTCCCGGGCAATCTGTCCGGAATGCAACGGCGACAGACTCAACCGCGAAGCGCTCCACTTTTTCATCGGAGAAAAAAACATTGCCGACCTTTGTCGGCTGGACATCGACAAACTGCTTGACTGGGCGGACCATGCCGGCCGACACTTTTCGCCAACGCAGACGATCGTGGCCGACGAAATACTCAAAGAGATCCGCGCCCGACTCCGTTTTCTGGTCGATGTCGGACTGGGCTACCTCTCGCTCAACAGATCGTCTGCCACACTGAGCGGCGGCGAAAGCCAGCGAATCAGACTGGCGACTCAACTCGGATCCGAACTGGTCAACGTGCTTTACATACTCGACGAACCGAGCATCGGACTGCACCAGCGCGACAACCGGCGGCTGATCAACTCACTGAAACGCCTGCGCGACGCCGACAACTCCGTCATCGTGGTCGAACACGACAAGGAGATCATGGAAGAAGCCGACTATGTGGTCGACATCGGCCCGCTGGCCGGACGCAAAGGCGGAAACGTGGTCTTTGCCGGAACCCCGGCCGAAATGCTCAAAGCCGACACCCTCACGGCCGACTACCTCACAGGCCGGCGATCGATCCAGATTCCGACATCACGCCGCACCGGCAACGGAAAAGAAATCGTCATCACCGGCGCCACAGGCCACAACCTGCGCAACGTGACGCTCAGACTCCCGCTCGGCACCCTCATCTGTGTGTGCGGAGTCAGCGGATCCGGCAAATCCAGCCTGATCAACGGAACCCTGCAACCGATTCTAAGCCAGAAATTCTATAACTCGCTGACCGCACCGCTGCCCTACTCTTCGGTCTGCGGCATCGAGAACGTCGACAAAGTCGTCACCGTCGACCAAACCCCGCTCGGACGCTCGCCGCGCTCAAACCCGGCCACATATACCGGAGTGTTCACCGACATTCGCTCGCTCTTCGTCAACCTGCCTGAAGCCAAAATACGCGGCTACAAGCCCGGACGCTTCTCGTTCAACATAAAAGGCGGTCGATGCGAGACTTGCCGCGGCAACGGCTACAAGACGATCGAAATGAACTTTCTGCCCGACGTGCTCGTGCCGTGTGAGGAATGCGGCGGCAAACGCTACAACCGCGAGACCCTTGAAGTGAGATTCAAAGGCAAATCAATCGCCGACGTGCTCGACATGACCATCAACCAGGCGGTGGAGTTTTTTGAATCAGTGCCGTCGATTCTGAAAAAAATAAAAGTGCTGCAAGAGATCGGACTCGGCTACATAAAACTCGGACAACCGTCGTCAACTCTCAGCGGCGGCGAAAACCAGCGGGTGAAACTCGCCACCGAACTGGCCAAACGCGACACCGGCAAGACAATATTCGTGCTCGACGAACCGACCACAGGACTGCACTTTGACGACATACGGGTGCTGATGGCGGTGCTTAACCGCTTGGTCGACAAGGGCAACACGGTCGTCGTCATCGAACACAACACCGACGTGATAAAATGTGCCGACCACATAATCGACATGGGGCCGGAAGGAGGATCAGGCGGTGGACTCATAATCGCCGAAGGCACTCCGGAGCAAGTGGCCCTCACTGAATCACCGACCGCTCCGTTCATTCGCTCAGAACTAAAAACCAGACGCTGACACTCAACCATGGAACAGGACTATCGCCACATCATCGAACACGAAGCAGGCAAGGTGTTTGCCGCAATGGAACCACGCACCTCGCCTGAAGACATGACACGCCTCCGACGCGCATTCCAACTTGCCGTCGAGGCCCATGCACCACAAAAACGGAAAACAGGCGAACCATATATCCTGCACCCCATCGCGGTAGCACTGATAGCCGCCGAAGAACTGTCGCTCGACGTCAACACAGTCATCGCCTCGTTTCTCCACGACGTCGTGGAAGACACCCCCCACACCATCGAAGAGATCAGCGAACTCTTTGGCGAAGACGTGGCGTTTCTGGTCAACGTGGTCACCAAAAAGAAAAAAGACAAGTATGAAATGTCGAAACAGCTCGACAATTTCAAACAGATGCTGAACTCAATCCAGCACGATCTCCGGGCAATTATGGTGAAACTCGCCGACCGACTCCACAACATGCGCACCCTGTCGTCGATGCAGCCCGACAAACAGATGAAAATTGCCGGAGAGACGGACTATTTCTATGCCCCGCTGGCCAACCGGCTCGGACTCTATAATGTCAAAACCGAACTGGAAAACCTCAGCCTCCGCTTCCGCTGCCCGAACGAATATGAAGAGATTGTCAAGCAGACGGCACAGGATGAAGCGATGCAACACGACCGTCTGACCAGATTCGTCGACCAGATAAAAGAGATACTCGACAAAAACGGAATCAGAGCCAGAGTCTTCATCACCTATCGCCAGCCATATTCGCTGTGGCGAAAAATGAACAAATATGGCGACGACTTCAACCACCTGCGCTACCGCCACTTCACAGAAGTGATTTTCCCCGATGCCGAACTCCCCGAGGGTGTCTCGGAAAAAGACATGGCCCTGCGCATATATTCACTGCTGACAGACCGTTTCCGCGAAAAGCCCGGCGGCATCTCGAACTACATCGACTCGCCGAAAGAAAACGGCTATCAATGCTTTCACGTCAAACTGCTTGCCGACTTCGGCCGATGGCAGGAGATCCACATCAGCAGCGAACGGATGATCCGTGACTCGCGGCTCGGATGCCTGGCCGAACGCTCGGAAAACAACATCGGGCGATGGATCGAAAAATTCCGGTCTGTGCTCCGCGACATCTCCGAAAACAAAAACACCGGATCAGGCGGCTCCGGATTCATCGAAAACGTGGTCACCACATTCTATAACGACGACATACTGACCTTCACGCCCCAGGGCCGCGAAGTGGTGCTGCCTCAGAAAGCAACAGTCATTGACTTCGCCTATGAGATCCACCCCGACCTCGGCAATCACGTCAAATATGCCCGCATCAACAATCAGCTGTCGTCCATAAAATCGCCACTTCGGCGCGGCGACGTGGTGGAAGTCGTGACAGGAATGAACTCCAACCCGCAGCCCGACTGGCTGGACCACACCGTGACCTATAAGGCAAAGAAAGCGATCCGCCAGTATCTGGCACGCACCCCCAAGCCCAAATATGCCCGATGCCCGGTCTGCATGCCGATTCCGGGCGACGAAGTCATCGGATTTCACGAAGAAGACGGCAACGACACCACAGTCCACAAGCGCGACTGCCCGCGCGCCATCAGTCTCGCGTCACAAATGGGCGACAACATTGTTTCCGTCGACTTCCGCGAAGACCTGACGCTCTACCCTGTCGAAATATCAATCCGGGCCATCGACCGCTACCATCTGTTCATCGATCTGGCCGACTGCATCACAAACAATCTCAATCTGAGCATCGGATCCATCAACACGGAGACAGTCGACTCCCTCGTGAGCATCCGCATCACCTTCGCCGTGCACTCCACGGCCGAACTCCAGACCATCATCAACCACATCACCAATATTCCCGGAGTCGACGAAGTCAAGCGCACCCGCTGATATGGGCGAAGGCCCGGCGCCGGCAATAGAAATAGGCCAGGACCACAGCAATGCCCGTGACTGTCCACGTGATCGGATAGACCGACATGAGCAGGCGGAAATCCGTCGGCCTGACACTCACCGTGTGCACCCACACGATCCTGAGCAGACAGGTGCCGATAACCGTGATCACCGTCGGAGTCATCGAATATCCGAGTCCGCGCATGGCCGACCCGCTGATCTCATATGAACAGGCCACGAACTGAAACAGCAGCACCGTGGTGATACGCACCGCGGCATATTGCAGCGCATCGGGATCCTGAGTGAATATCGAAGCAAACACCGTGGCATTGCCCGCAATGACCACGTTGAGCAACCCGGAGCTGACCACACTCAAAAACATGCACACCGACCACACCCTCCGGCATCGCTCTATATTGCCCGCACCATAATTCGCACTGGTGAAAACCACCGCGGCCTGGGCGAACGACGAAATCACATAATAGCAATAGAACTCAAATATCAGAGCCGCCGCAGATCCGGCCGATGCAGTCGACCCATAGAGATTGATGTTGCCGACAATGAAAACATTGGAGATAGAGAACACAACCCCCTGCAGACCGGCCGGAAGCCCGATCTGCAACATTTTCCGGAACTGAAGGCCATGCAGGCGGCAGGTGCGCGGATCGAGCCTGTAAGGATCCTGCTCGCGCAGCAGAAACACAATGACCACCGCGGCGCTGACATACTGCGATATGATCGTTGCCAGCGCGACTCCGTCAACGTCCATGCCCAGCTTCAGCACAAACAGCAGATTGAGTCCAGTATTGACCAGGCCGCCCACCAGCAACGCATAAAACGGCCGACGGGTGTCGCCGAGCGATCGCAGAATCGCCGATCCGAAATTATAGGCCATCAGCCCTGGCATTCCGAGAAAGTATATGCGCAGATATGTCGTGGCAAGATCTATGACATCCTCCGGAGTCGACACAAAATCCAGCATCGGTCTGGCCGCACAGAACCCGATCACCGCCAGCAGCAATCCGCTGGCCAGCCCGACAACGCCGACCGTCGCCACCGAACGGCGTATGCCCTCACCGTCACGCTGTCCGACATAGCGGCTTATAACCACATTGGCGCCGATCGAAATGCCGATGAACAGATTGACAATAAGCGAAATGATCATGCCGTTGGAACCGACGGCGGCAAGAGCCTCCTTGCCACACCAGCGTCCAACGACCGCAACATCGACAGAATTAAACGACTGTTGCAATATGCCGCTTGCCATAAGCGGCAGAGAAAAGAGCAGAATCCGTGAAAAGAGACCGCCCTCAAGCATATCTATTTTTTTCGACATCCCTTGTGTCTTGCTCTGTGATATTCCCGATGAACAAGCATCAGGCCGCGGCATGCTCCGCGACCTGACATAAACGATTATAGATTTCTGATCAGCAGCAGGTTTTCCCTACTTCGCCTGCGCCAGTTCGTCGATCCGCTTCAGCCAGATCGACGCGGCGGCATCCGACGGCATACGCCAGTCTCCGCGCGGCGACAGGCTCACGGAGCCGACCTTAGGCCCGTCGGGCATGCAGGAGCGCTTGAACTGCTGGGAGAAGAACCGGCGGAAGAACACGCGCATCCAGTGTATGATCTGTTCTCGCGTATAATTTTCGCCGAAAGCCTGCAAAGCGAGGAAGAGAATGCGGTCGGGCGACGCGCCAGTGCGCATGAAGTGAAACAGGAAGAAATCATGAAGCTCATACGGGCCGACAAGATCTTCCGTCTTCTGGGCTATATCGCCCTTGACATCGGCCGGAGTCAGTTCCGGCGAAATCGGAGTGTCGACAATGTCCAGCAAAGTGCGGCGCTCGCGATCCGAAGCGGCAATTTCGGCCAGATATTCCACCAGCGACTTCACCAGAGTCTTGGGCACATCGGCATTGACACCATACATGCTCATGTGGTCACCGTTATAGGTGGACCATCCGAGCGCAAGCTCCGACAGATCGCCGGTTCCAAGCACCATTCCGCCGGTCTGGTTGGCAATATCCATCAGAATCTGAGTGCGTTCGCGAGCCTGCGAATTCTCATATGTCAGATCATGAACCGACGGATCATGACCGATATCGGCAAAATGACGCTCAACGGCAGGGACGATGGAGATTTCACGTGAAGTGACACCGAGTTCGTCCATCAGATCGCGCGCGTTGACAAGAGTGCGGTCCGAAGTGCCAAGCCCCGGCATGGTCACTGCTGTGATGCCGGTGCGCGGCATTCCGAGCCGGTCAAACGCCCGGCAGGCCACCATCAGCGCCAGCGTCGAATCCAGACCTCCGGAAATACCCACCACCAGCGACGTGCACTTCGTGAAGTCCAGACGGCGCATCAGACCGAACGTCTGAATGTTGATTATCTCCTCGCAGCGACGCTGACGTCTGGAATCGTCGGCCGGCACAAACGGGTGCGGGTTCACACCGCGCAACAGTTCATGAGCCGGAACCGGCTGAGTGGCAGGCGTCACATCAATATAATTGAACTCCCGGCCGCTGTTTTCGCGTTCGGCACAGAAGTGGAAGTTCGGGTGATGGAGCCTGTCACGACGCAAAGCGAAAGTGTCGATATCGGCCACCTCGGCAAAAGCGTCGGTGTGCCATCGCTCGGAGCTGACGACCATAGCGCCGTTTTCAGCGATTATGGCCTTGCCGTCAAAGACCACGTCGGTGGTTGATTCGCCATATCCGCACGACGAATAGACATAGGCGGCACAACAGCGCGCGCTCTGTGCCTTGATCAGATTTTCAAGAGTTGCCCGCTTGCCGACAATATCGTCCGACGCCGACAGATTCAGAATCACCTCGGCCCCGGCCAGCGCCAGATGCGTCGAGGGTGCGAGCGGCGCCCAGAGATCTTCACATATCTCCACAGCGAACCGCACTC
>CAMWSS010000040.1 GCA_947177035.1 uncultured Porphyromonadaceae bacterium | reverse complement strand
TGCACGGCGCTTGACCGCCCCAGCGTTAACAAATATTGGGGAACGGGGTCTTACTTGAATGTGGGAGACGCCTTACTTATAGCGTGCCCAGCGGATCAGGTCGCGGATATTGGGCTTTTTGCCATACATGAATATGCCGACGCGATAGACTTTGGCTGAAAACCAGATCATGAAGATTATGCTTGCGGCGAGAATCAGAAGAGACACCGCCACTTCCCATGCCGGTATGTCGAACGGAATGCGTGCCATCATCACCATCGGCGATGTGAACGGAATCATCGACATCACCACGGCAAACGTGCCGTTTGGCTCGGCGATCACGGCCATGGAGGCCACAAGGGCTATGATGATCGGAGCCACGCCGAGCATCTGGAGCTGCGAGGCGTCCTGTATATTGTCGACTGCCGCGCCGATGCAGGCGAAGATCGAGGCATAGATCAGATAACCGCCGACAAGAAACAGCAGCAGATAGCCGAAAAGACGCACCACATAGAGCGGCGATGTGAACAGGCTCAGGGCAATGGCCATATCTTTGTCCATGGCTCCGGCAGCCATATCGCCCGAGCTGATTGACGATGCCTCGGCCAGCATGTCGGCCGGAATGATCGTCGGGAGCAGCAGCGAGGTTATGCCAATGAGAATAACGGCCCAGATTGCTATCTGGGTGATGGCTACCAGGCCAACGCCGACGATTTTGCCCATGAGCAGCTGTGTCGGTTTGATGGACGACACCACGATCTCCAGCACCCGGTTGTTTTTCTCTTCGATTATGGAGTTCATGACCAGTGAGCCATACATGAGCAGGAACATATAGAGAAGGAAGTTGAGCACTGTGCCTATGGCCGAACTGATGGCGGCCGACTGGCTCTCCCCGTCGTCGCCGCGGTCGGTGCGGATGGTCTGCATCGACACCTCCGTTTTCACTTCCTGCAGGATGCGGTCAAGGTCTTCGATGTCATAAGCCTTCAGTTTCTCTTTTTCCAGAATCGACTCGATCTGGTCGGTGATTGTGCGTTCCACCTGAATCGAAGCCGCATTGGCTGTGAGCAGCCTGAGGCCGCTTGGCTTCTTCATGATGTTGCGGTCAATGATCAGCACGCCATAAGTGTCTTCATTGGCGAGCATGTCGTCCTGCGGGGCGAAGGCTTCGACGAATTTGATTTCATCGGTGTCGGTTAGCTGCCCGAACACTAATCCGGAGTCGTCGACAACGGCGATTGTTTTTTCATCGCCCGATGCAAACATCATGATCGCGGCCGGCAGCACGCTGAGCGCGAGCATCAGCACCGGCACCAGAATTGTGGTGATTATAAAGCTTTTTTTCTTGACCCGTTCGCTGTATTCGCGGGCTATGATGATCGAGATCTTGTTTGTCATGATTGCGTTTTTTCGTTGACGGCCTGAATGAAAATATCGTTCATTGTGGGAAGTTTCTCTGCTATTCCGCGCAGGATCGCGTGCTCGTTGACCGCGCTGATCGCATCGCGCAGTGTCGCTTCCGGCAGCAGTTTCACCGACACGGTGGTGAGTCCGTCGGGTCTGGCGGTGAACTCATGTTCCTGCACCATCGGCATCAGATAGGGCACGAGGGCCGAGGTGTCGCCTTCGATGGTGAAGTCATAGCGTCCCAGCGCGAACTGTCGTTTCACGTCGTCGACCGTTCCGCTCAGAATGTTGCGCGACTTGTTGATCAGGGTGAAACTGTCGCAGATCTCTTCGACCGAACTCATGTTGTGGGTGGAGAAGATGACCGTGGCGCCCAGATCACGCAGTCTGAGAATCTCGTCTTTGAGCAGTTGGGCGTTGACCGGATCAAAGCCCGAGAACGGTTCGTCGAAAATCAGCAGTTTCGGCTGATGGAGCACTGTGACTATGAACTGGACTTTCTGGGCCATGCCTTTTGACAGTTCGCTGACTTTTTTGCCCCACCAGTCGGCAATGCCGAAGTGGTCAAACCAGTCGCGCAGGCGCTTTTCAGCCTCACGTCGTCCAAGACCTTTCAGGCGGGCGAAAAACAGGGCCTGCTCTCCGACTTTCATTTTTTTGTAGAGTCCGCGTTCTTCGGGCAGATAGCCAATGTTTTCTATGTCGGCTTCAGTGAGCCTGTGGCCGTCAAACATCACCTGGCCGCTGTCGGGGGCCGTGATGTGGTTGATGATGCGGATCAGAGTGGTTTTTCCGGCTCCGTTAGGCCCCAGCAGCCCGTATATTTTGCCGCGGGGCACCTGTAGCGACACGTCGGTCAGTGCCTGATGGCCGGTATATGTCTTGCTGACGTTTTCAACAGACAGAATCATCGTCGTTTAAAGTATATTGTTGTGGATTGTTGAAGATTGGTCGCGGTGGTGTTGCGTGTGAGATTCATTGTGTCCGGGGGCATTGCCCGGCTATTTGCCTGGGGGTTATTTCACCAGAATTTTCACGGAGCGGCCAGGTGTGCGCACAATGTAGCATCCCTGCGGCAATTCAACCAGCGCGGTTTCGCTTTGAAGGTCCAGTGATTTGATCAGCTGTCCGGTAATCGAATAGATGTCGAAGCGCACGGACATTCCGTCGGGAGCAGTCAGTTCCAGGCGTCCGTCGGCCACTGTGACTTTAGGAATCTGGATCTGGGCTACCTCTGTCTTTTCTGACGCAGAGGCTGCCGGAGCGATGACGAATCCTGTGAATATGGCCGAAGCAACGAATATATTGCGAAAATATTGCGTCATATATTTCTTTATTTTCCACAAAAGTAGTGATTTTTTCCTCATCAGCCAAATAAGTATAAAAAAATAACATTACATAACATAATGTAATGTTCTGGAGCGAATCAATGGCCGGATGCGTGCTCCGGTCATACCGGAATGACCATCATCGGGATGTCGAAATGGAAGAGGACGCGGTGGGCGATTCCTGGATTGAACAGGCGGGCGAACACGTTTTTCTTGCGGTTGGGCACGACCATGAGGTCAATGTGGTGTGACCGTTCTATCCGTTCATATTCTTCCAGCAATTCCGATCGGTCGGGAGTGCGCAGTTCGACGGTGAATTGCGGATAGTGTGTCATGCAGTATTCAAGCAACGCTCTGGCTGCCGATCCTTCTGTTTCTTTCGAGAAACGGCGTGTGGGGATGCTGACCACTGTCAGCAACGCTTTCTGGCCCGATGGCAGAAGGCGGTGTATGGCGTCGAGAGCCAGAAAATCTGATTGCGAGTAAGTGCTCAGCAGGGTGATGTGGTCAACCTGCTCCATGCGTTGCAGTTTTGAGCCTTCTGGCACTGTGATGGCCTGAGTCCGGCAGGTGTCGAGCACTTCGGCCGACACTGATCCGATCAGTTCGCGCTCTTTCTGGTGTGCGGCGCGGGTGCCCATGACCAGACACCATGGATTTTTCTCTTTGACTATGCGGTCAATGCATTCTTCGGGAACGCCTTCGGTCACTATGGTGGAGAATTTGACCGGAGGCATGTCGCCGCGTTTGATCGATTCGCGAAGGCGCCGGCGCAACTGTTCCATCATCTCCTGTGCCTCGGTCCTGATCATTTCCGCAGTTTCGGTCTGTGCTGCCGATTCCTGTCCTGACAGACCGTCGAACGTGAGGGCGTCGCTGATCTGCAACGGGGTGTTCGGGGCCGGGGTTATGTAGGAGTGGAGCACTATGACCTGGGCGCCGTGTGATTCGGCAATGTTGAACGCGAGTTTCAGCGCGCTTTCGGAGTGGGGCGAGAAGTCCACCGGAACGAGCACGGCGATGCTTCCTGACGAAGCATCGCCGTTGCTCTCCGGATACATGAAAAATTCTCTGTTTTCAATGATGCGCAGAGCCAGAGGCAGGTCCTCTTCATAGATGCGCACTCTCATTCCTGCTGACACGACGGGCTGCTCCAGGTTGACATTCTGGAGGGTGACGTGCACACCTTCGTTTTCAAGCAGCTGCTTCAAGGCCAGAGCCTTGTCGCCGGTGTGGATTGCCACTGTGATCAGTCGTCGTTCAGACATGGACATATTTTCTATGTGTTTGTCGGCGCGGGGTTATTCCTTTTCGGCCTGGCCGAGTATTTCCAGAGCCATGTCATATATGGTGGTGTCGTCGAGAACCACTATGCCGCCGTTGGGGCCTGGTTCGATGTGCACGCCGAGGTTTTTGCCGGAATCATAGTTGGCTCCGCCGAAATAGTTGCGTACTGTCTGAACTGTTATGTTGAGTCTGTCGGCAATCTGATGCATCGAGCCGTCGGGCAAGCTGTCTTTGAGCTGACGGAGTTCGTTGAAAGAAATTGTCTTGGTCATAATTGATGTAAATTTGAGGGTTGAACGGATGATTTATGTTTATGTGGTAAAACTACACATATTTTTTCATCTGACCAAATATAATCTGGAGATAAATATATGTTATACAACACATTTGTCGATAATCAGCCAATTCTTAGTCTATTAGGAGCGCTTAGATCTTCTCGATGGCGTCAGACTGGATCCATGCGCGGTGTGAGTTGTCGACTTTCACGTCATACCACTTCAGTCGGCCTGTCGGATCTGAAGGCTCGGAGATCGAGTCGAGAAGCATCACCGGAGTGCCTTCGTGGAGCAGGAATGCCTCTTCTGAGCGGTCTTTGGGCTGGCGTGGGGTTGTGGAGAGGATCACTGACGGTTTGATGATGATGGCCCGATGGGACGCCGTGGCCAGTCCGGCGGCGCGAACAGCCATTGACGCCGTGATCACGCAGATTGCCAGCATGGCTATTCCGCCGAAGAATCCCACTTTGCGCAGCATTATGCCGGAGCCGGCCACGTAGGCGGCTGTTCCGGCGAGGAAGAGGAGAAACGACGCCAGCGCCAGCCAGGCCCAGATGTCGGGATGGAGCGCACGGGCGGTCGAGTCAATCGAGTTGCTGATAAACGAGTCGCCTGATTCGATGCGGTCGGTCACGCGCGATTTGACAAACTCCAGATTGTCGCGCACGTCATTGTTCGACGGGTCGAGGCGTAATGCCCGTTCATAGCTGACTATGGCCATTCCGGGCTTGTCGGCGCGGAAGTATGCGTTGCCGAGATTATAATATCGTTCGGCCGACGGACCGAGTGAGTCGATCGCAGCGCTGTATAGTGTTATGGCACGAGTGAAATCGTCGCTGATGTAGGCTGAATCGGCTTCGGCGACTATGTTGGCGCGGGCCGGAATGGCCGCTGTCAGGCAGATTGCGGCGATGCCTATTATTTTCTTTAAGGAATTCATCTGCGCTTGAGGGTTTCTATTCTGTTGATTATGTCGGTTGCGTCGTTGAATGTGCGGTCGGCCTGTTCGGGCGAGAGTTGTGGCGTGTAGCGTGCCATTTCACATTCGTCAAGCACTGCGGTGAGTCTTTCGGTCAGTTCCGTGTCGGCTCCGTCGGCAAGCAGGCGGCTGTTGATGTTGTCGCGGCTGAGTTGCGATGAGGCGATCTGCAGTTTGTCGCCAAGATATCCTTGCAAGGCGTTAAGCAGTTCGGCATAGAACGATTCGTATTGTTTGCCCTTGAGGGCTTTGGCTGCTGCCGACAGACGACGGCGGGCAACTTTGCCGGCTTTGTTGAGGCGCTGGGCCTTCACGTCGGCCCGGCTGGCGCGTGACCGGCTTCCGGCTGCAAGGATCACAATCAGCAGCAACAGTGTGGCCGGGAAGATGCACCAGAACAGAGTGCTGTGAGCCAGGAACTTTTTGTGCGATCCGGGTTTGTCGGCACCGGTTTTGATGAAGTGTATGTCAGTGTTTTTTGCTTCGATTTCCTGTTTGCCGCCGAAAGCCACGGCCGAGGAGCTGACATTGGCGCCCTGGGCCACTTCGACGTCGTATGACGGGAGGGCGATGCTGACATAGTCGGCGCGCGACGGATCGAAATATGTGAACTCTGTGCCGCCGATATGGAAATTGCCGACCGACTGCGGCACGAAGGTGTATTCCACCGTCATGGTGCCGGTCATGTTGCGGCCGCTTACTCTGGCATCGTTTTCAACATGGGGGTCATAAAGCTCGAATTCGGAGGGCAGGTCAAGTTGCGGTGTGGTCAGATACTTGATGTTGCCAGTGCCTTTGATCGTGTAGATGAGAGTGGCGGCTTCGTTGGTCTTGAACGTGTTGCCGACAAGCCGGGTTTCGGCTTCGAAGCGGCCCACGGCGCCGTTGAATCCGGCCGGTGCGGGCTGGGGGAGAGGGGTGACGCTGAGGGTTGCCGCGCGCGACTTCACAGTCACGTCTTTGTCGTCCATCACGCGACGTGGGAAGGGGAAGTCGTTGACGATCATTTCGCGATAGACGTGAACGTTGTATTCGCCGCCTTCGCCGATGGTGAGTTTGCCGTTGCGTTGCGGATAGAGGAGCGAGCGCGAGATCACGGCGGTGTAGTAGTTTTCGCCGTTGAAGTGCTCGCGGTTCCACTCGATGTTGGTCGGGGTGGGGAGGTTTTCAATCAGGCATCCGTCGAAGGAGGGGAGGGCCGATGCTGCTATGCCGCTGATCTGGGCATTGATGCTGTAGAGTTTGGTGACGCACTCAACCGCCTGGTTTTCGTAGACTGTGCCGGCCGACAGTTCCACGCGGATGAAGAGGTCGTTGGGGCCGGTGCGGAATTCGGCTCCTTGACCCTGGGGCTGGCGTGCCTGTCCACGTCCGGGATAGGCGCCGCCTCCCTGACCGCCCTGCTGGCGTTCAGACGCTTTGAGTATCGAGAACTGGCCCGGACGGGTGGTGAGGGTCTTGCCGCTCACCTTTACTTCGATGGCCGGCACTTTGACTGTGCCTTCGCGGTCGGCGCGATAGGTGAATGAATATCCTGTCGATGAGGTTGACTGCATCCGGCCGTTGACAATCGATGTCGACGACATGGTGCTGACTCCGGGGCCGCCCAATAGCGTGCAGCCTTCAAGTTCGGGAGCCGACGGCGGCTCGATATTGCCGTCGGGATTATTGACTGTGACGGTCAGAGAGAATCGGTCGCCTTCCACCGGATTACGTGGCAGGGACACTTCGGCTGAAGGTGTCTGGGCGGATACCGTGGCAAGCAGTGTCGCCACCATGACCAGAAGCATGTTCAGAATCAGTCTACGCATAATTGTGGATTGATAAACTTGACAGAGAATTGATTACCAGCGCTTGCCGCGTGCAGGCGATGCCGGGTTTTCCGGTTTGCCGTTTTGCTGCCTTGCTGCCCTTGCGCGGGCTGCGGCGTCTTTCTTCTCGACGGCATCGAGAATCTGCTGGTTATTGGCGGCGCTTTGCTGCTGTTGCTGCTGCTGTTGTTCCTGCTGCTGTTGCTGTTGTTGCTGTTGTTGCTGTTGCTGCTCCTGCTGCTGTTGTTCCTGTTCTTGCTGGTCCTGGTTCTGTTGTTGATCCTGGTTTTGCTGTTGCTGGAGCATCCGCTCGACATAGCGGTAGTTTTCACGCGTCTGCGTGTTGGACGGATTGATGCGCAACGCCTGCCGGTAGAGTTGCAGTGCCTGTTGCAGTTGCTGGCTCTCCACGGCGAGATTGCCGAGATTGTATGTGGCGAATTCAGCCACTTGTGGGTTTTCGGCATTCTGCATCAGTTCGGTCATTGTCTCTGTGGCAGCCTTGAGCAGCTCGGCGTTTTGCTCTTTGGCCTCGGCGCCGATTTTCAGCCGGGTCAGAGCTTCGTTGTAGCGGGCTATTTCAGACTGAGGATTTTCGTCGAGCGCGCGACGGTATGAAATTTCCGCTTCGCGCAGATGTCCCTGGTCGAAGTGTTTGTTGCCTTCGGCGATGAACCGGCGTTCGTGGCGGGTGGAATTGTCGGGCAGAGGCTTCGGTTCGGGCAGAGCCGCCGATGCGGCCGCCGGCAGCATCAGCAGCAGAGCCGCTGTCGCGGCATTGCGGCTGAAGAAGTTGTATTTGCGCAGGAATCCGATCTTTCGGTTAGAGAATATGCAGTCCAGCACGATCAGCATCAGGGCCAGCGCGGCAAATAGTGGAAACTGTTCGTCGGCGGCAGTATATGTCATTGTGCCGAGATCGGATTTCTTGATTTCGTCGAGACGCTTGACGAGGTCGTTGAGCGCCGACGGAGATGCGCCGTTGATGTATATGCCGCCGCCTGCGCGGGCAATGGAGTGGGCCATCTCTTCGTTGAGATAGGTGGTCACCACGCGGCCTTCGTCGTCTTTGAGCCAGTTAGAGTAGCTGTTGTCGAGCGGAATCTGGGCGCCTTTGCCGGAGCCGAGTCCGATCACGTCGACCTCGATTCCTTCGCGGTGGGCCACTTCGGCCATGTTTTCCGCGTCGCCGATCTGGTCTTCGGCATCGGTGATGAGCACTATGGCGCGTTCAACGTCGGTAGCGCCTGAGAATGAGTTCATGGCCACTTCGATCGCTGCTCCGATGCTTGTGCCCTGGTTTTCGACCATGCCTGTGGAGATGTCGTTCAGATACATTTTTGCCGACATGAAGTCGGGCGTGAGCGGCAGCTGGGTATAGGCTTCGCCGGCAAAGACGATCAGTCCGACGCGGTCGTTTTCAAGATTGTCGATCAGACGTCCGAGCACGTGTTTTGCGCGCTGCAGGCGTGAGACTCCGCGCGGGTTGTCGGTCGATGATGCGAGCATTGAGTTCGACACGTCGACCGCGATCATCACTTCGATGCCCTGCTGGCTCTCTTCGGTGACTTTGCCCATTGATCTGGGGCGGGCGAGCACGATCACGAGCATGGCGACGGCCAGCAGGCTGATAGTAAGCTTGACGGCCGGGAGATAGCGCGACACGTCGGGCATCAGGCCGTCGAGCACGGCCGGGTTGCCGAAGCGTCGCAAGGCGCGGCGCCGCATCATGCGTGCGCCGAAGTATATGGCCGCCATTACCGGAATGAGCAGCAGCAGCCAGAGCAGTTGTGGATAAGCGAAATTAACCATATATAGTCTTTCGTCTGAGGGTTGGGGGGGGAGGAGGAGAGGTGTTTATGGAATCGGGCGTGCGATTGTGTTTTTCAACACGAACTGGAGGCCGAACAGAATGAATGCCAGCCATGCCCAAAGCATATAGTCGTCTTCAGTGTGGGAGAAATTCCGCACGTCGAGTTCGGATTTTTCAAGCGAGTCGATTTCTTTGAAGATTTCAGACAGAGCGGTGGCCGATGCGGCTTTATAGTATTTGCCGCCAGTCATGGAGGCGATGTTCTGCAGGGCTTTTTCGTCGATCGGCGCCACAATGCCGTAATCAAGGATATTGCCGTTGTCGTCGACATAAGGCACGGCCTCGCTCATCGGTTCGGCACCGCCGACTCCGATGGTGTAGATCTTGATCTTCATGTCGCGCGCGATTTCGGCGGCGGTTTCCGGAGCCACGACTCCGGAGTTGTTTGATCCGTCGGTTATGATGATGATGCTCTTCGACACGGCCTGGCCTTCTTTGATGCGGTTGATAGCCGAGACAATGCCGTCGCCGATGGCTGTTCCGTCGGCCGAGATCAGTCCGATTTTCACTCCGTTGAGATAGTTGGAGAGCATGGCGCGGTCGGAAGTCAGCGGCACGGCCGAGAAGCTTTCGCCGGCAAAGACCACCAGTCCGAGGTTGTCGTTTTCACGGCCGGCGACGAATTGCGAGGCCACTTTTTTAGCCACGGCGAGGCGATTGTGGCGCTTGTCGATGTCGCCGGCACGCATGGATGCAGAAATGTCGAGACCGATGACAATGTCGGTGCCTTCAACCGATGTGCGGCTCCAGTTGTCGTGGGTCTGCGGGCGTGCAAGGATGATTATCAGGCATGCAGCCGCCGCGCAGCGCATGGCAAACAGCACATGGCGCAACCAGACTTTCCATCCTCCGCTCACTTTGGCGAATGCCGCAATGGAGGATATGCCGAGCGATGGTTCTTTGTGGCGTCTGACCACGTACCATGCCACCATCGGAATCAGGATCAGCAGCAGCCAGAGCGCGTGGGGATGGGCGAATTCAATGCCGTTGAACGTCATGACTTGCTGCGGGCCTCCTTCCCGGTCTGGGCGTTGTTTTCATCTTCAGGTGTCGGTTCGGGTGCCGGTCTGGTGTTTTCAACAAACGAGAGGGCGTGGCTGAACGTGCGCACGTTGTCTTCGGGCATGGGGCGCATTTTTGCGAATTTGACGAAATCCGCCATTTCGAGAATCTGGTTCATCTGTGCGCTCATGTCGCGGGTGGTGGAGTTGGCTCTGACTGCCGCCTTGATCTGGGTGGTGGTCATTTCCATGGCGTTGATTCCGAATCGGCCGTCGAGATACTGACGCAGAATTTCGGTAAGCTCGGTGTAGAACTCCTTCTCCATTCCCTTTTCACAGAGTTTGCGGTTGCGCAGCACTTCGAGCTGGCTGATGGCTTTTTCATATGGCGGCACAGGCGCGGGAGCGTGCTTGACAAGAGATTTGAGTCCGCCGCGGCGATATATCTTCCATCCGAACCATGCTCCGGCTGCCGCGGCAATGCCGAGCAGGTAGAGCCACCACCAGTCGGCGATCGCGTCGGGCACCCAGTCCCAGAAGTGGCGGGGCGCTGCGACCGCAGGCATCATGTCGTGGACGGTGGTCATGGAGTCGACTTCGGCATCGGGCGTGTAGACCTTCAGTGCCAGAGGGTTGGACGTGAATGTGTCTGAGCCGACGATATATGTCAGTCCGGGGATCACGACATCTCCGGAGTCAAACGGTTGCACGAGCAGCCGGCGGTTTATCTGCATGCGGTTGTTGCCGAGATGCAGTGTGTCGGGGCGGCCGCTGGTGTGTAGTTCCACTCCTGAGGCCAGTTCAACCGGCTGTCGGGTGTTTTTTCCGGCGTTCTGGCTGGCCTGATGGGCCTGGGCGGAGAGCAGATCGACTCCCCACGTGCCTTTTGTCGCGGCGTCCTGCACAATCTCCACATCGATCATGCGCAGGCTGCCCTGCATCGCCTCGACTGAGTCGATGCGGGCTGTCACGCTCACGCTCTGGGCGGAAGCGACGGCCGAAGCGATTATTAGAGATGCTGATATTAAAGCCGATTTATTCATATGTATAGTAAAGCGTGTGGCGGGGACGGAAAGTTGTCATTGTTTCACCCCGCGATGTTTGAACAGCCCCATAAGAGCCTTCACATAGTCTTCGTCGGTGGCCACGGTGGCAAGATCGACTCCGCAGTGGTTGACGGTTTCAACCATCTGTTGCTGACGCTCATACCACCATTTGCCATAGGCTTGTCTCACCCGCTTTGACGAGGTGTCGACCCAGCATTCACCTCCGCTTTCAAGGTCGCGCACACGCATCAGGCCGACGGAGGGCAGGACGGTGTCGCGCCGGTCATAGACCTGCACTGCCGTGACGTCGTGTTTGCGCGACGCGATGGACAGAGGCTGTCGGTAGGGGATGGCGTTGATGAAGTCGGATATGATGAAGGTGGTGCATCGCTTTTTGAGTGCGTCGGTCAGGAATTTGAGTGCGCCGCCGATGTCGGTGCCCTGTTGAGCCGGCTTGAAGTCGAGCAGTTCGCGGATGATGTAGAGGATGTGTTTCAGTCCTTTTTTCGGCGGAATGAACTTTTCGATCTGCGAAGAGAAGAAAATCACGCCGATCTTGTCGTTGTTCTGCGATGCCGAAAATGCCAGTGTGGCGGCAATTTCGGCGATCATCTCGCGCTTTTCCACTCCTTCGGCACCAAACAGGCGTGAGCCGCTGACGTCGACCAGCAGCATCACTGTGAGTTCGCGTTCCTCTTCATAGACCTTCACATATGGGCGGTTGTGGCGCGCGGTCACGTTCCAGTCAATGTCGCGGATGTCATCGCCATATTGATATTCACGCACCTCGCTGAAGGTCATGCCGCGACCTTTGAACGCCGAGTGGTATTCGCCGGCAAAGATGTTGCGCGACAGTCCCCGGGTCTTGATTTCAATCTTGCGTACCTTCTTGAGCAGTTCGTTAGCGTCCATGGCGTTTGAAGATTATGGCACCTGTACGCGGTCGAGGATGGTGGAGATGATCTCGTCGGTGTTGATGTTGTTGGCTTCGGCTTCGTAGGTGAGTCCGATGCGGTGGCGGAGCACGTCGTGGCAGACTGCGCGCACGTCTTCAGGCACGACGAAGCCGCGGCGCTGCAGGAATGCGTATGCTCGCGATGCGCGGGCCAGCGAGATGGATGCACGCGGTGATGCGCCGAAGGAGATTACGCTTGTCAGTTCGTCGAGTCCATAGTCGGCGGGGAAGCGTGTGGCGAAAACAATGTCGACTATGTAGCGTTCGATCTTTTCGTCGATATATATCTGTTTGACCACCTTCTGGGCTTCGAGCACTTCTTCGGGTTTGAGCAGTGGCTCGATGCTGCGGTGGACGGGTGCGATGTTCTGGCGGATAATGAGTTTTTCGTCTTCGCGGGTGGGGTAGCCTATGACCACTTTGAGCAGGAATCGGTCTACCTGGGCTTCGGGCAGGGGGTAGGTGCCTTCCTGTTCGATGGGGTTCTGGGTGGCCATCACAAGAAACGGTTCCTGGAGGGGGAATGTGTTGTCTCCGATGGTGACCTGGCGTTCCTGCATGGCTTCGAGCAGCGCGCTCTGCACTTTGGCGGGGGCGCGGTTGATTTCGTCGGCCAGGACGAAGTTGGCGAATATCGGGCCGCGTTTCACCTGGAAGGTTTCGTTTTTCACGCTGTAGACCATGGTGCCGATCACGTCGGCGGGAAGCAGGTCGGGAGTGAACTGGATGCGGCTGTATTTTGCGTCGATGAGTTGTGACAGCGTCTTGATGGCAAGAGTCTTGGCCAGGCCCGGCACGCCTTCAAGCAGAACATGCCCGTTGCTGAGAAGGGCGATGAGCAGTGATTCCACCAGGTGCTTCTGACCGACTATGGTCTGGTCCATGCCTTTGACTATCAGATTGGTGAAGTCACTTTTTGCTGCGACTATTTCGTTTAGCTCGCGAATGTTAACGGATTCACTCATGTTACCTATGATAAAGTGTATGTTATATTTTTTTTGTGTCAGAAATTTTGGTGACAAAATTAACTATTTAACAATTAAGGTGTGAAAATGGATTGTTAAATTTAGCTTAAAATTCTTTATCACATTAAATTATTAATGATTTTTATATATTTCAGACGCAAGCTTTTTTGCTTCGGCGATTTTGTTGGCATCGCCTGCCTTCAGGCCATATTTTTCGGCGGGAGGAATCACCACGACAGTGCCCGGGGTAACGTGGTCGGGGTGTCCGAGTCTGGCGGCATTCTCCTTATAGATATATCCCCAGTATTCCATCTGGCCGTAATGTTGCCGAGCCATGGTTGTCAGGAAGCGGCCGCGGCGTATGGTGTCGGTCACCACGCGGGGCGGCTGCTGAGCAGCGGGTTTCACGGCCGGCACGGTGTCGGCCGTGAAAGCGGTCTCCCGGACCGGTTTTTCAGAAATCGGCTGAGGGTCCGTGTTCTGGACCGGCTGCGTGATTTCCACTGTCACGACTTTTGATGGAGCAGTGAGCCGACCCATCACGAAGCCTACTGTCAGGCATAACGCCGCAAGCAGCAGCGGCATGAGCCACTCTGATTTCTGCGATGTCTGTCGTCGCTCCTGCCGGGGCGTTGACGGAGCGTGTGGGGCGGCCGCTTCTGTGTGGGGCGCCACGGCCGGTTCCGCTTCTTTGACAGGGGGCTGGATTGGCTCCGGGCTGGTTTCTTCTGCGGCCGGTTCCGCGGTTTCGCTGGTGGGGGCGTCATCGCTGTCGGCTTTCACTTCTTCTTTTTCCTCTTCTGCGGCTTCGGTTGCAGCCGGAGCCGGCTCTGTCGCGTCCTGGTGTTCGGGCTGATTCTCTTCTGTCGTTTTGTCGGCTTCGTCGAGAATCGACGGATCTGCCACCTCGATGGCCGAAAATGCGGCAAAGGGCGCGTTGATTTCGGCGGCAAGGTGTGGGTCGGGCCGGAACCGCAGTTCGCCGTCGACAGCGGCAAATGTGCCTATATGCTTGATGTCGACCGATTCACCTTCCGACAGGGTTTCGGCGGCGAGCAGGAACATTTCGCGCACGAAAGTCAGAGCTTCCGCAGTGTCGCATTTCGTGAACTGGGCTACCGTGCGGGCCAGTTCGTCAATCGTTATTATTCGGTCCATTGTTCAGTGTCGGGTGCTGAGTTTTTGCTGTCGGCCTCTTCCACCCGGCTGCGCAGCCGGGTTCCGGGCCTGAATGTCAGTTCTATTTCAGGGGGGAGCAGCATGAACGATCCGGTGCTCCGGTCGGTGACAAGCTGTTCGTCGTGCTTTCTTGCTTTGAACGATCCAAAGCCCGGCAGGGCCACTTTGTCGAGCGCTCCGCAGTGGTGGGCCAGAGCGCGGGCCACACCCTGCAGCAGCGCTTCGGCGTCTTTTTTGTCGCGCCCGCAGCGTTTGGCCAATGCTGTGAGATATTGTCTGCTGTCCATGGCGTGTTATTCTGTCGGTTGTGTCAGGTCGCTTTTGGGCAGGTTGTTCAGCTCCTCGATGTAGTCGAGCAGCTCTTTGCGGCCGTCACCGCGTTCCGACGATGTCACGAACACGGGGGGCAGTTCCTCCCATTGTTTCAGCAGTTCGGTCTTGTAGGCTTCGATGTTGGTTTGTGCGGCAACTCTGCCGAGCTTGTCGATTTTGGTGAATACGATCGAGAACGGCACCCCGTTTTCGCCAAGCCACTCCATGAACTCGAGGTCTATTTTCTGTGGCTTGTGGCGGGAGTCCACCAGCACGAACAGTGTCACCATCTGGGCGCGCTCGAGCACATAGTCCTCGATTATGTGTTGCAGCTTTTCGCGGTCGCTCTTGCTGCGCTGCGCGTATCCGTAGCCAGGCAGGTCGACTATATACCAGTCGTCGTTTATCAGAAAATGGTTTATCAGGGTGGTCTTTCCCGGGGTGGCCGATGTCATGGCCAGTTTCCGCTGGCCGGTCAGCATATTGATCAGAGATGATTTGCCGACATTGCTTCGGCCGATAAACGCGTATTCATGGCGGTTGCCTGCCGGGCATTTGTTGACATTGCTGTTGCTGATCTCGAATTTGGCTGATTTGATTTGCATTTATATTATATTGTGGGTTATGGAAACAACAAAGTTACAATAAAAATTGTTTATATGCCTGAAGTGTGAAAAAAATCCGGTGAAAGCAGAACGGATTCCGGTTTAATTCGTAAATTTGCATCTCTGAAACCAAATTCAAGCCATATGCAGCATCGAAGCTCCAGTCATGACAACAGGCACCGTGAGCGCTGGGCCAAAAGGCTGGGCGCAAAGGTCGTGTCGTGGTGGGAATATGCCTCGGTCGGAGTGTGGAGCGATCGGCGCAACACCTTTTGGATCAGGATTATGAAGACGCTGAATCTATCGGTGCGCTCGTTCATGCGCTCAGATCTTCAGACCTTGGCGTGCGGCCTGACCTATCGCGCTCTGCTTGCCGTTGTGCCGGCTCTGGCCCTGCTTTTTGCCATAGGGCGGGGATTTGGTCTGCAAAATCTTCTCACCACGCAGCTTTTCACCTACTTTCCGTCGCAGAAAAAGGCGTTGGAGACGGCCATCGGTTTTGTTGACTCATATCTGGCGCAGGCATCCGAAGGGCTGTTTGTCGGCATCGGCATCGTTGTGCTGCTGTGGACGCTGATCTCGCTGGTCGGGGCGGTCGAAGATGCTTTTAACGGCATCTGGGGTGTGGCCCACGGCCGTTCGCTGTGGCGCAAGGTCACCGACTACACTGCTATTTTCCTGATTCTTCCGGTCCTGATGGTGTGCAGTTCGGGCCTCACGGTGTTCATGACGGCCACGGTGCAGGATATGCTGCCGTTCATGACTCCGGTCCTTTCCGCTTTGCTCGACGTCGCGTCGGTGGTGCTGATATGGTTCTTCTTCACCGGAGTCTACATGCTGATTCCGAATATCAGAGTGAAGTTTAAAAACGCATTTCCTGCCGGAATCATGGCCGGTATAGCCTATCAGGTGCTCCAGGCTCTGTTTGTGAGCGGACAGATATATGTCAGCAAATACAATGCCATTTATGGCGGCTTTGCATTTCTGCCATTGCTGCTGATCTGGATGCAGATGGTCAGCCTGTTCACTCTGGCTGGAGCTGTGGTGTGTTATGCCGCTCAGAACATCTCGCTCTATTCCTTCACCTCTGAAGTGCAGTCCATCTCGATCGACTATAGGCGTCGTGTCGCGGTCGGAATTCTGGCCGTGATACTTTCGCGATATAACCGCGGGCAGAAACCGATGACCGAAAACCGGATTTCAACCGATTATTCCATTCCTCCGCGTCTGGTCGGAATCATGCTTGCCGAACTTGAAGAGGTTGGGCTGATCAATCGGGTGATCATCGGCAAAGACCCGCAGACTCCGCCGGCATGGCAGCCTGCACGCGATCTGAGTGAAATCACAGTGGGACAGGTGATTGATCTGCTGGCCAACCGCGGCACAACCGATTTCATCCCTGATTTCGATTCCCGCTTTCCGGAAGTGGCAGAGTGTGTGGACCGCATAGAGGCGTCGATCCGCAACGATAATCCGGTAAGAGTATCCGACATAATTATAAACTGAATCTCAACCATAATTCAAAAAACAATAAAGCAATGAAACAACCAATCGCAACAACCAAAGCTCCCGGAGCAATCGGTCCTTACAGCCAGGCCATCGACGCCGGTCAGTTCGTGTTCATCAGCGGCCAGATTCCCGTCAACCCCGCCACCGGTGAAATTCCCGAAGGCATCACCGCACAGGCAACCCAGAGCCTGGCCAACGTAAAGGCCATTCTTGAAGAAGCCGGTCTGACCATGGACAATGTGGTAAAGACCACCGTTTTTCTCGCCGACATGAGCCTCTTTGCCCCGATGAACGAGGTCTATGCCCAGGCATTCAGCGCTCCTTTCCCCGCCCGTTCGGCCGTTGCCGTGCGTGAACTTCCGAAGCAGGTGCTTCTTGAAGTGGAGGTGATCGCAGCCCGCTGATCTTTTAACTCAAAACAAACACATTATAACGATTTAACCAATGGAAAAGAAATTTATTTGCACCGTTTGCGGATATATCCACGAAGGTGCTGAAGCTCCCGAAAAGTGCCCGCTTTGCGGCGCTCCCAAAGCCAAATTCACAGAACTCACCGCAGAAGCTGCCCTGACATTCGTTACCGAACACCAGATCGGTGTGGCCAAGGAAGGTTCTGACGAAGAGATGATCAAAGACCTCAACGCTCACTTCATGGGCGAATGCACCGAAGTCGGCATGTATCTGGCCATGAGTCGTCAGGCCGACCGCGAAGGCTATCCCGAAGTGGCTGAAGCCTTCAAGCGCTATGCCTGGGAAGAAGCCGAACATGCCGCCAAGTTCGCCGAACTGCTCGGTGACGTGGTTTGGGACACCAAGACCAACCTCGAAAAGCGCATGAACGCCGAAGCCGGCGCCAACGAAGACAAAATGCGCATTGCCCGCCGCGCCAAAGAGATGAACCTCGACGCCATCCACGACACCGTTCATGAAATGGCCAAGGACGAGGCCCGTCACGGCAAAGGTTTTGAAGGTCTTTTCAACCGTTACTTCAAAAAATAATCCAACACTGATTACGCCGACCAAAATCTGCCCTGTGAGTCTCACTCACAGGGCGCTTTTTTGCAGTGAGCTCTGAAATCTACCGTCGGGCCACGTTTGCCGGGCGTAACTTTGCGCCCGATATGAAAATAGACAATACATTTTTTGAGCAGCGCTGGGTCAAGGCCGTCAGCGCTGAATTCGGCGCCCCGGGGGTGCTGGCCGTGATCCGTCTGCTGTGTTCCGTGTTTGACTCCCCGCAGGGCTACTGGCGCGACTGGTCGGCCATGGACCGCGCCGTCCTGGCCGGCGAATCGGGCATGAGCGTGGCCGACGTCGGCCGCCTGCTCGACCGCCTGGCCGAATATGACGTCGTCAACGCCGATAAGCTCCGCCGTGACCACGTTGTCACCTCGGCCTACATTCAGCGTGAGTTCATCCGCCAGGTCGGAGTGGCCCGTGCCCGCCGCCTTGAGTGGAGGACCCACGCCATCCTCCATCTCGAAGAACTGCTTGAGCTCGGCATCGCCCCGGCCATAATCGAAGACTTCGACGAAGAATACGGCACTCCGCTGCCCGTGTGCCGCAAAGCCCCCGAACAATATCCCCGATATCGTCAGATCCGCCTTCGCCACCGCGACCCCCGCACCCACATCTACCGCCTGATCCGACTCCCCTGATCCGAGAGTTAATAATGTGAAAAATTAATGATATTTAATTGTCTTTGTTGTGTGCAGTTTGTGGAAGATATGTATATTTGCAAAAAATCACGTTTTGTTTATGTCACACAATTGTCTGTTAGAAAAAGATTTCATTTTTAAGTTTCGCATTTTCATCCTGCTGTTGTTTTTAGACCCCGTTCCCCAATATTTGTTAACGCTGGGGCGGTCAAGCGCCGTGC
>CAMWSS010000039.1 GCA_947177035.1 uncultured Porphyromonadaceae bacterium | reverse complement strand
AAATATGACTGAACAAGAACTCAGTGCCCGCGTAGCGGAATTAAACGCACAGATGTCGGCACTTAATGAGGAGCGCGACAAACTTGTATGGAAGGTAGGCATTCCTGCCATCATCGCCAAGATGAAGAGACTTGGCGGAGACACAATTTGCCTAAGGGGTGCTGATGACGCAACGAACTGCTTTCACGTTGACGGCATCTGGGGTTCTTTTGAAGGTGGATACTTTGCTGCCAACAGACTGAAACTTGATGAGAATGATAACCTGGTTATGGTATATAATGACTTAACGAATAATCAATATTCGTATTGTAGTAACTGGGAATATGGTTCCGTAGATCGTGAGTCTGTGGTCACTGAGGAGATTTCAAACGCAATTATCGCACCAAATCTGGATGTGATTCTGAATGACATAACAGATTACTATCAGTTGCATCGATTGCCTCAGAAGACATTGGAGATGGTTGATATGCATGAGATGTTCAAAGGGCGTGAGGATCTTCGGTCGTTAGACCTAGGTCATTTTGACACTTCGAAGGTGACAAATATGCGAATGATGTTTAAAGAGTGCTACAATCTGAAGAGCATTGACTTGAGCTCCTTTGACACCTCGAATGTAACCGATATGAGCGAAATGTTCGCTGATTGCTCCAGTTTGAAAAGCCTCGACCTAAACCATTTCGACACCTCGAATGTGGAAAATATGGAACAAATGTTCTCAGGCTGTGGCAATATGACTAAACTTGATCTCAGTTCCTTTGACACCTCGAAGGTAACCGACATGAGTGGAATGTTCTGTAATTGCGGCGAGTTGAAATGTCTTGATTTGAATTCATTTGATACGTCGAATGTGGAAGATATGAGTTATATGTTCGCATATTGTAACGATCTGACCAGCCTTGATCTCAGTCCGCTTGACACTTCAAAGGTGAGGAATATGAGCTATATGTTCGCAGATTGTCTTCGTCTGACTCAACTTGACCTCAGTCCGCTCAATACCTTAGAAGTGATGAATATGAGTGGCATGTTCGGCGGCTGTCGCGATCTGACCAGCCTTGATCTCAGTCCTCTGGATACTTCAAAGGTAACGGATATGAGTCATATGTTCAAATACTGTGGAGGTCTGACCAGTGTTAATCTCAGCTCACTGGACACTTCAAAGGTGAGGAATATGAGCAATATGTTCTTAGGTTGTCACACTCTGGCCAGCATAGATTTCAGTCCGTTTGATACTTCGAATGTGGAAGTTATGAGTTATATGTTCGCATATTGTAACGATCTGACCAGCCTTGATCTTAGCTCGTTTAATACGTCAAAAGTGACTGAGATGTCATGTATGTTCAACAAATGTACTCGTCTGACCAGCCTTGACCTTAGCTCGTTTAATACGTCAAAAGTAACTAGCATGTATGGACTGTTCGGAGACTGTCAAAGTTTGACTTCTCTTGATCTCAGTTCGCTGGACACTTCGAAGGTAACGAATATGGGGGATATGTTCTCCGGTTGTACTAGTCTGACCAGCCTTGACCTCAGCAACTTTGTCATATCTGAGGAAACAGAAATATGGGATATGTTCGCGAGTTGCGATAGTCTTAAAACTGTTGTCATGAGAAACTGTTCGGACGAAACTGTGGAGAGAATCAAATCTGAATTACCGGAAGGAGTTGAAATCATTCGATAATACATTCAAGAGAGCGGCAGCGTTAGGTCTGGGTGACCATACTGCCGCTCTCTTATTGTATACATTGCTGTGACAGCAGTGTGAATTGTCAAGAAAGTGTGTTAAAAACAAGCTTTATCTGAGTCAAGAAAAGATTTAACTATCTGTGTATCCGTAAATTCGCTATCTTTGCAGGTGTGGTCGGTATATTCTGCATAAACCGATTTTAAATATAGTCTTATTATAATTATCAACACTCAATCTCTCAAAACAATATAATACTGACGACACAAAATGGAATCTACACCGGCATATCCGAGAGCAGAGGGTTTGAAGACCCGTGTGGAAATCAGGGATGTATTATGCGGCAACCGACCGACGGAACGGTGTATCATTCCACTGGATTATGACCGCGATCTAAAACCCTATATGGAAGGTTTTTTCTGTGGCTGCACTACGCACTTATACTCAGGCAGCACGCTGTCGGATGTCTTGGAGCAGATGAAACATTACGAGTTACACGAGCGGCCACGGGATTATATCTATCATAGGGATAGACGGTCGCTTGTGTGCAAGCTGGTGTGTCGCCCCGACAGTGGAATGACTGCCGGAGATATGTCCCGGTTGTCGGAGGCTTTGGCCATGTTGCCGCTTGTGGATGATGTGGTTTTCGGAATGTCGGTCGACTCGGCTCAGACTGAGAACGTGCGGCTTAACGTGGTCAGCGCATCGGAAGGTTTCTATCATGTTTTTCTGGAGTATGCCTTCCGTCTTCTCGGCCATCACAGAGAGATACTTGACTGCCCCGAAATGTATATGGCCCGAATAGGAGACGGTTTGTACATGTCCCCTCTGGGCACCTATATCGAATGGTGGTCTCGCAATCCCGACCTGGCACTTGACGACAGTGGAAATCTCATCCTGGACGCATTGTCGGTTAACCACAATACACCTTCGACCCTGACCGTGTCGCCCAAGGGTGAACTTGTCTTCGGAAAATGCTCGATGTTCCGATGGCATCAGATAAATTTCGGTTGGTCGGACAGGGCTATCTCCTCATGGGGCAGAATATGCGAAAAGTATGCCGGCAAGGACGCCTCCGGGGCATTCAGGATAGAAGAGGTGGTCAGTCGCCTGCGACTATCGGAGGAACCGGTCGCCGCTTCCCTTCCGCCTGACCTGTCGGAGATTGCAAACAATATGAAAAACAAAGACTTCTTATGAACAAGATAAACAACGAAACAAACGACCGACTGCCCGTGATGATGTATCTCCACGGGTTTATGTCGGGAGCCAACGGGGCCAAGCAGCGTCAGTTGCAACGTCAGTTCAAAGGACGCTACCGGGTGGTGGCTCCCGAACTGGATGCCGACCCGGACAACTCTCTGGCGATAATCAACCGTGAGATAGAGCGCGAGCAGCCCGAAATAATCATAGGCACCTCGCTGGGAGGCTTCATGGCCCTTGAATGTGAGTCGGGCGATGCCGATGTGGTCATCGTCAACCCCTGTCTTTTCCCTAAGTCACAGTTAGCCCAATGGGTCGGTGAGGAACACACCTATTTCTGCAAGCGTCTCGACGGTGTGCAGACCTATACCCTGACTCAGGAAACCCTTGACAAATACGAGCGGTATGATGCTGTCGGTTCGGTCAAGGATAAGACCGGGTATGTGTCGGCCCTCTGCTCCACGGCCGATGATCTGCTGGGCGACTCGCACGTCAAGGCCCTTGACGGTCTGATTGCCGGAGATTACAACATGGTGGTCGATGACTTCGGCCACCAGTGCAAGGATGCCGGAATGGGACATCTCTACGAGCTTCTGGAACGTGTGATAAGCCGGCGTGAGCGTGTGGGCGACACTCCGAGGTCGTTGCGCGCCTTCGAGAAGATGGTGCGCGAGCGTCCCGTGCCAGACATGCCCGGATACTACCGTCTTACAGTCCGCTCCTACAGGCCCGACCCTCGACGCAGGGTGCGGGAATATGTCAACTCCCTGGCCGGCGGAGCATTGTGCGAACCAATCATGCTGCGTGAGCGCAAGCATCACGACGACCATTACTTCTATCTGCCCGGATGCAGCTATAATGCCTGCATCTTTCATCCTGAATATGCCGATTACAGTTCGTTGGAGGAGGCACGGGAGGCAATGGGACAGCTTGTCGGCAAACGCAATATACTGACTTTCGAGATAAGGCATCAGCCTTTCGGTCAACTGTCATCCACCGGGACATGGATAGAGGCATGGATGTATGATGCCCGGGGATCGCTCATTCAGAAATCCTCATGCTCTGAACTTCATGAAAAGAAACCGGGACTGTATGGAAAATTCTTCGGGCACTTCCCCGAAGAGCTGCCCTACAGGAAGGGTGACATCGTGATCGTGCTCAACAGGTCCGAGATACTTCGGGGCGCACCATACCGGAAAGCCGTCTTGGGTGTGGTTGCCGAAGAACCTTGCTCCATCAGTGACGGGTACAAAGATTTCCGGACTATGATTAAAAAGCGTGCACGCAAGGGCCTTCCGATAAACGAATGGTCTGAAGAGACCGACTATCGCGGACATAGCGATGACGATTATATGATCCTGACAGGAGCATTTGACGGTGACTTCAAAAATGTGTCATTCCTTCATCCGATGGATATTCTGCCCGTGCGATTCCCATTGCTCCCGGAGGTCACGGAGCATCTGGAAATGTGGCACATGCAATATCTCAGGGCCGAAGAGAAAGAGAAACAGGCTGTTATGCGCATGGCCCGGACGCTCGAAAGTCAGAAGCATGAAGGTATATCTGTAATGGGTGCCCTCGCCCGTAAACAGGTCTTTCAGAGCTTTCTGAGACTTAAAGACCGTCTGGTCAGCGATATCGACAATATTCTTGCCGACCCGGCAAAAGCATCGGCGGTGATGCCGCTCCCGGCTGATAAAGTCAGACTTGGGGCATACCTGATATGGCTTTGCGACACCGGGCACGGACCGGACCCGGATGACCCTGATGAATGGTATGCTTTCCTGAGAATCAACGATGCAATCACCGTATGCGACCGACCAATGAGGATGCAGGATATATTATCGATGTATGACACTTCCGAATAGCCTTACTTACAGTCAGTTTCTTGAGCTTGCCGAACGCACTCCGTCGCTTGAAGGCCTGTGGATATACCGTCTGGAACACACCATCCTGAGCAACGGAGTGGATTATCCCCGGTTTGACATCTACACGAATGAATACCTCTTTCTGACGCTTGAGGATGCAGAGAGGCTCATGCGTGAGAGTCTTGTCAACCGGGAGGCGACATATCGGTTTGTCATCACACAGCTTCCTGTCGGACGTGACATCGGTGATGAGACCGGTGCCTCATGGACTTATGGCCCGAATGGTGTACTTATTGATTTCAGAAGCACGATTACAGGAGGCGACACTATCAGGTCTTGTTTCTTCGGACGGCCCCGGGCTCGCATACTGTTCAGGAAAGGAGACATCGTGGAAGTGGTAGGGCGTGACAGCGTGCGCCTTGCGGTTGTCGCTGACGACGGACCCACCGTCGATCGGTTCTGGAAACGCTACGAGAGGTCTAAGGAGGGTATGGGCTACCTTGCCGATGCCGGTGATGACTGCTATTATGTGTTGGACGGCCCCGGAGAGTGTTATCACGACCATGCCGACGCCCTGTCTCTGATGAAGCCTTGCAGGTCTGTCCCAGAGGAGATTGCGGGTGTATTAAAAAGTTTTATAAAGTAAAATCATATGGAAAAACTGAATATCGACGAGGTGATGGCATTGCAGATGTCGGGCATGCCCACCTCACAAATCATAAAAACCGACCTCGCGGAGTTTGATCGTCGGTATGACGAAGACCCGCAGTTCGAGGAATATATCGCAAAAGCCAATTCGATACTCGACCGACAGGAAAAACTCGGTATCGTCAGCATATCGTGTCAGGATTCTCGGTTCCCGGCCCGCTTGCTTGCCATCGGTGCCGACTGTCCGGCTGTGATACATTGCAAAGGCAACCTGAAACTGCTCGAAGCCGAAAAAGCTGTGGCTGTGATAGGAGCGCGCTCGGCCGACAAGGAGGGCAACACCAAGGCTTATCAGCTCGGTGCGGAGTATGCCCGCAAAGGGTATGTAGTGGTGAGTGGACTCGCTCTCGGATGCGATGCCGCCGCCCACCGGGGATGTCTTGATGTCAAGGGTGGCACGATAGCTATCGTAGGCAACGGTCTCGACATTACCCACCCTCGCGAGAACAAGGCCCTGGAGGAATCCATACTGCGCAACGGCGGCCTCCTGTTGTCGGAACAGACAATCGGTGTAAAGGCCAACCCCACGCGTCTCGTGGCCCGTAACCGCCTGCAGGCAGCCTTGTCGGAGGCTGTGATACTGGCCCAGTGTCCGGCACAGAGCGGCTCGCTCCACACCATGCGCTTTGCCCGCAAATATGGCAAGGAAAGTCTCGCGGCCACCTTCCAACGGCGCACCGACGCGAATGCCGGCAACTATGACCTTATAGAACAGAATCTTGCAAAACCGATATGATATGATTGATGTCAACGACAAGTTTGCGACCCTGATTAAAGTCGCACTCAAAGGCTCGGACGAAGCCTTGCAGCGAGCCTACCGCCATTCGATAAGGATGCTCGCCGAGTATGATATGGAATTCGGTCCTGAATCCCAGCCCCGTGACCTTGAATTCCGTTGGGAATGGATTGACGGTTACCGGGTGTTGACCGTACTGACCGACGGAGCCGGCATCAACAGTGATTTCTCGCAGATAGCGGGACTCACCGAATGTATCTGGCTGCTGTATGACGACGGTGCGGCAATAGCCACCTCAAACGACACCGCCGGCGTCATGCTCGACCACCCCGACAAATTCGGTCTTCCACGCGATGTCAGATTTGAGATTCAGTGATGCTTGCTAATCAGGGGATATAGTGATAAGGGGGTCAGAATAGCTCGGAATGTGTACCGAAGCGTACCAGCTTGATTATTCCGGCTTCCTTATCCCACCAAATCAGTAGAGTGTCACTTTCCACGTGACACTCCATATATCCTTTATAATTGCCGGTCTATATATGGGGCCTGTTTTCTTCAGGGACAGGCAATCCTTCGGCCAACAGGTTAAGTATGGTTTCTAATTTGTCGATGACCGCCGCCTTGTGCTTATAGCGTTTGAGGTCTTTCTTAAACTGAGACGTTAGTTTAAGCTCATTCATAACGAGTCAACAAAGTTGCGGAAACTTTTCATGTCAAGAGTCTCGAGATTGTCCGAAGTCTCCGCTTCCTTCATTGCTGCCAGTGTAGTCTTGTTGGGGTGGTCTGAAACAAATGCCATAAGCACACTCTCCACGAGATTGTTAAGGCTTCTGTTATGACGCCGGGCTTCTTCCTGCAATTTTGCAAGAAGAGTCTCGCTCAGGCGGAAAGAGGTCTGTTTACGGGTGACTGATGCTGTGTTCATAACGTTTGATATTATTTGTGGTACAAAAGTAATATATTTGTATAACACCGCAAAACTGAAATTGTTAAAACTTTATTTTCCCGCTATCCACGAGGGTATATCATAATAACCTAAAAGATTGAAACACGCTTTTATTTTGATGCGGTTTACCCACATCGGGTTTCCGCTTTTTTACGATATTCTCATACTCCCAATTTGTTGGAAGGGCTATTTTTACAACAGTTTAAGTCGCAAAGAAGTGCTAAAAAAGGCGTCGACATCTTTATATAGATGAAAACGCCTTGATTTGGTGCTATTTAAGATTTTGTTGTGCTTTAATACTCCTCTTCGTTGAAGAACCATATGAGCATTGGTAATCAATACGTTGGCCGATATTGACGGATTTTGGCAAAGAGAACCGTGGTGTCTGACGGCTTAAAATCGAATTGGTCAAGAAAATTAGGACAATTGGCCAAGAAAACCTTTTTGCACATGATATTCAATATCACTTCTCATAAAAGTAGCATAATCAGAAGAGCATATATTATGATAGGAATCACGACACAGATGATTACGGAACTCAGCACATAGTTGCTGCCCCATCGGTTGAACCAGTTGAGGAAGTCAACAGAATCCTTGAATGCCCAATCGCACCACATTCGGAATGTATGACGTGTTGCAATAAATATTCCGGCCCAGACGCAGAGCAGCGCGCCTGTAGCCACAGGAATGCCAAGCCAACAGTCCAGCATGATTGTCCACGACAGGGGAATCAGCAAGTAATATACCAGGATATTCACCTCGTTATATGTCAGCCCGGTCTTTCTCCCAATCCAAAGAAGACTTTGTGCAACTTCGCTGAAAATAGATTTAATCATTCGCGATAATATAAGAGTTATTTGTTTTCCTTTGTTTGCGTCTTTTTAATTCCAGTTCCAACGTAAGTCTTTCCAAATCGTATTCATTGATATCAATTAATTCCGGATCGGCTGGCCCAAATATGGGATCATATTTACACGCGAATTTATTCTTATCGGGGTTAAGATCATATCGACGACAAATTATCCTATCGCCGAAGTCTATTTTTAGTGTGGAATAATTCCACATTAATGGTGGACAGTTATAATAAATCTCTACTTTCGGCATATCTGGTTTTTCCATCAGCACACTCGGATGGACTGACCCGGCTCCCAATATGTTTGTTATGGCATAACCTCTTTTTCGAAAATAGTTGACCTCGTCTAACATGTTAGTGATAAACATCCAGGAAGGAGTTTTATCAATAAAACCATATCGGCCAATACCACCCACCAAAAGAACAAACCAACAGAAAAATTGGAGTAGCACACATATGATGACTGACCACCATTCCCTCTGGCAGATGTAATAGCCCATTACGACAATCGGACAGATTGCGAGTAAAATGAGAACGATCTTGAGTAACAAGGAGTGTATGATATAGTGACGTGTCATTGTATTTCGTATTTGTAAAGTAGAATAGCAAAAGTCATGCCATAATCATTTTTAGTACAAATGTTTTTTATTGCTTTGTATGATACTTGCGATACTCACAAACCTCTGAGGACTGTCGGAATTTAGCCAAGAATACCGATGAAGTTGGCCAAGAAAACTGATTTTGGCCAAGAAAACCGAGTTATCTGAGGCGATAAAAAGCAATGGCCAAGAAAACTATTTATTTCTTAGCCATTAATTATTAGGTGTTTATGTAGATTTATTGCTCAGTATTCCTCTTCGTTGAAGAAGAAGTCTTCTTTGGAGGGATAGTCGGGCCAGATGTCTTCGATGCATTCGTAGGTTTCGCCTTCGTCCTCCATTTCCTGGAGATTTTCAATGACTTCAAGCGGAGCACCGGAGCGCATTGCATAGTCTATCAACTCGTCTTTTGTGGCGGGCCATGGTGCATCTTCAAGTTTTGATGCGAGTTCAAGTGTCCAATACATTTCTGTTGAAAAAGAGGGTTTAGCTATTAAAAAAGTGCGCAAAAATAATGAAAGATTTTGTTTTGCGCAACCTTTTCCTTAGAAATCTTTTGTCCAAAATGTCTCTTGTGCGTCAGAAATCACATTGTTATAGCGCGCAAATACGTAGAACCAGTCGCTTAAACGGTTTATAAATGCGAGCACAAGTGGTGTCACGCCGGCCTGCGAGGCGAGGGTGACGATGCGGCGTTCGGCGCGACGGGCCACTGTTCTGGCAACGTGAGCCTGGGCCGACAGGGTGCAGCCGCCGGGAAGGGTGAAGCGGTCGACCGGCGGAGTCATGCGTTCCATGAGGTCAATGGAGTTTTCCAGACGTGTGATGTCGTTCTGACATACCGGCATCGGTGCGGCCGGATCCGGATTGGCCAGATATGCGCCGATGTTGAAGAGACGGTTTTGCACGAATATCAGCACTTCGCGCTCTTCCGGCGGACATTTCGGGTAGGTTGTCAGCAGTCCTATATGCGCGTTGAGTTCGTCTACTGTGCCATAAGCCTCGACTCTGGCATCATCTTTCTGGGTTCTCGAGCCGCCTACCAGGGCGGTTGTTCCGGCATCGCCGGTTTTTGTGTAGATTTTCATTGTCTTGACAATAGTTCGAATTTATCAACGTATATTTCAGTTACATTGTGTTTTATCGCGGTTCTGTCTTCCCACACTCTGGTGCGCAGACGCCCTTCGATAAACAGCCGCGATCCACGCCTTATGTATTTTTCGGCAAATTCGGCCGCAGCGTCCCACATGACGATCTGGTGCCATTCGGTGCGCTTGATCGGTTCGCCTCCACCGGCCGGCGTGAACGTTTCGGTAGTGGCGAGCGAAAAGGCGGCCCGGGGGCGTTTTTCGATAAATGTCACGGAGGGATCGCGCCCGACGTTTCCTATCAGTATTACTTTCTGGTATGACATGGACGCGAAGTTACGAAATATAGTTGACTTTACAAAATCATGACAGCTATACGATAGATGACAAAAGCAGTGATCCAGGCGAGCATTGTGTTGTAGACTATCGAGAATAGGCCATAGCGCCATGAGCCACATTCTTTTGTGACGGCCACGACGGTGGCTATGCACGGGCAATAGAGCAAGATGAAGACCATGAATGCCAGAGCGGCAGCCGGGGTGAAATCGGGGGCTGCGCCAGGCGCCGGCGGCGTCGTGAGGCGAGCGCCGAGAGTTGTGTCGTCGGCTTCTTCATCTCCGGTGTAGAGCACTCCGAGGGTAGAAACGACAATTTCTTTGGCCGGAATGCCGGCGATTGCCGCCACTGTGGCGCGCCAATGGAATCCGAGAGGTTTCATGACCGGATTCACAGCCTTGCCCATCATTTCGAGATAGGAGTCGCTGGAAGGATCGATCGACTCGGTTTCGACCGCGATGGTGGCAGTATTGTTTTCGTCGTGGCGGGGGAAATAGTTGAGCGCCCAGACTATGATACAGCCAACAAGGATGATTCCGCCCATTTTGCGCAGATATTGCCGGGCTTTACTCCACATATGGCTCAGGGTGGCTTTCATGGTCGGAACTCTGTAGGGAGGCAACTCCATGACAAATGGCGTTTCGTCGGTCGGCCAGACAAAGCGGCGAAGTAATTTTGCCGTTATTATGGCCATGATAACTCCAAGCGCATAGAGGGCGAAGAATGTCAAAGCGGCATGGGCGCTGAAAAACGTGCCAACGAGCAGAAGGAATATAGGCAGTCGGGCCGAGCAGCTTATGAACGGATTTATCAGAATGGTTATGAGCCGGCTCGACCGGCTTTCGATAGCACGCGATGCCATTATCGCCGGCACGTTGCATCCAAATCCCATCACCAGCGGAATGAAACTCTTGCCGTGCAGTCCGATTTTGTGCATAGCCCGGTCCATGATGAACGCGGCGCGCGCCATATATCCGGAGTCTTCCATGAACGATATGCAGAAATAGAGAATCATGATGTTGGGCAGAAACACTATGACGCTGCCCACCCCGCCGATTATTCCGTCGCAGATCATATCGCGCAGCGGTCCTTCGGCCATCAGGTCGCCGACCTGCCGTCCGATCCATGCCACGCCTGACTCAATCCATTCCATCGGATAGTTGCCGACGCTGAACGTGAGCCAGAAAATGCCGAACATCACAGCCAGAAACAGCGGAATGCCGAAAAGGCGGTTGGTGACAAAGGCGTCGATTATGGCGGTGGAGCGGGTGGCTGACGACGTTCGCTCTCCTTTGATTGTTTCGGCCAGGGCGCCATCGATATATCCGTATTTTTCGGCGGCGATGGCCGACGTCAGATCCTCGTCGCGCAGGCGCTCCACTTCCTTTCGTCCGTTGTCGCGCATCTGTAGCAGTTTTTCATAGAACGCACTGTGGGCGAGCAACTGTTCGGCCTCGCGATCCTGCTCCATGAATTTGATGGCCAGATAGCGCGGCGAGAATTGCTGCGAAATCGACCGGTCGGTCTTGATTATGTCAATGATTCCGCGCAACACTCCTTCAATGTCGTCGCCAAGATTGACGTGGACATGGCGCACCTGCTCATCACGCCCTTCATACACTCTGATTATCGTGTCGAAGAGCCGGTCCACCCCTTCGCCTGTCTTGCTGACAGTCGGCACCATCGGCACTCCGATCATCGAACCGAGGAGTTCATAATCGAGCGTCTGGCCAGAATTTTTGAGTTCGTCATACATGTTGAGCGCGATTACCATCGACCGGTCCATGTCGATCAACTCGGTGGTCAGGTACAGATTGCGCTCGAGATTTGACGCAACGACAACGTTGACGATCACATCGGGAGTTTCATCGCGCAGATAGCGGCGCACATAAAGTTCTTCGGGTGAATAGGACGAAAGGCTGTAGGTGCCCGGAAGATCAACGATATTGAACTTATATCCGCCATGAGTGAATGTGCCGGTCTTGGCCTCGACCGTGACTCCGGAGTAATTGCCAACGTGCTCGCGCGCTCCGGATGCGATGTTGAACAGCGACGTCTTGCCGCAGTTGGGGTTGCCGATAAGGGCCACGTTGATGGTGCGGCTGGCTCGCGCATACACGTCATTTGCGACAGCCGGTTCTGATGTTGTTCTAAGAGAAGCGGCGCCACTGTCGCGATGCCGGGAACTGCCGTCAGTAACAGGCGCCACCTCAACCAGGCGGGCCTCGCTGTGACGAAGCGAAACCTCATAGCCCATCAGAGAATATTTGACCGGATCGCGCAAAGGGGCCGAGAGCACGGCCGTGATCTCTTTGCCTTTAACGAATCCCATCTCGATCAAGCGTTTACGAAACGCTCCATGACCCAATATCTTTACAACAACGGCCTTCTGGCCTACATTAAGTTCATTCAGTCTCATTTCAAGGTGCAAAGGTCTGATAAAAAAACATAATGCGCAATACCTAAAAATGTGTATTTTTTAATTTGGTGGATTCAGTAAAAAGCGCTACATTTGCATTGTCAAAACCAAGACATCTTATTTAATTTATCCACCCAAATAACCTAAACTTACGAAGTTATGGCTTACGTAATCACAGACAAATGCGTGGCTTGCGGCACTTGCGAACCCGTTTGCCCCGTCGGCGCTATCTCAGCCGGCGATATCTACCACATCGACCCTGACACCTGCATCGAATGCGGTTCATGCGCAGAGGTTTGCCCCAGCGAAGCTATCAAGCCGAACTAAGCTCCACGCTGACATCAGAACAAGAATCGCGCAGACGGTCTTCAGCAACGAAGATCGTCTGTGTTCATTTTCACGGCGACAAGTCTCCGACAAATAATTGAAGAAGGCTGCCTTGTTCTGCCGTTTTTTTCATAACTTTGCATCCTATATGGCAGGAGCGGACAGCATGGAAAACAACAATTCATCAACGGCATTGGCCTGGCTTGAAGAAGTGCGCGGTCACTTGTCGGAAGGTCATGTGGTGGAATTTTCGCCAAAAGGCCACAGCATGTGGCCGACATTGCGTCCCGACTGCGACACGGTTTCTCTTGAAGCCACCGGCGAATACCGCCTTAACGATCTGGTCCTTGCCCTGTGTGATGAGCCTCGCGGAGTGTTTCTGCACCGGATCATCAGAGTGCGGCCCGACGAAGTTCTGCTCGCCGGAGATTCAAACCTCTGCCAGACCGAACGTTGCCGCCATGAGAATATCGTCGGCAAGATAACCGCGATCCGCCGTAATGGCCGGGATGTCTCAGCTTCATTCACGAACCGCATACTGACGCTCCTGCAGAACCTGCCCCCACTGCCCAGACGCATGTTTGTCAGAACCGTCAGATTATATCTTAAATATCATCACCAATGAAAAGTAACGAAACCGGAAAATCGCCAAAATCGGCCTTGAGGCGCATATGGGAAGAATCTGCCGGCATCAGGCTGCTCACCTCGGCATCCGCACTTGTGGGCTGTGGCAGCGTGGCGGCAGCGTTGCTTTTCGTCTGGATAACCAAGTCGATTGTCGATGAAGCCACGGCTCCGACCCACAGCGTGTCATGGCTTCCGGTGGCATCGCTTATTGCGTGCCTTCTGATGCAACTGCTGCTGACGGCCGCGCGCCGACGCATCGAAACGGTGGCATATACGAAATACGTCAGCCGCATGCGCCGCAGACTCCTCCATCATCTTCTCTGCACGCGCTGGAACGGGCGCTCGGCCATGCCAACCGGCGACGCCATCAGCCGCATGCAGGACGACGTGGCCACACTCGCGTCACTGACCTGCTCCACTGTCCCGGGCATGGTATCAGTCTGCCTGCAACTATCGGGCGCCTTCATTTTCCTCGCCATTCTCGATCTGCGCCTGGCGGCCGCCATTGTCATGATCATGCCCCTGGCGCTACTGGCAAGCAAGATCTACATAAAGAAAACGCGACAACTCACAACCGAAATCCGAGAACACGAAAGCGGCATGCACTCATATCTGCAGGAGAGCCTGCGCCATCGCACCCTGCTGTCAACACTCATGGGCGCCGACACTCGGACCGACAGATATGACTCGCTGCAAAGCAAGCTGACAGACAAACTATTGCGTCGCACCAACATATCCATTTTCTCCAATACCGCTGTTTCGGCAGGATTCATGGCGGGCTATACCGTCACATTCCTGTGGTGTGCCTATGGACTCGCGGCGGGAATCGTGTCATTCGGTATGATGACGGCATTCCTGCAATTGGTCTCTCAGGTGCAGCGTCCGGTCGTCGACCTGTCGCGCCGCATCCCGACATTCATCAGCGCCTCAGTGGCAATGGAACGCGTTGACGGAATCCTATCGCAGCCCATAGAGAATTACTCCGCGCAGCCGCCAGTGCCAGGCCATGCTGCCGGATTGCGGCTGACCCATGTCAGCTACCGCTATCCCGACGGCGACAGAGATGTCATCTGCGATCTGACCCATGACTTCAGACCCGGCTCTGTCACTTGCATCACCGGGGCGACAGGTGTCGGCAAAAGCACCCTGCTCAGAATTATGCTTGGCCTCATAGAACCGTCGGCCGGCTATGCCGAGATATATTCCGCCTCTGGAACCTCCAGCCCAATCACCCCCGGAGTGAGGCGTTCGATCGTGTATGTGCCACAAGGCAACACACTCATGCACGGAACCGTGCGCGAGAATCTGCTGCTGGCCAGACCTGATGCCACCGAACAGGAAATGCGCAAGGCGCTCGAAACGGCCGCGGCCGGATTCGTGTTAGACCTTCCCGACGGCCTTGACACTCCTTGCTTCGAAGGCGGGAGCGGCTTCAGTGAGGGACAGGCTCAGAGAATAGCCATTGCCCGCGGACTACTGAAACCCGGCTGCATCCTGTTGCTTGACGAGCCGACATCGTCGCTCGACAATGCGACCGAACGGGAATTGTTGGCGCGCCTGCGGGAACACCTGCCGGCGTCGTGCACAGCAATCATCGTCACCCATCGCAAAGCTGCACTTGATTATTGCACCGACGTCCTGGAAATGACTCGGACATTATGCTGATCAGAGACATCAACGGCCGACCTCCTTCTCACTCCACTCCTGCAATATCGCTGAAAAATCGGCTTCCATCAGTTCAAAATCATAGTCGATCTTACGGCGCAACCGCCGGCCGCACTGACGGACAGCCTGGATGAGATATTCACTCAACACCTGCTTCTGCCTGCATGGCGACTGCTCGCTGAACTCCTTTTCAAACACAATCCCCACGCGCATCATTCCGGTTGATGACCTGAACGGGCCATAAGTAAAGCGGTTTCTCAGATAATAGCCATTGTCGTCTATTTCCTTCTGCGAGAACATGCCCAGCAAAGCTGAATAGAAATCCTTCTGTTTCAGTTTCAGTGAATCGTCAGCTATGATATAATTCGTCTTGCAATGGTAATTATCATAGAAACTGAACGAACAGTTCAGAACAATCCGATTGATCGCCGCGCCGTATAATTCCGGACGCATCCTGACGTTCAGTTCCGGCTTGAGCTCCTTCTCCAGACTATCGATCACGGCCTTGGAGTTTTCATAACAATTTGCGAGACCGCGAGTAATGAATATCGGATTTTTTGCTATCCAATTGCGCTGAGTTGCCAGGAGATAAGGCTGTGGTTCGCCGGTCTCTTCTCCGATAGGGATCGGAGAGCCGGAACCGTCGTGAAAAAACGACAGCCTGCCATCAATGGCCACGCCGCTATTTCTGGACGACCAGACGGCATCCAGAAAGCGCGGCTCGGCATTCCGGTTCACAAAAAAAGTGTTTGGCCTGCCATTAAACGAAACTCCTTTTACAGCCTCGAGCGGCTCCCGGTCTCCCCACCCTACAATGGCCAGACATTCACAGAGCCTGACAGCAATGTTCCACTCCGTCGCGTTCTGATAATGAGAATATCTCTGAAACTCAGTAAGCAAAAGCTCCCTGACCCCGTCAATGCCTGACAGGAACTCCCGAAGCAACCTCAAATCATCTATTTCATAAATTCGTTCCAGCATTTCGCAAAGTGTCAGCAGTAAAGTATCAGTCAGGCTCAACGCCTGAATCGGTCAGAATGTGAGAAGCAGGCCCTTGCCCTGTCCGAGAGCATCTTCATAGAGTGCACACAGATCGTCGTAAGCCTCCATCCATTCCTCATGCTCGGCTTCATACGTCAGATCCTCCGGTTCGGCATTTTCCGCTTCGTCTCTGTTTTCTTTCAGTATTTCAAGGATTTCCTCCTCTTCGTCGCTGTCAATAATGCCCAGACCTTCCATTCCGGGATCGACAACGGCGTCGGTCTGCGAGGCCGCCCCCGAATCACGTCCTTCTGCCGGAAAGGCCAAGGCGACAGCAATGGCCACAAACAGACATGATGGCTTCATTAAACAGACTCTAAAAAAACAGACACGTCCGCATTGCAGGCGCAACGCAGACGTGTCCTGGATTTCAGTTTTTATCTGACGGGGGTCAGCATTATTGTAAGTTTCTGCGGACCAAACGGCATGCGATACTGCCTCAGCGGAGCCGCGCCCCAGCTGTCAATGCCGCCAAGACCGGTCTGTTCGCTATCGATCAGCAGATTCACATAATCAACAGGATCAACCTCCTGGAAATGGCGCTGGGTCTTAAAGTCGCCATTGTCAAGCGACTCGATGGAGTAGTTGGTGGCCGAAGCATAGAAAGGCGCCGGCGAAGTTACGCGGATTCCGCGGCCACCTTTGTCGGTCTGCGTCCACCGGCGCATATCGCTCTTTGTTCCGGTTTCCTGCGGCCTGATATAGGGATAAGCCTGTTCGGCCGCTGTCTGCTCATATTCTCCGATAAATGCGGCGGTGCGGCGGTCGGAATAGTTTTCTACCGGTCCGCGGCCATAATAGCGGCTGACGTCCATTGCCTGCGGCATCTGCATCTGTATGCCGAACCGCATCATTTCCGGCACACCCTGCGCATCGCTTCCAGGCGTGAGGCTTGTTTCAAGCATTAGCTGACCGGCATTGTTGATCACATAGTCCATGGTGTAGACCGAGCTTACTTCAGGCATGTCATAGACCGCGCTGACCCGAACTTTGCCATCTTGCTCACTGTGGTTCAGCCCTCTGAGCTGCATGACCGGATTACGCCAGACTTTGCGGCGGCGCGGAGTGTCGGCGCCATACTCATTGTCATTGGGCGCACGCCAGAAGTTAGGAGTGAGCCGGCCCTCGGGCGCAAGCATCTGGATGCCGTCAACCTCATATGAGCAGAGCATGCCGTCGGTCTTGTCAAATTCCAGACGGAAACCTGCACCGCCGACAATCAGGCGGTTGTGGTTGTTGTCGGCGACAGTCGGCGCCGGAGCGGCAGAAGCGTCAACAAACTGCGGCATGGCGAACTTATGAGCGGCAATGTGAAGCTGATTTCTGGCCTGTACGTGTCCGGCCGGAATCAGTTGAGACTCTTTCTTTGTCAGGAACTCTACGTTCAGCAGCAATTCGCCGTCGGCCGTCTTCGGTAACGTATAAGGGAGCGTCATCACGGCATATGACCCTGCTGGAATGTCGAGTCTGTCAACCATTCCGGTCTCGATCGGCCTGCCGTCGGCCAGCAGAGTCCAGCGCAGCGTGTAGTTGCCCAGATCCGTGAAAGTGTTTTCATTGAACACCGAAATCTCGCCCTTTGCCAGATTGACCGGCGACACCCATATGCTCTGATACTGATGTGCCACTTCGGCCATGTGCGGGTTGGGCACACGGTCAGGCGAAATCAGGCCATTATTGCAGAAGTTATTGTCGGAGGCATCATAAGGATTATAGTCTCCGCCATAGGCATAGATCATTTTGCCGTTTTTGCCTGTCGAGCGCAGCCCCTGGTCCACAAAGTCCCAGATGAAACCGCCCTGATTTATCGGGAATTTTCTGGTCAGGTCCATATATTCCTTGAACCCTCCGCATGAGTTGCCCATCGCGTGGTTATATTCACACTGGATCAGCGGGCGGTTGTTGTTTTGATTGGTGCAGTAGTTCTCGATCCATTCCGGCGAAGCATACATCGGGCAGAGTATATCTGTCCATGCATTGAACCCGGCACGCTCATATTGCACCGGCCTTCCGGGATCTTCGGCCTTGATCCATTTATAGACCTTTTCAAAAGCGGGACCGTCGCCGGCTTCATTACCCATCGACCAGACAATCACCGAAGGATGATTGAAATTGCGCGCCACATTACGCTGGTTGCGCTGCATGTGAGCCAGCTCCCAGTCAGGACGTATGGCAAGTGTCAGATCACCATAACCCATGCCGTGGCTCTCGAGATTCGCTTCGGCGACCACATATATGCCAACAGAGTCACACAGATCATACCATTGATTGTCGTTGGGATAATGGCTTGTGCGCACGGCATTGATGTTGTTTTCCTTCATGATGCGCAGATCCTGAAGCATCCTGTCGCGACTCACAACATAACCACCGTCGGGATCAAGCTCATGACGGTCAACACCCTTGACTATGATCGGCTTTCCGTTAACGTGGAGTTGCTTGTCTTTTATCTCCACCTTGCGGAAACCGACCTTCACAGGCACCACTTCCAGGGTCTTTCCGCCGCCGCCGGCGACTGTGGCCGTGAGCGTGTAGAGCGCCGGCGTCTCGGCCGTCCATGCAAGCGGTTTGTCCACGTTCATCGTGATCTGCTTCTTGCCGCCGCCGCGTGTTGTTTCCCTTGCCACTTCATTTCCGTCAGGATCAGTGAGCACAAGGTCAATCCTCGGCGAACCTTTCACCGTGAGGTCTATGTCGAGCAGTCCGTCAGAGTAGTCATTCACAAGATCAGGCGTCACTCTGATATCGGCGAGCGAAGCCTCCCGCGGACGGGAATAGAGATACGAGTCACGAGCCACGCCGCTCAGCCGCCAGAAATCCTGATCTTCGAGATAACTGCCATCACACCAGCGGAAAACCTGAAATGCAATCAGATTCGGCTTTCCTGGCTTCAGATATTTTGTCAGATCGAATTCGGTTTCAAGTTTAGAATCTTCGCTGTAACCGACAAAACGACCGTTGACCCACAGATATATATTGGAAGTAACCGAGCCGAAATGGGCGATGATGTCGCGTCCGGACCAATCTGCGGGAATCTCGACCGTGCGGCGGTAAGAGCCGACATGATTCTTCGCTTCCGGCACTCTTGGCGGATCGCTGGGAAAATCATTGCGCCATCCGTATCCGACATTGACATATTGCGGATCGCCGTATCCGTGCAATTCCCACATTCCGGGCACCGGCATCTCGGCCCAGCCGCTGTCATTGAAACCGGCCTTGAAGAAGTCAGTCGGGCGTTCGTTGGCGTTGTTCACCCAGTTGAATTTCCAGAGTCCGTTCAACGACAGATAATTTGAATCTGCGTCAGGGGTATTCGCGGCAGCCGATGCCGCATTAGTGAAAGGATAAAATGCCGCACGCGCCGGCATGCGATTGAGTTCGTTGACCTGATGGTTCTGCCATTCGGTCATGGACTGGGCAGACAAGGCCAAAGATCCGGCCATCAAAGCCAGAGTTATGCTCAAGGGCTTATTCATTAGATTTTAGGGTATAAATGTGATTTGGTTATGCAAAAATAGTCAATTACAGCATTGATTGCAAATTTGTGCATTTTTTTAGACCCCGTTCCCCAATATTTGTTAACGCTGGGGTCGCATATCTCTG
>CAMWSS010000038.1 GCA_947177035.1 uncultured Porphyromonadaceae bacterium | reverse complement strand
TTCTCGCCATGAGTATGGAACGACGGAAAAATCTGACTATGGCAAAAGAGAAGATCGACCTCAAAGAGTTCCTGATAAATATTATAGAACAACAAAAGCTGAAAGCAGACAAACCTTGTGAGATTGTTTTGGAATGTCAGAAGGATGCCACCGTCGAAGCCGACCCAACACATTTCTCAAATGTAATCGGCAATCTTATTGACAATAGCATCAAATACTCTGGCGATTCGGTCTCTATCATAATCAAGGCAGATGCCAAAGGAGTATCAATAGCTGATAATGGAATCGGAATACCTGAAAAATCCTTACCCGAAATCTGGAGCAAATTCTATCGTGTGCCTCACGGCAATAGAAGCGATGTTCGGGGATACGGCATAGGGCTTTTCTATGTAAAATCCATCATTGATAAGCATGGTTGGTCAATTGGCGTGGAAAGCAAAACGGGTAAAGGAAGCAGATTCACTATTAAATTCAGTAATCAATGAAAGACAGGATATTATTGGTAGAGGACGACTCTACATTGTCGATGATTGTTTCAGAGACCTTGCAGCGTGATGGCTTTGAAGTTCTGACTGCCGGTGATGGTGAGGATGGCCTTAAAAAGTTTACCCGACATGGAGCCGACCTTATTATCGCCGATGTGATGATGCCCCGCATGGACGGCTTTGAGATGGGGCGGAGAATAAGGCAGATAAACCGAAATGTTCCGCTGCTTTTCCTGACTGCAAAATCCGAGATTGACGATATTGTGGAGGGGTTTGAACTTGGTGGCAATGACTACCTTAAAAAGCCGTTCAAAATGCTCGAATTGATAGTCCGCATCAAGGCATTGCTCCGCAGGAATGTCAAGGATGAGGATAATCTATTTGAAATCGGAGACTATGCCCTTGACCTTTCAACGCAAATACTTTCGCATAAAGACAACGGAGGCATAGAATTGTCGCTGATTGAAGCAAAACTATTAAAAGAATTGATTGTAAATGTGGGACACACAGTTGATGCCTCCACAATGATGCAACTTATATGGCAGCGCGATGACCCCTATAGTCGTAATTCTCTGCATGGATTCATCCACAAACTTCGCCATTACCTCCGTTATGACCCGTCAATATCTTTGATTAATCAACGAGGTATAGGCTATATGCTCACTGTTAGATACTGAATTTGTTTATTCCTAACAACGTAACTCTGCTTTGGTCCGGGCTATATAAATGCCGTTTCTTTTTTGACCAGCCCACGGAGTTAAGTCATCGCTTTAGCGCTTAACCGAATAAAAACACCCAACTTTGACCCCCGTTTTGGGTGCAAAATTGGGCGTAGATACAACAAAAGCCTGACAAGCAGGCTTTTTTGCGGAGAGAGAGGGATTCGAACCCCCGGAGGTGTGACCCTCAACGGTTTTCAAGACCGCCGCAATCGACCACTCTGCCATCTCTCCTGATCGATTTCGGGTGCAAAGGTAGGCATTTTTTTTGAATTCTGCAAATAGTTTTTTGTTTAGTTGGGTTTTTTATTGTATTTTTGTGGCTATATGGACGATGAACAACTTATTTCTAATTCCGAAACGGCCGGAATGCAACTCCCAGCCGATGGTGACACCGTGCGCTATCAGTTGCGGTCGATGTATCGCAGCTGGTATCTTGATTATGCGAGTTATGTGATTCTGGAGCGTGCTGTGCCTGACATGGCCGACGGCCTCAAGCCAGTGCAGCGTCGTATCCTTCATTCGATGAAGACTCTGGACGATGGCCGCTTCAATAAGGTGGCTAACATCGTTGGCAATACGATGCAGTATCACCCTCATGGCGATCAGTCGATCAATGACGCGCTGGTGCAGCTTGGCCAGAAGGAGTTGCTTGTGGAGACGCAGGGCAACTGGGGCAATGTGCTGACTGGCGACCGTGCGGCTGCCGGCCGATATATCGAGGCGCGTCTGAGTCCGTTTGCGCTCGAGGTGCTGTATAATCCCAAGCTCACCGAATGGACCAAAAGCTATGACGGCCGCAAGGATGAGCCGGTGGCGTTGCCGGTGAAGTTTCCGTTGCTGCTGGTGCAGGGGGCCGAAGGCATCGCTGTCGGTCTGTCGTGCAAGATTCTGCCGCATAACTTCAACGAGCTGATCGACGCTTCTGTGGCCTGTCTGCGTGGCGAGGAATTCACGCTTTATCCGGATTTTGTGACCGGCGGGTTCATCGATGTTTCGCGATATAACGACGGTCAGCGCGGCGGTGCAGTGAAGATACGCGCCAAGATCGAGAAGGTCGACAGCAAGTCACTGGCCATCACTGAGCTTCCTTTCGGCGTGACGTCGACGTCGCTCATATCGTCGATTCTCAAGGCGGCTGAAAAGGGAAAAATCAAGGTGCGCAAGGTTGATGACATGACATCGGCCCAGGCCCGTGTGATGGTTTATCTGCAGCCAGGCACGTCGTCCGACAAGGCCATAGATGCGCTCTATGCCTTTACTGACTGTGAGATCAACGTCTATCCCAACTGCTGTGTCATCGATCAGAAGAAGCCACGTTTTGTTGGCGTCAGCGACGTGTTGCGCCACAGTGCCGAGGCGACTCGGGAGATGTTGCGCCGCGAGTTGCAGATCAAGCGTGGAGAGGTTAGCGAAATGCTTCATTTCGCGTCGCTTGAACGCATATTCATCGAGGAACGCATCTATAAGGATGAGGAATACGAGCAGAGCCGCTCTTTCGATGAGGCCACGGCCCACATAATGAAGCGTCTGGAGCCATGGGCGCCACAGTTCATCCGTCCGGTGACCGACGAAGATGTGCAGCGGCTATATGAGATAAAGATGGGGCGCATCCTGCGGTTCAGTGTGCAGAAAGCCGATGAGCTGATAGCTTCATATCGCGAACGCATAGCGGAGATTGACACCCATCTGTCAGACATTACCGGCTATACTGTCGACTGGTTCCTCGGGTTGCAGCGGAAGTATGGCGCAAACTATCCGCGCCACACTGTGGTGCGCTCGTTTGACGCCATCGAGGCCGCGCAGGTTGCCGAAGCAAACAAAAAACTCTATATCAACAGGTCGGAAGGATTTATCGGCACCTCGCTGACCAAAGATGAATTCATTGCGCCTTGTTCTGACCTTGACGACGTGATCATTTTCTATCGCGATGGCAAATATAAGGTCGTCAAAGTGCAGGAAAAGCTTTCGGTAGGAAAAAATATAGAACATATCGACGTGTTCAAGCGCAACGATCAACGCACGATATATAATGTGATCTATCGCGACGGCCGCGAGGGTACATATTATATGAAGCGTTTCTTTGTGACAGGCATAACCCGCGACAAAGAGTATGATCTGACGCAGGGCACTCCAGGATCACGCGTGTGTTATTTCTCCCGAAACCCCAACGGCGAGGCCGAGGTTGTGAGAGTGACTCTGAAACCGAAGGCGCGCCTCAACAAACTGCAGTTTGACGTTGACTTCGGTGAACTGGCCATCAAGGGCAAACAAAGCCGGGGCAATATCGTGACCCGCAATGAAGTGCATCGTTTCTCGCTGCGTGAGCGCGGCGCATCGACGCTTGGCGGACGCAAGGTCTGGTTTGATCCTGACGTGCTTCGCCTGAACTATGACGGCCGCGGCGAATATCTGGGAGAATTCTCGGGCACAGACCTGGTGCTGGTTGTTTTGCGCAACGGCGAGTTCTATACTTCGACGTTTGATGCCACAAATCATTATGAAGAAGGCATACTCCGCATCGAGCGCTTCCGTCAGGGCACGGTGTGGAGCGCCGTTCTGTTCGATGCCGATCAGGGCTATCCTTATATCAAGCGGTTTGCCTTTGAGCCTACTGCAAAAAAACAGCGGTTTATCGGCGAGAACCCGGCTTCGCGCCTGATCGCTCTGAGCGATGCTCCCGGTGCCAGGTTCCGGATCACATTCGGCGGCGGTGACGAATTCCGCGAACCGATGGAAGTGATGGCGGCAGAGTTCATTGCGGTGAAATCATATAAAGCAAAGGGCAAACGTCTGACAACATGGCAGCTTGACGAAGTGACTGAACTGGAGCCGGTCGAGCTGGAAGACCCTGAAGCTGAAAACGGCGGAGAGGAATTGGCCCCTGACTCAGCTGATGGCGAAGAGGCGGTGGCTGACGCGTTGGCCGGACCTGCGGGATCCGAAGGCGACGATGATGTCAGCGATGAAGAAGTGCGCGATGAGATTAACGGTCAGCAACATCTTTTTTAGTCTGCTATTGCTGGTGGGCGTGGCGGCCGGACGCACATGGGCCGCAGAGCCGGTGCGGCCGGTCACGTCGGCGTGGACCGTCGAAGCCGGACAAGTGCTCCGGGCCAACACCTATCTGTCGCCGTTGCGCTACAATGGATGGCGTGCCGGGGTAGGGCTGGAGCGGTGGCAGGCCATGCGCTTCAATCCGCGCGACTGGGTAATGCGGCTCACTGTCGGAGCAGATCTTGACCGCACACTGAGCCCGGCGCGTAATTCCGTGATGTGGGGGCTTGACCTTCGGGCGTCGTGGGCCATGATGTGGCGCAACCGCATTGACGCGTTGCCTGGACTGACTCTTGGCTTCGGCCCGGAAGCCGATCTGGATCTCGGAGTGCTTTATCTGCCGCGCAACGGCAATAATCCGGCTCAGGCGGAAGTCGCGGCAACGTGCGGACTCACGGCCTATGCCACATATGCGCTGCGTGCCGGCAATCTGCCGATTCTGTTTCGATGGCAGCCGTCGGTGCCGCTTATCGGAGCCTTTTTCTGTCCTGACTATGGTGAGTTGTATTATGAAATAGCGCTTGGCAACCGTTCAGGACTTGTGCATTGCGCCTGGCCTGGATCATACCGGCGTTTCAAGAGCCTGCTGACGGCCGACTTGCGCTTTGGCGCGACTGCATTGCGGATCGGCTACCGGGCCGATGTCATCTCAAGCAGATCCGGCGGCATAACCGACAGGGTGGAGGCCCACACCGTCACCATCGGCATCAGCGGAGAGTGGCTCATGCTCAATCCGCGCCGACAGTTGTCTGCCGAAACCGAAACCATATCCGCATTCTATTGATAGATAATACTTATGTCTCGACGAATCATCTACATTTGTCTGCTCCTGTTCTGCCTGCTGCCGGCATGTCACCCGCTGCCTGAACATCAGGACTCGCCCAGTGGAAACTTCGAGGCGCTCTGGAGGGTCATTGACGAGCATTATTGTTTCTTTGAAGAGAAAGATATTGACTGGCGTGAGATTCATGACCGCTATGCGCCGATGGTGCGTGAGGACATGACGAAGCGTCAGTTGTTCAGCGTGTGTGCCGCGATGCTTGATGAGTTGCGCGACGGACACACCAATCTGTCGGCTCCGTTTGCCACCTCCTACTATCGCGGCTGGTGGAGCGACTACCCTCAGAATTTCGACTTGCGCCTTGTCGAACAATATTACTTCAATTTCAACTATCAGCAGCTCGGTGATATATTTTATGGCATTCTCCCATCCAACGTCGGTTATATGCGGGTGCCTTCATTCACTGTCGGGATCGGCCACGGCAACATAGACTATATCCTGAATTATTTCAACTCGTGTGCCGGACTGATCATTGACGTGCGCGACAACGGAGGCGGCAACCTCTCCTATGCCGAAGTGCTTGCCTCGCATTTCATTCCGGAAACGACCACCGTCGGCTATATCATGCATAAGACAGGCCCCGGACATGATGATTTTTCAGAGCCATTCGCCATAGAATATTCGCCTGCGCCGTCAGGCAACGTCTTGTGGACCAGACCGGTTGTGTTGCTGACCAACCGATCGACGTTTTCGGCCGCCAATTTCTTTGTGGCGGTGCTCCGGGCGATGCCGAATGTGACAGTGGCCGGAGCAACCACAGGCGGAGGCTCCGGCATGCCTTATTCCTCGGAATTGCCATGCGGATGGGGCGTGAGAATGAGTGCGGTCTCCATTCTTGACCACCAAGGCCGTGTGACCGAGTCGGGCATTGAGCCTGACAAAGGCTGTGCCGTCGGTCTTGACGCCGTTGCCGCGCTCGACGGCCATGACACCATGATTGATTTTGCAGTGAAACTGATAACACGATGATTATACGACGCATTATTACTTATATAGCCGCATTGCTGACGCTCTGCGGTGGAGCCGGATGCGTGAAGTCCGGCCCTGTGCCTGACGAATTCACGGAGGTTGTCTATCAGCCGGCTTATGCCTCTGGATTCAGGATTCTCCGTGTGCCGGGCCATGAATCCACACTGATCGAAGTGTGCAACCCGTGGCAGGGAGCCGATTCCGTCAGAAAGATGATATTTATGGCCCGTGGCGGCGAGGTGCCGCCGGCTGGAGTCATGGCTGTCAATGGATCGGCCGGCAGGGTAGTGTGCATGAGCACGTCGCAGATCGGTCTGCTCGATTTGTTTGGCGCAGCCGACAAGGTGGTCGGAGTCGGCGGTCTGGACTATGTCAGCAACCCCACGGTCAGCTCGCGGCGGGATTCGGTTGCCGATGTCGGATATGACGGGGCGGTCGACTATGAGCGGCTGATCGCATCCAGGCCTGACCTTGTGTTGCTGTTTGGCGTCAACGGCGCCAGCGCTATGGAAAAAAAACTTGACGAGCTTGCGGTGCCCTATGCTTATATAGGCGAATATCTTGAAAACACGCCGCTTGCACGTGCGGAATGGGCTGTCGCGCTCGGAGAACTGACCGGCTGTCGTGACAAGGCCGAAGCCGCGTTCCGGCCTGTGGCGATGGCTTATGATTCAATCGCCGCCGCCTGTCTGGCCGGAAGAGTAGGGGATCAGTCACCACGTGTGATGCTTAATGCGCCATATTCCGACGTTTGGTTCATGCCGTCGTCTGATTCCTATATGGTCAGGCTGATTGCCGATGCCGGCGGATCATACATATACACCGGCAATAGCTCCGGCATCTCCATGCCGGTCGACATTGAAGAGGCAGCCCGGCTTGTCGGCGCAGCCGACATCTGGTTGCAGCCCGGCCAGGCGCAGACTCTGGATCAGTTGCGGCTGATGGTGCCCAAGATCCGGTTTGACGGTCCGGTTTTCAACTCCGTGCCAGATTTCTGGGAGAGCGGTGTGGCGCGTCCTGATCTTGTGCTTGACGATCTGTCGCGCATCATGCGCGGCGATTCCGCATTGACCACATATTTCTATCGGCTGAAGTGAAGTCACGCACGCTCATACTGATTCTTGTCGCTCTGACTGTGGCGCTGATGGCTGCCGACATATGCGTCGGAGCGGTAAATATGCCGCTGTCGGAGGTGTGGGCGGCGCTTTGTGGCGAGGCCGACGACGCATCGGTGCTCATTGTGCGCCACATCCGGCTGCTCAAGGCTTTGGTCGCCATGCTCGCCGGAATGGCACTGTCGGTCAGCGGCCTGCAGATGCAGACGCTTTTCCGCAATCCTCTGGCCGGTCCTTACGTGCTCGGCATCAGCTCCGGCGCGTCGCTCGGTGTGGCCATTGTCATGCTCGGGGCGCCGCTTTTCGGAGCGGTCTCCTCCATCGGGGTTGCTTTGGCCGCATGGGCCGGAGCCGCTGCAATGCTGCTGCTTATCACCGTGGCCGGAGCCAGAATAAAAGATATAATGGTGATACTTATTCTCGGCATCATGCTTTCGTCGGCCATCAGTGCGGTGGTCCAGGTGCTTCAATATCTTAGCCGTGATGACTCTCTCAAATCATATGTGATCTGGACTATGGGCACACTCGGCGACGTCACGTCGGCGCAGTTTCCCGTTTTTCTCGGTGGCATAGCGGCCGGCGCGCTCATGGCAATGTTCACAGTCAAACCGCTGAACATGTTGCTTCTTGGCGAGAATTATGCGCGTTCGCTCGGACTTGACCTGAAGCGCTCGCGCACGGTGATAATTCTCTCGACAACCCTGCTTGCCGGAACCGTCACTGCTTTTTGCGGACCGATCGGTTTTATCGGTCTGGCAATCCCTCACGTGGCCCGTGCGCTCTTCCGCACTGCTGACCACCGCATTCTGATTCCTGCTTCGGCGCTGACTGGTGCCGCGGTCATGATCGTGTGTGACATAACGGCCAAACTGCTGGCTCTTCCCATTAATTCCATAACGTCGCTGGTCGGTATTCCAGTGGTGGTGTGGGTTGTACTTGCTAATAAATGATCAGAATAGAGAATCTGACAATCGCCCATCGGGGTGCGCAATCTTTGATGTCGGACGTTTCGGCAACAGTGGAAAAAGGTACACTTTGTGCGCTTATCGGCCGCAATGGTGCGGGAAAATCGTCGCTTCTCCGAGTCATGGCCGGCACAGACCGTCCGGTGGCCGGGCGAGTGCTGATTGACGGAATTGATGTGACAACGGCCAGACCGGCTGTTCTCTCATCGGTGCTCGCCATAGTCACCACCGAACGTATCAGAGTGAGCCGGCTGACGTGTCGTGATGTCGTTTCGCTTGGCCGCGCGCCTTTCACCGGAGGCTTCGGCCGCCTGTCGCCAGGCGACTGCAGGGCGGTGGATCATGCCATGGCGCTAACCAAAACATCCTCGTTCGCGTCGCGCGAACTTTTGACCCTCAGCGACGGCGAGGCCCAGCGGGTGATGCTGGCGCGTGCGCTTGCGCAGGACACTCCGGTGATTCTGCTTGATGAGCCGACTTCGTTTCTCGATGTGCCTAACCGCCTGTGCCTGACCGATCTGCTGGCTTCTATGGCCCATGATTGCGGAAAGACAATAGTTTTTTCCACCCATGAACTTGACCTGGCTTTTTCGCGGGCCGACACCATATTGCTTGCCGAGCCGCCGAAGTTGCTCCAGATGCCGGCGCCGGAAATGGAGCGCCATCTGAAATCACATCCGTGGGATCTGTCGGCTACCAGTAATATGTGACGCCGACGCTGCAACGGTTTTCGCGAAAGTCTATGTCGCCTTTCATCAGATCGGTCACGCCGATAGCGGCGTCGATGCTGACTGTTACGTTCCAGACCGGGAACGCGACGCCGACTTTCCATGCCATATCAAAGCGGCGAAAATTCCATTCGTCGCCAAACAGCGATGTCTCAGGCATGAACTGTTTCTCTGATTCGGAAAGCCGGATCTCTCCGCGCAGAGAGCAATTGAGTTCAGGCCCAGTATAGACAGACAGAAACATGTCGTTTCTCAGTGGAATAGTGTAGCCGGCCACAAGCGGCACTCTAACTCCGAATTTGTAGAGTCCGGGATCGAAGACCTGCGGAGCGTCGGAAGGTTCGGCGGAGATCGTCAAATCTTCATATTTATATGTGTCGTAATACAGAGACACGCCTGGCTCGAAATAGAAGCGATTGCCAAGATAAAGGTTACACACCGCCCCGACCGATCCGCCATAGCCTGTGTTGAACATCTTGATCGACCTGCCGGCTACGTGGTACTTGCCTGGAATGTTGACGTCGAACGTGGCGCGCACACCCCATATCGGGCCGCTGTTATCCTCGGTGGAGTCAGCTGCCATGGCTGCGACTGTGAGCATGGCCGGCAGGATCAGCATGGTTAATAGTCGGTGTTTCATATAGATTATATATTTTTTATATAACGGTGTGTGTCATCAATTATTGTGCTGAAATCCAGGTGCCGCGTTTCCACAGACGCTCAAGCGGACCCTGCCTGTGGGTCGACAGCCATCGGCGGCTGAACGCATACTGGATTCCGAATATGGCCAGGGCGATAATGACCGAACCGGTCGCTCCGACCTGGTTCCACAGATTCAGTCCCCAGTGATAATAGACGGCCACTCCTATGATTGACTGGAAAATATAGTTTGTCAGAGACATTTTTCCATAAGGAATTATGAAATTCTGAAACTTATAACCCTTATTGCCTTTATGAAACCATAACAGCACGAAAGCCGACACCAGAAAGACCATGAATGCGAAATTATAGATCATCGACGCAGCAATGCCATAATATGACAGAATGGTGATATTTGCGATCATCGGGGGAACGGCGGTTTTGAGAACATACAGCGGCACAGCTGCGATCACGCTCCACACCAGAGCACGTTTCCAGAAGCGGGAGCTTCGCTCCGAACGCATAAAAATCTCATTGCGTCCGGCCCACATGCCGAGCAGGAACAGAGCCGGAGTCTGAAACAGGCGCCCGGCTTCAACCTGCCAGAAGTTGGAATATAGCTGTCCGTTCCATATGTTGTTGGCGAGTGTCGCCAGCAAACCGCCTGTGCGCCCAACCTCTTCAGCCGATGCCGCATATTTGGCAAACAGCGAGTTGGTGTCGACATACTCGGGATTGAAGCAGGCATAGACTATCTTGCCCCAGCAGAATGGCTGCAACATCAGCAGTGTGGCGACAATGATCACCGTGCGGTCGCTCCACGACGATGCCGGGATCAGGATCAGGCCACACACGGCATATAGCAGCAGAATGTCGCCGTTGTAGAACAGCGCGTGGAATTGCGAGAAACACACCAGCAGAAGCATGCGCCAGGCAAACCTCAGGCGGAAGTCGCAGCCCCGGCGACGCGCGTTGCGCATCTGGATATAGAAGCTGAAACCGAACAGCAGTGAGAACGTGGCGTAAGCCTTGCCCGCAAACACGAAATAGATCGCGTCGGTCACCCACCGGTCAAGAGTGGTCAGCCATGCCGGCTGAATCAGTCCGTCGGAAAAAATATTATAGTGTTCGAGATTATGGAGGAGCACTATGGCCAGAAGCGCGAATCCGCGCAGGGCGTCGACAACGTCGATTCGGCTGTCTTGTCTCAAGGTTGGAGCGGTAGTCATGGATCTTACGGTGTTCTGTGGTTACGAAAGGCTGTTTATGGCTGCGACGATGGCGCTGACTTCATCGGCCGAGGTCACTTTGCGTGAATATTCGTCAGCTCCGGGCACTCCCATGCTCACTCCGCCACGGCGGAAACGCATGGGCGAAGGAATTGCCGCGCGAGCCGATGCATGGACTTCGGTGACTCCGGTATCGGCCACAAGTTTCGCTGCGTTTCCGGAATTGACTCCGCCGCCGGCCAGGATGATGATGCGTCCTGCGGCCTGAGCAACCAGCGAAGAGAGAGTCTGCGCTCCTTCAGGAGCCGATGCTGCGAGACCGGAGGTCAATACCCGGCGGCAACCGAGTCCGATCAGGGTCTCGAGAGCTGACTGCGGGTCGCGACATAGGTCGAACGCGCGGTGAAACGTCACTTCCATTTCTCCGGCTTCGGCCATCAGGAGCCGGCAGGCTTCGACGTCCACATCGCCGTCGGGCGTCAGCGCGCCGATCACCACTCCGTCGCAGCCAGCCTCACGGCAGACTCTCACGTCGTGGGCCATCAGCTCAACCTCCTCCTTGTCATATAGAAAATCGCCTTCGCGCGAGCGGATCAGCACGTTGACTTTCAGCCCCGGTATGGTGCGGGCTGCCTTGATGAGTCCTGCCGACGGAGTCACGCCGCCGTCGGCCAGACCGGAGCAGAGTTCTATACGGGCCGCCCCACCTCGGGCCGCGGCAATAGCAGAGTCGTAAGACCCCGCGCAAACTTCGAGCAAACGTTTCATATTGCGATATAATTTTTCTGCAAAATTAGCATATTCCGGCGAAAATTGCTAACTTTGAGCACTCAAAAAAATTTTAATACCATCTATATTATCACATTTTCCATTAATGAATAAACTGATCTTATCATTAGTGGCAGGCGCTGCCGCTATGGCCTCGGTTTCGGCTCATGCCGACGTGACTGCCGACTATCGCGTGGTGCCTCTGCCTAATTCCATTTCGACCGTGGCCGGACAGAATGATTTCCCGTTGCTGTCAACCACAAAGATCGTCTATAACAAGACCGACAAGTCGCAGAAGCGCAATGCCGAACTTCTGGCTGACTACATTTTTGACCTGACAGGCATTCGCCCGTCGATCACCACAAAGCGCCCGAAGGCCAATGCCATAATGCTGGTCAACGACCTGAAAAGCGACAACCCCGAAGCCTATGAGCTGGCTGTGACTCATCAGAACATTGTGATCAACGGAGCATCGGCCGCCGGCACATTCCATGGCATCCAGACTCTGCGCAAATCAGTCGGAATGCCTGTCCCGGAGGGCGAACTGCTGAAATTTCCGGCAGTGAGCATCAAGGACGCACCTGAATTCGGCTATCGCGGAATGCACCTCGACGTGAGCCGTCATTTCATCAACACCGATTCCGTCAAGCGCTATCTGGACATAATGGCGCTCCACAACCTCAATCGCCTGCACTGGCATCTGACCGACGATCAGGGCTGGCGTCTGGAGATCAAGAAGCATCCGAAACTGACAGAAGTCGGCTCAAAGCGCGCCAAAACCATGATCGCCAAGGAGTGGGGACATTATGACGACATTCCTTACGGCGGATATTACACTCAGGACGAAGTGCGCGACATTCTGAAATATGCCGCCGACCGTCACATCACCGTGATTCCGGAAATCGACCTGCCCGGCCACATGATGGGTGCCCTGGCCGCATATCCCGAACTCGGTTGCACCGGTGGCCCGTATGAAGTGTGGCCGCAGTGGGGCGTGAGCGAGGAAGTGCTCTGCATCGGCAACGACAAGACGATGGAGCTGATCGACGACGTGCTGTCGGAGGTGGTCGAGCTGTTCCCGTCGGAATACATCCACGTGGGCGGTGACGAATGTCCGAAAGTGCGCTGGAAGGAGTGCCCCAAGTGCCAGGCCAAGATCAAGGCACTCGGCATCAAGGGCGACGACAAGCATTCGGCCGAAGAGTATCTCCAGAGCTATGTCATCACCCATGCCGAAAAATTCCTCAACGACCGCGGTCGCAAGATGATCGGCTGGGACGAGATTCTTGAAGGCGGTCTCAGCCCCAATGCCACCGTAATGTCATGGCGTGGCGAAGAGGGCGGACGCGAGGCAGTCAAGCAGGGACACGACGCTATAATGGTCCCCAACAATTACTTCTATTTCGACTACTATCAGACCGAGGACACCTCCAACGAGCCTCTGGCAATCGGCGGCTGCGTGACTCTGCCTCACGTCTATTCCTACAACCCGCGTCCGTCAGGACTCTCGGAGGAGGAGCAGAACCGCATAATGGGCATACAGGCCAATGTGTGGACTGAATATATACCGAATTTCCGCCATGTGGAATATATGGTGCTGCCGCGCATGGCCGCTCTCAGCGAGGTGCAGTGGTGTGATCCCGCCACCAAGGATTATGACGCTTTCTCGAAGCGCCTGCTCAAGCTGATGAAACTCTATGACGTGTATGGCTATAATTATGCCCGCCACCTGTTCAATGTGAGGGCTGAATTCACTCCCGACACCGCTACCGGCGGAGTCAAAGTGACGCTCTTCACCATGGGCGACACTCCGGCGCGCTATACCACCGACGGCACCGTTCCTACTGAAAATTCGACTCTCTACACCGGTCCGTTCGTGATCGGCAAGGATTGCATCTTCATGGCCAAGGCATTCCCTGTGGGCGGCGGATCCACTGCTCCGCTGCGCGAGGAATTCAAGTTCAACAAGGCGAGCAACCGCCACATCGACCTGCTCACCCCGACACATTCCAACTATACCTATGGCGGCGCGCCGACGCTCGTTGACGGCATTCGCGGCAATGGAAACATCCGCACCGGACGCTATCTCGGTTTCAACGGCACCGACATGGAGGCCGTGATCGATCTCGGATCGGAGCAGGAACTGAAGGAGCTGGTGGTGCGCACATTCGTTGACCGTGACGACTGGGTGTTCAATGCACGCGGAGTGCGCCTGCTTGTGTCGGCCGACGGCAAAGAGTTCACCGAAGTGGCTTCGGAAGATTATGAGCCGGCTACTGCCGATTCGCCCAAAGGCATTATCGAGCATCGTCTGACGTTTGAGCCGGTCAAGGCCCGCTATGCCAAGGTTGTGGCTCTTTCCGAACACGTGCTTCCCGAATGGCATGGCGGTCATCCCGCTCCCGCCTTCCTCTTTGTTGACGAAATCGAACTCTACTGATCTGTATAGCTTTAAATAAAAAATTGGCGGCGGGGCGTTTCAGGATGCTTCGCCGTCTTTTTCTGCGCTGACTCTGTCGTGGGCCGGTGGAGTCAGCGGAATTTCTTAATTTTGCACTATGGTTACTATATTGACAATGATGGCGCTCGGCATTATGGTCGGGTATTTTGTGCGGCGCATGCAACTGAAATGGCTTGACAATGTGCAGATCGGTTTTGTGTGGCTGCTTTTGTTTCTGCTCGGTGCCGAAGCCGGAGGCAATGAACGCGTTGTCAGATGGATTGCATCGTTGGGGCTGGAGGCGTTTGCGATAAGTCTTGGCGGAGTGTTGGGCAGTTCTGTCCTGGCGATGTTGCTCTGGCGGAAAGCCGGCAGGGAAGGGGGTGGAAAATGAGAGGAAGCCTTATAATCGTCGGATTTTTCATTGCGGGCGCTTTAGTTGGCTATTCGGGTCTGCTTGATGTCGGCAGTCTTGGTGTCGACATCAGCATGTTGGCGCTGTCAGCGTTGATTTTCTGTGTAGGACTCGGTATCGGTCACAACATTTCCGAATTGAAAATGAGCATCAGAAGCCTTGAGCCAAGGTTGTTGCTGTTGCCGCTCACCACCATCGTCGGCACTCTGGCCGGGTGCCTCGCGGTCGGTCTGTTTCTGCCTGAACGCAGTTCCGCCGACGTGCTTGCCATCGGTTCAGGCTTCGGATATTATTCTCTGTCAAGCATATTCATCACGGAATACCGTGGGGTGGAACTCGGCACCATTGCCTTGCTGGCCAATATCTCGCGAGAGATTATCACGCTGCTGTGTGCGCCGCTCTTATGCCGTGTGTTCGGTCCGCTGGCGCCGGTTTCGTCAGGCGGGGCCACGTCGATGGACACTACTTTGCCGATCATCACGTCGGTCTCAGGCAAGCGCTTTGCAGTCTTGTCGGTCTACCATGGTTTTGTGGTCGACCTCAGTGTCCCGTTTCTTGTCACTCTCTTCTGTAGCGTGGCCTGACGTATGGGCATATAAAAAAGAGAGGCGCTCATGAGTGAGCGTCTCTCTTTTTTATAGGTGTGCTGGTGATTATTATTCAGCTTTGCCGTTGGAGCCGAGCACGTTGACGATTTTGTGCTTGTAGAGCTTCTCCATTTCGTCGCGGGCCGGGCCGAGATATTTGCGGGGGTCGAATTCGCCGGGTTTGGTGGCGAAGATCTGACGCACGGCGGCAGTCATGGCCAGACGGCTGTCTGAGTCGATGTTGATCTTGCAGACTGCGCTCTTTGCGGCCTTGCGGAGTTCTTCTTCGGGGATGCCGATAGCGTCGGGGAGTTTGCCGCCATTCTGGTTGATGATGTCAACGTATTCCTGGGGCACAGAGCTTGATCCGTGGAGCACGATGGGGAATCCGGGGAGTTTTTCCATAACGGCATCGAGCACTTCAAATGCCAGGGGCGGGGGAATGAGCTTGCCTTCGGCGTTGCGGGTGCACTGTTCGGGGGTGAACTTGTAGGCGCCGTGGCTGGTGCCGATGGAGATTGCCAGTGAGTCGCAGCCGGTGCGGGTGGCGAAGTCGATCACTTCTTCGGGGTCGGTGTAGGTGTGGTGGTCGGACGAAACTTCGTCTTCAACGCCGGCAAGCACGCCGAGTTCGCCTTCAACGGTTACGTCATGCTGGTGGGCATAGTCAACAACCTGCTTGGTGAGGGCCACGTTTTCTTCGTAGGGAAGGTGTGAACCGTCGATCATCACTGACGAGAAGCCGCTGTCGATGCAGCTCTTGCAGAGTTCAAAGCTGTCGCCGTGGTCGAGGTGGAGCACAATCTGGGGATTTTCCCAGCCGAGTTCCTTGGCATAAGCCACTGCGCCCTGAGCCATGTAGCGGAGCAGGGTTGCGTTGGCGTAGTTGCGTGCGCCTTTCGATACCTGAAGGATTACAGGCGATTTTTCTTCAGCAGCAGCCTTGATGATGGCCTGCAGCTGCTCCATGTTGTTGAAGTTGAAAGCAGGGATGGCATAGCCGCCCTTGATGGCCTTGGCAAACATTTCTTTGGTGTTGACCAGACCTAATTCTTTGTAACTTACCATTGTGATTTGGTTTTGAATATTTGGGGTTGTGATTAATCGATTTTTGAGTGTGCAAAATTACGGATTTTGCGGTTAAAAAGCAAATTTACTTTATCTCTTCCCATTCCACGTCAGTCACTTGCTCTTCGCGGTCTATGTGGACTGACTTGTCGGGGCCTGAGGTTTGCGACGTTGATGATTTGCTTTCTGTAAAGCGGATGTATTCACCGACCTCAGGGTCGATTTTCTTGCGGCGTCTGAGAGGGTTGCTCCATCCGCCTTTGCGTTCGCGAGGTTGCTGTCCGGCATATTGTCCGCCTGTGGCCCGGCGGGCCTGGTCGAATATGGACTTGAACTGGTTCCGGGCCTTCACCACAGCATATATTCCCTTGATGAGCCACCAAAGGAAGAAGCCCAGCAGAAAAAACAGGATTAAACTCATGGAAGGAACGGATATATGAAACCGAGAAGAATGTAGAGGATAATTGTCACCGAAAGGCCGGGCAGACCCATCAGAGCGGTCAGGACTACTGCGGCGATTATGATCAGATAGCGCAGCAGGTTTTCTGTGCTGAGACGGAAGTCGTGGAATTTCAGTGAAAAGAGCGGTATGTTGTCGAGCATCAGTTGCGAGAAGAGAAAGACTCCGGGCATCATGATCCATGTTTCAAACGGGCCGTTGGCGTTGATATAGCTCACGGCGCCGATCCAGAACAAGGCGTTGGCCGGAATCGGAAGTCCGATGAATGAAGTGGTCTGGCGGGTGTCGACGTTGAACCGGGCCAGGCGCAGAGCGCCACACACGGGAATTGTCAGGGCTATCCAGGAGTATTCCTGTGGAAACGCGTTGTAGACCATGGCGGCGGGAGCCACTCCGAAGCTCACCAGGTCGCTGAGCGAATCCAGTTCCTTGCCCATGTCGGAATAGGCTTTGAGAAGCCTGGCCATGGCGCCGTCCATGAAGTCAAACACGGCGGCGGCGAATATCGCCATGCTCGCTTCAAAGTAAAGGCCCTTGAATGCCAGAGCTATGGCAATACATCCCGACGTCAGGTTGAGGCAGGTTATGGCGTTGGGTATCTGTGATTTGATTTTTTTAAGCATTATTCTTCTGTGACTGAGATTTCGGGCCGCAGGCGTGCCACTTCAGTGATGCCTCCGACTGTGCGGTCGCCGATCTTGACCAGGATTTCGGTGCCGAGCGGCAGATACAGGTCGACGCGTGATCCGAATTTGATGAAGCCCATGTGGTCTTCGATCGATGCTTCGACTCCGGGTTCGGCATAGGTGACAATGCGTCGCGCCATGGCGCCTGCGATCTGGCGCATCAGGATCTCCTGGCCTGAATCGGTGCGTATCACCACGGTGGAGCGTTCGTTCTCAGTGCTTGATTTGGGCAGCCACGCGCTCATGAAGCGACCGGGATGGTGAGTGGTGTAGATCACCTCGCCGTTGACCGGAAACCAGTTGGCGTGAACGTCAAAAAGATTCATGAAGACAGAGAGCTGGATGACGCGACGGTGCAGGTATTCCGATTCATATGTTTCTTCCAGCGCCACAACCTTGCCGTCGACCGAGCTGACCACCACGTTGGCGGGATCGCCTGTGAAGTAGCGCTTAGGTGAGCGGAAAAAGTTGACCAGCAGTCCGTAAATGATTGCTGATACGGATGTCAGCACAATTCCGGCAATAGTGGATAACCACCAGCCGGTCAAGCATACAGCCAGCATAATGATGAAAACCGTGATGAGAATGCCGGTGCCTTCACGGTGTATTTTTACTCTTCTGAGTTTTTTACGCATATTGCCGGTAAAAAATGAGATAGATTCACATTCAATCGGCGCGGTCGTGGCCACGCTCTGTCTAATCGTTCGGGCAAAGTTAATGAAAATTTGGTAAAGTCACACCATTATCTTATAACTTTTTTATGCGAAGGCTTTGTTGTGATTGTGCAGACCGCTGAAAATCAGCCGTATTGTAAATATTTCCAAAAAAATGGGCGAAAAAATTTGGTGGGTTGGATAAAAAGGCGTAACTTTGCACTCGCAATCCGAAAGGAAAGCGACTTTTTGGCGGGATAGCTCAGTTGGTTAGAGCGTCGGATTCATAACCCGGAGGTCCCGAGTTCAATTCTCGGTCCCGCTACCAGATATTATAAGTCATGATTTTTTGTTTGACCCTGCAGTCCATGGATCGACGATGATTCGTGGATTGTTTTGTCATTTGACCATTCCCCGATAATATGAAATATGCAATCATCGCAATCGGTGACGAACTTCTGGCCGGACAGGTCACCGACACCAATTCCGGATCCATAGCCCGTATGCTCGAGCCTCATGGCTGGGAATTGCAACACGTCAGTGTGATTTCAGATTCGCCGGAAGCGATTGCCGCGGCGGTGGATCTGGCGTTTGGTGATGTGGACGTGGTGCTGACCACCGGCGGTCTCGGCCCGACGAAAGATGATCTCACCAAGCAGACGCTGTGTCGCATCTTCGGAGGCGAACTTTATGAAAATGCCGAGGTGCTTGCCAACGTTGAGCGCGTGGTCGGTGCACGCGGACTCAAGCTCAACCGTCTAACCGCCGCGCAGGCCATGGTGCCGACAAGCTGCACGGTGATTCAGAACGAGGTGGGAACCGCTCCGCTGATGTGGTTCGAGCGCGACGGCAAGGTGCTGGTGGCCATGCCAGGAGTGCCCTTTGAGACTGAGACGATGATGCGCCGCGCGGTGATCGACCGCCTTGTGGGGCGTTTCCCGTCGGCCGACTCGCTCCAGCGCCGGGTGGTGATGGTCCACGGCATGAGCGAGAGTGCGATTGCCGAGATGCTGGCGGAGTGGGAGGACTCGCTGCCGCCTTATGCCCATCTGGCCTATCTGCCGAAGCCGGGGGTGGTGCGTCTGCGCATCGACGGTCGCCACACCGACGCCGCGTTCCTCAGCGCGGAGATGGAGCGTCTTCATGGCGAGCTGATCGCGCTGATCCCTTCTGACAATCTGATGGCCGTGGCCGACGTGACGCCTGAGAAGGCGCTGCTTGACGGCCTTGTGGAGCGCGGACTGACGTTTGCTTCGGCCGAAAGCTGCACCGGAGGGCTGATCGCATCCAGAGTCACTTCGTTGCCTGGAGCGTCGCGTGCCTTTTGTGGCGGGGTGGTGGCATATGCCAACGAAGCCAAGACGGCCATGCTCGGAGTCGATCCGGCTCTGATTGCCGCCCATGGCGCGGTGTCGCGTCAGGTGGTGGAGCAGATGGCTGCCGGCGCGCGAGAGAGGTTCGGTGCTGATATTGCAGTGGCGACGTCCGGAATTGCCGGCCCTGACGGCGGCACTCCCGAAAAGCCTGTCGGCACGGTGTGGATGGCCGTTGCCACGGCCGCAGGCACAGAGTCGTCGGTCTATCGCTTTCCCGGCTCGCGCGACCGCGTGACAGACCGGGCCGCCACAGTGGCTCTTCTCTCCGCTCTGACCCGCTTGCGGAGCTGACGTTCTGTCCTGCCGATAAAAGAATTAACACGCTATGGTCATGCCTGTGTAAAGACAGAAACCATAGCGTGTTTATGTTTGATCAACTTTTTCCGGAAAGTCAGAATTTCAGGGAATAGCCGACTCCGATGAGGTGGGACGCGTCGCGGTCGTCGGGGTCGGAGGCGTTGACGTAACGGTAGAAAAGTTCCACGGAGTTGTGCTTGTTGATTTTATAGGAGCATCCGGCTGTGGTTTTCTGCTTGTCGGCAAACCGGCCTCCTTCGGTGATTTTCCCGGCTTTGTCGTCGTCCTTGACGGCATGGAGCTGAGAGTAGAGTTCATAGCTGACGTATGGCTCGAAGCGGCATTTCTTGAAGGGCTTGAAGCTGAGTTCGAGGCGCGAGCGGAGCACGTGTTTGTCTTTGCTGTCTACACTCTTGTTGCCGGCGGGAGTGCCGTCGTCGGCCGAAAAGCGGGGCACTTCAAATCCGGGGCGGTGTGTGAACTGATAGCGTTCACGCAACGACAGGGTGAATTTCCAGATTTTTAGCGAGCCAGTCAGTCCGGCATAGACTCTGTGTTTTGTGGTCCAGTAGGCGTTGACGTCGTATTTCTGGTTGTTTGATAGGGCTGAGGGAAAGTACTCCTGAATGAAGTTGTAGCCGACGCCGACTTTGAGCCATTTGAGCGGTTTGGCGGAGATTCCGGCTTCGAGACCCCACTGGTCGGTGTCTTTGAAATTGTCGGTGGTGCGATAGTCCACGGCGGCGCTGACGTCGAAATGGAGCGGGGTGGCGTATTTTACGGAGGCTTCTCCGGAAAAGCCCTGTGCCTGGGCCGACAGGGCGCAGACCATTGCGGCCACCGCCGCCAGAGGCTTGAGAATCGCTTTCATCACTGGCCTTCTTTGGGGAATTTGACAACGTTGTCGACCGAGTTGCTGGCGCCGTCTTCGGGAATGTAGTAGACTTTGAGCATAGCGGTGTCGCGCAGGTAGTCGATGTGGCCCACTTCGACGCGCTGGATGTCGAGTCCGGTGCGTTGCTCGAGATCGGCGATAAGCTCGGCGCGGCGTGACGGCACGGTGAGTTCCGGGCGATCATAGAGCACGAGTTTCGAGGCTATGTGTTTCAGCCAGTGCGAGCTTTCGCAGAGCCAGATCCATCCGATGAACAGGATGTTGGCCACAAGTGCCTGGAGCATGTGGTCGGCAAGGGCGTTGATGACCGAGATGGCGATGATCACGAACAGATATGTCATTTCGCGCACCGGCATCGATTCCGTCCTGTATCGGATGATTCCGAAAATGGCGAATAGTCCGAGGGCGAAGCCGACTTTCAGTTTCACGCCGCCCAGAAGGAAGATCAGGAAAAACACGCTCACGCTGATCAGCGAGAATGTGAAGTAATAGTCACGGCGCCGGCTTTTGGGATAATACAGCAGGTGGATAATGAATGTGACCACCAGAGCATTGAAGAAGAATCGGATCAGAAGCTCCCATATGTCTGTCATGGTGAATCCTGAAGGGTCGATCATGTGCCAGATTCCGGCATAATTGCTATGGGCGGCGACTGATGTTGCGGCTTCAGTGCCTGTCTCGAAAATGTCGTCCATGGATTGTGTGGGTGTGGATAAATGTATTTTTTTAGATTGTTAGTTCTTGAAGAGTTGAGTCGCGGTTATGCGCGTCCGTGGATCAGACGGGTCACATAGCGCACGCGCTCTTTGAAGCGGTTGCTTTTCAGCTGCGGGTCGGTGAGAGTCATGCCGATGCAGTATTTGCTGAATCCCGAGGAGTGAATGCGCAGTTTGTTGAGCATTGCCAGAACAGGCGAATGGGTCAGGCCGTCGCGTTTGACTTCGATTACCACAAGAGAGTCCATGTCGGCGTCGAGTCCGGTCTGTTCATTGTGAAACCTGAGGTCGAGGTCGATTGTAAGCCGTTCGGTCATGGCGCGGTTCACCAGCGTGATGCGGCGGAACTCGTTGCTGAGATGCGGCGTGAGATCCGAGTCGGCATAGCGTGAATAGCGGGCCAGAAATTCGTGATAATCTTCCGGAGCCGGAGTCCTGACCGGTATCTCGATGCGTTTTTTGTCGGTTCGCCCTTTGTTGTTCTTGCGTTTGACTTCAAAGAACGATACTCCCGAATTCTCATAACGGCGCACTCTGATTTTCTGTCGGTTTTTGCGACCTCGCTGATGCTCGGCATACATGTCGTGGCCGGGAGTGTCGAAATACAGGGTGGTGTATGGCATCACTTTGTGGCCTTCGATTTCCTGTATGCTGTAATCGTTGGCGGCCATCTCAAGCAGCCGGCACAGACCCTCCTGTGTGGTCACGAATTTGGTGTCGACACGGTTGAGCAGTTTGACTTTGCCCATCTGTTCGAGAGACACGCAGTGATATGATTCCAGAAGCTGTTTCAACATATGCTGCAAAATTACTAAAATTCGATCAAATAATCATCACACAGCAGTGAAAAAACACATTAAGTCGGTAGATTTACTTAATTTTATGCGGGCCTATCTCGTTGTGAGAGATGAGACATTATTCCCGCCGGTGGCGGAAGCGCCGACGGTCAGTCCGTTGAACTGTTCGCCGCCGGTGATCGTCGCGCCGGTGAGCACGTTGACGGTCATGCCAGACGATTTGAGTTCTGGAGATGTCACCATCATGTTCATGCGGCTCTGATATGAACGAGGGCATTTGAACGCCAGCAGCAGGTTGCCGGATGCGTCGGTAAAGGAATATGTGGCGGTTGTGGATGGAGTGACGGAGTAGGTCGCCACGCGTTGTGATGTGCCTGACCCTGACGGGGTGTTGTTGTCGCCTCCGATTGCCACGAATGTGCCTCCGGTAAGGGTGAAGCGCGAGTTTTGGTCGCAGTCGATTCCGCATTCAGGCTGGGTGGTGGCCAAAGCGACGATTATTCCTCCGCTGATTGCCAGGGTGCCGTTTGAGTCGATGGCGTCGTTCTGGGTGGCGTTGAAGAAGAGTCTGCCTCCCGAGATGTCGATGTGGTTTGCCGCGTTGATGCAGTCGTCGACAGTTGAGATTTCGATAGTGCCTCCGGTGATCGAGAGAGTCTGCTTGCTTTCCAGCCCTTCGCCGCCTTCGCCGTTGGTTGCCGAGAGAACAAGATGTCCGCCGGCCACGGTGAGATTGCCTTCGGCTTTGATGACTTTGGGGTTGGAGTATCCGCCGTTGTCCCAGCCCGGACCCCAGCCGCCTCCGCCGGGACCTCCGCCCCAGCCGCCACCCCAGCCGCCGTTGCCGCCGGCCGATGAATCGACCGAGAACCGTGCGCCGCCGGTAGTGGCTGTGAGAGTCAG
>CAMWSS010000037.1 GCA_947177035.1 uncultured Porphyromonadaceae bacterium | reverse complement strand
GGGTTGAAGTTGGTGGCGAAAGCCTTGCCGTGGTCTCCGGCGTTGCAGTCGACAATGTCGAGATACTCCATTTCCGAGAAATAGTGCTTGGCGGCATATGCCGTGAACACGCCGCTCACTCCCGGGTCGAATCCGCAGCCGAGAATGGCTGTGAGGCCGGCTTTTTCGAAGCGTTCGCGATAGGCCCACTGCCAGCTGTATTCGAAATGAGCCACATCTTTAGGCTCATAGTTGGCTGTGTCGAGATAATTCACGCCACATTCCAGACACGCATCCATGATCGTGAGATCCTGATACGGCAGAGCCACGTTGATGACCAGCACCGGGTTATGGCGGCGAAGCAGCTCCACCAGTTCAGGCACGCTGTCGGCGTCGACCCGGTCTGTAAAAATGTCTGGAGCCTGCGGGACGGACTTGCGTATGGATTCCGCCACTGCGTCACATTTGCTTTTGGTGCGGGAGGCAATGACAATCGGGCCGAACACGTCGGGGTGCTGGGCGCATTTGTGAGCCACCACGGTACCCACGCCGCCGGCTCCGATTATAACTACTTTAGCCATTCTGAATATTAGGAATTAGAATTATGAATCAATTTTAAGTGCGCTAATTTACGGATAAATTTTGTCAGCGCCAAACGATTTACGTTTTTTTGTCAGCGCTGACAGTTAAGAATCCGGTTTGAGAGGCATTTATTTCAATAGCATTCAGTAGCCGAGGGGAAATCTTCGGACTTGACATCGGCTATATACTGACCGAGCGCTGTTTTGATCGTGGTGGCCAGATCGGCATATTTTCGAAGGAATTTGGGCGAGAAACCCTGGTTCATGCCAAGGGCGTCCTGAACGACCAGCACCTGTCCGTCGCAGCCCACTCCGGCGCCGATGCCGATTGTCGGGACGGTGAGCGACCGGCTCACTTCGGCAGCCAGCGCGGCCGGAATCTTCTCAAGCACAATGGCGAAACAGCCGGCCTGCTGAAGCAGCTGGGCGTCGCGCTTCAGTTTTTCGGCCTCGGCCTCGCCTTTTGCACGCAGGCCATATGATCCGAACTGGTTGACGCTCTGCGGAGTCAGGCCAAGATGACCCATCACCGGAATGCCGGCAGCGACAATGCGGCTGATGCAGTCGATCATCTCTTCGCCGCCTTCAATCTTGACTGCCTCGGCTCCGCTTTCTTTCATTATGCGGATGGCTGAGGCCAGAGCCACGTCGGAATTGCCACTGCAAGTGCCGAACGGCATATCGACAACCACCATACACCGGCGCACTGCACGGGTCACACATTGTGCGTGATAGATCATCTGATCAAGAGTGATCGGCAGGGTCGATCCATATCCGGCCATCACGTTGGCAGCCGAATCGCCGACCAGAATCAGATCCATACCGGCCTGATCGACCAAAGTGGCCATGGTGTAGTCATAGGCCGTCATCATAGCGATTTTCTCGCCGCGCTGCTTCATCTGAGCCACGCGCAATGTGGTTACTTTCTGCTGATTGTCAGTTGTATTCGTTGACATTTCCTGTTAAATTTTTGTTTAAACGGACAGCAAAGTTACGGCAAATCCACCGCAAATCAAAATTTGCCGAGCAAAACGCCCCGCGATGCGGCGCCATAAATCTACCTTGACAGGGCATATCGGGGCATTACCTTTGCTGTCGATATGAAAATCGACAGCAAATTCTTTGAGCAGCGCTGGGTCCGGGCGATCCAGGCTGAGTTCGGCGCCCAGGGGGTGCTCGCAGTGATCCGTCTTCTGACTTCAATTTTTGATTCGCCGGAAGGCTATTGGCGCGACTGGTCGGCGATGGACCAGGCCGTGCTGGCCGGCGAGACAGGCATGACGGTCGACGAGGTCAAGCGTCTGATAGACCGGCTGGTGGAGTACGACATCATCAACGGCGACAAGCTCCGTCGCCACCACGCCATAACCTCACGCACCATTCAGCTCGAGTATATACGTCAGGCAGGAGTGGCCCGCGCGCGGAAGCTCGACTGGAAGACCCACTCCATGATTCCGCTCGAGGAGCTGCTGGAACTGAACATAGCGCCGGCCATCGTCGAGGACTTCGACGAGGAGTATGGCGTGCCGCTCCCCATCAGCCGCAAGGCTCCATATCTATATCCCGGCTTCCGCCAGGTGCGTCTGCGTCACCGTGATCCACGCGTTCACCTGTACCGTGTGATAAAGTCGCCTCCCGGCGGTTTTTGAAAAATTTTGATTACCTTTGCACACATGATCTTCGATTTACAACCGATTGAATTCGCCGGAATAGACCGAACGGCGCCACTGGTAATCGCCGGACCGTGCAGCGCCGAGTCACGCGGGCAGGTTATGGCCGCGGCTGAAGGCGTGGCCGCCGCCGGGGTGAGGATTTTTCGCGCAGGAGTGTGGAAACCGCGCACCCGTCCGGGTTGTTTTGAAGGAATCGGCGAGCCGGCTCTTGAATGGATAACCGAAGCCGCGGCGGCCAACGGGCTATACAGCGCCACCGAAGTGGCCACCAGCGCGCATGTGGATGCCGCGGTAGCCGCCGGAATCGACGTGTTGTGGATCGGAGCGCGCACTTCGGCCAATCCGTTTGCAGTGCAGGACGTGGCTGACGCCATCTGTCGTTCGGGACAGGCCGGAACGATGACCGTGCTTGTCAAGAACCCGGTCAATCCCGATCTGGAACTATGGATAGGAGCTTTGCAGCGAATATATAATGCCGGAGTCAGAAGGCTCGGAGGCATACACCGCGGTTTTACGAGCTATGGCGATCACAGCGTGTATCGCAACGAACCGCTGTGGCGGGTGCCGATCGAGTTGCACCGCCGCTATCCCGCGCTGCCGCTCATCTGCGATCCGAGTCACATGGGCGGCCGCCGCAATCTTATAGAGCCGATCGCCACTCAGGCATACGACATAGGCTTTGACGGACTGATGATCGAGACGCATTGTCAGCCCGAATGCGCGCTGAGCGACAAGGAGCAGCAGGTAACGCCTGAAGAGCTGAAGAAGATTCTGGATAGACTTGTCATCAACAAGTGCTCGCAGTCGTCGGAAAGCCTTGACGATATGCGCCGGCGCATAGACGAGGCCGACGAGGAGCTGGTGGAGGTGTTGTCGCGCCGTCTGACCATAGCGCGCGAGATCGGCCGATACAAGAGTGAACACGCCATGGCCGTGGTTCAGCCCGAGCGCTACAATGACCTGATGCAACGCCGCGTGCAGCAGGCCATTGATATGGGAATCGGCGAGGAGTGCATACGCACCGTCCTCGCCGCTATCCATGAAGAGTCTGTCCGTCAGCAGCTTTCGCTTCGTCGCTGATCAGTCTGCAAGACAGGAGTCAAGAGTTTCAGTGATGGCCTGACGGTCAAGATGCTGGCCGATGATCACCAGTTTGATCATCCGGTCGCCGACCTCAGAGTCCCATTCCCGATCCATGTCGGGGTTCATCGCCCGGAGTTTCGCCAGATCTTCGGGACCAGCTGTGGCATACCAGTAACCAGCCTCGGTGAGGCGGTTCTGCGCGCCGGCCGTTTCAAAAAGATAACTCATATCGTTGTTCTGGCCGAACCAGACAACGCCCTTGGAGCGGATGATGCCGCGCGGCCATGACGAGCCGAGCATATAGTCGAACTTGTTGAGATCAAACGGACGCCGACGATAGTACACAAAAGTGCCTATGCCGTATTCCTCCGCTTCGCCCTCATCATGATGGTGATGGTGATGATGATGGTGGTGATGGTGTCCGTCATGATCGTCGTGGTCGTCATGGTCGTCGTGATGGTGATGATCATGGTGGCCGTGGTGTTCATGACCGTGGGCTTCCGCTTCCTGTTCTGCGGTCATGTCGCGGTCGAGTTCACGCACCCATGTGGCCGAAGATGCAACGTCGGCATAGCTGAACAATTCTGTATGGAGAATTCTGTCAGGAGCGACATCGGCATAGTCACACTCGATAATCTCGGCCGAAGGCTGCAACGCACGGATAATCCGGCGGATCCTCTCGGCTTCGGCCGGGGTGACGTCAGAGATTTTGTTCAGCAATATGATGTTGCAGAATTCTATCTGCTGGATCACAAGGTTCTCAATATCCTCCTCGCCGACGTGATCGCTCTGCAGCGATTCGCCACAACAGAATTCGTCGCGCAGACGGCGCGCGTCGACCACCGTGACAATACAGTCGAGACGGGGCAGATTTTTCAGACCGGCCGACATCTGCGGAATGGCACATAGAGTCTGGGCGATCGGCTCCGGCTCACAGATGCCGCTGGCTTCAATAACCACATAGTCGAAACGGCCGTCGGCAATCAGTTCGGTGATCTGCTTGACAAGGTCCATTCTCAGAGTGCAGCAGATGCACCCGTTCTGCAGGGCCACCAGATCATCATCGCCCCCCTGGCCGACCACTCCGCCCTTCTGAATCAGCGAAGCATCGATATTAACCTCGCCGATGTCGTTGACGATCACCGCGAATTTGATGCCGCTTCTGTTTGCCAGCAAGCGGTTGAGCAAAGTTGTCTTTCCACTGCCAAGATAGCCGGTGAGCAGCAATACAGGAGTTTCTTTCATAGGGCTTTATTTTTCAACCATGCTGTGGTTATAGAATTTGATATTCATGCGATCATGATATTCCGCGCCGTCGTCGCCGACATAGGGCGCATAGAAATATGTCAGCTCCTTCACTCCTTCAAACGAGGTGGCAAACGAACCCGTCAGATCATATACGTCGAACTGAGGCAGCGGATTTCCCTTGAAGTCCGTCGCAGCAATCTTGTCGGCGCTGACCGCATAGCCTTCCTTGTTGAATGTCAGAGGAATGTCAGGCAGGATATATTCATAAGGACGTCCGCCGGTCTGGAATTTCTGACCATAGACTTTCAGCGAAAGGGTGCGTGCGTCCGGATCGATGGTCGCCATGTAGCGTATGTTGAGGTTGGGATCGAAATATATACGCGCACCTGAATTGGCTCCGACCTTGCATTTGTGGATGCTCACGGTGTCGGTTTCAAGATTGTATTTCAGCGGCACCACATTGACCTCATAACGTTCTTCGGCAAAATATGTGAGCCAGAAGTTGCCGACAACACCATAGCGGAGCGAATCGATCTGGAAGTCACCTGACGAACGCGACAGCCCGCGTTGCAGCATGAACACATATGAAGAGTCGGCCGAAAAATACTGGTTCATTCCGATCACTTTGGCAGTGAGAGCAGTTGCGCCGTCATAGAAACGCACATTCTTGCACTCCACGCCGAAATTCTGCGCCGTCCGGTCAAGCGTCACTTTATAGGTCGACCCATTGTCGACAAAGCCGGTGCTGGTCTTGTGATCATAGACATAGCTCACGCACTTGTTGTAATCTTCAAGCACCACCAGTCCGTCCATCGGCTCACACGACGACAGAGCCGCCACTCCGAGCGCCATAGTTCCGAGCATCACTACCGGCACGATTTTTTTCATCATATCTTTTGTCTCCTTTCTTGATTGTCAGATTGAAAAGCGAACGGTCACGCCAATGCGACGCGGCTTTCCGCGCTGCACGAAGCTATGCCCTATCGACTCAAAATAAAACGTGGAAAAACGGGCGTTTAGTATATTTTCGCCCCAAAAATCAAGCGAATAGCGCTTGTGGTCGAATTTGAGCGACATTCCCAGCAGGCCGTAAAGCGGCTGCTTGTGGCTGTTTGACTCATCCCAATAAATAGGCCCTACCCCACGACCGTCGACCGTGAGGCTGATTCCGTCGAGCCACGATGCACTCAGCGGCTGACGGTAAGTGACTGATCCGAACATGGTGTGGCGCGGAGCATATGGAATGAACTTGCCGCTGAAATCATCCTTGCCGTCATTATAATTGACAAATCTGGCATCGGTGAAACCGTATGTCGCGATCAGTTGCAGGCGGTCACACGGACGGGCGCTGACACTTGCCTCCACGCCCCAGGAGCGGGTGCGCGCGGCATTTGTCATCATCCGGCCGGTGCCTTTTTCATCGGGAAAGCAGGTGAGCTGCTGGTCGCGGCAGTCAATATAGAAGACCGACAGGTCAGTGTGAATGCGCCCGCCGGCACAGGCCACATGCGAACCGACCTCATAATTCCACGACTGTTCCGGCTTATAACCGACCACGGCATTGATGTCGGGATCGTCGCCTCGACCCATCATGCGCACCATCAGTTGCTGCTGCAGGACGTCGGAAAACATCTGCGTGTTGTAGCCCCCCGACTTATATCCTTTGGCCACCGAGGCATAGACGGTCGAAGGCGACGGCATCGGCAGGCGGTATGTGGCCGTCACCTTCGGAAGCAGCTGAAGGAAGTGCTTGCTGAAGCGGTTGCGGTCGTCGATTGTCACTTCACGCCTGATGTCCATGCCCATCATCGTGACGGTGCAGGCAGTCGAGGTGTAGCTGGCGGAGCGAAGAGCAGTGTGTTCATAATCCAGGCGCAAGGCTCCGGTCAGCTTCCAAGGGCCGTGTTCAAAGCCGCTTTCATGATAGACTGCCAGACCATAGACCGGTATTGTGAATCTGCTGTCAAGCAGAAATGAATCGCCGTCCCATCTCATTCCCATTCCGGAAGGCATGCTTCCAAGGGCATTGTCGATGATCAGTTCCCGGATCCCGTCGCCAAGAAAATTGACCGGAGCGTGCATGCGCGCATGCTTGAGAAAGCCGAACGCCCCGGCCATCCAGGAGTATCGTCCTTCACTGCCGCGGAAAATCACATCCTGAGTCAGCGTCCACTCCTTAGTGGCCTGAGTGAGGGTGAAATAGCTTTTGGGGGTGAAATCCTGATCAAGAGTCATGTCGTCGTCCATATAACGCAGGCCGGTGATGGAGCTGACGGTGAAGCGGTCGGTGCGCCACTGCATGGTCAGGCCCTCGCTCAGCGACACACGTTTATAGAAACACGTATCGTTATATGCGACGCTTCCTGTTTCAAGCCATTCATAAGGATAACCATGCTCGCGGTTCAGATTGAACGACACTATGTTTTCAAGCGAAAAGCGGCCGCCCGAGGCATATGCGGTTTTCCATCTCATTGATGCCTGGTGACCACGACCGACTTCAGATCCATTGCAGGCGTTATGCCAGAAACCTTCGGTTCCCGAGGCATTTATGCTGAACGACATTCCAAGATCCTCTCTGATGCGCCCGTATGCTCCCGCTCCCGCACGCCACGAATTTCCGGAACCATATTCGCCCAGCAGCTTGACTCCCTGATAGCGGAGCGGCGACAGGGTGTAGATATTGATAAGCCCCCCCATCGTATTGCGGCCATAGAGCACGCTCTGCGGGCCTCTCAACACCTCAATGCGCTCAATGTCGAACAGATCGAAGTCATAGTCATTCTTATTCAGCACCGGAATATTGTCGACATTCAGACCAACCGCAGGCTGATCTATACGTGCCCCGAGACCGCGCACATATATGGTCGACGTCATTCGCGAGCCATAGTCAGGCACATAGAAGTTAGGGACTATTTCCGATGCCTGCTTCATGGTGACGATGCGCTCGCGCTCCACCTCGGCAGCGTCGATGGTGGTGGCGGCAACAGGCTGGATGGCAAGCGACGGGGCCTGTTTTATGGCAGTGACAGACACTTCCGGCAGAGTGGTCTTGATGGAATCTGCCCTGACTCCGGCCTGTAGCAACGGAACGATACCGGCCAGATAACATATTGTCATGACAATGCGTCTGAATAAATGTCTCATCTTTTCATGTGATCTGTAAAGTTACGCAAAATCGCCATCATGTCTCAGGTTGAAAAACGGTCATTTTTGTTGTTGTTCAGACAAGAGACTTCGACGGGTCGGAGAGAAAATGAAAAATTCGGATCAGGAGGAAGCAAGGACAGGCCGGCAGACACTGATGCGCCGGAAGTTATCGAGAACACCGACGGACCGGCGGCGAAGCGGCAAAGGCTCTGCGCGACAAAGCCCATGGTCATGCGCAGGTTCACTTCAACAGTGGGGCAGATAAGAGTCCGGCCGTCGGCAGCGCGATACAGCATCATGTCCACCCCAAGCGGACCGCAGTAAAGACTGCCGACAATTTCCGACAACGCCTCCGACACTGCACGGGCCGTAACGTCAAGATGGTCACAGCCAAGGATTTCGGCCAACTGCGGCTGCGGAGCCACAATGTTTCCGCCATAGGCACATGCCGAGGAGTTGAAAAAGAGCGACAGGCCGCAATATGACACCGTGCCGGCCCCGTCAGAACGGAAGAGCATGGCGAAATCACGGAGTCTGTCGAGACGCGGTTCGACCATCACCGATCCTTGACGGCGTATGATGCCAGCACACAGCCGCTCCACCTGCCGGCGCGGCATGCATGAGCAGTCGGCCACTCCGCGGCCGCTGCTGCTCCATGGCGCTTTGATAAAGAAGTCTTTGCCTTGCGGCAGCTGTGACAGGTCGGTAATTTCCTGAGGTTCGGGCGGCAGCTGATATGGCAGGGAGGATGCAGCCGAAAGGCGGCGGTGGAGCAGCATGGCGGTGCGCCGGTGGCTCAGACCGCGCAATACCTCCGTGTCAGGAAACGGTCCATCAATGCCGATGGCCCTGAACTGCCTGACGGCATGTGCGCTCCAGCCCCATGGCGCCGGAATCCCTTCGGAACCGACACTCACGCCAAGGCCAAAACGCCGGCTCATGCTGTCGGCCCAGGCGGCATCGGCCTCAGGGGCATAGACATGGTCTCCCGGATCGGCATACCACAACGGCAACAGAGCCGCGGCACGATGAAGGTCCACGGCCGCGCGCGGCGGCGTATAACCGGCATTTCCGGCGGCAAGCGCCAGATCGTTTTCAGGATTGAATAAATGAAGCTTCACCGGCCGGAACAGCGATCAGTTCAAACGGCATGGCCGACTCGACTGTGACGTCGGCAAACACACCTGGCTTCAGAGGCATGGTCTTGCGGACAAGGACTTCCGGATCCACTTCCGGCGAATCCCACTGCGTGCGGCCAACATAAAATTCGGATTCTTCGCGGTCGATCATGACGCGCAGCGTCTTGCCCACTTTGGCCTCTTGCTGCTCAAGCGAGATTTTCTCCTGAAGGGCCATGAGCGCGTCGAGACGGCGCTGTTTCTCCTGAAGGGGAATCAGGTCTTTGAAATTGCGGGCGGCATATGTGTCTTCCTCCTCGCAATAGGCAAAAGCCCCCATGCGCTCGAAGCGGGTCTGCTTCACAAACTCCATCAGTTCGTCAAACTCACGCTCGCCTTCGCCGGGAAATCCGACCATCAGGGTTGTGCGCAAGTGCAGATCAGGCACTTCTTCACGCATTCTGGCAATGAGTTCGCGGGTCTGCGCGCCAGTGATGTGACGGCGCATATTTTCAAGCACACGGTCTGAAATGTGTTGCAGGGCTATATCCAGATATGAGCAGACATTATCACGCGAGGCCATGACCGGCAGGATTCCATATGGGAAATCCGAGGGGTAGGCATAGTGCAGACGAAGCCAATCCACGCCGGATATATCGGCCAGACGCTCCACCAGTTCAGGCAGACGGTGACGATGGCCTTCGAGATCAAGGCCATAGCTCGACAGATCCTGGGCAATGATATTGAATTCCCTGACTCCGCGACGCGTCAACGCCTTGACTTCGGCCTCGATTTCTTCAATCGGGCGTGAGTGCATCCGTCCGGTAATCAGCGGAATGGCACAGAAGGCACAGAAGCGGTTGCACCCTTCTGAAATTTTAAGATAGGCATGATGGCGCGGCGTGGTGATCACGCGGTCATAGTCTGTCACGGCCGGATGTTCGCGCGCCATGAGTTTCACGATTTCGGGCCAGTCGAATTTGCCGTACCAGGCATCGACTTCGGGCAGCTCGGCAGGAAGTTCGCCGGAATAGCGTTCAGACAGACAGCCCATCACGACCACTTTACCGACGCGGCCGGCATCTTTGGCTCCGGCAGCCTCGAGGATTGTGTTGATCGACTCTTCCTTTGCGTCGCCGATGAATCCGCAGGTGTTGATCACCACGGCGTCGGCCTTGCGTTCGCCAGGCGTCTCGGCCAGGCGTGCATCTATGCCGCTTCGGCCAAACATGGCAAGCAGACGCTCGGAATCAACCAGATTCTTGCTGCATCCGAGCGATATCACGTCAACTGTAGGGCGCCGGCTCATCGCTTCATGTCGCTGAACAGCGAATCTACAAATTCTTCCTTGTCAAAGACCTGAAGGTCGGTTATTCCTTCGCCGAGGCCGATATACTTCACAGGAATACCAAACTGGTCGCTGATGCCGATAACGACGCCGCCCTTGGCGGTGCCGTCGAGTTTTGTGATGGCGAGCGATGTCACGTCAGTGGCGGCCACAAACTGGCGTGCCTGCTCGAATGCATTCTGTCCTGTCGATCCGTCAAGCACCAGCATCACGTCGTCAGGCGCAGAAGGCACGACCTTCTGCATCACGCGTTTGATTTTGGTCAGTTCGTCCATCAGGCCTTTTTTGTTGTGCAGACGGCCTGCGGTGTCAATGATCACCACATCGGCATTCTGAGTGACGGCACTTTGCAAAGTATCGAAGGCAACAGACGCCGGATCCGAGCCAAGCTGCTGCTTGACAATGGGAACTCCGGCGCGTTCGGCCCACACATCAAGCTGGTCTATGGCCGCGGCACGGAATGTGTCGGCCGCACCGAGCACCACTTTGCATCCGGCCGCAGTGAACTGATGGGCGAGCTTGCCGATCGTCGTGGTCTTGCCGACGCCGTTGACGCCGACCACCATTATCACATAAGGGCGTCGGGCAGTGTCGGGCAGACGGAAATCGCGTGTCGGCGCGTCGGGCGAAGTTTTTTCGTTTTCAGCCAGCAGAGCGGCTATTTCCTCGCGGAGCATACGGTGCAGTTCGTCGGTGCCGACATATTTGTCGCGCGCGACGCGGTCGCGTATTCTGTCGATGATTTTCAGCGTGGTCTCCACACCGACGTCGGACGTGATGAACACTTCTTCCAGTTCATCCAGGAAATCATCGTCAATTGTGCTGTGGCCGGCAATGGCGCGCGTGATCTTGCTCCATACCCCCTGCTTAGTGCGCTCAAGACCCTTGTCGAGAGTCTCTTTTTTCTCGCGCGAGAAAATTTTGCTAAAAAAACTCATTTGGTGCTGTTTGGTTTTCAGGCTGCAAATTTACTGAAAAATCTTGATATTTCACAATCATCTGCTTGTGCGGAATGCTCCCGAGGAGCCGCGTCTGGAATTGGAGCCGAAGCCGGTGTCGCCAAATCCGCCAAATCCGCCGTCGTCGTCATCTTCATCGTCTTCGAGGCCTGAACCGGAGGCGCCGTCTGAGGCTTTTTCCTTCGGCTTGTTCTTTTTGATTTCAAGCGGCTTCTGCTGGTCGATCGGAAGTTCAAATATGTTCCAGCCCTGTTCAAGATCCCAGTTTTTCTTAAGCGTCAGTTTTTTAGGGAAATAATATGTTTCTTCCGGCTGTCGGCGCTCCGACATGCTGCCGTCGGTATATGATCCGCTGCCGTCGGCGTCGATATATAGCCGGGCATAATACGTGCCTGGAGCTATGTAGCGGAGGGTGCACCGTCCGTTGACCACCGGCGCCGATGCCACCGGATTGTCCGAGCTGCCAAGCAGTTCGACGATGGCGGGAACGGTGTCAAGGCCTGTCACGTTGAAGAGTATGGTGGAATAGTCTTCGAGGCTCTTTGCCATGATTTCCTGCTGGATCGGCTTGTTGTAGACCGGATAGATGCCGCGGATAGCCATCGAGTCGACCAGAAGCCGATATTTTGCCTCCGGCTTCCATTTGTGTTCTATCTTGAACCGACGCAGGCTCACAGAGTCGACCGGCTCAAGCTTTGCGTTGAAGCCGGCGACAGGAGTCCAGACCGTGTCAACCATGATTTCCAGGCGTATGCCTGCTGTATCGACCGAGGCAAGCGGCTGGTCCGACTCGATATACAACGGTTTATGCAGATCTTGCGTTGTGCTGACCAGTTTTATGCCGAGCCATGCGTCGGGCTGGCTTAGGGCGAATGTGTCGATGGCGATAGTGTCGTTTCTTTCACGCACTGAATCGATTTTTTCTTGCAAGGTGCGCACATGAAACTGCCTGGCGGCCTCTTCTTTCTGCTTTTTGCCACGCGGGCGCTTGGTGAAGAATTTCAAAGTATCCGTGGCCCAGACAATCTGGTCGAGCGAATCAACCCTCCGGTATGTGGTCTCGATCAGCAGCGAGTCGGAGCGTATCAGCGAAGTGTCGGTGAGCCAGTAGCGCAGAGTGTCGGCCGAAAGCGATCGTTCGAGCACACTGACCGAGTCGACCGGCAGGCGCATGGAGTCAGAGCCGGATGCAATCACGGTCAGGCGCGGCAGCGAATCGGCCGGCGCTGCCATTTCAAGCGATATGATGTTGCGCCCGACTCTGGAATATTCTTTCAGATATTGCGCCCGATACTGTTCGTTAAACCAGGTCAGCAGCACGTCGTCAGGCAGATAGCGCACAACCTGGTGCACAACGACGGAGTCCTCCTCAAGCGACGACAGCAGCGTGTCGGCCACCATCTCGAAATGCGCCGACGGGGAGATCAGCGAGTCGCAAAAGGCAACGTCTTCCGTGCGGTCCCAGTGATAATCCCTGTTCAGATCATTGAGCGCGAATATCTGGTAACTGCCCGGCTTGAGATTGCGCACAGTGAACTGTCCGTACTGATCGGTCTTGGCAATGCGCTCCATGCGCAACGTCGAGATCGCGGAGTCGGCATCGGTGGAATAGACTCCGACCAGCATGCCCTGTGCAGGCTCAAGTGTCCGCCCTTCGAGCACAATGCCCGATATGCGGAGAGTGTCAAGCTCCTGACCGGTGGCGAAGTCTATGGCCAATCCTTCGAGCGGATTTCCTTCGTTAAGATCAGTCACGGCATCGCTGAAGTCGATGGTATAGGTTGTGTTTGGAATCAATGTGTCTTTAAGCGTCACGGTGACGTGACGTCCGTTGGCCGTGATCCCCGGCTGCTGGATCTGCGGCGGCGAAACGACCACTTTATCGGCCGGGCTGTTGAGCTGCACGTTTTCGTCAAACGTCAGCACTATACGCCGGCCATCGAAACCGACTGCTCCGGGGCTTGGCGAAGCTGCGATGAAACGGGGCGGAGTCTCGTCTCGCGGACCGCCGTCAGGACGGCCTATGCTGGCACAGGCGGAAACCAGCAAGGTGGTTGCCGCGGCTATCGGAAGGAGCAGACGCATCGGATTATTCATTGGCTAATATGCTTGAAGCGCGCGTGTTGCGCAAAAAGAAAAACAAAAACAGCACGGCAGCCAGAAAAAGGCTAACCGAAAAACTCATAAAAATGCCATATATGCCCATTCCGAATGTGAATCCCATGAGATAGGTGACGGGAACTCCAACAACGACATAGCTGAAAAAAGAGATCCAGAGCATCGGCATGACTTTCGATGTGCCACGGAGTGAATTGGCGAAATTGGTCTGGGTGGCATCCGAGAGCTGATAGAGCAGAAGGGGCACTATCAGCGACATGCAGGTGGTCATTACGGCCGGATCGGAGGTGAACAGGCCGATGAGCCGATTGCCGAAGAAGCAGAATGAGAGGCAGGCCAGCACACACATCACAAGAGTGAAATGATAGCCGGCAAAACCATCGCGACGCATGGCGCGTATGTCGCCGCGTCCGGCGTCATTGGCCACCATGACCGAAGTTGCCGTGCCGACCGAATAGTAGAAACAGAAACCGAGTTGTCCGACCACGACCATCACCTGAAACGCAGCCAGTTCAATGGCGCCTATCCATCCGGCCATGACAGCGGCGATCGAGAAAGATCCGCACTCGAAACTCAGTTGCAGTGCAATCGGCAGCGAGATCAGAAGAACCCGGCGAAGCGTCGAGGCATCGACTCCGGCCTGGATAAAGCCAGCCTTGTATTCACGGTTGGCTTTCGCTTTAAAGAAAATCAGCATTATTATAAACAGTCCGAGCCAACGCGCCACGAGAGTGGATATGCCGGCACCCGTCAGGCCGAGTTCCGGAGCGCCGAAGTGGCCATAGATCAGGAAATAGTTGCCTATAACGTTGAGCACGTTGGTCGACAGCACAATACACACCGGCATGGCGGTGCGCCTGATTCCATAGCTCCACTGGGCAAACACATTAAAAAGCGCGGTTGGCACTACTCCGGCAAGATACAGCAGATAATACGGGCGAATCACCGGCAACAGATGTTCAGGCTGCCCAAGATGAGGCAACACCGTATATATATAGCCCATCACGCCTGTTATCATCAGCACAAAAATAAGATTCAGCAGCAAGGCATTGCGCATAAGCCTGCCGATGGCTTTCGTTTCGCCGCGGCCAAACAGCGCTCCGACCAACGGAGTGATGCCGTAAGTGAAGCCAATACAGGCAAGTATGGCTATATTGAACAGATTGTTGACAAAAGAGGCCGAAGCCAAAGCATCGGTGGAATAATGCCCCACCATCATATTGTCGGCAAATCCCACAAAAATTATGCCCGCCTGGCCAGCCACGATAGGCAGGCCGAGCCTGGCAAGCTCCTTATAGGATTCCATGTAACTTTTCATTCTTCGTAACGGTCAGATTTTTAATCTTTATATGATAAAATTTTGATCATTGCGGTTTCAGAGTATGGTGCCCTGCTCCACCCCGACACAAACGCGCTCGATTATCGCATCGTCACTGTTCTTGTCAGGCTGATATGTCCCCTTCAGATTAACGCCGAACAGACGGCCGAACGTCTGCCAGAAACCGGCGCGAAACGAACCGAGAAATGCCTTGATGATATCATAGCCCCTCTGGCTCGTTTCCCGCTGTATGAGTTTGACAAGCATATTGGCCTGCGAGCGGGTAAACTTTTTCAGTTCCGGCTTATACTGCTCAAATATATCATGCTCCATCTGCTTCAGATGCGCCTCTCGTTCGGCCTGGGTCGGAAGAGTCTCGATATATTCATAGGTTTCAAGCAGCGTGGCGCAGATCAGCTTGGCATAGGGCAGAGTCTTTTTGACGTCACGCACTGTGCGCCAGTAGAACTTTTCCTGCTTTTTGTTCTTGAAACGCAAAGGAGGGTAGACGGTGATATTGTGCATCACCACCATTGTCACCGTGTCGCCCGACGACTCCTCGACATACGGCCTATATCCGCGGAAACCTCTGACCCTGACCATTTCCTCACGGTCAGGGCTTGCGGTCTGCGCTGCCGCCACCGGCATGACCGCGATGATTGCCGATATGATGAGGAGAATGAGGCGCCGGCACATACCATCAGCTTTTCATTTTGTCAACATGAGGATAGTCAATGGTGTAGTGCAGACCTCGCGATTCCTTGCGTTCCTTGGCCTGACGCATGATCAGGTAGCCCACGTTGATGATGTTGCGCAGTTCGCAGATGGCACGCGATGCGTGCGAACTCTTGAACAGGCGCTCGGTCTCTTCATAAAGAATGTCAAGACGGTTCCAGGCCCTGTCCAGCCTCAGGTTGCTGCGCACTATTCCGACGTAGGTGCCCATGATCTGGTTCACCTCCTTTATGCTCTGCGTGATCAGCACCATCTCCTCGGGGTGGCGTGTGTCCTCGTCGTTCCACTCGGGCACATCGGTGCGCAGGTCGTAATGGCCGATTTGTTCCGAAGCATGACGGGCCGCCGCGTCGGCATAGACCACAGCCTCGATCAGCGAATTGGAAGCCAGCCGGTTGCCGCCATGCAGTCCTGTACATGAGCACTCGCCGACGGCATAAAGGCGCTTGATCGACGACTCGCCGTTGATGTCAACCTTGATTCCGCCACAGAGATAGTGGGCCGCCGGAGCCACCGGAATGTAGTCTTTGGTGATGTCGATGCCCAGCTCCAGACAATGACGGTATATGTTGGGGAAATGACGGCGGGTTTCCTCGGGATCCTTGTGGGTCACATCGAGATAGACGTGCTCGTCGCCATATAGTTTCATTTCTGAGTCGATGGCTCGGGCCACAATGTCGCGCGGAGCGAGCGACAGGCGCGGGTCATATTTGTGCATGAACTCCTCGCCTTTCTTATTGCGGAGCACCGCTCCATAGCCGCGCATGGCCTCTGTGATCAGGAAGTTGGGGCGGTCGCCGGGATGATAGAGCGCAGTCGGGTGAAACTGGATGAACTCCATGTCCTGGACGGTGCCTTTGGCCCGATAGACCATGGCGATGCCGTCGCCTGTGGCCACAAGAGGATTTGTGGTGGTCTGATAGACGGCGCCCACGCCGCCGGTGGCCATAAGGGTGACGCGGCTCAGGAAGGTGTCGACGCGGCCGGTGGCGCAGTCGAGCACATAGGCGCCATAGCATGTGATGTCGGGGGTGCGACGCGTCACTATCTTTCCCAGATGATGCTGGGTGATTATCTCGATTGCGAAATGGTTTTCGTAAATATCTATCGATTGATGCTTGCGCACCTGCTCTATCAGCCGCTGCTGGATCTCAAAGCCGGTGTTGTCGGCATGGTGGAGGATGCGGAATTCGCTGTGTCCGCCCTCGCGGTGCAGGTCAAAACTGCCGTCGTCCTTCTTGTCGAAGTCCACCCCCCACTCCACCAGGTCGCGTATGCGGGCTGGAGCTTCGGTCACCACTTTGCGCACTGCCACTGGATCGCTGAGCCAGTCGCCGGCAATCATCGTGTCCTGAATATGTTTGTCGAAATCGTCCACCTCCAGATTTGTGACCGAGGCCACGCCGCCCTGCGCAAGGGCCGTGTTGGCTTCGTCGAGAGTGGATTTACAAACCAGAGCAACACGCCCTTTGGATGCGGCCTTCAGGGCGAAACTCATTCCGGCTATGCCGGATCCGATTACCAGAAAATCATACTCGTGAGTCATAACTATGTGAAGCGCAATCTAAGCGCCCGGCAAAGTTACACAAAAAAACCGACGCCGCCACCATTTTCACCACATTTCCAACGAAACAAATACGACGCATAACGGCAGGTGTTCATCTTTAGGGCAGAGAAAGTGACTTCGGGAAGAATGAAATGCCGGCGGAAATTGTTAACTTTGCACCTAAATTCTGCTAAAAAAGTATGATTCTTAAGAAACAGCTGGAAAACTTCGGGCGATATTGCGTGTTCATGACACGCGTCTTCTCGTTGCCCGACAAATGGGGCGTGACGCTGCGCCGCATGATTTCCGAAATCTACAAACTCGGCATCGACTCAATTCCGCTTGTGGTGGTCATCTCGGTGTTTATAGGCGCGGTGATAGCCATTCAGATGCAGCTCAACATCGAATCGCCGATCATTCCGGCATATGCCGTGGGCCTTGCCACGCGCGACATCGTGCTGCTGGAGTTCTCGTCGTCGATCCTGTGTCTGATTCTGGCCGGCAAAGTCGGATCAAACATAGCCTCCGAAATCGGCACCATGCGCGTGACCGAACAGATAGACGCCCTCGAGATAATGGGCGTGAATTCGGCCAATTTCCTCGTCTGGCCCAAAGTGATGGGCTTTATGCTCTTTATCCCGGTGCTGGGAGTGCTGAGCATGTTCACGTCGATAATCGGCGGCGTCTGCGTTGCCGTGTTCACCGACATAATCACCCTTTCGCGGTTCACTTACGGACTTCAGGCGTTTTTCAATGAATGGTACGTCTGGTACGCACTGATTAAATGCGTGGTCTTTTCGGTTATAATCAGTTCGGTGGCATCCTTTTGCGGATATTATGTCAAAGGCGGCGCTCTTGAGGTTGGACGCGCCAGCACCAACGCCGTCGTATCTTCATCGATCCTGATCCTGCTCTTCGACGTAATCCTTACCAAACTGTTGCTGCAATGATCGAAGTCAAAAACATAAGCAAATCGTTCGACGGAAAGCAGATTCTCCACGATGTGAGCTGCACGTTCTATTCGGGAAAGACCAATCTGATCATCGGCCAGAGCGGCTCGGGTAAAACCGTGCTCATGAAATCGATCGTCGGGCTGGTGCGGCCCGAGAATGGCGAAATCCTGTTTGACGGCCGCGACCTGATGAAAATGGACACTCTGCAGGTGCGCCATCTGCGCGAGGAAATCGGCATGCTCTTCCAAGGATCAGCGCTGTTTGACAGCGAGACGGTGCTGGGCAACGTGATGTTTCCGCTGGTGATGTTCAGCAAGATGACGCGCGCCGAGATGCTTGACCGGGCAATGTTCTGCCTGGAGCGCGTGAATCTGAAAGGCGCCGAGAGCAAATATCCGTCAGAGCTGTCGGGCGGCATGCAGAAGCGAGTGGCCATTGCCAGAGCGATAGCTCTGAATCCGAAATACCTGTTCTGCGACGAGCCGAATTCGGGACTCGATCCTCGGACATCAATCCTGATTGATGAACTGCTCAGCGACATCACCCACGAATACGGCATCACTACCATAATCAACACTCACGACATGAACTCGGTGCTCGGCATCGGCGAGAACATCATATTCCTCAACAAGGGTCACCGCGAATGGGTCGGCGACATGACTCAGATATACCGGTCAGACAATCAGGCCCTGACCGATTTCGTCTTTGCCACCGACCTCTTCCGCCGCGTGCGCGAATATCTCAACTCGCGCCACTGACGGGGTTCTGCGCCACGCACCGACACACATACGCGATTATCAGAGGGCCGTACAAACAACGGCTCTCTATTTTTTTAAGAGTTGCCGGAATTATGGTATTTCTAACCGTAATTCTGATACATACGCAAACGTAATTTTTCAGTAATTTTGCGCCATCAAAAAAACGTCAACTGAATTCCGCCGAAGCCGAAAACGGAAAGGAAACAGCCATAACCGGATGAAACATACAATAATAGCACTGATACTCTCGGCGATAACCACCACAAACATCATGTCACAACAGAAAATAACCCAGACAGCCGGCCGCGACGCCCTCGGCGACTTCGCGCCGGAGTTCGCCCACCTCAATGACGACATTCTGTTCGGCGAAGTGTGGAGCCGCAATGACCTGCTTTCGCTGCGCGACCGCAGCCTCGTCACAATCACTTCGCTGATCTCGCAGGGCATCACCGACAGTTCGCTGAAGTTTCACTTGCTGGAAGCGAAAAAGAACGGCATCACCCGCACCGAGGCCGCCGAAACAATCACCCATATAGCGTTCTATGCCGGATGGCCAAAGGCATGGGCCGCATTCCGTCTGGCCAAAGAGGTGTGGGGTGACGACATCAAGGGCGACGACGCAAAGTCACAGTTCCAGCGCGAGATGATATTCCCGATCGGCGAGCCGAACGAGGCATATGCCAAATATTTCATCGGCAACAGTTATCTCGCACAGATATCGACCGACCAGATAGCGTTTGCCAACGTGACTTTCGAGCCTGGTTGCCGCAACAACTGGCATATCCACAAGGCCGAGAATGGCGGAGGCCAGATGCTGGTCGGCGTGGCCGGCCGCGGATGGTATCAGGAAGAAGGCAAACCGGCAGTTGAGATTCTGCCCGGCACTGTCATCAACATTCCGGCCAACGTCAAGCACTGGCACGGCGCTGCCAAAGATTCATGGTTTGCCCACCTCGCGTTCTCCGTGCCCGGCGACGAGACTTCGACCGAATGGCTCGGGCCGGTCACCGACAACGCCTATGACGCCCTACCCTGAACCCGACGGCCACTCTACATGAAGTGGTAATGGTCAGGCGAGGGTGACGCGTATGCGACGCGACTTGATGCGCGAGGCGCTGAGCATGGCGGCCACCGAAGCGGCCGACTGGGCGGGCACGGCGGCGAGTATGCGGTGGTCGTGCACACTGATCAGTCCGATCGAGTCGGGCGCGAGTCCGGCCACGTGGATCAGCGCGCCGACAACGTCGCCGCGGCTCAGTTTTTCCTTCTTGCCTTCGTGGAACCACAGGGTCATGACGGTGCGGCGCCATGGAGCGGAATTCTCCACGGGAGTAAAGAGCGGCGCGTCTGGCGCATAGGGGCACTCTTCGCCAGGACCGGTGATGACATATACATGGCCGGTGGCGCCCATGCGTGCGGTGCGCCCGCAGCGGTGGGTCCACGCCTGCTGGTTCACGGGCATGTGATAATGTATGACCGACTCGACAGCGGCAATGTCCAGCCCGCGGGCGGCGAGGTCAGTACACACCAGAATGGGCGAAGTGCCGTTGGTGAAAAGATCGATGGCCGTTTCGCGGTCATACTGATCGAGAGCTCCGTGATAAAGGGCGGCGGGAAATTTCTTTGAAATCAGGAAAGAGTGTACGCGCTCGGCACTTTCGCGATGATTGACAAACACCATTGTCCGCTCGCGCGGCAGCGAACGCAGCAGGCGTTCGAGAGTGTCGAGCTTATCGGCCACAGGACTCGCCACACGGTTCACCTCAATCTGCGGCACAGCTTCGGCTCCGGCGCTGAAGTCCATGACCATAGGAGCGTGGATCTGCATGAATTCCGGCAGTTCGTCCACGACGGTGGCCGAAGAAAGCAACGTGAAACGGATCGAGCGCATGGTCTTGACAATGCGCTTCATCTCAGACTCAAAGCCAAGTTCAAGCGATTTGTCATATTCATCGAGCAAGAGCTGCGGGGTATCGGTCAGGTCTATATTATGGCGGTGGATATGGTCAAGCAGACGGCCGGGAGTGCCGACAATCACATCGGGCGCACCAGACTGCAGCGAGCGCGTCTCATCCGCCATCGGATGACCGCCATAGACAGCCACCACCCTCAGTTTCGGAGCCAGGGCGGCGATCACTCCCGAGATCTGTATCGCCAGCTCACGCGAGGGAGCGATCACAGCCGCCTGCACGCCGTTGCCGCGGCCGCTGATGCGGCCGAGAAGCGGCAGGGCACAGGCCAGAGTCTTGCCCGATCCTGTCGGCGACACCAGAATCACGGCCGGGGCCTTCACGGCCGCCATGCTCTGCTGCATCGGTGTCAGTTCTTCAATGCCAAGCCGCTCACGGGCGGCCTTGATTATTTCGTCGGTTTTCATATGCGACCGCAAAGATACTTAAAAAATGTGAAATACGGCATCATTGTCGGCAACAGACATGAGTTTGTCTAAAAAAGTTGCGGAAAAATTTCATCTTCGATAATTTTGTGGCATCAAAATTTATTGCCTATATTTTTTATGATGAGATTTTTTATGCTGATAACGGCCGTGACAGCCGTGGTTTCGGCCGGACACGCGACTCCGGCAACAATGGTAGTACGAACGGCTGACGCTGCCGACAAAGCGATTGAGTTAAGCCATATTAGTGAAGTCGTGTTCGATGACGAGATGGTGTGTGTTAAGATGACATCGGGCGCTGACTTCACTATGGCTGACTCTAAATTCATTTCATTCCGGTTTGACAGCAACGGCGGAAACTCTCCTGACGCATCGTCGATCACTCTGACAGAGAGCATCGACAGCGACGGAGAAGTCACCGTCTACGACATGAGCGGACGCAAAGTGGGAAGTTCCGTCAGCGAACTCGGCGCCGGAATTTATCTGATCAGCAAACCTGGCGGCAAGGCCACAAAAACCATAGTGAAATGAAAAACCTGCAAGCAGTTCTTACAATCTCGGCGCTTGCCGCGTCGGCAGTTCTGTCGGCTGCCGCCAATGACTACCTGTGGTTCAGCCAGGGAGAAAATAATCTCGGCCTTGACGTGGCCGACGCCGACAGCATCTCGCTCAGCGCCGACGGGTCGAAGATTCTCGTCGCCACCCGTTCAGGTTCTGTCAAAGCCCTTGACCGACAGTCGGTGGCCCGAATGACGTATTCCGACTTCACCCCAGCCGAAGTGATGATCGAATATTCCGGATCAACAGCCAAGGTGACCAACCCTTATGCCTTCAAGGGCGTGGACGTGACAACAGACGGCGCCCATGTGACCGTTGTCGCCGATACGCAGGAGGAAATAATCTACCGACTGAGCGGAGAGTCGGCCGACGGATCGCTCAAAGTATACTCGTCGTTCAAGCTGGAACTGCTGCTCGACGGAGTGGATCTGACCAACACCACAGGCGCCGCAATCAACATCCAGACCGGCAAGAAGACCACCCTGAGAATTCCTGACGGCACAGTCAGCAATCTGACCGACGGCACCACGTATGCCACAACCGACGGCGAAGACGAGAAAGCTACCCTCTTCAGCGAAGGGCAGATCGAATTCCGCGGCAAAGGCACCCTGAACGTGACCGGGCGCAACAAGCACGCCATCTGTTCCGACGACTACATTGAAGTACGCAACACGACCGTCAACGTGCTGTCGGCCAAATCCGACGGAGTGCACGTCAATGATTATTTCCTCATGGAAAGCGGCCGCCTGACAATCGACAACATCGGCGGCGACGGCATCGATGCCGACAAGAACGGATACATAACCGTGCAGTCGGGCGACATCGAGATCACCGTCAGCGCCGACTCCAAAAAGGGCTTCAAGACCGGAACCGCCGGAGCGCTGACAATCAGCGGCGGCAACGTCAGCGTGACAACGTCAGGCGCAGTCACAGTGACCGACGGCGATCCGTCATACTGCACCGCCCTTAAATCAAAAGGCGACTTTGAAATGAGCGGCGGCTCTCTCAGAGTGCGCGCGTCGGGCACCGCTGGCAAAGGCGTCAAAGCCGACGGCAACGCACGCATCACCGGCGGAGAGATCGACATTGAGGTGACAGGCGCCGGAGGCACCTACACCAACACGTCGTCCGAAACCGACTCCTACTCCTCCACCTGCATCAGCGTTGACAGCACTCTCGTTCTCACCGGCGGCAACCTCACCCTCGCCACCGGCGACAAAGCCACCGGCGGAAAGTGCATCAAAGTTGACGGCGACGCAACCATAGGCGACCAGACCGACGCTCTGACTCTCACAGCCACAACACGCGGCGCACGCTTCTCGGTCGATTCATCGTCCGGCGGCAACGGCGGCTGGGGTTGCGGCTGGGGCGGAGGTCCCGGCGGAGGCGGCTGGGGTC
>CAMWSS010000036.1 GCA_947177035.1 uncultured Porphyromonadaceae bacterium | reverse complement strand
GGATTATACTTATTTTAGCCGGACTGATGGAAGTCGGCTTTACATTTTGTCTTGGAAAGACAAAGACAGCGACAGGCCACGAACTGATTTTGTGGTGGATCGGTTTCCTCGCTGCGCTTTCATTGAGTATGGGACTGATGGCTAAAGCCGCAGAGAAGCTTCCGATAGGCACTGTTTATCCGGTGTGGACCGGCATCGGCGCAGTCGGCGCAGTGGTTGTCGGCATTATATTTTTCAACGAACCGGCCACATTCTGGCGCATTCTGTTTCTGACCACCCTGATCCTTTCGATTGTCGGTCTTAAAGTGTTGGGATGATGGAAAGTAGAATGCGCCGGTTCAAACAGTTGCTCAGCGAGCAAGCTACAAAGGAGATACTGAACAATGCCACAAACGGGGTTCTATCTTTGGTAGATTCCGACGGAAAACCATATTGCGTGCCGATCAGTTATGTCTATGACGGAAACAAGTGCATATATTTCCACAGCGCAGTCAAGGGACATAAAATTGAATGTATTGAAGCCAACGGCCGTTGCGCATTTTGTGTCGTCGGACAAGATCTGATTATGCCGAATGAATTTACTTCATATTTTCGCAGTGTCATTGTAAATGGCACAATCCAGGTTGTCACAGCTCATGAGGATATCATGAAAGGGATTTTGCTACTATGTGAGAAATATTCTCCCGGAGTAGACCCGACCGCCGAAATATCCAGATGCATCGGCCATGTGTCTGTGTTGCGACTTGACATTGACAGCATGCAAGGGAAGGAAGCGATTGAACTTGTGAGAAAACATCAGGAATCCGAACAATGATACACATCAGAAAAGGAACAACAGCCGACATTGACAGCATAATGGCGTGCTATGAAACAGCCATAAAATTTATGAGGGCGTCGGGCAATCACAGCCAGTGGATCAACGGATACCCATCGCGTGAACTGGTGGCACAGGACGTCGCCAATGGCAACAGTTATGTCGGGGTGGACAACGACGGAGAAATCGCCATGGCATTCGCATTCATCATTGGAGATGATCCTACATATTCCGTGATCGACGACGGCCAGTGGCTGAACGATCATCCGTATGGCACGATTCACCGACTTGGATCCAATGGAAAACATCACGGAATTTTAAAAATATGTGTGGACTTTTGCTCGTCAAAAATCGACAATATCCGTCTTGACACTCATGCCGACAACCAGATAATGCAGCATACGGCCCAAAAACTCGGGTTTAAGCGCTGTGGTAAAATCTACTGCATCGACGAGAGTCCCCGTATCGCCTTTCAAAAGTGCCAAAAGAGCTGATTCGATCCTCAGCGTCATGTCGGCCAATCGTTGACACTGTTTTAATTGAATAAAAAACAGACAGCCTTTAACATAAAAATGTTAAAGGCTGTCTGCAAGTCGGGGTGACAGGATTCGAACCTGCGACCACCTGGTCCCAAACCAGGTGCGCTACCGGACTGCGCTACGCCCCGATGCCATTAAAGACGTTGCAAAATTACGCGTTTATTTTGAATTTTGCAAATTTACGGTTCAAATCTCGCTGTCAGCACATTCATTCTGATCACTTGAGCTGATGTGAGCCATAATTAAATCCAGCCAGATCAAGATATTCAGTGTCTTTCGCAACTCGTGCCCTAAAATCGTCATAGTCCTTATCGGTTTCGGTGCTCCAGCCTTGTTCGGCAATGCCGAGCAAGCGAGGCAGGGCAAGATATTCGAGATCCTGATAACGGTCTACCTGTTCTGTCCAGAAAGTGCCCTGCACTCCGATGCAGTTTGCGTGAGCGGGCGGGTTAACATTTATGGTGAGCGCAAGAGCGCCGTCCCGGCCTGCACCGATCTGATCTATGTCGGCATATGAGCGATTGATATAGTATCCGCCATTAAATGGAGTGTAGACATGGCGCAGGCCATTGGCTTCGGCCTTGTCTTCGCCTCCAAGCCAGCAGAAAATAACCGGATCTATCGCCTTGATCATCTCCATATCGGCATTGCCTTCAGTGATCAGTTCGTTCCACCCCATCACCATGCGGCCGTGGCGTTCACGCGCATAGTCGGCCACTTCTTTTGTAAACCAGCTTTGAAGCGCCCGGACATCAGTCAGACCAAGCTCTTTCATTTTGGCGGCACAGGCGTCGGAATTCTCCCACGCCAAGGTCGGACACTCGTCGCCTCCGATGTGTATGTATCGGCTCGGAAACAGATCGGCCAGCACGTCGACCACTGTCCGGACAAACCGCATCACGTCAGGGTTGCTCACGTCAAGCACATCGCGGCTCACTCCACCTTTATTCCAGATGTTGTGGCTGAAATCTTCATGAAGTGACAATTTCTCACTGGCCGGGTCTGTCGAGAATTCAGGATAGGAGTGTATGGCCGCGACCATGTGGCCGGGCATGTCGATCTCAGGTATCACCTCGATATGGCGGTCGGCCGCATAGGCCACCACTGCTCTGATTTCATCGACAGTATAGGCATACGGTCCATAGGCCACACTGTCGCCGTCACGCCACTGCGTCTGCGTCGAAAAATCGCTCCGGAGAATGTTGCGGTTTGTCGCTCCGCTGGCCGTGAGTTCCGGATAGCCCTCCACTGGCAGACGCCAACCCTGATCGTCAGTCAGATGCCAGTGAAAGCGGTTGAGTTTATAAGCAGCCATCAGATCAAGCATTTTCATGATCTGTTGAGCGTCAAAAAAGTGGCGGCTCACGTCGAGCATGAATCCGCGATATTCAAAACGCGGTCTGTCATCGATCTGGCCAAGCGGCAACTCATAGGCAGCGCCGTCATCTCCACGTCGGCCAGCCATGACATTTGGTGGCAATAGTTTTTTCAAAGTCTGAAACGCATAGAAAAGGCCTGACGCTCCAGAGGCTTTCACATCAATGCCGTCTGACTTGATTTTCAAGCCATAGCCTTCGGTCGGCAGCGACGGATCAATGACCACGTCTATGAGGCACTTTTCATTGCTGTCTCGCGTCACGGCGGCATCCAGTCCGGTGGCGAGATTCAGAGCATTCACAAACTTCACAGCTTCATCGGCAATGCCCTGCGGAAGCGAGCCGACCGACACCTTGAAACCTGACGGAAGCGACAGAGTGCCCGGAATCTGCTCCATTCCGGCCGGCCGCGGGATCAGAGAAGCAAAATCAGCAGCTTCTGCCTGCCAGCAACAACCGAGCGCCACCGACACGCAAAAACAGCGAAATATTTTCTTTATCATCATATAGATTAATGGGTAAGGCGATTATTGACCGCCACAAAAATACGCACTATTTTCCAACTTGTCAAATTTCAGCGGCAAATCGTATCACAACTCGCATGGTTTGGAGGTTTGGGGAATTTTCAGTAACTTTGGCGTGTCATTCACCCGACATTTATGGAATTATCACGAAAACGAATTGCAGTGCTCGGATCAACAGGATCCATAGGCACCCAGACATTAGATATTATCAGACGCTACCCGGAGCGGTTTGAAGCCACGTGCCTGGTAGCAGGCTCCAAAGTCGACGAACTTGCCGAGCAATGCCGGCAGTTTCGTCCGCGGCGCGCAATCATAGCCGACCGTTCGCTTTACGCGCGCTTGCGCGAAGCAGTCGAGCCACTCGGCATCGAATGTGAGGCAGGAAGCGAAGCTGTGGCCTATGCCATGGGCGCATCAGACGTCGACATGGTTGTAACTGCCACTGTCGGATACAGCGGCCTGGCGCCGACGGTCAGTGCCATCAATGCCGGCAAAGAGATCGCGCTGGCCAACAAGGAGACACTCGTCGTTGCGGGCGATCTGATCACCCGCCTGTTGCAGACGTCGAAGGCGCGTATCATTCCGGTCGATTCTGAACACTCGGCCATCTACCAGTGCCTGACAGGCGAGGATCCCGCGTCAGTCAGACGACTGATAATCACAGCTTCGGGAGGCCCGTTCAGGACAATGCCGAAAAAAGACCTTGCAAAAGTCACCCCGGCCGACGCCCTGCGCCACCCGAAATGGGAGATGGGCGCCAAAATCACCATCGACTCGGCCACCATGCTCAACAAAGCGTTTGAAATCATCGAGGCCCACTGGCTGTTTGGCGTGGCCCCGGAGCGGATCTCAGCCGTGGTTCATCCGCAGAGCATCGTCCACAGCATGGTGGAATTTGCCGATGGAGCAGTGAAAGCTCAGCTCGGCACTCCCGACATGCACCTGCCGATCAGCTTTGCCCTCGGCATGGAGCAGAGGCTCCCGTCGGAGAGCCGCGGCCTGACATTGGCCGACTATGCCTCGTTGACATTTGAAGAGCCTGACACTGACAAATTTCCGTGCCTGACACTGGCAGCCCATTCGCTCGAACGCGGCGGCAACACTGCCTGCATTGTCAACGCGGCCAATGAAGTGGCCAACGCCGCATTCCGCAACGGACGGATCGGCTTCAACGACATATATCGCATAATAACCGACACCCTCGGACTGGCCACCTTCGTAGCCGAACCGACTCTGGCAGACTACGTGGATTCAAACTGCGAGGCAAGAGCGCTGGCCGAGGAACTTGTCAACAAAACAAACAAACCTGCTTAATGGAAATCTTCTTGTTCAAAGCCCTGCAACTCGTGGCGGCACTGTCGCTGCTGGTGCTCATCCACGAATTCGGGCATTATATTTTTGCCAGGATGTTTGGCATCAGAGTAGAGAAATTCTACCTGTTTTTCAACCCCTGGTTCTCTCTGCTGAAATACAATCCGGCCACAGGACGCATTGAACTCGGCACATGGACCGACAAAGATGAGAAAGACCGCGCGCTGCTGAGCATCCGCGTCGGCAAAGACCACACGTCACAAGGCGACGACATGGCCAAATGGCGCCGCACAATCTACGGCATCGGCTGGCTGCCGCTCGGCGGCTACTGCAAGATTGCCGGCATGATTGACGAAAGCCTTGACACCGAACAGATGGCCAAAGATCCGCAGCCATGGGAATTCCGCTCCAAGCCGGCATGGCAACGTCTGCTAGTCATGGTCGGCGGAGTGCTTTTCAACTTCATTCTGGCCGTGGTGATCTACGTTGGCCTGATTTTCAGCTATGGAGAGAAAGGCATACGCTATCGCGACGCATATGCCGGCATGGACTTCGTGCCGGCGGCGATACAGGCAGGATTCCGCCCCGGCGACATTCCGCTTATGGCCGATGGTGAGGAAGTAGAGGCAGATATGCCCGACGCGCTGATAAAGCTTGCCGAAGCCAAAGTGGTGACCGTGTTGCGCAACGGCACCGACAGCGTTGAGATCAGACTGCCGGAACAGTTCCTGTTTGACCTGAACGACGACCGCGGATTTTTCGCATATCGCCAGCCTGTGGTAGTGTCGTCGGTAATGAACGGCGAGCCGGCACAAAAAGCCGGTCTGCAGCCCGACGACCGCATCGTGGCCGTCGGCGACAGCCTCACTCCGTCATATCCGCAACTGGTTGCCGCGCTCCAGAGCTATGCAGGACGGAACACCTTCGTGCGGGTGGCACGCGGACAGGGCGAAATCACCCTGCCTGTAACCCCCACCGACGAAGGCACCCTCGGCTTCCAGCTGAAACCGATTGACCAGATATACCCCGTGTTCACCACACGATACTCACTGTTGGGTTCCATTCCCAAAGGCTGGGAACTGGGCACGACAACACTGGGCAATTATGTATCGTCGATGAAACACGTGTTCACACCACGCGGAGCCAAAAGCCTTGGCGGCTTCGGCACCCTCGGCTCCATGTTTCCCGAACGTTGGAACTGGTATTATTTCTGGTCGCTCACCGCATTCCTGTCGGTGGCATTGGCCTTCATGAACATAATTCCCATTCCCGGTCTCGACGGCGGCCATGTGCTTTTCCTGCTATGGGAGGCCGTCACACGCAGACCCTTGCCTGAAAAATTTCTCGAATATGCCCAGATGACCGGCATGTGCCTGCTCTTGCTGTTGCTGGTCTATGTTAATGGCAATGACATTTTCCGTTTTCTTCTGAAATGAACAACTATCCGGCAATCAAGCTAAAACGCGGCCGCGACGAATCGCTGCTCCGCTTTCATCCGTGGGTATTCTCAGGCGCCGTGGCCTCGCTGCCGCAAAACCTTGACGAAGGCGACGTGGTGGAAGTACACTCGGCCGAAGGCAACCTGATCGGTATCGGCCACTACCAGATCGGCAGCATCGTGGTCAGAATGCTCCGCTTCGGATCGTCAGACCCGATCGACTCCAGCTTTTTCACAGAACGTCTCACCGAGGCATTCAATCTGCGCCGCTCGCTGAAACTGATACGCCCCGACAACAACGCATACCGACTGGTGCACGGCGAAGGTGACTTTCTGCCCGGTCTTGTGATCGACGTCTATGGCGACACCGCCGTGGTGCAGGCACACTCGCCAGGCATGCACTTCTGCCGCGACATGATAGCCCGCACCCTGACCGAGATTCCAGACCTGAACGTCGCCAACGTATACTATAAGTCCGAAACCACCCTACCCTACAAGGCTCGTCTGGATCCCCAGAACGACTACATTATCGGATCGTATTCAGGCAGTGTGGCCATGGAAAACGGCCTGCAGTTCAACATTGACTGGTTGCGCGGACAAAAAACCGGATTCTTTGTGGATCAGCGCGAAAACCGCCATCTGCTCGAACATTTCTCTGCTGGCCGGCGAGTGCTCAACATGTTCTGCTACACAGGCGGCTTCTCGGTCTATGCCATGCGCGGCGGCGCCAGCCTTGTGCACTCGGTCGACTCATCGGCCAAAGCCGTGGAACTGACACGCGCAAACGTGCAGATGAATTTTCCGGAAGACGACCGCCACACGGCCTATGCCGAAGACGCCTTCAGATTCCTGGCTGACATGAAGCGAGAAGACTATGACCTGATCATACTTGACCCGCCGGCATTTGCCAAACACCGCTCTGCGCTGCGCAACGCCCTGATAGGCTACCGGCGCATCAATGCTGCTGCATTTGAAAAAATCGCACCCGGAGGCATATTGTTCACCTTCAGCTGCTCTCAGGCCGTCAGCCGCGAACAGTTCCGGCTGGCAGTGTTCACTGCCGCTGCCCAGAGCGGACGGCGAGTGAGAATACTGCACCAGCTGACCCAGCCTGCCGACCACCCGATCTCCATATATCATCCCGAGGGCGAATACCTGAAAGGACTGGTTCTGTATGTCGAATAAACATTAAACATCACAATAACACAGCATCATGAGAAAACTATTGCCACTGGCGCTGCTGACTCTCACCGCGTGCGCCCCGAAAACCGACACCGAAACCCAACCGACACAAGAAATCAATTACAACGTGGACCGTTTTGCCGACATAGAGGTGCTGCGCTATGCAGTCCCCGGATTCGAGGATCTGTCGCTCGAACAGAAACAACTCATCTACTATCTGACAGAGGCCGCCATTTCCGGCCGCGACATTATCTGGGATCAGAACTGCTCCTACAATCTGCCCATTCGCGATATGCTTGAGGCCGTATACACAAACTATTCCGACGACAAAGAATCCGAAGAATGGAAAGCATTTGAAAAGTATCTGAAACAGGTTGAATTCGCCAATGGCATACACCATCACTACAGCATGGACAAATTCAAACCTGAATTCTCGCAGGAGTTTCTTGCCAATCAGGTGTCGAAACTTCCGGCTGACCTCAAGCCAGCAAATGCCGAAGAGCTGTACAGCGTGATCTTCGACCCGACAGTGCTGCCCAAACGCGTGAATCAGGCCGACGGAGTTGACCTGATCTCCACCTCGGCTTGCAATCTCTATGGCGGCGGAATCACACAAAAAGAAGTGGAAGATTATTATGCCGGAATCAAGAATCCCAAGGACGAGACTCCGGTGTCTTACGGCCTCAACTCACGCCTTGTCAAGAATCCCGACGGATCCATCAGCGAAGAAGTCTACAAAATCGACGGACTTTATGGCGACAAAATATCGCGAATTGTCGACAATCTGAAAAAAGCGTCGGAATTTGCAGAAAACGCAACCCAGAAATCGGTTATCGACAAACTGATCGAATTCTACACCACAGGATCTCTCAAGGCATTCGACGACTATTCGATCGCATGGGTAGGCGACACTGACTCTCGCATCGACTTCATCAACGGATTCATCGAAAGCTATGGCGACCCGCTGGGCATGACCGGTTCATTTGAATCAATCGTCAACTTCAAAGACCTGGGCGCATCTCACCGCACTGAAGTGGTGGCCGGCAACGCCCAGTGGTTTGAAGACAACTCACCCGTCGACCCCAACTTCCGCAAACCTGAAGTGAAAGGCGTGACAGCCAAAGTGATCACTGCCGCAATTCTGGCCGGCGACGCCTATCCCGCCACCCCTATCGGCATCAACCTGCCTAACGCAAACTGGATCAGAGCGGCCCACGGTTCTAAATCGGTGACCATCGAGAATATCACAAAGGCATATGACGAAGCAGCCAAAGGCAACGGATTTGCAGAAGAATTCGTGATCGACGACTCCACCCGCTCGCTGATGGAAAAATACGGTTTCATGACCGACAATCTCCACACCGACCTGCACGAATGTCTGGGACATGCATCCGGACGCCTCATGCCCGGAGTGGACCCTGACGCGCTCAAAGCCCATGGCTCCACCCTTGAGGAAGCCCGCGCCGACCTGTTTGCCCTGTATTATCTCGCCGATCCGAAGCTGCTTGAGCTCGGACTGCTTGACAACCCCGAAGCATACAAGGCCGAATACTACAAATATATGCTCAACGGCCTGATGACTCAGCTGATGCGCATCGAACCCGGCAAGGACGTTGAAGAAGCTCACATGCGCAACCGTCAGCTCATCTCGGCATGGGCTCTCGAAAAAGGCAAAGCCGACAACGTGGCCGAACTGGTGAAGCGCGATGGCAAAACCTACCTGCAGATCAACGACTACGAAGCCCTTCGCGGCCTGTTCGGACAATTGCTCTCCGAAATCCAGCGCATCAAAAGCACCGGTGACTATGAAGCCGGACGCAAACTGGTAGAAGCTTATGCCGTCAAGGTCGATCCGGAACTTCACAAAGAAGTGCTCGACCGCTATGCCACACTCAACATAGCCCCCTACAAAGGATTCGTAAATCCGGTCTACACCAAGATCACCGACGCCGACGGCAACGTGACTGACATCACCGTGGACTATACCGAGGAATACCTGCCTCAGGTGCTCCGCTACTCACAGCAGTATTAACACCATACGCTTCGAGATCAATGCAGACCGATCTGCAAAACGCACTCGACGCGCTCCGTCGCGGCGGCGTCATACTCTACCCCACCGACACAGTGTGGGGCATAGGGTGTGACGCCACCTGCGCCGAAGCAGTAAGACGTATATTCGACATAAAGCGACGAGCCGACGGCAAAGCGCTCATAACGCTGCTGGCCTCGGCCGACGACCTGCCCCGCTGGGTCGACGGAGTGCCCGACGTTGCCTATGAGTTGATTGACGCTGCTGTCGATCCGCTCACTGTCATCTACGACCGCGCGGCTGTGCCCCCACTGGCCAAGGAACTGCCTGCCAACGACGGTTCACTGGCAGTCCGAATCACGCGCGAACCGTTTTCGGCCGCACTGTGCCGGGCGCTGCGACGCCCTCTTGTGTCGACATCGGCCAATGTTTCCGGACAGCCGACTCCAGGAATCTTCTCTCAAATCTCCAAGGAAATCATTGACGCGGTGGACTATGTATGCACCACCGGACGCGACTATCCGCAGTCAAAGCCATCGTCGATCATCAGACTGACGGCGTCAGGCTGCGTTTCAATAATCCGCTGAACAGCCACGATGACAAACACTGCCAGACTGCGACTGACTTACATTTGCACCGATTGGGTCACCACATCGGCGGCTCTTGTGATATTCAATCTCATCCGGCATATGCTCAAACCCGAAACCGGCACCTTCACTCATTATTATATGTTGCCACAGGTGATCGGAGGCCAGATGTTGTTCCCTGTGATGATGCTTGTCATCTACTGGCTGTCGGGCTACTACAACAACCCTAACGAACGCTCTCGCGCACAAGAACTATTGACCACACTCGGCTCGGCTCTGACCGGCGCTCTGGTCATTTTTTTTCTGGCTGTGGTCAACGATCTGGAATTCAGACGAAGAGTGGCCATCGAGCTTGTCGGGATACTCGCCATTCTCTTCTTTCTGCTTGTCTATGCCGGTCGGTCGATAATCACCCTGTCGACAGTGCGCAGCATCCACCGCCGCAACCGGTTCAAACCGGTGGTCATGATAGGTGACGATCCCGAATCACGCAACCTTGCGGCTAAAATCAACGGACTGCCCCGCGGCATGGGCCTCAAAATAGTGGCATTTGTCAATCCCGATGACAACGACCCGGCGAAGGTATGCCGGACACATGGGTCTGACACCGTCATCGTGTCGCCGCAACTGGCACGTTCGGGTTCGATGCCCTCGCTGCTGAGCATGCTGATGCCTGCCGACCTGGCTGTGTTGGTGTCGCCCGGCATATATGAATTCCACACTGCGGCCGGACGCATCGGCAATGTCACCGGCGAGCCGCTTGTCGACATCACACGCCCCCGCCTGTCAGACTCGACAGCCAACATCAAGCGGGTGATCGACGTGGCCGGAGCCTCACTTGCCCTAATCATTCTGTCGCCGCTGCTGGCCGCGCTCGCAATCGCAGTCAAGCGCTCGTCGCCAGGTCCTGTAATCTACCGCCAACAGCGCATGGGACGTCGCAAGCGCGAATTCACAATCCTTAAATTCCGATCAATGTATGCCGACGCAGAAGCGGCTTCCGGTCCGGTTCTGACACAGGCCGACGATCCGCGCATCACGTCTGTCGGCCGATTCATGCGCAAGTACCGTCTTGACGAACTGCCACAGTTCTGGAATGTGATACGCGGCGAAATGTCGCTTGTCGGACCTCGCCCCGAAAGGCGAATATTTGCCGATCAGATAGCCGCACGCGTTCCGGTTTATTCGGCAATCTATCAGATCAGACCTGGAATCACGTCTTGGGGCATGGTGAAATATGGCTATGCATCGACAATCGACCAGATGATCGAGCGCCTGCGCTATGATCTGATATATCTGGAAAACATCTCAGTGGCCACCGACCTCAAGATTCTTCTTCACACTGTAGCCACCGTCATCGGAGGCCGCGGAAAATAATCAATCATCAGAGCACGTATATGACCGAATCACAAATTCCTTCCAACAAATTCCCGAACCGCCTCAATGCATGGCTGCTGCGTTTTGTGGCTTGGCGCCAGCGCAACATAAAGGAACGCACCTTCGTGATGGTGCTGGCTCTGATTGTCGGTGTGTTGTGCGGTGTGGCGGCAATGGTGCTGAAAGCGCTCATACACTACATTGCGACCGTGCTCACCGGCCACATGAACACCATAGGCGGCAACTATCTGTTTATCATTTACCCGTTTATCGGAATCCTGATAGCCGGATGGTATGTGCGCCACGTCGTGCGCGACAACATCTCGCACGGTGTGACACGCGTGCTATATGCCATCTCGCAAAACAAATCAAGGCTCAAGAGCCACAACATGTACACATCGGTGATAGCCAGCTCAATAACCATAGGCTTCGGTGGTTCTGTCGGAGCCGAAGGACCGATCGTGTGCACCGGCGCCGCCATAGGCTCGAGACTTGGCCAACTGTTCCGCATGTCGCCGCGAGTACTGATGATTCTGGTCGGCTGCGGAGCGGCAGCCGGCATTGCCGGCATATTCAAGGCCCCGATCGCCGGGATGCTGTTCACTCTCGAAGTGCTGATGCTTGATCTGACCACCGTGTCAGTAATGCCTCTTCTCATTGCCTCGATATCGGCCGCGACAATAGCCTATGGCTACACCGGCTACTCATTTGAATTTTTCTTCACCCAGAGTGAAGACTTTTTCACCGGACGCATTCCATATGTGATTCTGCTCGGCATCGGATGCGGCTTCGTGTCGCTCTATTTCACCCGCACCATGAACATGATGGAAAACACGTTCAAACGCCTCGGCAAACCGTGGCAGAAGACTCTCCTTGGCGGGCTGATCCTGTCGGCGCTGGTATTCATCTTTCCGCCGCTATACGGCGAAGGATACGGAGCGATCGAAGATCTGCTCGGCGGTGACCCGTCGGAAATTGTCGAACAGTCAGTCTTTGTCAGCGAATCGGCTTCGCCTCTGTTCATATGCCTGTTTATCGGAGCCATAATACTGTTGAAGTCATTTGCCACGTCAGCCACTAACGGCGGCGGCGGCGTTGGCGGCACTTTCGCGCCGTCGCTCTATGTTGGATGCATGGCCGGATTCCTTTTCGCATTTGCCATGAACAGCGCGCTCGGCCTCGACCTGTCGACCAAAAACTTCGCCCTGATGGGTATGGCCGGAGTGATGAGCGCCGTGATGCACGCTCCACTGATGGCAATATTTCTCACCGCGGAACTTACAGGCGGTTACAATCTGTTTCTGCCACTGCTGATAGTGAGCACCATTGCCTATGGCACAATCAAAGTGTTCGAGCCATACAGCATCTACACAATGCGTCTGGCCCAACGCGGCGAACTTCTCACCCACCATAAAGACAAAGCTGTGTTGACTCTGCTTAAAATGGATTCGGTGATCGAGACTGACTTCCTGACTGTCAGTCCGAACATGAGCCTGAAGGAAATGTGTGACACGATTGCCCGTTCATCCCGCAATCTGTTTCCGGTCATCGACACAAACGGCGCACTGCTTGGAGTCGTGCTTCTGGATGAAATACGCAACATAATGTTCCGTCCCGATCTCTACAGACGCATGTATGTCAACGAGTTCATGTCAACTCCGGCTGCCAAGCTCACCATCGGACAATCCATGGAGAACGTGATGAACACGTTTGACACGACTGCGGCATGGAACCTGCCGGTGGTCGACGAAGATGGCCGATACGTAGGGTTTGTTTCAAAATCAAAGATTTTCAATTCCTACCGCCGGGTCCTTCGCCATTATTCGGAAGATTAACCAGAGAAATACATCGTAAACAATTAACCCTGAAAGTCTTCGAGTGACGGACTTTCAGGGTTGATTGTATGTAAGAATTCGTATATGCCTATAACCGATTCTTCATTTCGTTTGTGTCAGCATCAGCGGATGGTGTCGGCATACTGGACGCGCGCACGGTTCAGACGCTCCATCATCTCGGCGGTGATATCCTCCATGCCTGGCTTGCCATAAAGGTTGTTCATTTCGTGCGGATCGGCTTTCAGGTCATATAATTCCCAAGTGTCGATATCATTATAGAAATGTATCAGCTTAAAGCTGTCGGTAGCCACTCCGTAATGACGTTTTACCGAGTGTTCAGCCGGATATTCGTGGTAATGATAGTAAAGCTGGTCGCGCCAGTCATCAGGATGCTCACCCTTCAGCAACGGAAGCAGCGACACTCCCTGGATATCGTCAGGCACATCCACTCCGGCCACCTCAAGAAACGTGGGGGCATAGTCGATGTTCTGCACCATCTCGGTGATGTCACCACGGCGGTCGAATCCGGCAGGGAGGCGCATCACCAGCGGAGTGGCAAACGATTCCTGATACATGAATCGCTTGTCAAACCATCCGTGCTCGCCCATGTAGAATCCCTGATCAGAAGTATAGACCACCAGAGTATTGTCCAGCAATCCGCTTTCATCAAGATAGTCGAGCACGCGGCCGACGTTGTTGTCGAGGCTCTTGAGAACTTTGGCATAATCGCGCATATAGCGCTGATATTTCCATTCGGCAAGTTCCCGGCCCTGAAGATTGCGGGCAAAGAAATCGTCGCGTATCGGCTGGTAAAATTCTTCAAAACGGGCACGCTGGGCAGAGTCCATGCGACTGACGAACGACAGGTATGTGGGCTTCAGTGCCGACGTCAGGTCCTCACGATCCATTTTCAGGTCATAAATCAGATCCATGTGGTCGGCAATACGCATCTCGGCAGACAACGCAGCCTGTCGACCGGCATAGTCGTCAAAGAAATTATCCGGCAACGCAAACGTCTTGTCTTCATAGAGAGCCAGATGGGCGGTATCAGGCAGCCAGTTGCGGTGTTGGGCCTTATGGTGAATGAGGATGCAGAAGGGTTTGGACTTGTCGCGTTCCCGCTCCATCCAGTTTATCGCCTTGTCCGTGATAATGTCTGTCAGATAACCGTGTTCTACAACGGTATCGTTCTGCATGTTTATAAACCGAGGGTTGTAGTAATCACCCTGTCCAGGCAGAATCTCCCATTTGTCGAATCCCTGCGGAACGCTTTCCAGATGCCATTTTCCAATCAGAGCAGTCTGGTAACCGGCCTGTTGCAGATATTTCGGAAATGTGGGCTGATCGCCGTCGAACACTGAATGTTCATTGTCCGTGAATCCGTTGATATGACTGTGTTTGCCGGTGAGCATACAGGCTCTTGAAGGGCCAGAGAGCGAATTGGCCACAAAACTGTTTGTGAACCTCACACCGTCGGCCGCAATGCGGTCTAAATTCGGAGTTTCGACATAGCGCGTGTCATAGCAACTCATCATCTGCGCCGTGTGGTCATCGGTCATTATGTACACTATGTTCAATGGCCTTTCCGCCGATGCGGCATCAGCTCCGACGCAAGAACTTATCGCAGCCGGCACAACGGCCATAGCCGCCAGTGAGGAGAAAATGATCGGTTTGTGTGTCATATCGCGATTATACGGTTAATGATCAGTCTGCAAGAAAATAAGGATCATATGTCAGGTCTGTTGTGACTTCTGGTGACCAGAAGATGAATTCGGCAGGCGAAGTCATAGCCACAGGCCAGTCAAAGGTAGCACACACGCGTTCGTCAACGTCGGCCGACGAAGCCACCAGCACCATCTTGCCGGGCGCAGTCACCGAAAGCTCCGAAACCTTGTAATAAACACCGGTGCATTCAGTCGGCACACTAAGAGCGCCGCCGCCAGCCACCATAGTTCCGCCGGTCAGTGCAAAATTTCTAACCATATGCAAGGCTTCTGTACAGCCGAATGCATAGATCACACCGTCTTGCAATACGGCCGAACCAAGCACTTCGACACCGACGCTACCGTCGCCGATAGCCGACACATTAAGCACACCGCCGAGCATGTTGAAGTTGCCGTCGGTCTTGACTGCCTTTGGTGTGGCGGAGTCATTGTTATCTTCCATGCGTATGCCGGTGCAGGCAATGGTGGTGCATCCGCCGCTGACAGATATTGACCCGGTGATGTTAAGCCCCTTGCCTCCATTGCCGACCGCAGTGAGGCTGGCGTCGGCTCCGCGCAGCAGCAATGCACCGTCGGTCTTAATGCAAGCCGACGAACTGAGAGTGTTGTCATCAGGATCGACGGCAGGAGCACCTGAACAGTTGAGGTCAAGCTTTCCGCCACGTATGTCGATGAGCAGATCTGACTTCAGCACTTTGCCGGCAGGCGCCGACGTATTGGCATAAACGTAACCGCCCATCATGATTATGCCATAGCCGGTTGTGTTACCGCCTTTGGCATGGATAGCGTTCTTGGCGGCATCATTGACCACCAGAGTCACACCGGGACGTATGATCAGATAACCGTCAGAAGCCAGACCGTGTCGCTGCCGTCCGGTGATCTGCAGCACGCCGTCGCCGCTGAGAATCACATGGCCTTCGGCAAAGAAGCAACCCTTGCGGTCTTCAAGCGGATTGTCTGCAGGAGAATATTCCGGCGAATCCTCAAGATAGCTGTCGCCTTCAAGGTTCACAAATACGCGCTTCTTGTCCTGATCGTTGATGGCCGGGCCACGTGACGACTTCAGGTTCAGAGCACACAGGTTGAGCATGTGGCGCTTCTCACCGACAATACGCAATGATCCGTCGGCCGATTCTCCGGTCACGTTCACGCGGGCCTTTACTGCCGAGAGGTTGAGGTTGACGTGAGCGCCGTCGACCGTAAATGTCACCGGCGCGCTATTGCCGGTCACTTCGGCTTTGTCGCCGTCAAACCGCACTGATATCACCTGCTCCCACGCATTGTTTTCATGATAGGTATCTTCATCGGCAGGATTGACATTATCGTCGGTTATATCTGATGCCACAGTGCCATCCCACGGCGCTATGGAATAACTGAACGAGGGTGTTTCGCCCGGTTCATATACAACATCTTCACCGGGATCGACCGGAGGCACATCGGGCACAACCGGCTTCTCCGGATTTGGATCGTCATTGGCACAAGAAGCAAACGAAATTGTCATGGCTGCCATCAAGGCCAGCCGGATCAGATTTTTCATATAAGTACTAATTTAAAATTTTGTATTGGTCGGCAACAGCCCATGCAGGCATACGCCTGCGATAATGTTCGAGAAGCTCTCGGTCTGCCGTGGCATAGACCGGCTCGGATGGCGATTCTGATGATGACTCCGCCACGACCGCGCCTTCATGATCAACAATGACCGTCATGCCGTCATAGCATCCATACTCATCGGAGCCGGAGCAATCCGCTCCGACAAACCATGCCTGATTTTCAATGGCGCGGCCAATCAGCAGATGGCGGAACGCATAGCCGCGCGACGATGGCCAGTTGGAGGGAAGCAGCACCACGTCATAGAGCATGTCGCGGTTACGGCACCACACAGGAAACCGCAGGTCATAACACACGGCCAACGCTATGTTCCACCCACGATAGCGCACAATCGGCATCGGCTTGCTTCCGGCTTCCAGCAGTGTGGACTCCGGACTGAGTGAAAACAGATGACGCTTATCGTAGAAAGTGACTTCCCCGCTCGGCTCCATGAGAAACGCGCGGTTGAATATGGACGCATCTGCATCATCGGAATTTTTGGCCAAAAACGATCCGGCAATGGCCATGCGATACTGCCGGGCCAGGCGCGACATGAGTCGCATGGCCGGTCCGTCGGAGGTTTCTGCTTCACGGCGCAGAGCGTCCGCATCAGAAATGAAGCCAGTGGAAAACAGTTCAGGAAACACCACCAGATCCGTGTCGGGTCTGATCTGCGACATGGCTGCCTCCACTGCGGCGAAATTAGCCTGACGGGAAGCCCGCACAATCGGCATCGGCACCGCGGCAATGTTAAGCGAACGGTTGATCATCTCAGTCTGTCGAGAATTTTTCAGGATGAATGGCTGTGAACTGCGAGTAATATTTCTTTATGGCTGCAAGATCTGCCTGCGCGTCGTCAGTCGGCTGATACGTCTCAGTCATGCGCACCGTGCGAGTGCCCCCGTCGATAACGGCAAGCAACAACGGCACGCCGGCTTCCTTGGCAACGCGCAAGAAGCCAGTGTGCCATCTGGTTGTCAGACTGCGTGTGCCCTCGGGAGCAAACGCCAGAACAAGCCGAGATTCAGTCGCATAGCGCTGAACCAACTGATCTGTGAGCGAAGTTGACCGGCTGCGGTCCACAGCCACTCCCCCCATTGCTCTGAGCAATTTGCCCAAAGGCCAGAAAAACCACGATTTCTTCATCAGGAAACCGGCTTTGCGGCCAACAGAGCAGATTGCCAGTTCACAAAGGAAAAAATCAAAATTGCCAGTGTGGGGCGCCACACATATCACGGCCTTGGGATAGTCGGGGACGCCGACATCAACTTTCCACCCTATCCATTTGAGCAGCAAACGGCTTATTCCCATAAGTCAATATTGCCGCCAATCAGTCCTGCTTGGCCAGACCGGCAAGTTCATTCATGCGGTGCACCAGTTCGCGCACTGCTGTGTTGAATTCATCATGCAGTTTAGAAAAAGCGGCACGATAGTACTGGCTGCGAGCCTGGCGATAGGCCTTCGCATCGGCATAGTCAGCACGGCATTTGTCAAAACTGAAGCTGATTTTTGAAATGGTAGATTCCTGGAGCACAGCAGTATCAACGATCAGCTGAGCCACTTCGTCCTGCTTTTCAGGAGTAGAAATTTCACCGATGAGCATGCATTCGCCCACGATATCACCACAAATATATCTGATCTGCTTCTTAAGGTCACGCTTACTTTTCATAATTCGTTTCATATTTTAGGGTTAGTCAATGTTTAGACAGACAAAAGTACACATTATTTTTCAGATTACCACACTTTTTCAAATCTTTTTCCAATAAGCTCCCTTTAGCCACTTCCTAAAAAAATGATCGGCACATGAGTGCCGATCATCACACAAAATTACTATTTGTCCAAAAGGCTTAGCAGGCATTTCTCCATCGTTTCGATATAGTCGCACTCTGCATTCGGATCATGAGGTAACACAAACGACGTTTTGTCATCATCAAATTGAGCGGCAGCAAAAAGAGGGTTCTCCAATATACGACCGCTGATATCACTATCCGACACTGACGATACTATCCAGCCTTCCTGTTTGAAATCCACAAACAGGCCGAAGTCTGTGACATCAATAGGACGCTGGTGAGTATCCCATCTCAGCATGAATACATTTTTTATCCTGTCAAACAAAATATTCAGCATCATGGACCATCCGAGGTTCCATTCTTCAAAATAGGTGCTGTTCAGTATGTAGACATCAAGCGGACAAGAATCGTAATCTTTCCAGCCATAACATCCACTGGTTGTATCCGGATTATTAGAAGCTGGATATTTCGCCATATAATACCTCCAGTCATCAAACCTGAATTCCTCGGACTTACTTTCATTATCCTTAAGTTTTTCAGGGCTTTCCAACTTTTTAAGCATCCTCAGGATTTCAACCTGATTTTCTCTTTGCCGGTTTTTAAAAAAGAACGACGCATAGTCTTTGGCCGCATGAAAGAAAAATCGCCGTTTTACTTTGTCTTGATTATTATTTACAGGAGCCTGCCAATAGTTGACTTCTTTGTCAAGAAGCGACACGCGCAGTTTTTCAAAGTTTTGTTTTGAACGGCACCCATTGTCAAAAAACATACAGAAGCGTTTAAGCTCGCTAATCAGATGTTGACCGGATGAGTCTACCGACAGATATTCGTCCATAAAAAGAGATAGCGAGGCATCAAGCACAAGATGGTTTTCATATTCCAGCAAGCTATCATAAACGGTGCTATCCAGTGAGAGTTTTGCGGATTCTTCGTCAAGCGATGTTCCAATAAACTTGGAATTCTGCGTCAAAGGGATCTCTTCGTCCTTGATGATTGCTTTTATGTCTTTAATGAATGTGGGCAAATCAGGCGTGTGAGCCGAGTTCGCGCGCTGATTGGCGCGAGTCAGATTTCGCACTATGCGCAAACGTCTGAATGCTACATCATAAGGCAAATTTATTTTCCAAGCCAGATATGTAGCCGAGAGAACTATTATCTCCGGCACAGAAAGTTGTTCGACCATCGCCTTCACAAAAAGCGGACGATCAACCCTGAATAGTCGGATTTTATCGTTCTGTCCAAGAACGGACCCGTCTTCATAATAGAATTTTGACCACCATCCGGCAAATCCACCTGGCTTAAGATACACCTGATACATGAAATCAAGAAATTCCTCCATGAACACCACTTCTGCGTCATCGAAGCATCTCAATTCACTTCTGGCAATTGATCCATTCCAATTATGGGCTATGCGCAATATGTTGCCAAGCAAACACATATATGCTATGTCTGCTTCAGCTGGCTTGTCCGGAAACTCATTCCATATCATATCCATCCATTCGGTATCGAATTTCCGTGCTATGTCAAAAGTCTTTTGCGGGACATAATGCCTTACATCATCGAGTATGTCAGCTTTGAATATTTCAAACTCAGTGAGTTTTTTACCCCTTGAGTTCATCTTTATATATAACTCGTCCGTCAGACCGAATTTTTCAAGCGTTATATGATAGAAACATAGATTGTCGCGTTGTGTAAGCGCATCCCATAAATCCGGAAAATCAGCGAAACGAAGCTCTATTTGTTCAAGCACCACAAGCATTGACTGAATCGTAGGATCAAACGCATATGCAGGAGAAAACTCCGCATCGTACTCGATCAACGTCTTTATGCCGGTCTTTCTGTCGGCATACCCGCTTTTTATAATACGGTCTCTGACCTCTGACACAAGTTTAAGCCTAAAGTCATTGGCCGTCTGCCTCGTTTCATAGCTGAATTTTTTAAGCACCGACACATCTATAGGATTCCCGTCGCCATCTTTTGCGAAAAGCGAAGCATAGAAATGCAACAAGAATAGTGTGGTCAGGCGCTGCTGTCCGTCAAGCGGAATCATTCCGGTTTGAGTTTCATCGTCTTTGGCGTATGGACCTCCGTAAACAAAGTCGAATATTTCCTGCCGATTGTCACGCAGCGCGTCAAGCATGGAGTCAAGCATGCCCGAAAGAATCTCACGAGCCTTGTCTTCGTCACGCCCATAAGCGTAATCACGTTGCACCTTAGGAATCCTTATACTTGACTCCTCGTTGATAAGACGAAAAAATGTAGTTAATTTTCCTGTGTCTGGCATGGTGTCTGGTTCCCCTCCTCGGGATTATTTTTCAGATAACAGCTTATGGTGTCAACAATTCCTTTGAAATAATTTTCCTGATCCTTACGTCCCCAATAGAACAACTGAGCGGTTTCAAACCCGTCTTCGTCCTTATTATAATATTTCAGGAACGCTTTCCTTGTACAGATCGGGATATATTCTCCTTTGGCATCCAGATCCACTATGGCCTGGCGTTTCACTTCAAAAACAGAATTGCCGATAGCGGAATTGATCCTACCGCTCAAAAGCGCAAGATTTGATATGGAATGTAGATCAGGCGAAAGACTGTCATTAAACGCAAATTTGTCGAAATATGAGGCAATTTCAGAATAAAGTTTCTGAACGGTCGAAAACGAGAAACGTTTATCATTTTTATCTGAAGCTCGCCTATAATTTGACTCAAGTGTGTCGATCAGACCTGAAGGATCCATCTCCGAGTCCTTGAATCTGATTGCTATATTTTTCAGGGCCTTGATATTTTCCATAATAAACTCAGCCCACTTCTCCCTGTCAGACCCATCAATAAGTTCTGAATTCTGGGCGTGTATATGTTCCAGAGTCCATTTTTCATTTTTGAACTTATCAAACGGGAAAAACGGTTCATTACAGCTTTTACGCGTATGCTCCACATTAAACAATAACAGCAGTTTCTCAATCAATCGATTGTCAGTCTTACCATATTGCAACTTGGAAAGTCGATCAAGATCAATGTCGATCAGATCCGTTATACGCTGGTCTACCTTTCTGTCAAACGCAGGCTTGGATAATGAAGTCGCTTCTTCCAGAAGCTCCATAAGAGCAGATGAGCCTTCAATAGAAACGATAAATCCTATTTTATGATACTTATCTCTGTTGAGTAGCCAGGATTGCAATGTAGCGAAATAAAGTTCCACCTTTTTCCATAGATTCCAAAGCCCATTCTCTCCGTCAATTGCCAGCTCCTGAAATCTCAGCAGAGTCGAGAGCGAATCCCGGTCATCATCCGTTTTCTTTGCTATCAGATCGAAAATATACTCTATGCGACAACTATAATCAGCCTTTTCCCCATCCTTGTGAATAAAATTCCAGAACTGAGGATCGTGCAAACGACCTTCGATCATGTCCCATTGAGAAATCAGATGTTGCTGTTTTGAATCTCTTTCCCTCGCGATAATAATATCTTTCAAGTTTTTACCCATCCCTTTGGGCAACTCCTGATCTGGCGCATATTCCGCAGACTCAGACAGAAACAAAGCCCTGACAAGTTCGGCATTGTTCAATTTAATACTCTTATCATTAAGGCGTTTGAAGAATTCTACAGCACTTCCGGCATGATTGTCTTTCAGCTCATACCATATCACCTGCACTGACTTGCCTTTAACTTCAGCTCGCCGCGTGAAATTCTCATAAAACGTTCCTTTGAAAAATTTTTTATGTGCTCCTGGCACCTCTTCATTCTGAAAAAAATCCAGAATAGTCTGTGCGGCCTGAACAATATGAAACGAATCTATATCTAAACGGAAACCTCCGTCTTCAACTGTCACAATCTGCCGCTTCTCATTCTCGGAACACTTTTTCAGATGAAGTTTGCCGAACAAAGCGCCTAATTCAGGACGCGTTTCATAATGTATCCTGAAAGAATGATCAGCTTCATCGTCCAACAAATTTTCCAGCGTAAGAATAATCAGAATCGTCGTAAGACGCTGCTGTCCGTCAATTACTTCATACCAAGGCTCATCAAAATGCTCCAGCCCGTGTTTTTTCTTCTGTTCGGCTGTGATTTCCTTAACCACAATGGGCTGCAAGCAATAAAAATCACCATTATTCTCCCCGTTGAAATACTCCGTAAGGTCTCTCACAAGCTGTTTCACCTGTCTGATACCCCAGCGATAGCCACGTTGATATGACGGAATGAAATAGTTCTTCCGACAAAGACCAGCATCGCCTTCATCCGAACCAGTTATTGCCCGAAGTGTAAGTATGTTGACAGTCTCAAGTTCTTCCATAATTATCGGTGTTTTATCTATGGTAATTACACGAATATTTTTACATAAATCCCAATACTGTGATTTGATTGCAAATTTACTACAAAATTACTCAAATTCCACACAGATAGATAAAAAAATCACGGCGGCAGCAATCTCTCCACACCATTGTTCCATATCTCATGATGTTATAGAATCTTGAGCGCGATGGCTGCACAAGCTTCCGCATCGCAGAGTGCATGATGGTGGTTTTCCATATCATAACCACAGGCCGCAGCCGATAGGTGGAGCTGATGACTGGGGAGATCAAGACACCGGCGGGAGGCTGCAAGTGTGCAATGAAACTCATAGCCAGGATATTCCATGCCGTATTCAGCAAAGGCTGCTTTCAGACAACTTTCGTCAAAAGGGCGGTTATGCGCCACAAGTGGCAACCCCTTAATTTTCTCTGAAACCTGCGCCCATACTTCTGGAAATGTGGGGCGACCATCTGTATCCCGTCTGGTCAAGCCATGCACTGCAGTTGTCCAATAGGTATAGTAATTTGGCGTCGGCTGTATCAGACTGTAGAATTTATCAACGACCTTCCCGCCTCTAACTATGACAACGCCAACACTGCACACACTGCATCGGCGTCCGTTGGCAGTCTCGAAATCTATCGCTACAAAATCCTGCATATTCAATCGTTCTTATATAGTTCATACATATCCGAAATCCATCCTTTCAT
>CAMWSS010000035.1 GCA_947177035.1 uncultured Porphyromonadaceae bacterium | reverse complement strand
CCACCGAGCTCTACACGCGTAAGATCGGCGGCAGCGGACGATGTGTATAAGAGCCAGGTAGCTCTCGGTGCCGGGAGACTCGGTCTGCGTGCGCTCGACGATGCGTCGGATGTTGCTGACAACGGTCTGATACGGAATCCCGGTGGAAATGTCGTTGGTTCCGATCATAAGGAATAGCTTGGCCGGTTTTCCGTCAAGAACCGATTCAAGATTGTCGAGCAGCTCCTGCGACATTCCGCCGGAGTTTCCGCGGTTGATGATGCGCTGGTCGCAGCCGAAGGCTTCCCACCATTCGTGCATGTTGGTGATGGAGTTGCCCATGAATACGATCTGGTCAGAGGTGACAGGCGTTGCTTTGAACGAGTCGAATCGATGCAGGCGGAACGGCACGTCGGCCATGCTGCTGAAAGTTGAGCCGAGGGCTATCAGCCCTGCAAGAAAGTGTTTGATTTTCATTGTGGATTGGCTTTGATGATCCTGCAAAGTTACGATTATTTTTTGATTGCGCTCCACTTGCGGGTATGAAAAAAGCAGTCCTGTCGAGGACTGCCCGTTGCAATTAAATATGTAAGGATTATCGGTTAGCCTTTTGGTGCGGCGCTTTGCCGTGGCCGTGACACTGCGGTGCGTTTGGGCTGCAATTGTAGCGCTGGCCTGATTTGCGTCCGTGTCGTCCGTTGACAAAGCTGTTTTCAAGGAATTGCACGTATTGTTCCGGAGTGAGGATCGCCTTGATTTTTGCAAGCTGTTCGCGGCGGCTCTGGTTGCGGGCTTCGCGTTTGGCTTCTTTTTTTGCTTTTTTGTCGGCGGTGCGGTTCTGGCAAAGCTGTTTGAGTTGCTTTTTCTGTGCGTCGGTGAGGTTCATTCCGTCAAATGGGCAGGGACGGTTGACCTGTTGTCCGCATGCGGTCTGTTCGGTGCCTGTCACCGGGCAGACTTCTTTCTGAGTTTTCTCTTTTGCCGATGCGGAGAATCCGCCGAAGGTGATGGCCGCGATGGCCATGGAAAGGATCATTTTGTTCATCATCATCAAAAATCACTAAATTTGTGTTGTTATGCCTCTTTGACGCTGCCTTTTCCGATAGGTTTAATCCATTAACATTTATTATTATTGACGGATCCGGCTTGTGTCGATACCGGGGTTGACGGCAAGCAGCTGCCCGATGAATTCAGACTGGCGGACTGGCGAGATGATAATCGGCATAAAGCTTTTAAGAACCTTTCGGTCGGTAAATGTGATGGCTATCCGGTGGGTCAGGGAGGTGGCAGGCGCGGAGAGCACGCTTTTGGTGGGTCTGATCTCTTTGATCTTTGAAATGGGAAATGCCTTTGGAATGAAGAACTGATAGATGACCAGACTGTCTCCGTCGATCCTATAATAGATGCTGCATAGGGTCACAATGATAAAGGCCAGCGAGGCAACGCAGATGATAATCGGAACTATGCCGTCGGCGCCAACGCATGGAATGACGCAGAGAGCCGCGACCAGGGCCAGGATCGTCCATGTCGAAACGTCCCATCGGGAATTATATCTTGTCCCTCCGAATTTTTTTACCATGATTTTGATGTGTTTCAGCTTGTTGAGAATAGAGTTTTCATTGCAAAGTTAGCGAATTATTTCAAATATGGATATGGCAATCAAAAATTTATGAAAACCCTGCTGTGAAGCAGGCTGCGGCCGTTGCAATTTATACGGAAAAATACTAACTTTGCAGGGTTATTATAAAACAAGTTTTAAAAAAACAGCAACCATGGAAAAACGTATAATTGAATGCGTGCCTAATTTCAGCGAAGGCCGTGACAAGACTATCATAAAATCTATAACCGACGCTATTGAAGCGGTGGACGGTGTGACTCTGCTTGACGTTGACCCCGGCGAAGCCACCAACCGCACTGTAGTTACGTTTGTCGGAGATCCTGACGCGGTTGTTGAGGCGGCATTCCGTTCGGTCAAGCGTGCGTCAGAGCTGATCGACATGCGCAAACACCATGGCGCGCACCCGCGCATGGGTGCCACCGACGTGCTGCCGCTGATCCCGATTGCAGGCGTCACTCTGGCCGAGTGTGCCGAAATGGCCCGCAAACTGGCCAGACGCATTGCCGACGAACTTGCCATTCCTGTTTATTGTTATGAAGCCGCCGCGTTTACTCCCGAGCGAAAGAATCTGGCAGTGTGCAGAGCCGGCGAATATGAGGCTCTGCCGGAGAAGATGAACAATCCTGGCAAGGCTCCCGACTTCGGCGACCGTCCGTTTGATGAGGCGGCCGCACGCACCGGCGCCACCACAGTCGGAGCCCGCGACTTCCTGATCGCGGTCAATTTCAACCTTAACACCACCTCGACGCGCCGCGCCAATGCCGTGGCATTTGATGTGCGCGAAAAGGGACGCCCCAAGCGTGAAGGCGGTTCGCCTGTGGGCAAGCCCGTCAAGGACGAAAACGGACGCACGGTCATGATTCCCGGCACTCTGAAAGCCACCAAGGCCATTGGATGGTATATTGACGAATATGGCATCGCTCAGGTGTCGATGAACATAACCGACATATCCGTGACTCCGCTTCATGTGGCCTTTGACGAGGTGTGTCGTGCCGCCGCGGCCCGCGGCCTGCGGGTGACCGGCACCGAGATCGTCGGTCTGGTGCCGCGACGTGCCATTATCGACGCCGGACGCCATTTCCTCCACAAGCAGCAGCGGTCGACCGGCATAGCCGAGAGCGAGATTATCCGTATTGCCGTCAAATCCATGGGACTGGATGAGCTGACGCCGTTCGTTCCCGAACAGAAGATTATTGAATATAAGATCGCCTCCGGCAGATCTGACGCTCTCACCGCCATGACTTTGACTGGATTCGCGCAGCAGACTGCCTCGGAAAGCCCTGCGCCAGGCGGTGGCTCGATCTCTGCCTATATGGGCGCGCTCGCGGCGGCTCTGGGCACTATGGTTGCCAACCTGTCGGCCCACAAAGCCGGCTGGGATGCCCGCTGGGAGGAATTTTCCGATTATGCCGACGGAGGCCAGATATTGGTGGAGCGCATGCTCGGACTGGTGGATGAAGACACCGATGCGTTCAACGGCATAATGGCCGCGTTCCAGCTCCCCAAATCCACGCCCGAAGAACAGGAAGCCAGAAAGCAGGCCATCGAGGCCGCCACGCTCCACGCCACCAAGGTGCCGTTGCGCACAATGGAGGCCGCAGCCGAGGCATTCCCGCTTATCGAGGCGATGGCTTCTGACGGAAATCCGAATTCGGTGACCGATGCCGGGGTAGGCGCTCTGGCCGCGCGGGCCGCAGTGCGTGGCGCCGGTCTCAACGTGCGCATCAATGCAGCCTCTCTTGCCGATCGCGAGGAGGCCGACCGTCTGGTGGCACGCGCCGCCGCGATCGAAGCCGAGGCCGATGCCGCCGAAGCCCGCATCATGACCATTGTCAATCAGAAAATATAATCCACACAACCACATAATCTAATGACAACTGACCGACATTTTCGTGAAACCGTCGCAGAAGGCATCCCGTCGATCCTTCCGCCTTCACGTCCCTATGATCCAGACATAAACCACGCACCCAAGCGGAAAGATATTCTCACTCCAGAGCAGAAGCGCCTGGCCGTTGCAAACGCATTGCGATATTTCCCCGAGGAGCTGCATGAGACGCTGGCTCCTGAATTTGCCCGCGAATTGCAGGATTACGGTCGCATCTATATGTATCGCTACCGTCCGGATTACGAAATGTATGCGCGCCACATCGATGAATATCCCGCGCGTTCCCGCCAGGCTGCGGCCATCATGATGATGATACAGAACAATCTTGATCCGCGGGTGGCGCAGCATCCTCATGAACTGATCACATATGGCGGCAATGGTGCCGTGTTCCAGAACTGGGCGCAATATCGCCTGACGATGAAATATCTGTCGGAAATGACCGACGAGCAGACTCTGGTCATGTATTCCGGACACCCGCTCGGCCTTTTTCCGAGCCATCCGGCGGCTCCGCGCGTGGTGGTGACCAACGGCATGGTCATACCCAACCATTCCGCTCCCGACGACTGGGAACGCATGAATGCGCTCGGGGTGTCGCAATACGGACAGATGACGGCCGGGTCATACATGTATATCGGTCCGCAGGGCATCGTGCACGGCACGACGATCACCGTGCTCAATGCGGCGCGAATGCGCTCGGACTCGCCGTCGGGCATGCTCTTTGTCTCGGCCGGCCTCGGCGGCATGAGCGGTGCCCAGCCAAAGGCCGCCAATATTGCCGGAGTGGTGAGCATCGTGGCCGAAATCAATCCGAAAGCGGTGAGCAAGCGCTATGAGCAGGGCTGGGTCGACGAGGTGCATGCCGACCTTGACACTCTGCTGCCTGCCGTGGCTGCCGCGCGGGCCAGTGGCCTCGCCCGCAGTTTCGCATATCAGGGCAATGTGGTCGATCTGTGGGAACGTCTGGCCGACGAAGGCGTGCAGGTGGATCTCGGTTCTGACCAGACATCGCTCCACAATCCTTTTGCCGGCGGATATTATCCAGTGGGCCTGTCGCTTGATGAAGCCAACGAAATGATGGCCTGTCGCCCCGATGAATTCCGCGAACGCGTCTATGAGTCGCTGCGCCGCCAGGTCAGCGCCATCAACCGGCTGGCTGCACGGGGAATGTATTTCTTCGATTACGGCAATGCCTTCCTGCTTGAATCCGGCAGGGCTGGCGCCGATGTGATGACCGCCGACGGATCGTTCCGCTATCCGTCATACGTACAGGATATCATGGGCCCGCTCTTCTTTGACTATGGCTTCGGACCGTTCCGCTGGGTGTGCACCTCTGGACTGCCCGCTGATCTTGAAGCCTCTGACCGCATTGCCGCCAGAGTGTTGAGCCAGATGGTGGAAGAAGCTCCTGACGAGATCAGGCCGCAGTTGCTCGACAATCTCCATTGGATCAGAGAGGCCGGTCCGAACAAACTGGTGGTCGGATCTCAGGCGCGCATACTTTATGCCGACTCCGAGGGGCGCACACGCATTGCCCGCGCTTTCAACGACGCTATCGCCGCCGGCGAGATCTCGGCCCCGATAGTGCTTGGCCGCGACCATCATGACGTGTCGGGCACGGACTCGCCCTATCGCGAGACTTCAAATATCTATGACGGCTCGCAGTTCTGTGCCGACATGGCCGTCCACAACGTCATCGGCGACTCATTCCGCGGCGCCACATGGGTCAGCCTCCACAATGGCGGCGGAGTAGGCTGGGGCGAGGTGATCAACGGCGGATTCGGAATGGTCATTGACGGATCGGCCGATGCCGCTACTCGCATTGACCGGATGTTGCTGTGGGATGTCAACAACGGCATTGCCCGCCGTTCGTGGGCACGCAATTCAGGCGCCATCTCGGCCATACGCCGTGAAATGCAGCGCACCCCGGGGCTGCAGGTGACCATGCCAAACCTTGTCGACGATCAAATTCTGTCTAATCTTAATTTCTGACCATGATACATAAAATTTCACCCGAACGCCTCACGATTACCCGCGTAGGCCAAATAATAGATGAGCATTATCAGATCGCTCTGAGCGACGAGTCGGTGGAGCGCATCGAACGCTGCCGCCGCTGGCTCGACGAAAAAATAGCATCGGATCCCACGCCGGTCTATGGCATCACGACCGGATTCGGTTCGCTGTGCAATATCTCGATCGGCAGCGACGATTTGTCGGCATTGCAGGAAAATCTTGTCAAGAGCCATGCCTGCGGCTGCGGCGATCCTGTCGATCCGTATATTGTGAAGATAATGCTGCTCACGAAGGTGATGTCGCTTTCGTTCGGCAATTCCGGCGTGCAGGTTGCGACTGTGAACCGCCTGATCGACTTTTTCAACCACGATGTAATACCTGTGGTCTATCAGCAAGGCTCGCTGGGCGCTTCCGGCGATCTCGCTCCTCTGGCCAACATGTGTCTGCCGCTGCTCGGCCTCGGTCAGGTTCATTACAAAGGAGCCATAAGGCCTGCCGCTGAGGTGCTCGCCGAATTTGGATGGGAGCCTATCTCGCTCACGTCGAAAGAGGGACTGGCGCTGCTCAACGGAACTCAGTTCATGAGTTCGCATGCCGTATATGCCATTCTGCGCACCAGGCGTCTGGTCGCTCTGGCCGACAAGATCGGCGCTATGAGCCTCGATGCCTTCGACGGACGGATCGACCCCTTTGGCGACGAAGTCAATGCCGTGCGTCCGCATCCTGGCCAGCTTGCCACCGCACGAGCTGTCCGCGCTCACCTCGAAGGATCGGAACTGATTGTGCGCCACAAAGATCATGTCCAGGATCCTTACTCATTCCGGTGTATGCCTCAGGTGCACGGCGCTGTCAAGGACACTCTGGCCTATGTCAGCTCGGTGATTGAGACCGAAATCAATTCACCCACAGATAATCCCACCATATTTCCCGATCAGGGCCTTGTGGTCTCCGCCGGTAATTTTCATGGCGAGCCTATTGCCCTGCCGATGGACTTTCTCTGTCTGGCCGTGTCGGAACTCGCTTCGATTTCCGAGCGACGTATCTTCCGGCTCATCAGCGGCTCACGCGGACTGCCATCGTTTCTGGTGGCCAATCCGGGCCTGAACAGCGGATTCATGATTCCTCAGTATGCGGCAGCCTCGATTGTCAACCAGAGCAAGGGGCTGTGCTGGCCCACAAGCTGCGACACCATCCCGTCGTCGCAAGGTCAGGAAGACCACGTGTCAATGGGTTCCAACTCTGCGACAAAGCTCTGCCGGGTGGTCGACAACACCGAGCGTGTGCTCGCGATCGAGCTGATGAACTGCGCCCAGGCGCTCGATTTCCGTCGCCCGGCCAAATCGTCGCCCGAGCTGGAGCAGTGGCATGCGGCCTATCGTCAGGTGGTGCCGTTTATTGAAAATGACACGGTCATGTCGCCGCTCATCGAGGAGTCGGTGCGATTCTTGCGCTCCACGCCATGCTGATCACCGACATCAGACTTCTGGCCGGACTGAACCCGACCGGAGCCATACGTCTGCGGGGGCATGAAATGGACACGCTCCACACTATGTCCGACTGCTGGCTGAGGGTGGACACCCGGAAGGGAGTGATCGCCGGATTCGGTCCGATGTCGGATCTTGGCGAATCGACCGAACCGACTGTCAGCGCGCGTGGCGGAATGGTGATTCCGGCATTCTGCGACTCTCATACCCATGTTATATATTCCGGCTCGCGCGACGGCGAATTTCTCGACAAAATCAACGGCCTGAGCTATGAGGAGATCGCGCGCCGCGGCGGTGGCATTCTGAATTCATGTGACCGCTTGCACCTCACTCCCGAACAGCAGCTCTTTGAGCAATCGATGGAGCGGGTCTGCGAGATCATGGCCAAAGGCACCGGTTGCATTGAAATCAAAAGCGGATATGGCCTGACCACGGCCGACGAACTTAAAATGCTGCGTGTGGCGGCCCGGATCGCTGAAGCGGTGCCGGCCGCCGTGCGCGCCACATTTCTTGGAGCTCATGCCGTGGGGCGGGCTTTTGCCGGACGTCAGCAGGAATATGTCGATATGCTGTGTGCCGAGATGATGCCTGCGGTGGCAGCCGAAGGTCTGGCGCGGTTTGTCGATGTGTTTTGCGACGAAGGATTCTTCACTCCGGAGCAGACCGACCAGATTCTTTTGGCGGCATCGCGCTTTGGAATGCGTCCGAAAATCCACGCCAATGAACTGGCAGTCAGCGGTGGCGTGCAGGTCGGAGTAAAGCATGGCGCACTTTCGGTCGATCATCTCGAGCGCATCACCGAGCGTGAAATCTCACTGCTCGCGTCGTCGGACACTGCGGCCACGATGCTGCCTGGGGCGTCGTTCTTTCTCGGAATGCCGTATGCCCCGGCCCGGAAGGCCATAGACTCCGGAGTGATTGTGGCTCTGGCCTCCGACTATAACCCTGGTTCGTCGCCGTCAGGCGATATGCGAATGGTCTGGGCGCTCGCCTGCTCACAGATGAAATTGAATCCCGACGTGGCGCTGAATGCCATGACCATCAACGGCGCCTATGCCATGGACTGCTCGAAGGATGGGTTCGGAACCATTGCCGAGGGCGCTCCTGCCAATTTCATAATCACCGTGCCGGTGCCCTCTCTGGCGTTTATTCCATATGCCTATACAACACCGTGGATAGCGCGTGTTTGCCTGGCCGGCAAATTTATATGAAATAATGTTATCTTTTGCTAAAATCGGCTGCCTGGCCGATTTTTTTGTTAAATTTGCATAGTACAAAATCTTATATTTAGCTTGACATGATTAATTTAATTGAAGAGATGCTTAATCCGGGAGATCAGATAACACTCTATCTGACAGGTGAGACTGAACCTTTGTACGCCACATTTGTCAAAGCTTCCGATTCAGCGGTGGCTGTGCGGCTGGCTACCGGATTATGCGTTGTAGGACTTGATTCTATTATCCGTTTTGTAATCCATGAAAAGACTGTTGAAGTTGTGACTGAATCTTCTGTTGAAGAGACCGGACTCCAGGCCATGACTGCGGCTGATGCCAGTCTCGGACACAATGATCAGGATCTTGCACATGATGATGATGATGATCCGATAGATTCAGAGTCATTTTCTCCGATATTTATGCCCAAGATTGTGGGACGCATTGATTTGGATTCGATTCATGACCATCGGAAAAAGCGTCACTATGAGGTCGTGCCCACAGCCGACAATCCGCTGGTGCCGGCCGGAGGTGTGGTCAATTCAATCGGTCCTGCTTTCGGTTTCATAACCGCCTCCGACGGCGAGTCCCTGTTTTTCAGCCGCGGAGAGATCATGCAGCGTAACCGCTCAGAAGAAATTCACAAAGGAATGCCGGTGGTGTTTACTCCCGGACGCAACGCCAAGGGCGGTGTGGCTCGCTGCGTACACGTCCAGACAACCATGCAGGAACAACTTGAGTGGATTGAAAAAATTGAACAATATGATCCGCGCAACGCGCGCATGATGGCCGAGCAGCTGCTGCTCGCTTTTCCCGACGATGCCGAACTGACCGATACGCTCAGTTCGTTTGACATACGTCCGCACCGCATGACCGACAATTTTTCGCGCATCGGGGTGCCCGTGGCCGACAAGACTCTTGAGGCAGTGGGACTCGGACATTATGTCGAACCGTCAGATCTGATTCGGGCAGAGAAGGAGATAGCCGCCACGCGTCCCTATGAGGAAGCCTATTCCCAGATCAACCGTCTGCTTGAATTTGCAATGACAAATAGCCGGCAGCAGTGTTATCAGTTGTTTGTGCGCCTGGTGAAACTTACGCGCAATCAGGGTGACTTTGCCCGCACATTAGAGGTGATTGACCGCGCAATTGCCTTCTATGCCGAAGAATCTGGCGCCCGCAGATATTTCGACAATATCAAGCAGAATGTCTTTGCCGAATCCGTGCAGGATGTGGCTCATCCGGCAGATAACGCCAAGGAATGCGTTATGCCGGAAGAGGAGAATGTTTCAGCCGGATCCGATAATAACGCCCAGCAGGAATGCGTCATGCCGGAAGAGGAGATGGTCAATGTCGTCTGCGAGAAGATCATGCGTCATGTGAAGAACGACGTGCTCGTATTCTGTGACAACAGTGAGGTGCTGGCTTCAGGTATGAACAGCATACACGACAGCCTTGCCGCTGCCAACGAGTGTGTCTGCGGCCGTGTGGACGTTGCCGGACTTACGTTCGATGAAATGTTTGAGCGCCGGTTTTACTATAGTATCCTCAAATCGCTGTCTGATGCGGTGGCCGACAAGTTCGACACTGAATTCCAGATACCGGATGAAGATAAATTCGTTGGTGCCGGTGTGACAGATATGGCTGCGATGATGGAATTGTCGAATTCGATCAGAGACTTGTACAGGATGCTTAATGACCGTCCGGACGCTTCTGCGCGCCGAATGCACATTGTGTGCATGATTGAAAATCTCGACGTGGTGCTGGATGTTGCCGACGATTGTGAGGTGTCGCCCAACGATCTGCTCCGTCATCTTAAAGTGGTGGCCGACAATCCCGGCAAGGCCGCTTTCAACGAGCCGGCTGTCAACATGCAGTTGATTCTGTCAGGCTCGCAGGCGTTCAAGGACGGATTTGCCGACAGCCTGTCGCGGATCAAGACTTTCAGCGCTTTTTGTATAAGTGAAAAATTTTGACACTTCGGATGCAATATAGTATACGAAGACTCCGTTATTAACGATAGCAATACCTTAGTCTTAATCCAATATTGATTAGATGATGATCGGCGGGGACCTGTGAAGGCCCCCGCCGAGTTTATATATATGTGCGTGTGTTGCAGGGCGTTGTGCTGTCTGCGCCAAAATAAAACCACAGTCATAGGTCGCTGATACGGTCTATGGCTGTGGTTGATTGTAAAGGAGAGGAGGAGAGAGAAGAGTGAGAAGAGTGAGAAGAGTGAGAAGAGAGAGGAGAGAGAGGAGAGAGGAGATTGTGTGTCGGTTAGAATTCCAGAGTGTCGAGCTGTTTGTCGACAAGGATGATACCTGACGGCGTCAGGTTGAACGAGCCACGCGTTTTTGCACGGAATTTCAGAACGAACAGTTCGGAGTCGCCGTCAATCGTGGCTTGGTCGCCGATGTTGACAAATGTGGGATAAAGCACTTTGTCTCCAGACGTGTGCAGACGGTCATAGGTCAGATTTTCCATTCCGGCCACCGCTATTGGTTCCACTCCGGTAAATTCATACTTTGACGGATCATAGGGCAGGGCGAAACTCAATGCGTTGAGACCGCTCATGGCTGTTCCTTTAACCGTCACTCTCACTTCGTCGCCGGCGGCATAGGTGCGTTTGTCGGGCACCAGGGCTATTGATCCGGCAATTGCGGCGCCATGCTGCTCAATGCCGCCGTTCAGCCGGGTCGCAACAACAGAGATGTCGTATGCGTCGAGAAGGCCGTTGCGGTTCACGTCGCCCATGCTCACATAGTCGAAGTCGCTGTCGCCGCGGCGCAGGCCGGTGTAGTTGGTGTAGGACGTGAGGTCGTTTTCATCGATTTTGCCGTCGTTGTTGATGTCGCCGGGCAGATAGCTCGGAGTGCCGGGCACCTTGAAGACGAAGATTTCGCGGCCCGAGCCGAAGCCGCCGACAGCCTCGTCGACATGCAGGCGGATGTGGCGCACCAGAGGATTTCCATCGAATGCAAACGTCTTTGTCGCTCCGGAGCGTTCCCATTTGAACGGCACGGGTTCGCTCCACTGCTTGCCGTTTTCGCTCCATGCGATTGTGCCGGAGAGGATGGTTCCGTTGCCGGAATCGAGACGCGGCAGATACTCCAGTCGGTCAAGGGTGTTGAACGAGCCGAGGTCAATTGTTATGTCAAACGGTGTCGAGCGGGGTTTATTGTAGATTGAATGCCAGGTGTCGCCCTTGTCTTCGAAGTCGAAGAGGCGCCAGAGGCCGAATCCGGGCTGATCCTCGATCGAGCACTTGGCCGTGATGCCGCTGATGGCGAATTCCAGCGGATTGTTTTTGGTGCGGTATGTCACGTCGACCCAGTCGGAGACTCCGGCGTCGTTTCTGGCGCGGACGCGGAAGGAGTAGTCGGTCTGTGGTTTCAGTTCGTCGAATGTGAATTCGGGGTGCAGTTTTCCTGCGCAAAGATTGGTGTAGAGTATTCCGTCGCGCTCGATTTCAATGCACTTGGCGTCTGTGATGCCGCCTTTCGCGTCCCATTTGATGGTGATGTCGTAAGGGCGCACGTCTTCATTGATATCGGTGAGGATCGTGGGAGCCGCGGGAGGTGTGATGGCCATGCTCACGGCCTCGGCGGGGATCAGCTCGAAGCCTTTGACTGTCACGCTCACGGCCTGATTGCTCACGTCGGTCTTGGCGAGTTTCACCCACAGTTGCGGGCGCATATCCGGTGCCGCTTCCACTCCGAAGGGCTTCAGGCGGTTGGGCGACTCGTTGAGATAGTAGACGTTGTTGAGGCTGTTGAAGTCGTTGAGATTGTCGACTGCCGCCAGTTTCACTTTCTTGCCGCCGATTGTGGCGGTTACGGATTTCGGCTCCGCGCTGACATTGATGCGCAGTTCTGTGGTCTTGTCGGCGACAAAACCTTTGAAGTTGCCTGTGGTAGGATCTATGGTGACGGTCAGGTCGGATCCTTTCACGTCGGAGACAACGCGAGTGCTGGTGAATTCGCCCAGACGGTATGCCTCGGTTGTGCCGTCGTCGTCATATTCAGTGTACTCGCCGTGGGTCTGGGGCCAAAGCTCATATATGCGCAGGCTTTTGTCGATCTGCGATGGGTTGTTGTTGGGATTCACCATCGGGATGATGGCGTCGGCCTTTACGAAGACAGGCAGTTTGTAGCCTGGTGTGGGGAACATGTTCCACACCACGCCGCCGTCATATCGGTCGCCGCTGAAATAGTCGAACCAAGTGCCTTCGGGCAGGTAGATGTTGTTGCGCCAGGTGAAACCGTCGGCATCGGTCAGTCCCTCTTCATATACGGGGGCCACAAGCAGCGATGGGCCGTACATGAACTGATAGCGGGTGGCGGTGCCGTGGGTGAAGTCGCTGGGATAGTCCAGAAACATGGCGCGGATCATCGGTTTGCCGTCCACGGCCTCGCGTGCGGCGGTGTAGGCATAAGGCATAAGTTCCGATTTCAGCTTGAGGTAGGCGCGGACAATGTCGACGCTGTGTTTGGAGCCGAACTCGCCCACGGCCTGCGGATATTTCGGGTTTGCGCCCCAGCCGTCCATGTTGAGTTCCATGGGAGTGAAGGTCTTCCACTGGAAGTCGCGCACGTTGACTTCGGTGTGCTTGCCGCCGAAAATGCCGTCCATGTCTGACGTGATGTTGGGCTGTCCGCTCAGTCCCGATCCGATATAGGTGGGAATGTGGAAGCGGATGTATTCCCACTCACCGCCGGTCTGGTCGCCGGTCCAGATTCCGGCATAGCGCTGGGTTCCGGCCCATCCGTCGAGCGAGATGATGAATGGTCGGGCGTTGTTGCCATAGTAGGGCATGATCTCGGCCACGTCGGCCACGCCGTTTAGTCCGAATGAATATCCGGCACCCACCCAGGCCACGTCGGTTTTGAGCACGCGCACTCCTGCGTCGCGCACCTCCTTGACAATGTCGCGCTGCAGCAGCGGCTCGACTCCGTCGACCGGATGGAGGTCGCTCTGCGTCCAGAGGCCGATCTCCACGCCGCGTTCGCGGGCATAGTCGCCGAATTCTTTCAGATTTTTCACGTTGTCGTCGAGAGAGGATGTCTGACCATAGCCTGCGCCATAACCGTCGTTGGGAAGCACCCAGCCCAGCGGCATATCGGCGGCGTTGTAGCGGTCGATCACGGCGCGGGCCGAGAACTGGTAGTTGCCGGGCAGTTCGCCGTTGAGGCTCTCCTTGATTCCGCCGTTGTCCTTCTGGCTTTCGCGATAGCGTTTGCCGTCTTCAAAGAGGATGCCCCCCTTGCCGTCCTCGACTTCGGTCCAGTAGTCGCGGTTGTAGGCGTTGAGATGTCCTTCATAGAATCCGAATTTTGGCAGCAGCACCGGATTGCCTGTGAGCTGATAGAAATCGTTGAGCAGGGCCACCGGAGAGTCGTTGACCATCACGAACATGTCGAGATAGGGCGACTCATGGCTCAGTCTGACCGCGTCGGGTCTGGTTGAGCCGAAGTCGTAGGCGCCGGGCGCGAACGTGTGCATCATCACGCCATAGCCTCCGGTCGACCAGTAGTAGGGTGTCGGAGAAGCCACGCCGCCGTCGGTCCATGAATTGGTGTTGCGTATGTCGATGATTTTGCCTTTGTGAGAGAAGCGGCCGTTCTGCACGCCGCCGCCATAGAAATATTCGCCAGGTTGGCCGGCAAGTGTCAGAGCGGTGCTCTTGCCGGGTGTGAACTCCATCGGTGCTGTGGTCTGCATCACGGTCTTGCCGGTTAGCAGATCGGTCACGCTGAACAGGTCTGACTTGCTGTTGAAGTCGATGCGCACTCTGCTTGTGGCGACCGACACCACGTCGCCGGCGGGAGTGACGGTCACTTCGCCAACTTCGGCGCGGGGATTGTTCACCAGAATCTGTGCGGGCGGATTCGCCTTCGGATCACGCACTTCGCCGCCGGCCGGGTCGCGGAACAGACGGAAGATGTTAGGTCCGTAGAAGTCGACCAGCATACGGCCTCCGTCGTCATAGATAACCTCCACGGCAGTGGGGTTTAGCGTGCTCACCGTGGTGTCGGCCATAGTTGCCGGAGCGGTTGCGCCAATCAGGGCGAGCGTCGCGAAGAGTTTGCTGTAATGCATATGAATGTGTGAAAAATATTGATTGATTATCGGATTTGCGCTTCAAATTTACAAAAAATATATGAAACTTATGTCTGTTGGCAGCGTTTTATTAGCATGAAGTATTTATTTAGGATTGAGTTGTCGGCATTGGGTGCCGGAGTGATTATCGGCCTCAGTGCCGGCTTGCTCAAATGGGCCATCAGTACTGTTTCGACGCTCTGCACGTCTGGCTTCCGCTCCGGCGACGGCAATCCGGTCATGTTGTGGGTGCCGGTTGTCGGCATCGTTGCTGCCGGGCTGTTGGTGCGTTATGTGTTTCGTCGTCGGCTCGAACACGCAACAGAGCAGCTCCGTGTCATGATTTCAAGGAAGCAGGAAAGTCTGTCGCCTCTTCTTGCGGTCGAGCCGCTGGTGGCCAGCACAATCACTCTCGGCTGTGGCGGATCGGCCGGATCAGAAGGGCCTATAGCGTTTGCCGGCGCGGCCGTCGGCAGCAATCTGGGCAAGTGGTTCGGATTGTCGCCGCAACAGGTTTTTGTGATGATGGCATGTGGTGCCGGCGCCGGCATTGCCGCCATATTCAAGGCTCCGGTCGGCGGAGTGCTTTTCACGGTCGAGGTGCTCGGGCTGTCGCTCGACCGCGACTCGCTCTTGCAGCTTGTGCTGATGTGTGTGACATCGGCGCTCACATGTTTTGCCATCTCAGGCTTCACGCCCGACATGGCGGTTTGCCATCCTGTCGGATTTGAAATGACGCATCTGTTGCCGACGATTCTTCTGGGTTGCGTCTGCGGAATCTATTCGGTCTATTATCTGCGGACCGGCATGATGACGCGCCGCGCTCTGGAGAGTATGCGCCGCGAATGGGTGAGATGGATTGTGGCGGGGTGCGTGCTTGCGCTGGCATTGTTTTGTTTTCCGGCGCTGTATGGCGAAGGATATCGGCTCATGGACAAAGTCGTCAACGGAGATCTGGCTGCTGTGGCTGATGGTGTGGCATTCGGAGCGGGGCATGGTCTGGTGCCGGTTTTTGTCGGAATTCTGCTGGTCAAAAGTTTTGCATGCTATGCCACTAACAGCGGCGGCGGAGTGGCCGGCGATTTTGCCCCGACGCTTTTTGCCGGTTGTATGGCCGGCGCCCTGTTTGCTCTCGGAGCCGACAGCATGGGCCTGTGTCAGTTGCCGGCGGGCAATTTTGCCGTTGCCGGCATGGCCGGAGTCATGGCCGGAGTGATCCGTGCGCCGTTTATGGCGATATTTCTCACAATTGAAATGAGCTTCTCTTCCGGCTTGTTGTTGCCGGTGGCCATATGTTCCTGTGTCAGCTACTTTGTCAGCAAATCAATCGCAGCGTGATATGAATTTCCTCCGGATTTTAACTAAAAATTAACGCAATGATAGTTTGTCGGATATAATCGGGTTAAAAATGCGATTTAACCGGGAATGCGTCTAAATAAATTGCACGCTTGATTTTCCCGGCATAAATTTGCAGCGTAACCAGTTATTATCCGATAGAATGAAACATTTATTACGACTGACACTTCTGGCTGCCGTGCCGTCTGTTGCGCAGGCGCTTGCTGCGCAGACGCCGGCCGACACTCTGCGTTGGAATTATGCCGACTGTGTGGCCCATGCCAGAGAGCACAACATCGAGTTGAAGCAAACGCGTCTGGCCGGCGAGTCGGCCGAATATTCGCTCGAGGCTGCCCGCGCGCGCTGGACTCCGACGCTTGATTTCGCCACGACCCACTCTCTGACAAATTCTCCATGGGGCGAAGGCGACAAAAACAGTTATGGCAGCTCCTATGGACTGAATGCCTCGTGGACTCTCTATGACGGAGGCGAACGCGCGGCCACAATCAAGCGTGAGAAGGCGGGAGTGGAAAGCGCCGGGCTGAACACGCTGGCGGCCATGCGAAATATCGACACCGAGATCCTGTCGATTTATATCAATCTGCTGTATTCGCGTGAGGCGATTGCTGTGAACCGTTCGCTGGCCGAGGTTAGCCGCGCGCAGGAGGAACGGGGCAAGACGCTGATGGAGTCAGGCCGGCTGGCATTGCCGGACTATGCGCGGTTGCAGGCCCAGGCGGAGGCCGACCGATATAACGTGGTCAGCGCCGAGGCTTCATATGCCACTCAGAGGATGCAGCTCAAACGTGTGCTGGAGCTTGGCCTTAACACTGTGATTGAGATCGAGCCGGTTGAATTCGCCGATACCGACGTGACCGATCCGTTGCCGGATATTGACGAAAGTTTTCGCATGGCGCTCGATGAGGATGCGGCGCTCAGGGCGGCTAAGGTGCGCAGTCAGATGGCCGAACTGGATGTGGCTGTGGCCCGTGCTTCGGGATTGCCTTCGATCAGCCTGCAGGCCGGTGTCGGATCGGGATATTATACAGACCGCACCGGCGGATGGAGCAATCAGATGAAGCGTGGGCTTAATGAGCAGATCGGCGTGACTCTGGCTGTGCCGATCTTCAATCAGAAAAGCACGAAAACCGCTGTGGCCAAGGCTAAGGTGACCCAGATCGACTCTCAGCTGGAAGCAGATTCGAGGGAGGTTGAGATCAGCCAGACGCTCGAGGGGTGGTATATCGACATGGAGTCGGCCCGCAGCCGCTATGAGGCCGGACTTTCACAGCTTGAAGCGGCATCTCTGTCGAGCGATCTGCTGAACCGCAAATTTGAAGTCGGATATGTCGAGATCACCGAGCTGCTTCAGGCTCATTCCACTCTCGCGTCGGCCCGCCACGAGCTGCTTCAGGCGAAATATATGGCCGTTCTGGCCAGGAAAATGGTGCAGTATATGCGCACGTCGTCAGTAATAATCTAAAACATAATAAAATATGGCTAAACTGTTAAACATTGTCGCGATCGGCGCCATGCTCTCGGCGGCGTCTGCATGCGGACACAAGCAGGAAATCACTCTTGTCACCGACGCTGTCACTATCGGACCGATAAGCGAGTCGGTAACCGCCACAGGTACACTTGAGTCTGAGACCACCGTTGATGTGGGCACTCAGGTGACCGGCATAATTGATAAAATCTATGTGGACTACAATTCGGAGGTTACGCAGGGACAGCTGATCGCCGAGCTGGAGAAGGTGTTGCTGGAGAGCGAGCTGAATTCGGCCGAGGCCAACGTGGAAAGCGCCCGGGCAAGCTATGAGTATGCAAAGGCGAACTATGACCGTGACGTCAGGCTCCACGACGGCAAACTTATCAGTGACTATGATTTCGACACTTCAACCCGCGATTATGAGCTGGCGCGCGCCCAATATGAAAAGGCTAAGGCCGATCGCGTGAAGGCTGCCAAGAATCTGAACTATGCCGAAATATATTCTCCGATCAACGGCATTGTCATTTCGCGCGACGTGGAGGTGGGGCAGACGGTGGTTTCGGCCATGACCGTGGCCAATCTGTTCACAATCGCCGATCTGGACCGCATGAGGGTCGTGGCCGATGTGGATGAAGCCGACATAGGCCAGGTGAAAGAGGGACAGCAGGTCACCTTTACCGTCGACGCATATCCAGAAGATCTGTTTGAAGGCACTGTCATACAGAAGCGCCTCAATCCCACCACTGAGAGCAATGTGGTTACGTATGAAGTGATTGTGTCGGCCTCCAATCCCGATCATAAGCTGATTCCCGGACTGACGGCCAATCTCACCATCTATCAGAGCCGCGAGAGCCACGCTCTGCTTGTGCCGGTCAAGGCCACCCGCTTCCTTCCCCGCGATGCCGACGATGAGCCGCTGCCCGTCCTGTCGGCCGGACAAAAGAGGGTGTGGATTGCCAACGGAGCGTCGCTTGAGCCGGCTGTCATCACTGTGGGTGCGTCCGACGGAGTGAACTTTCAGGTGCTTTCCGGACTGAAGGAGGGCGACCGCGTGGCAATGGAATATTCAGTCTCTGCTTTTGAACCGGCGGCGGAAGAAGGTGCCGCACAGTCACCCTTCGCTCCCAAACCGCCAAGTCATAACAAGAAAAAATAGTCAGCCCTATGTCCAATCGTGAAATCATCAAAATCACGGACCTGAAGCGCGATTTCGTCGTCGGTGGCGAAACGGTCCATGCGTTGCGGGGCGTGTCGTTCTCCATCCATGCCGGAGAGTTCGTCACCATCATGGGCACTTCCGGTTCCGGAAAATCGACTCTGCTGAACACTCTCGGCTGTCTGGACACACCCTCTTCGGGCGAATATCTGCTTGACGGAGTGAGCGTGCGCTCCATGAGCAAAAACGAGCGGGCCAGGTTGCGCAACCGCAAGATCGGGTTCGTGTTTCAGAACTATAATCTGCTGCCTAAAACCACGTCGGTGGAAAATGTGGAGCTTCCGTTGCTCTATAATTCGGAGATCGGCGCCAAGGAGCGGCGTCAGCGCGCTATCGACGCGCTGAACGCCGTCGGGCTGGAGGGACGTCTTTACCACAAAAGCAATCAGATGAGCGGTGGCCAGCAGCAGCGAGTGGCCATAGCCCGCGCGCTGGTCAACGATCCGGTCATTATCCTGGCCGACGAAGCCACCGGCAATCTCGACACGCGCACGTCGATGAGTGTGCTTGTGCTTTTTCAGGAGCTGCACCGGCGCGGCCGCACGATCATATTTGTGACACATAATCCGGAACTGGCCGCGTTCTCGTCGCGCAACATCGTGCTTCGCGACGGGCGTATCATTTCCGACACTCTCAACCAGTCGCCGGCATCGGCCAGCGAAATGCTCGCATCGATGCCGGCCGACGATAAATAACCGCCACATTCCCATGAATTTAGTCAATCTGCTGAAAATAGCGTTCAAGGCATTGAACCGTAACAAACTGCGCATGGCACTGACCATGCTCGGCATCATCATCGGCATTGCCGCCGTGATCTGTATGCTCGCCATCGGCCAAGGCTCCAAGGAGAGTATCAAGGCACAGATCTCGGAAATGGGGTCTAACATGATCATGATCCATCCGGGCAACATGCAGCGAGGCGGAGTGCGTCAGAGCGCCGACGATATGCAAAGTCTGAAAGTGGCCGATTATGAAGCGCTCCGCGACCGGACGGTATATCTGTCGGCTGTCAGCCCGATGGTGCAGAGTTCAGGCCAGATAGTAGTGGGCAACAACAACTGGCCGTCGAGCATCAGCGGTGTGACGCCGGAGTATATGGACATACGCAAGCTGGCTGTCGAGGAGGGAGAGATGTTTACCGAGGCCGACATCAAGTCGGCGGCAAAGGTCTGTCTTGTGGGCAAGACGGTTGTCGACAATCTCTTCACCAATGGCGAGAATCCGATCGGGCGTGTGATCCGTTTCGGCAAAATTCCGCTCACGGTGGTCGGAGTGTTGCAAAGCAAGGGCACAAACTCGATGGGCATGGACCAGGACGACGTGGTCATCGCTCCCTATACCACGGTCATGAAGCGCATTCTGGCGGTGGATTATCTCGGTTCCATCTTTGCATCGGCTCTGAGCGAGGAAACGACCGAAGAGGCCATCGGCGAGATCACGGCGCTGTTGCGCCAGGCCCACCGGCTGAATGACGATGCCGACGATGACTTCGACATCCGTTCGCAGCAGGAACTGAGCGAGATGATGAATTCGACGTCAGACATGATGACCGTGCTGCTCACTTGCATTGCGTTCATCTCGCTGATTGTCGGCGGCATCGGCATCATGAACATGATGTATGTGTCGGTCACCGAACGCACGCGCGAAATCGGCCTGCGCATGAGCATCGGGGCGCGCGGAATCGACATTATGCTGCAATTTCTTATCGAGAGTATAATAATTTCGGTAGCTGGCGGCGTTATAGGAGTGATTGTCGGCTGTGGCGCCACATGGGCTGTCGGAGTGTTGGCCGGATGGCCTGTGAGTATTGTCGCCTCGTCGATCTTTCTGTCGTTTGCCGTCTGCACCGTCACCGGAATTTTTTTCGGCTGGGTGCCTGCCGTCAAAGCCTCGAATCTTGACCCGATAGAAGCCATACGTTATGAATAGTACTACCCGTCGTAAGCGATTTTTGTTGCGTTTCTCCATCCATGTGCTCGCTCTCGGCCTCCTGTTTGTTCTTCCAGAGATCATGATGGGGGTCGGAGGGGTGCGCCATCCGGCGTTTGAGTGGCGATTTTATGTCAAAGCGCTTATATATGTCGGAGTGTTTTATGCGGAATATTGTGTCGTGTTGCGCGGATTTCCCGACAGGCATCTGCTCGACTGGCGTTTTGTTGCCGAGAATCTGCTGCTGATATCGGTCGGCACGGCATTGGTCTGGATGGCGCATCCACTCCCCCCGCCGCCTATTCATCCCGACGGTGTTGTCCGTGAATTGCGGCATGCAGCCAATCCAGGATCTTTCATGTGGATCCGCGACGTCGGCATCATTGTGCTGACCATCTCGTTTGCGGTGGCCATGAGGCTTTCTGAAAGGATAAGGCTGATCGAGGAGCGTCGCCGCGAGATAGACGACGCCCGCCGCCGTGATGAGCTGATACAGCTCAAGAGTCAGCTGAACCCTCATTTTCTTTTCAATGCCCTGAACACCATCTATGCTCTCACGGAGATCGATGCCGTCAAAGCCAGGGCGGCGGTCCATACTCTGAGCCGCATGCTCCGTTATGCTCTGTATGAGGCCGACCGTCCGTCGGTGGAACTGGCGCGCGAGGTGGAGTTCATAAAGGATTATGTCAGGTTGATGGATATGCGTCTGGCCGGATCGGTGAAGGTCGACACCAGGATAGAGTGCAGCGATGACGCGCGAACGTTGCCAATCGCGCCAATGCTGTTTATATCGCTGGTTGAAAACGCGTTCAAGCACGGGGTGACCGGCAGTCATGACGCGATGATCATGATCCGGCTCAATGCCGGAGCCGACGGCATTGTGGTGTGTCGGGTGACCAACAGCGTGATGGAGCAGGATAACGGCGGTGAGCAAGACGATCATTCCGGTCTCGGCATTGTCAATCTGAAGCGCCGTCTTGAGCTGATTTATGGAAAGTCGGCCACTCTTGAAGTGAACCGGGGAGCCGGGCTTTACACCGCATGCCTGACGGTGGCTCTCAATTCTTCCGGAACTGGACTGGAGTGACGCCCTTGTAGGCCAGAAAGGCGCGGTGGAACACGCTGTTGGATGAGAATCCGCTCTGGCGTGCCACCTCCACGATGCTCAGCGACGGGTTCTCGGTGAGCAGCCGCTCGGCATAGCGGAGTCTGTAGCCGCGCACGACGGCGCTGAAATTTTCGCCGAAGCCCTCGTTGAACACTCGCGATAGATACGTGCGGTTGAGCGGCAGCACGGCCATCACGTCGATGAGTTTGAAGTCAGGGTTGAGATATGGTTTCTCCGCTTCGAACCATTCGCTGACCTGGCGGCTGTATTCCGCGATTTTGTCATCAAACTGGTGCTCGTCGTCTGTGCGGACGGTGTCGGGCGCCGCGGCTTCTTCCGCCGGCTGTTCGCAATATCCGCAGCAGTCGGCGTCGTCGTTTTGAGAGTGTCGTGGCGCGGCGTTGTTTTTGATTTCACATTCCGAGTATGGAGTCACATAATTCCAGCTTTTGAAAAAGATGAACACAAAGAAGATCTGGAGGATGATTGTGTGGATCACTTCAGTCCAGGTCTGTCCGATGAACACCACCAGGCCGTAGCTGGTAAGGATTATGGCACACCATATCGCGTATATGCGTATCCAGATCAGGCCGCAGTCCGGACCGTCGCCGAATTCTTCGTTGCATCGTGTGATGTAGGTCGGAAGCTCGCGCGTCACGTAATGGTAGCTCAGGATTATGTAAAAGATCGATGTCGCGAGGATCACCAGGCGGAACCAGACGCAGAATTCAGATCTGCGCATCCACAATTCTTCATATGTGTCGATCGGTTCTATTGTCTGTCCGAGCATTGCCGTCACGGCATAATAAAAACTCCCTGTTATGGCAAACGGGAGCATCAGTATGATGGTGCGGCGGAGAGTCATCCAACCGGGGCGTACCATGTCGCAGGGCAGGAGCAAGAGCAGTATCATATAGAATGTGCCTCCTGCAAGATATGGCACAGGCAACACTCCGCCCATTCGGGCTATATGGAAATTGAATAAATGTCCTGTCATGCCGGCAATGTAAGGAATGCTCCAGATTGACATGACAATCGCCAGAACGGTCTGTGTGCGTCCTCGTTCCGGCTTTAACCACAGCAGACATGAGGCTATGACCAGCAACAACGTTGATGAAGCGTTGAGGTCATGGAGGATTTTAGATGCTATCTGCAGTGTCATTTGGAGTTTGTGGTGGAGATGTATGTGCCCTTATGTGTTTTTGCGTCTGTGCCGGGCTTTTCACCGCACCGTTCATGGGGTTTTTCAATTTTTTGGCAAAGATAAGAGATTCTTTGGATTTGACCAAATATTTGCCCGAAAGGCGCTGTAAAGGCCGTTATTTAGTGTGGATCAGTATGTTGATGATATTTAATTTACGTATTATCAATCTGTTTTACGAATTATCAATGCACATTTTGATGTATAGTGAGCAATTTTTCCATTTTTGGCAACGTTATAGACAATAGATTCATCTCATTTTTCGCTGTTTATATATGAATTGTTGTGTCATTGACGATGAGCCACTGGCCGCCGGTCTCATCGCTTCTTACATTGAAAAGCACCCGTTGCTGATGCTTGGCGGTGTGTTTCATTCCGCGCAGGAGGCGGTTCGCGAAGTCATGGGCGGAAAGTTCGATATGGTTTTTCTTGACATAAAGATGCCGCAGCTGAACGGTGTGGAATTTGCCCGTCTGGTGCCGAGGAGCACGCGTGTCATCTTCACCACGGCCTATGACAGTCATGCCATAGAGGCGTTTCGGGTCGGGGCGGCCGATTATCTGCTGAAGCCCGTGAGCTATGAGGATTTCAACGCCGCAGTGGCGAGGGTGCATGAACGCATGCCGGTTGCGATGACTTCGCAGCCCGAACTGGCGGAGCATATACTGGTCAAGCATAATCACAAATTTGAACAGATCGCCACTGCCGGCATTGTCTGCCTGGAAGGTCTGAAGGATTATGTGAAGGTGCACCTTGACGACGGGCGGATGCTGGTCACGCTCTGCTCCATGCGTTCGTTTGAATCATTGCTGTCATCGCGCAAGTTCATGAGGGTGCACCGCAGCTATATAGTCAACACTGACGCCATACAGTCTATCGAGCGCAATCGGCTGACTCTGGTCGGCGGGCATGAAGTGCCGGTTTCCGACGGTTATCGCCAGGCCGTGGCCGACTATATTGCCGCCCATAATCCAATGGCGGGCGGATATTGATCCGTAGGCCCCGGTTTCCACAGGCATTAAGACCCCGTTCCCCAATATTTGTTAACGCTGGGGTCGCATATCTCTGAGT
>CAMWSS010000034.1 GCA_947177035.1 uncultured Porphyromonadaceae bacterium | reverse complement strand
CGGGGCGCCGAATTCAGCGCTGACGGCCTTGACCCAGCGCTGCTCAAAAAATGTACTGTCTATTTTCATATCGGGCGCAAAGTTATGCCCGGCGAACGTGGCCCGACGGTAGATTTTAAGAACTTGGTTGAAATAAACAGGTCGGTCAGCGGCCGAGCAGTTCGGAATAGGAGGGAATGTGGTCGATGAAGCGGGTGGAGGCCTCTTCGGTCAGGCAGCAATAGTGGGTCAGGCCGTTGGTCACCATCAGGCATCGGGCGTGCATGACCATGTTGTAGCGCGCTATCTGGTCAAAGGTTTCCTGCGTAATGGTCACATGCGGCGCTTTATATTCCACGACCATCAGCGGCTCGGCGGCTCCGGCGCGCCACACCAGAGTGTCGCAGCGGCGCAACCGTCCGTTGAGACGAAGACTCACCTCGTTGGCTGTGAGTGCCGCCGGATAGCCCAGGTCTCCGACCAGATGGGCCACAGTGTGCTGGCGCACCCACTCTTCGGGTGTGAGCACAAGCCATTTGCCGCGCAGCGGGTCAAATACGGTGGTCTGGCCCGAGGCGTTGCGGCTCAGTCTGAGCGGCCTCGGAGGCAGATTTAATGGAATGAATAGTGCCTGATTCAAAAAAAATGAGTAATTTTGAGGTACAAATTTACGAAATAAAATCAATGGCAACAACTCCTGCGGCAACATTCGAGGGCATACGCGCGCAATTGCGCGGCGGATCGGCGTCGCCTGTCTATGTGATTCACGGCGCCGAGGGATATTATATAGACGTGCTCATACGCGATTTTGAAGCGCTTGTGCCGGAAGATGAGCGCGATTTCAATCTCACGGTCATATATGCGCCGGATGCGACTCCCGACATGGTGGTCGACGCATGTCGGCGTTATCCGCTGATGGCCGACCGCCAGGTGGTGATTCTGAAAGAAGCGCAGAGTGTCGGGGCTTTGTTTATGGACAAACTTGCGGCTTATGTCGCAAAACCATCTTCGCAGACGGTGTTTGTGGTCGCTGCCCGCGGCGATCTGGTCAAAGGGGCAAAGTTCATCAAGGCGGCACAGGCGTCGAAAGCCTTGTTTTTTGAATCCAAGAAGCTGCGCGATAATCAGGTAGGGCCGATGATCCAGCAATTTGTATCGGCTGCCGGCCTGTCGATAGACGCCAAGGCCCTCGCTATGCTTGTCGAGCATACCGGTCCGGATCTGAGTCGTATCCATAACGAGGTCGAGAAGGTGACAGTGGCTCTTCCGAAAGGTGCGGCCGTCACGCCTTCAGTGATTGAAAAACTTATCGGAGTAAGCAAGGATTTCAATAATTTTGAATTGGTTGATGCTGTGGCCAGACGCGATGTCGCCACCGCATACCGCATCTCTGAATATTTCCGCTCGAATCCCAAGCAGAATCCCGCAATTATGACGGGAGTGGCCCTTTTCGGCTACTTTTCGAAATTGTTGCTGTGTCGCTATTCGCCCGACCTGAGTGACCGCGGACTGATGCAGGCCAGTGGCGCTCGCTTTCCCGGACAGCTGGCAAATTACAAAGAAGGCTTGCGGAACTATACCGCCCGACAGATCATCGGAGCCATTTCGGCGATCAGACGTTTCGACGTCAGATGCAAGGGCGTCGGATCGCGTGCTAATGAGTATGACCTGCTGCATGACATGCTTTTCGCTATATTTCATTGATTTTTTATGATGATGTTGTGAAGTTTTTGCAACTTTTTTGAAGTAAAATTTGTTTTGTTACTGAGAAAAGATTAATTTTGCGTCGTATTTTAAAATCGTTTGAGGCGACTATCTCAGCCAGAATTCAGTATTGGGTCCGGCCTCGGTTCGATTTACATACGTTCCCCAATTCCCATTTTACCAACTCAATAGGTTAAAGAGTGCACGCCATTATTGTGTGCCGACAGGAAAAATACCTTCATATTATAAATGAATTACAAGTTTTCACAACTTAGCGAAATGAGCCTTGACCAACTCAAGGCAATTGCAGCAGAAATCGGTTTGCAGAAAATCGATTCGCTTGACAACGAAGCGCTTTCATACGCTATTCTTGACCATCAGGCAGAGATGGATTCCGCCAATGTCACAGATAAAGCACCCAAAAAGCGTGGTCGCAAAAAGAAAGATCAGCCGTCGCCGTCAGCGCCGGCTCAGGATAAAGAGTCAGAACAGGAAGCACCTGTGGCTGATGGTGGCGAAAACGCTGCCGCTGAATCCGGCAAAGCCTCTGGCGAACCTAAAAAACGCGGACGCAAGAAAAAGGAACAGGCCGCTTCTGACAACAAGAAGCAGGATGCCGCACAGCAGCCTGTTGCAGAGCAAACCGAAGGCGACGAACCGTCTGCAACGGCCGAGAAGGAGAAGAACGCCGAACCTAAGAAACGCGGACGCAAAAAGAAAGATCAGGCCGCAGCAACGTCTGCCTCGGAGCAGAACGGCGCTCAGAAAGCCGAAAAGCCTTCAGAAGCTACAGACAGCAATGAGGACGCTAAACAACAGTCGACAGAAGACGCTGATTCAGCGTCAGGCTCTGCCGGCGAAAAGTCAGCAGATCAGGAAAAACCCAAACGCGATTTCCGCCCGAACCCAAACTCTCCGCTCGGAGAATTTTTCCCTGGAGGAAAAAACAAACGGTTCACTCCGCGTGACCGTCAGGAGCGTGACGAGCAATACCTCCAGCCGGCCGCTCCAATGGGGCCGATTGTGATCACCGAACCCGGACAGCCGCAGATCATACCGCAGCACGGCAAGAAAAACAAACAGAAATTTCAGGACCGTCGTGAGAATTTCGCAGTGAAATTTGAAGACTCCATCGAAGCTTCAGGTGTGTTGGAAATCGAACCGCAGGGTCATGGCTTCCTGCGCTCAAGCGACTACAATTACATTGCTTCGCCAGACGACGTGCTCGTGACTCAGCAGCAGATCAAAGCCTGGGGGCTGAAACCGGGTGATGTTGTCGACGCTCTGGTGCGTCCTCCCCACGAAGGCGAAAAGTATTATCCGCTCACTTCGGTTGTCGGCGTGAACGGTCGCGACCCGCGCTATCTGCGTGATCGCCAGAGCTTCGAGCATCTCACTCCTTTGTTCCCTGACGAAAAATTCAACCTGTGCGGCGATCCTGTCACCACCAATCTCTCGACCCGCGTGGTTGATATGTTCGCTCCCATCGGCAAGGGACAGCGCGCCCTGATCGTCGCCCCGCCAAAAACAGGTAAAACTCTGTTGCTGAAAGATATTGCCAATGCAATAGCGCGCAATCACCCCGAAACGTATATAATGATTCTTCTCATTGACGAACGTCCGGAGGAGGTGACCGACATGATGCGCACCGTCAATGCCGAAGTTATCGCGTCGACGTTTGACGAACCGGCCGAACGCCATGTGAAAATCGCAGGAATTGTGTTGGAAAAAGCAAAACGCATGGTTGAATGCGGCCACGATGTGGTCATTCTGCTTGACTCGATTACCCGTCTGGCCCGTGCCTACAACACAGTTAGCCCCGCGTCGGGCAAAATTCTCTCCGGCGGTGTCGACGCCAACGCGCTCCAGAAGCCGAAACGCTTCTTCGGTGCCGCGCGCAATATTGAAGGCGGCGGCTCGCTCACCATTATCGCAACCGCCCTTACCGAAACCTCGTCGAAGATGGATGAAGTGATCTTTGAGGAATTCAAAGGAACCGGCAACATGGAACTTCAGCTTGACCGCAAACTCTCCAACAAGCGTATCTTCCCGGCTGTCGACATTATGGCTTCGTCGACACGGCGTGACGATCTGCTTCTGCAGAAAGAAACCATCAACCGGATGTGGATCCTTCGCCGTTTCCTCTCTGACCGCACGTCGATCGAGGCGATGGAGTTTATCAAGGACAGAATGGAGCGCACTCAGAGCAACGATGAGATGCTCCGCACGATGGGCGACTGAACTTTGGCCACAGGCTGATTGTTCAATAGGTGTAACCTGCTAAAATGATTAAACAAGCTATTAATTTATGGAAACAACTCGTCAATCTAAAATATCGCGCCTGATTCAAAAGGAATTGGGTGAAATATTCAGAGCACAGACAGCAAAAATGCACGGCGTGATTGTGTCCGTGTGTTCCGTTAAAGTCTCGCCTGACTTGAGCATTGCGAGAGCCTATCTGTCGGTTTTCCCGTCTGAAAAGGCCGCAGAGATTCTTGACAGTGTCAGAGAGTCGGCCAAGACAGTGCGCTATGAGCTGGCGGCCAGAACACGCTATCAATTGCGTCGATGTCCGGAACTGGAATTCTTCATCGATGACTCTCTGGACTATCTCGAACGCATTGATCAACTGCTTCAGGAGTCATAAAAAACACTTTCGATATGTTTCAAAGGCCAATTGTGATAGATTGGCCTTTGGTTATTATTATCATCCATTTACAGAATATTAACAAATGAAACGTTTCAACGGTCTGACAGACGGACAGGTGCTCGAAAGTCGCAGCGCGCATGGATGCAATCTGCTCACTCCGCCCAAAAAGACATCCGCATGGCAGAAATATCTCGCCAAGCTGAAAGATCCGCTCATAGTGATTCTGATTGTGGCAGGAATTCTGTCGCTGGCAATCGCTGCCTATGAATATTATGCCACAGATGCTGGCGTCTCTGCGTTTTTTGAGCCGATAGGCATATTTCTGGCGATTATCTTCGCCACAGGTCTTGCTTTCTATTTTGAACAGAAAGCCGACAAGGAATTTGAGATTCTCAACCGAGTCAACGATGATGAGCCGGTGCAGGTGATCCGCAATGGCAATGTCACGGAAATTCCTAAAAAAGACGTGGTTGTGGGCGATGTGGTCATCCTGAACACTGGAAACGATATTCCGGCCGATGGTATTTTGCTGGAAGCGGTGACCCTGAGCGTCGATGAGTCGACACTCACCGGTGAGCCGATGGCGTCGAAGACCACTGACAAGCAGTATTTTGACCCTGACGCCACATTCCCTTCCAACGCCGTGATGCGCGGCACCCGCGTCATTGAAGGACATGGGGTGATGGAGGTGACGGCAGTCGGCGATAACACTGAAAACGGCAAAGTCTACACCGCCGCGCAGATCGATAACAGCGTGCGCACGCCACTCAACGAGCAGCTTGACCGCCTGGGAGGTCTGATTTCCAAGGTGAGCTACACCATGGCCGTGATGATCGTGGCCGGACGTGTGGGAATGTATCTGGTATATGCTGATTTTGAATGGCTTTCGTTTATTTCTCACTTGCTCCAGTCGCTGATGGTCGCTGTGGCTCTGGTGGTTGTGTCGGTGCCTGAAGGTCTGCCGATGGCCGTGACGTTGAGTCTGGCTTATTCGATGAGGCGGATGTTGAAGTCAAACAACCTGGTGAGGAAGATGCACGCATGTGAGACCATGGGAGCCACGACGGTCATCTGCACGGACAAGACCGGAACGCTCACTGAGAATCAGATGCGCATATATGCCACCGATTTCTTTGTGCCTGAATCAGATGCTGCATATATTGACCAGGGTATTGCTGTCAACACCACCGCCGTGCTTGATAAAAGCGGCGACACACCGAAAGTTCTTGGAAATCCCACTGAAGGAGCCTTGCTGCTGTGGCTCGATGGCCGCGGAATCGACTATCGGGAATTGCGCTCGGCTGTGACGGTTGAGGAGGAACTTCCGTTCTCGACAGAACGCAAATATATGGCCACAGTTGTACGCACGGCCGACGGCAGGAGAATTCTCTATGTCAAGGGTGCTCCGGAGATCATCTTCAAGCTTTGCAGCCGCTATCCCGACGGGGTCACTGCCGCAGGCATTGACGCACTGCTTGTCGGATATCAGGCCAAGGCGATGCGCACTCTGGGCTTTGCCTATCAGGTGCTTGGCGATGGCGATGTGGCGATTTCAGACAAAAAGGTCGAAGCGACCGGTCTGACGTTTGTCGGAGTTGTGGCCATATCCGATCCGGTGCGGGCCACTGTGCCGGCCGCGGTGAAAGAGGTGCTTGACGCCGGAATCAATATCAAGATAGTCACGGGAGACACTCCTGGAACTGCCACTGAGATTGCCCGTCAGATAGGGTTGTGGAAAGATGGCGATGACGCAGCCGGAGCCATCATCACCGGCGAGGAATTCGCTGCTATTCCCGACGAAGAGTTGCCCGGGCGGGTAGGGCGCCTTAAGGTGATTGCTCGCGCCCGCCCGATGGACAAAAAGCGGCTTGTCGAGGCTTTGCAGCATAATGGCGAAGTCGTGGCCGTTACAGGCGACGGCACCAATGATGCACCGGCGCTTAAGGCCGCTCATGTCGGCCTGTCGATGGGCGATGGCACCTCTGTGGCCAAAGAAGCCAGCGATATCACCATTGTCGACAATTCGTTCACCTCCATCGGACGTGCTGTCATGTGGGGACGCTCGCTCTATCTTAATATTCAGCGCTTCATCATGTTCCAGATGACGGTGAATGTGGTGGCGAGTCTAATCGTGTTTGTCGGTTCGTTCATGGGCATGCAGTCTCCGCTGACTGTCACTCAGATGCTTTGGGTCAATCTTATCATGGACACTTTCGCCGCCATGGCGCTGGCGTCGTTGCCGCCATCGGAAGCTGTGATGCGCGACAAGCCGCGCTCACGCAGCGCGTTTATAATCACGCGCGCGATGTGGACCGATATTATAGGCATCGGAATATTGTTTTTTGCCGCGTTGGTCGGATTGCTCTATTATCTGGAACATACCGATCTCACATCATTGACTCAGATCGGGCGCCTGCCGTTGCTTTCTGAAAACAAAGGCATGAGTGACTATGAACTCTCAGTCTTCTTCACTACCTTCGTGTTCATGAACTTCTGGAACATGTTCAACGCCCGCGCCTATGCCACCGGACGCTCCGCTCTCCATCTCAAAGATTGTGGTGAATTCATTTTCACTATTCTGCTGATCGTTGTCGGCCAGATTGTCATCGTGAGTGTCGGCGGGCGCTTCTTCTCGGTCACGGCGCTTGACGTGATTGACTGGATCATCATAATAGGCAGTACTTCGGTGGTGCTTTGGGGAGGCGAGATTTATCGTCTGCTCAGATCTCGCCACTGATATATGGAAAAAACGCGCGAACCGCGTCACAGACACTTTTTCTGTGACGTGGTTCGCATTGTTTTCAAGTTTTTCACCTCCTGTTTATCACATATTTATAAAAAAGAAGACTAAGGGGCGGTATTCGGAAAAATTTTCGTATTTTTGCACCTATAAATACGACTCAATATGACAGACTTGAACGACTCTCACAAGCAATTGGCGATTGACCGGCGCTATTTGCGTATGGCTCATATCTGGTCGGAAAATTCATATTGCCGCCGTCGTCAGGTCGGCGCTATCATAGTGCGTGACTCGATGATCATATCCGATGGTTTTAATGGAACACCGTCGGGTTTTGAAAACGTGTGTGAAGACAATGACGGCGTGACTAAACCATACGTGCTTCATGCCGAAGCTAATGCGATCACAAAAGTGGCACGCAGCAACAATTCCAGCGAAGGGGCGACGCTCTATGTCACGGCATCGCCGTGTCTGGAATGCAGCAAGCTCATTATCCAGGCCGGTATTCGCCGGGTGGTGTATCATGAAGAGTATCGTCTGACAGACGGCATAGACCTGCTGATGCGGGCCGGCGTCAAATGCGATCTTATAGAAGATTTGGAAGATCCGTCGTGACATAAACTGATATGAACAGAAAATTCTCCAATATTGTGTTGCCGCTTCTGGCGGTGACATTGTTTTCCGGTGGTCTGGCTCTCGGGTATGCACTGCACCGCAACACTGCTGAAAATGGTCGCCCGGAGGCCAAAATCGGCCAGATTCTCGAAATTATTTCAGATAATTATGTCGATGATGTCAACCTCGATTCGATCGTCGAGGCATCAATTCCTTCATTGCTTAAAAATCTGGATCCGCACACAGCTTATATTCCGGCCAAGGATCTGGCCGATGTCAACGCTGAACTTGAAGGCGCTTTCAGCGGGGTAGGCATCTCTTTCCAGGTGATGAATGACACGATCACAATCGTGGAGATCATCTCCGGCGGACCTGCTGAGAAAGTCGGTCTCATGGCCGGAGACAGGATTGTGGAGGTCAACGACTCTCTGGTGGCAGGCCAGGGGATTTCGGCCGACGGAGTCCGCTCGCTGCTGCGCGGACCGGCCGGATCCAAGGTCGATCTGAAAGTAAAGCGTGCCACCTCGTCTGCCGCTCTTCCGTTCACAGTGACCCGGGGCGAGATTCCGGTGACTTCGATCGACGCATCGTATATGATTGATGATTCAATCGGATATGTTAAAGTCAATAAATTCGGACGCAACACTTATGAGGAATTCTTTACTGAGATGACCATGTTGCGCGCTGTCGGAGCCAAAGACGCGATCATAGACCTGCGGGGCAATGGCGGTGGATTTCTTGACGTGGCTATCCGTATGGCCAATGATTTCCTGGAGCGCGGCCAGATGATCGTGCTGACCAAGGGACGTGACGGCGAGTTGCTTTATGCCTCGGCGGCCAACGGTTCCGGTTCATTCCAGTCGGCCCGGGTGGTGGTGCTGATGGATGAATTTTCGGCCAGCGCGAGCGAGATCCTTGCAGGTGCTCTGCAGGACAATGACCGCGGACTCATAGTCGGACGCCGTTCATTTGGCAAAGGCCTTGTGCAACAGCAGATAGAGTTGCCCGACAGTTCGGCGCTGAGAGTGACAACCGCACGCTACTACACTCCTTCAGGTCGGTGCATACAGAAACCTTGGCAGGCAGGCCACAACGATTTGTATGCAGCGGAAGTCTACGAACGTTATCTGGCTGGCGAAGCCTTCTCGGCCGACAGCATCAAGTTTGACGATTCTCTGAAATTTCAGACAACGTCAGGCCGCGAGGTTTATGGCGGCGGCGGCATCATGCCCGATATTTTCGTGCCCTCCGACACTTCTAATTATTCCAATTATCTGACCAGTGTGATTAATGCCGGTCTGTTGCACCGTTTTTCGTTTGAGTACACAGACGCCAACCGCGCACTATTTGACGGTGTGACGTCAAGCGGCGAGTTGCTCGATATTCTGCCCTCTGACGACGAGCTGTTGCGTCGCTTTGTGGCCTTTGCGGCAGAAAAGGGAGTGCCAGCGCGCTGGTATTATATAAACCTTTCGCGACCTCTGCTTGTTAATCAGCTGAAGGCGCTGATTGCCCGCGATGCCCTTGGCATTGCTGCCTATTATGAGATTGCAAACCGACGTGACAATGTGATTGATCGAGCGGTGCGCGCCATAAAGGACGGCGAGGCCGACTGGCCGGTCAAGACGCCTTAAACTCACTGAAAAAACTGATAGGTTATGACGATTGACAAGCGCGAAATACGGTTACGGGTCAAGGCCCGCAAAAGTCTGCTCACGGACGATGAGCGTCGCAATGCCGCGAAAGCGGTGTTTGACGTGCTCGAACGGACTGCCGCCTTTCTGGTGGCTGACAGGATCCTCATGTATCACTCTCTGCCGGATGAATTGTCCACGTTGGAATTCATTGAAAAATGGAGTGATCGGAAACAGTTTTTCCTGCCGCGTGTCAATGGTGTCAACCTTGAACTGCTCCCTTACCGGCGCACCAACCTGCGCCACGGTGCGTTTAATATCGAAGAGCCTGAAGGCGACGAAATTGTGGCTGCCGAGCTTATGGAACTGATAGTTGTGCCTGGTGTGGCTTTTGACCGTCTGGGCAACAGGGTGGGGCGAGGCAAAGGATTCTATGACAGGCTGCTTTCCGAGACAAAGGCATTGACTGTCGGTGTCGGCTATGATTTCCAGCTGTTTGATGAAGTGCCTGCCGAACCGCATGACACACCGATGGATGTGATAATTACGGAATCATCACATCTGGTGTTTCATCGCCGCTGAGACCACAGCAGCGCTTATTGAGCGTGGAGCCGGGGCTTTTTGGCCGGATCGCAGGTCAGACCTACTCCTAATTTCCGGAAAATTTTGTGATCCACCTCGCCGAGCATGACTGTGGAGTGTACCTGACAACCGTTTAGCTCGGGAAGTTTCTCGATTGCGCGACGGCAGTTACTGTCGGTCGTGCTCAGAGCAGCCAGAACCACAAGCACTTCGTCTGTGTGCAGTCGAGGATTGCGGCTGCGCAGATAGTTCAGTTTTGTGAACTGGATCGGCTCGATCATGCTCTGTGGAATCAGTTTGACGCTGTGGTCTATTCCGGCCAGATGCTTGATCGCATTTAAGATCAGAGCCGCGCTCGGGCCAAGCAGCTGGCTGCTGTGGGCCGTGATGATGGTGCCGTCGGCCAGTTCCATGGCGCTTGCCGGGACTCCGCGTTGAGTCGCGTGCTCACGTGCGGCGGCAATGCTTCTCCGGTAATCGATGTCGATTTTTGCCTGCTTGAGCAGAAGCGCCGTCTTGTTGACTTCCTGTTCGTCGCAATCACCTTGGGCAAAGTGGTTGAGAGAGGTGAAGTAACGGCGTATGATTTCGTTGCGCGACGCGTCACAGCAGACTTCGTCGTCGTTTATGCAGAAACCGACCATATTCACGCCCATGTCGGTTGGTGATTTATACGGGTTTTCACCATATATTCCTTCAAACAGGGCGTTGAGAACGGGAAAAATCTCAATGTCGCGATTATAGTTGATCGCTGTCGATCCATAAGCGTCAAGATGAAACGGATCGATCATATTGACATCGTTGAGGTCGGCAGTCGCTGCTTCGTATGCGATGTTGACCGGATGTTTCAGCGGCAGATTCCACACCGGGAAAGTTTCAAATTTGGCATAGCCGGCCTCGATGCCGCGTTTGTGCTCGTTGTAAAGCTGGCTGAGGCAGACTGCCATCTTGCCGCTTCCAGGTCCGGGAGCGGTGACGATCACCAGCGGGCGGGTTGTGACGATATAGTCATTGCGGCCGAAACCTTCGTCAGAGTCTATGAGAGCCACATTGGTGGGATATCCGTCGATGGTGTAGTGCACATAGGTCGTGATGCCTATGCGGTGGAGGCGCTGGCGGAATGCGTCGGCGCTACTTTGTCTGTTGTAATGGGTGATGACGACGGAACTGACAAGGAAGCCACGGTCCATGAATTCCGATCTCAGGCGGAGCACATCCATATCGTATGTGATGCCGAGGTCTTGACGGATTTTGTTTTTTTCGATGTCGATTGCGCTGATCACAATGACGATCTCTGCGTGGTCAGACAACTGGCTCAGCATCCGCAATTTGCTGTCAGGCTGGAAACCGGGCAACACGCGGCTTGCATGGTGATCGTCAAATAACTTGCCGCCTAACTCCAGATACAGTTTGTCGCCGAAGCGGGCAATGCGTTCCTTAATGTGCTCTGACTGAATCTTCAGATACTTTTCGTTGTCAAATCCGTATTTCATAACGGGGTGCAAAATTAACGAAATTTTCGTGTTTTTGCAAAAATAAATTTGTTATAAAATGCTTTTCAGTTCTCGATAGAGACGGTTGACCGGAAGCCCCATGACGTTATAGAAACTGCCTCTCAGGCCTTTGACTGCAACTGCTCCTATCCACTCCTGTATGCCATATGCGCCGGCTTTGTCAAGCGGTCGGTAACGGCGGACGTAATAATCGATTTCTTCAGCGGTCAGAGGTGCGAAGTCCACTTCGGTGGTCTCTGAGAAAGTGTGGGGCTGCCGACCGGCAATGACCAGTGTCACTCCTGTGGTTACAGTGTGGGTGCGTCCCTGCAGACGGGTCAGGATGGCGCGTGCGTCATCCTCGTCTATTGGTTTGCCGATGACTTCACCGTCAAGAATCACGACAGTGTCGGCCGTGACAAGCACCTGGTCCTGCTGGAGTGTGTCGATCCACGGTTGCGCTTTCAGACGCGACAGGTAGGCCGGCACTTCGTCTGCCGACAATCCGTCGGGCACCACTTCGTCCACCGGTCGCGAAGTGTCGACCGTGAAGTCCACGTCAAGCATGGCCAGGAGTTCGCGACGTCGGGGCGAACCGCTGGCAAGTATGAATTTATGTTTTTTTACCATGATAAAGCTGTTGAATCGTGAAGCCATAGATTCTGCGCGCGCATGGTCTGTTCGATAACATCGCGTGCCACTCCGTGTCCGCCATTGCATGGAGAAATATAGCGTGCGGCGTTTTTAGCGTCGACCGAAGCATCCGCAGGTGCCACCGAGAGTCCCACATGGCGCATGCACTCTATGTCGGGCATATCATCTCCTGCATACAGCACCTCGTCAGGCTCAAGACCGTTCATCGACATCCATCGGCGGAGTATTCTCAGTTTATGTGACGCTCTGAGATATATGTCGGTGATGCCGAGCAGTTCATATCGCATGCGCACGGTTTCCGTGTCGGCTCCTGTTATTATTGAAATCAAGTATCCTCGTTTGACGGCAAGTTGCAAGGCATATCCGTCTTTTACATTGGCCATACGGGCCGGTACGCCGTTTTCTCCGACAGGGACGGTGCTTGGTGACAGGACTCCGTCGACGTCGAATGCAAAGGCGCGGATTCTGGTCAGGTCATAGTCGATTTTACTCATTGTCGCTGATGGATATTTCCGGATGGTATTTCTGGAGAATGGCTTTTGACAGAAGCGCGTATACCGGAGCCACGTCAGAAGGCAGTGACTCTATGTGGCGGCTGATGGTGTGCAGATCGCCGCGTCTGGCCGGTCCTGTCATGGCGTCGGTCGGACGCAGAGTGCGTGTGCGTTCAAGCGTCACATCCAGCAGCGGGCGCATCACTTCAAAGTCAAGTCCGGTGTCATTGAGCACTTTTTCGGAAAGCGACCAGAGATAGACCGCCATATTGCATCCGATCACTGCGGCAGCGTGCAGGCGTGCCCGCTGGGCGGAGTCGAGCGGGGTGATGTGTGACGTGAGCATCCTTCCGAATCCGTCGATCACGGATCCGGCGCGTGGCGATGAACTTTCAACGAAGAGCGGCACGCGGGTCCAGTCAACGTCGAGTGTGCGGCTCATTGTCTGTAGCGGATAGAAGATGCCGTGATCCGGGAATTTTTCCGGATCAAAAACCTGCATCGGAACTGAGCCGGCTGTGTGGACGTACACAGCCGGTCCTTCTGGCCTTCTGATTTTTTCGAGTATCGAGCCGATTGCGTCGTCATTGACCGCGATGATAACCATATCGGAGTCATTTCCGTCGATCTCGCCTATGTCGGCCACTGTGGCTCCGACTTCGGAGGCAAGTGCTGCGGCATGGTTGCGGTCGCGCGACGCTATCCGCCCGATTTCAACTCCGGCGGCATGCAGTCCGAGGGCCATGCGTGTGGCCACGTTGCCTGCTCCGATAAAATCTACTTTTCTTTTCAGCATTGTTCAGGCCGGAATGTTCCCAAGTGAACTCGTTCCCAGAGCAGTTTGTCGGTGTTTTGCGGTTTGCGGTCTTCGTCGGGATAACCGAACGTGACAATGCACAGTGGCTGGATCTGTTCAGGAAGCCCGAGCAGTTCCGACACGATGTCTTCGGCCGGAGTGCCATCGGCCGCGAGTCGAGCGTTGACTTCGATCCAGCATGAGCCTATTCCAAGATCGCGGGCCTGGAGCATCATGTAGGCTGCGGCGATGGACGCGTCTTCCACCCACGTTGTCGATGCTGTGATATCCACGGCCACGACAACAGCCAGGGCGCATCGGGCCACAGGGCCGGCTCCCGACGATTTGCACTCACTGAGACGCTGAAGCATTTCCGGATTGTCGACAGCAATGAAATGCCATGCCCGGCAGTTCTTTCCGGTGGGAGAGAGCAGTCCGGCCTCGAGAATGGTCTTGACTTCTTCGGGAGAGAGCGGTTCGTTTTTATATTGGCGTATGCTGCGGCGTATAGCCAAAAGGTCGTGCAGAGAATTCATGTATCTGAGAAAATTTAAACAGTGTTTGTAATATCTTCGGTTAGATCGTCACGCGCAGAATCAGCCGCTGATAGAATGTGAAATTATGTTGCGCGACGTGGAAATCGAGAGCCGCATCCAGAGAGACCATCTCTTTATATGAGAAGAGGTTGCCTTTCAGAGTGGTGCGGTTGTAGAATTTCGATGCATAGAACGGTTCGCCTTCGTTTAGCAGCGAGCCGAAAAGACTGTGCAGCGGGAATAGCGGCTTGTTGCCTATGTAGATCGTGTTTTTGAGAGACAGGCGCCACCAGCCGATATTTATGTCGCCCCACAGGCCGACCGGGGCTATCCACTTGTTGTCGGCGCGGTTGCGGGTGAGCGAGGTTATCGGTCCGACTCTAAGGCTCAGCGAGTCGAGAGGCGAGACTATCGGGGTCAGATCCAGGCCGACGTAAGGGTTGGCGATTATGTTGTCAACAACGAATTCTGTGCTTGGAGCGTTTTTGCGCTTGGCCAGATGATTGAGCATCGCCAGGCCGCCGGCCAGAAATAAGTTGTCTTTTCGATGCCATTCTCCCTGGCCGATGATGTGGAATGCTTCACGGCGGTCTATGCCCTGCATTCCGCGCCAGTCGACCAATGCCTGGAAGAATCCGTCGGTATATTGCATGGCCACCATCGCGCCACGTATGTTGTTTTGAAAGTAGTTGGCAGAGTCACTTTCTATGTAGTTTGGCAATTCGCGCAACAGATGACGCCGCGGAATCATGCCGAACGCAAACCGGGTCTTGTTGTTATTATAAAGGTAATACAGGGTGGGCGAGATGCGGCGTCCGTCCCACTCGCATCCGATCGGCTGAGTGTAGACTACTCCGCCGCTGACCAAATGGCGGTTCCCGAGGAATTTCACTCCGATTTCTGGTGCCAGCTGTGCCAGAAAGTATGTCTGGGCCGGGGTGTATATGGCATCACACTCCCGATTGTCGAATACGCTGCGGAAGTCAACGTCCCATGCAAGTCTGGGTTTGTCTGTCTCCGCTGTTTCGGCCGCCGACATCATGGCGGATGGCATGGCAATCAGTATGGCCACGGTGATAGCGTTCTTCATCCAGCGCTGTCGGGCATATCTGACCGCAATATATACACCATATGCTATGGCAGAGCCGACGGAGGCGCCGACAAGCAGGTCGCCGGGATAATGCACTCCGAGATAGAGTCTGGTGTAGCTCAGGAATATCGCCCAGCAGAAAATGGATATTGTGATCCACCGGCGCCGCATTGTCACGGCAACGAAAGTGGCGATGGCAAAACTGTTGGCGGCATGGCAGGAGGGAAAAGTGTATCTGCTTGAACGGTAGCCATTGACAATATGCACCAGATCTGACACCGGGTTGTCGGGGTTGGATGGCCGCAGGCGCTGCACCCATGGTCTGATGATTGACGCGCAGGTAAAATCCGATAGGCCAATGGCGATAATGCAGCCGACCACGAACAGAAGCCCTATTTTCCAGCCCATTGTCTTGATCATGCCGAATGTTATCAGCAGGTAGACGGGCAGCCATATGAGTCGGTTGCGACTCAGCAGGGATATTATCGGATCAAGAAATTCGCAATGATATGAGTTGATTGCCAGAAGAATATATTGATCAAATGAAGCGAGCGCATCAAGCATTGTCAATCACAGGATTTTTTAAGTGTTTAATTTTCATATAGAACAGGGCGCAGAAAGCCAAGGCAACGGCTATTCCGGAGCCAAGTCCCAGGGGATAAAGGTTGCCGCTGAGTAATTCAAGACCGCCTTGTGATTTCGGGGCCACGAGCAGAAAAGTCACAGACACCACGGTCATGAACATTGCGGGAACAAGTGTGATGCCATAGAATCTGGAATGGCGTGCCAGGTATACGGTCATAGCCCATAGGGTAAAAACAGCCAGAGTCTGGTTGCTCCATGCGAAATATCTCCACACCACTTCAAACTGTTTGGGATTCATGGCCTGAACAGTAACGGCCATGGTGACGGCAAACAGCGGAATGCAGATGAGCAGGCGTTTGAATATCGGTTTCTGGTCAAAGCCGAACATGTCGGCCAGCATCAGGCGGGCCGAGCGCAACGCGGTGTCGCCGGTCGTGATCGGTGCGGCCACGACTCCGACAATCGCGAGTATTCCGCCGGCAATGCCGAGCCAGCCGATGGATATGTCGTGCACCAGCGACGCGGCTGATTTTCCTTCGGCCATATAAGCTGACAGGCCTTCATAACCGCCGGTGAACGCTATGGCTGCGGCGGCCCATATCAGTGCCACGATGCCTTCGGCCACCATGGCGCCATAGAATACGGGGCGCGCCAGTCGCTCGTTTTTCAGGCAGCGTGCCATCATTGGCGACTGGGTGGCATGAAAGCCAGAAATGGCTCCGCAGGCAATGCTGATGAACATCATCGGGAAGAGAGGCGCGCTTTCCGCGTCAGGGCGCCGGTTGTGTAGTCCGTCAGAGAATCCGTCAGGAATTCCGACGTTGCCGAACAGCAGCACTCCGAGTATGCCGACGGCCATGAACAGCAAGGCAAACCCGAATATCGGGTAGAAGCGCCCGATCAGTTTGTCGATCGGAAGCATAGTGGCGAGCATATAGTATGCGAATATGATGCCTACCCACAGGGTGGTGTCGGCCCACTGGCTTCCGGGTGCGAACATGCCGGCTATGATGCCGGACGGACTGACCACGAATACTGCCGCCACAAGCACAAGGAGTATGACCGAGAAGACGCTCATGATGGCTCTGATGTGGCGACCGAGTTCATTGCCGACGATTTCGGGCAATGATACTCCGCCGTTGCGCAATGAGACCATGGCCGAGAAGAAGTCATGAACCGCACCTCCGAAAATGGTGCCGATGACGATCCACAGGAATGCTGCGGGTCCGAACATTATGCCCATTATGGCTCCGAAAATGGGGCCGAGTCCCGCGATGTTGAGAAACTGGATCAGAAAGACCTTCCATGTCGGCAACGGCACGAAATCCACTCCGTCGGCATGGTCTATGGCAGGAGTCGGTCTTGACGGGTCTATGCCGAATATCCGCTCCGCGATCGCTCCATAGATGAAATAGCCGGCGATCAGCACGAAGATCGATGTCAGAAAAGCTGTCATGATGGCTGCTATTCGGAATCAGGCAGTTCGGCCTGTATGACGCGGTTGATCATCGCTTTTAATGACGCTGCCGATGATTCTGTCTTTTTTTCAAGAGAGATGATGCGTTCTGTGGTTTTCTGATCACCGGTGCGATATTTGGCCCGGAGGTCTTCAAGAATGCGCCTGTCGGCCGCATCTTCTTCAAGAGCGTCGACGTATTGCTCCATGAACATGCGTGCCTTTCCGGAGCGAAAATCGCTCCAGCGTGTATATACACGTCCGTCGGGAAGCGACAGTTCGAAATCAGGAGTGTTGTCGGCCGACGCCATTTCCGAGGCTTCGATCCGAGAGATGACGGCCGCTATGTCGCCGGCGTCGTCCGCCTGGGTGTCGCGCCAGTTGCGGAGCGATGCTTTGTCGGCAAGATCAGGCGAAGTGACAGGATAGTTCACCCGCATTTCAGATGGAATGAACATATAGACTGTGATTTTGTCTGGAATCTGGTTGCGGTCTGTGGCCCACCATCCGGCGCCTGTGGTTTCATCGATTGCAAGCAGATAGTCGTCGAATGGCGAATTATAGGGCATGCCGACGTTTTGCGGCGTCAGAAATTTGCCGCTGTCATCGCGGCGGGAGATGTAGATGTCATATCCGCCGAGAGAGTCTTCTCCTTTGGTGGCGTAATACAGAGTCACGCCATCGGCCATCATGAACGGATAGTTGGCAACGCCTCCGCAGTTGAGTTGTTCGCCGGCCGGTTGCGGATTGTCCCATGTGCCGTCGGTGAATCGTTCGCTGCTCATTATGCCGGTATCGGACCCCCAGAGCATATAGCGCCCGTTTTCAGGGATGTATACAGTCGTTTTGTCTGTCGCTCCGAATTCTTCGGGCATTGTTGACGGCGGGAGTATGCTACCTGCGTCGCGACTCAGACGATAGTATTCAAAGAAGTCGTCGCGGTTGACCGCGATGCTGTCAATGATGGTTATTTTCTCGACCCGCTGCATCATCCCTGTCATGCGGTCGACCTGCTGCTCGATGGAATCAGCCAGGGCAGACATGGCCGCATTGTTGTTTTTACGCACACGTTTGATGGCGGCACGGGCCTCAGATATGGCTGACCGCGCCTCGGCTGGATTATAATCTAAAAATGCGTCCTTTGCTTTCTGCAGCAAATCAGAGGCGTCTGCTTTTCTGGCGTTTGCAGCAAAAGAATGACCACAACACAGAAGCAGGGCAACGCTAAAAAGAGTCAACGTTTTCATCACGTTCAGAGATTGATATGCAAAGTTACGTATTTTTTTATAAAAAAGAAAAAGTCGATTCAGGAAAGCTGAGAAAACAGAGTCTTTCTTTTCAGATAGTATGCCGTCAGAATGTTGGGACGAGATGCTGTCAGATTTTCGGCCGGCGACGGCAATGACGCGTATCGGCGCCGCATTTTCTTAAAGTCGGTGTGGGCGCGCACTATAGCCGCCGCATCGGAAAATTTCAGTGACGCAAGCGATTTGAACCATGCGATGGTATCGAGCAGACGCCGGCGCACCAGAATTTTGTCGCGCACGGAGTGTGGCAGGTTTTTATATAGCATCAGGAGGTTGTTGCGGAAGTTGAGATACGTTTTGCGTGGATTGCCCATTGGCAGTGAGCCTCCGCCGAGATGATAGACCGCCGCCTGAGGCACGGCCATCAGCTTCCAGCCGGCCAGACGCAAGCGCCAGCAAAGGTCGATCTCTTCCATATGTGCGAAGAAGTCGGCGTCGAGTCCTCCGAGCGCACGGTATTCTTTGGTGCGGACCATCATGGCGGCGCCGCTGACCCAGTCGCACTCGATGACCGAATCATATTGGCCGCTGTCGTTTTCGACGGTCGAGAAGATCCGTCCGCGACAGTATGGAAAGCCATTTCGGTCGATAAATCCGCCACAGGCTCCGGCATATTCAAATGATTCGGGATTGTGCCAGCTGAGCATCTTCGGCTGGCATGCGCCTACTTCAGGGTGGGATTCCATGAAGTCATACAGGGTGTTGATCCAGCCGGGAGCCGGTGCCACATCAGAGTTGAGCAGGACGGTGTAAGGAGTGTCGATCTGCTCGAGAGCCTTGTTGTATCCGCCTGCAAATCCGAGGTTTGTAGGGAATTCCATTGTGTTGACACCAAGCCAGCGCAGATATTCAACAGAACCGTCTGTGCTGCCGTTGTCGGCGACGATGACGTCGGCGATGTCGGGATCAGTGTTGTCAAGCACCCGGGGCAGATATTCTTTCAGCAGACCGATGCCGTTCCAGTTGAGAATTATGACAGAAACTTTGGCACTCATTATTGCGTGATGATTTCTCCTATGAATTTTGATGCGTCGGGAGCAAGGCTGACAAGTCGCACCGGCACGACAGTGTTGGCAAGATCGGTGCGTTTTTCAGACAGTTCGACTCTGAGATAATTGTCGGTAAAGCCTCCGACTTTGCCGTGGGTTTCATGCTCGACGAGCACCGGACGCACTGTGCCGAGGTATCGCGAGCTGAACGAGGCGAGCAGTTTTTCGCTTACGTCGAGCATGGCCGCTGTGCGCTGGTGTTTCTCTTCGGGTGTGACCACCGGCGTGATGTCAAGCGCTCTGGTTCCTGGGCGTTCGGAATATGTGAACACGTGAAGCCGCGACAAAGGCAGCGATTCGACAAATTTTTTTGAATTTTGAAAAAACTGTTCGGTTTCGCCTCTTGATCCGACGATTAGATCGACTCCGATGAAAGCATCAGGTATGACAGATCTGATTTTTTCGATTTTATGACGGAACAAGGCGGTGTCGTAGCGGCGGCGCATCAGTTTCAGCACGTCGTCACTTCCGCATTGGAGCGGTATGTGGAAATGAGGCATGAACCGTTTGCTCCTGGCGGTGAAATCTATCAGTTCGTCGGTTAGCAGGTTAGGCTCGATGGAGCTTATGCGGTAGCGCTCGATGCCGTCAACGGTATCAAGGGCTTCACACAGGTCGATGAAGCTGTCGTCGCGTCCATAGCCGAAGTCTCCGATGTTGACGCCTGTGATCACAATCTCTTTGCCTCCGTTGCGGGCGACTTCGCGCGCCTGTTCCACCAGATCGCCGATGGAGCCTGAGCGGGAACGTCCGCGGGCCGCCGGAATCGTGCAGTAGCTGCACCAGTAGTTGCAACCGTCCTGGACTTTCAGGAAATAGCGTGTGCGGTCACCGCGGGAACATGATGGCATGAATTCTGTTAATTCACGTGTGTCAGTGACTTCGACGCGCCGGGTGCGGTCTTTGAGCCATTGTTCCAGATAGTCGGCGATCTGGAGTTTGGAGTTTACTCCGACAACGAGGTCAACGCCAGGTATGGACGCGACTTCCATCGGTTTCAGCTGAGCATAGCAGCCGGTGACTATTATGGTCGCACCTGCATAACGTGATGCCAGAGAACGGATGAGGCGCCGGCATTTTTTGTCGGCTTCCGCTGTGACGGAGCAGGTGTTGATCACGCATATGTCGGGCGTTTCTCCCGGCTGGATGCGGGTGATGCCGCGTCGGGCCATTATTTCGGCCACGGTTGAGGTTTCGGCATAGTTGAGTTTGCACCCGAATGTTGCGAACAGAGCTTTGAATGTCATTGACAGTATATTACATAGGGCCGCGGACGTGCCGCGGCCCTTTTTTAGTGTCGGTTAAAAGATTTATTTAACAGAATTGGTTACTCTGAGTCCAGTGATTTTGCTTTTGAAATCTCCAGCTTTGTGAAGCGGGAACACAAGGGTGCGCACGTCGGCCATTTTGTTTTTGCCGCCGTTCCAGCTGACCCATCTGGTGTTCATGTCGTCGACCAGACGACCGTTGATGTACAGGCGTGTGCCCTTGTTGTCGCCTGTGATTTTCACAGCCATTTTTTCGCCGGGGCGTATGTCCTGACGGAAAGTGACAAGCTTCCCTTCGCGGCTGAAGCCCATCTGTCCGCTGATCGGATCGCTGAGCCAGAATGTTGCTTCCGGACTTTCAAAAAGCGCAGTGCCTTTTTTCTCGTCAAGTCCTTCAAGATTGAATTCAACGGTGTAGTCATAGCCGATTTCAGGTATCGGCATTGTTGATCCGGGCAGCACGACGGCCTGTTCGAGCACAGTGGTGCCGGGCAAGCCGGCGGCATAACGTCCGAGATAATTCACGCCGGGAGCTTCGCTGAGCAATTGCGACTTCTGGCGGAACTCGGAATAGGGCACTGTTACTGCGTCGCCGCTCCATGTCTTGGCGGCCATGGTCGGGAGCGCATCCATTACCCGGTGGTGTATGTCTTTGACTGTGATTCCGTTGTTGGGGTGGTCGTTCCACACGGCGAACGCGCCGCCTTCGATCATGTTTTTGACAGTGTCGCCTTCAAATACACGTCCGCCGATGTTGGCCGGAGTCCAGTGCTCGTAAAGCATCTGGCTGTTGAGATAATCATAGTAATATCCGGCTGACGGGACAATGTAGACGTATCCGTCGGGGATGGACACCATCTTATAACCCATGTCGATCATCTCTTTCGGATCGGCATAACCGTTGCTCCAGCCATACATGAGCACATCGTCGACCTTGACCGGCGTCTTGCCTTTGGCGTGTGTGAGCGAGCCCCAGATGCAGGCCTGTTTGCCATGTTGTTCAGCAAAGCGGATGTAGCGGTCGGTGAATGCGCGGAATTTCTCCATCGTGATCGAATCGCCCTGATATTCGTCAGTGCCTATGTGGAATCTTTTGCCCGAGAACACAGGGTCGTCTCCGGCGATATATTCCGCCAGCAGGCTGTCCAGAAATTCATATGTCTGAGGTTTGTCTATGTCGAGGTGGTCCCGTCCGTTACGTCCTGTGCTTGCAATTTCAGGGCGTAAACGGGTGAAGGCCAGCGAATGGGCCGGAAAATCGATTTCAGGAATGATTTCCACTCCTTTTTCGGCTGCATATCTGATCAGGTCTTTGAATTCTTGTTTGGAATAGGATCCGTCGCGTGCTGTGAGGGTGGGGAACAGATCGCTCTCCATGCGGAAGGCAGCCTGTGTCTTGTCCCAGTCGTCGTCGAAATAATATTTGAATCCATTGTCGTTGAGATGCACGTGGAGCACGTTCATCTTGTAGTAGGCCATGGCGTCGACCAGCATTTTCAGGTAGTCCATCGGAATGTATTTGCGTCCGCAGTCAATCATGAAGCCACGGAATGCAAATTCCGGATAGTCGACGGCAGTGCCATAGGGGAGCGAGAGATCCTGACTCTGTTCGACCATCTGCAGCAGGGTGCGGGTGCCCCAGATCAGTGCTTCGGTGGTCGGGGCTGTGATCGCAACTCCGTTTTTGTCAATGCTGAGAGTGTATTTCTCCTGATTTCCTTTTTTGCCTGGTTTGAGGATGAGGCGGATGTCGCCGGTTTTGGCTTTTGCATCGGGGGCCAGTTTCAGACCGGTTCCGGCAAATGTGGTGTAGTCCTGACTGAGCTGGCGTGCGATCTGTTCGAGTTTCGGATTTTTGGAAGAGTACACGATGCGGGATTCAGCCGATGGGGTGAACTTGCCTTCTCCTCCGGTCCATTGGCGGAGTTCAGGCACGGTGAACGGTTTGCTGTTGATCTCGGCCCGAGAGGGCAGCGGGGTGCATATTGCCGCAACACCGATGGCGGCATAAAGCATTGAGTGTCTGATGGTCATTTGTGGGGAAATAGAATGGGGAATGGATATTGTTTATGGGCTGTCGGTTGAATCAATCGCGAGGGTATGCGGCGACAAAAACGTTGTGGCGACGCAGTTCCGGAGCGGCTCTGCGAAGATCTTCGAGTGATATCTGGCCGACAACGTAATTATAGTCTTCAGATGTATAGCTTTCGTATATCCGGGTGAATGGAAGCAATTTCAGCTGATGAGGCAAGTCGTAACGATAGTAGATACGGAAACTGATGTTGTCCGTAAATTCAGGCATCGGGCCTGAGTTGCGCTTTTTGTACTCATATTTGTAGTTGTATAGACAGGCGGTTATGTCGCTCAGTATGGCCGAGCCGGTCGGATGGCCGCCTGCGCCGCGCCCGAACATGAACTGCTTGTCGTAATAGAGACCTTTGATTACTACGCCATTGAATTCGTCGTCGACGGAATAGATGTATTTGTTAGTGGAGATCAGCTGGGGCATGACGCACATTGTGAGCCTGTTGCCAGGCAGTTTTTCGACGTGTGCCACCAGTTTGATCCGCCGGCCTTTTTCGCTGGCGAAGCGGATGTCATGGTCAGACAGGGATGAAATGCCGTATGTGAAAATTTTTTCTGGCGCGACGTATGTGCCGAATGCGTGCACCGTTATTATGATCAGTTTGTAGAGGGAGTCCCATCCGTCCACGTCGAGACTTGGATCGCTTTCTGCAAATCCGGCGTCTTGCGCTTTCTGCAAAGCTTCGCCATAGGTCATTCCGTGGTTGAAGATTTTTGTGAGAATATAGTTAGACGATCCGTTAAGAATGCCTTTTACGGATATCAGCAGATCATTGTCGTAATACTCTTCAAGATTGCGTATGACCGGAATCGAGCCGCAAGCAGACGCGTCATAGAGTAATGTGCTGCCGGTCGCGGCCTGCAGTTCGATCAGTTCTTCGATATGGCGTGCAAGCATTTTTTTGTTGCCTGATACGACTGTCTTGCCTTCCGACAGCGCGCGACGCACTATGGTATAGCTCGCTTCGGCATCGTCAATGAGTTCCACGATGCAGTTGATTTCCGGGTCGTTGAATATTTTTTCCGGATCGGTGGTGAAGTCAGCTTTCACTCCGCGGTCTTTTCCGGCGTGTCTGACGCAGATCCGGCGCAATGTTACGTTGGCCGGACGGGTTGTTTCAAGCAGATCGAACAATCCGCGTCCGACTGTGCCGAATCCGAAAAGACCTATGTTTATCTGTTTGGCAATCAT
>CAMWSS010000033.1 GCA_947177035.1 uncultured Porphyromonadaceae bacterium | reverse complement strand
AAAATACTTCAATAACACGATATTCGTCAATACGCTATCGCGGACGGTTATACCTATGAGACAACCCTCTATCCCGTCACTCTTGAAAAACGGCGCCGCCACATAGACTTCGGCGATCTGACCATCCGTCGACTGACAATGGCTGAACGCAACCAGAAACTCGGCGAGGTGACCGTGAGAGCCACCAAAGTGAAGTTTTTCCACAAAGGCGACACCATAGTCTTCAACGCCGACGCCTTCAACCTCGCCCAAGGCTCGATGCTCGACGCCCTGATCGAACAATTGCCCGGCACCCAGCTGAAAGCCGACGGAACAATCACCGTCAACGGACGCTTCGTCAGCCAGCTGCTGCTCGACGGAAAAGACTTCTTCAAGGGCAACAACTCCGTGATGCTCGAAAATTTTCCCGCCTACATGGTCAAGAACGTGAAGGTCTACGACAAAGTGGAGCGCGACCAGCAGCGCCTCGGAGTGCGCACCTCCGACAATCTGGTGATGGACGTGAGCTTGAAAAAAGAGTTCCGCAAAGGCGTCATTGCCAACGCAGAGGGCGGTCTCGGCTCCTCGCGCCGATATGACCTGCGCGCCTTTGGCCTGCTATATTCAGCCAACGACCGACTGTCGGTGTTCGGCAAGCTCAACAACACCAACGAGATCCGTGTGCCGGGCCGCGAAGGCAACTGGAACGACAGCCGCGGCGAACAGGGACGCTCAACTGTCCGCACCGCCGGACTCGACTACGGCGTCACCCGCTCCCGCTTGGATCTGTCAGGCAATGTGATGGGCTTTATATATGACACCAACGAAAAACAGTTCATGGCCCGACAGCAATTCCTGCCCGAAGGCGATCTGTTCACCCGTTCCTGGCAGACAGACTTCACCCGCCGCTACAATCTCTCCACGCGCCACGAAGCGGTTCTGTGGCTCGGACAGCAGAAACAGCACTATCTCACCGCAGGCCTCACTGCCCACCTCTCCAAAAACAACATCAACACCACAGGCATCGAAGCGACATTCAGCCAAGTGCCCGATGACAACAACCTGCGCGAATCAATCATAACCGGTGCGCCGATTGTGACATCAGCTCTCAACCGCCTGCTGCAGAGTGCCTGCCAGCGCAATGAATCTCTCGGCACTCAAATCTGGGTCAACGCACAAGGCAAAATCAATGGCCGCGACGACGTCTACGGCGCACAAGGCACCGTCAACTTCAACAGCTCACGTTCAAAAAAGAACGAACAGCAGCAACTTTTCCTTGCCGACAACCCCGAGCAGCTCCGCAAGCGCCTCAACAACACTCCGAGCCACTCCATCGTTGAAAATGTGGAACTATATTATGGCTGGCGCCCCTCCGCCCACCTCACCATCAAACCCAAATACAGAGTCTACAACAGTTCGATCACCGGCACCAACGACTGGTATGCCCTGCACCAGAAGGATTCCGTGGAAACCATGCTCCTTTCCATGGCCGCCGAAGAGGTGCGCACCCTCGATCCCGCCAACAGCTACCACTCGGTCAACCACACGTTTGACCACGCACCAGGCCTTCAGCTCAACTATGATTTTCTGCGCCGTCACGGCAACGAAGACGATGGATTCATATCGCTCCAGGCGGCGTTCGACATACTGCTGCGCCACGAAACCCTCGATTACAAAGGTGCCCGAGACTTCCGCCTGAGCCACGACTTCGTGTTGCTGAATCCATGGGCGATCCTGGCGTTCACCACCTACAAGCGCGCCCACTATCTCGACGTGAAATTCCACATGAACACCTACTCTCCCTCGCTCATGAACCTGACCGACATCACCTTCACCTCCGACCCGCTCAACCATCAGTGCGGCAATCCCGATCTGAAGAACTACACCCAATATCGCTTCGAGACAAACTACCGCGCCGACGGCCTCTCGCGCTCCCACGGCATATGGCTCTCGGCTCAGGCGGGCTATCACTTCACGGTCGACGCCATTGCCATGCAGACCACCTATGACCGCACCACCGGAGTGCGCCTCTCATCTCCGGTCAACATCAACGGCAACCGCCGCGCCTGGGCCCGCTCAGATTTCCAATTCCCATTCGGCAGCGACCGTCGCTGGATTCTCAACGGACTCGTCTACTATGCCTGGCAGGCCAATGCCGACCTGGTGATGGAATCCGGCATGCAGAAGGCCGAACGGCAGCTGGTCCACACCCAAAGCCACTGGGACCGCCTCGGCGTTGAATACAACCACAACGGCCACAGCGTCAAACTCTCGGGCGAACTCAGCTTCAATCACTCCACCAGTCCGCGCGCCGGATTCACCACGATCGACGTTGCCAACTTCAACTACGGACTCAACGCGCGCTTCCGGCTCCCCGCCGACATCCAGCTGTCGACCGACCTGCTGATGTATTCCCGCCGCGGATTTGCCGACAATTCGCTCAACACCAACTCCCTGGTGTGGAATGCCCGCATCACCAAGTCGCTGCTGAAAGGCAAGATGATGATCAAGATCGACGCCTTCGACCTTCTCCACCAGATTCGCAAGACCTCAGTCTCCATCAATTCTCTGGCCCGCACCGAAAGAACCTACAACTCTCTGCCCTCCTACGTCATGCTCCGCCTGGCGTGGAACTTCAACCGCCAGCCACGCCGCTGACGACCCGATAGACATGGGCCTGCGGATCGCGGCTGCGCAGACGGACCAGTTTCCACTGAGGATGCAGATACGGATCCTTCGGGTATACAGGCAACGGCACTCCATAAGGCTCATCGAAGTCACGATAGATGGCCGGATAGACACCGAGCCGGAGCAGCTCTTCGGTCGACAGCAGACAATGTTCCTTCCACGTGAGTTTACGCGCCCTGGCCACGCCGGCCTGGCGTATGAACTCACGTGGAAGGAAGACTAGGCAAGTATCGTTAAAGGCGTCATTTGATCAGCGCCTTGGCCACCACATCATCCATGTGGATCAGGTAGATACCGGCTTTGAGCGATATGTTCATCGTAGGATTCTGCGCCACGACCGCAGTAACGATGCGACCGCCCATATCGGTGACAATCACCTTAGCCAGATTCGGCAGATTTTTCAGGATCACACCGCCGGTCAGGAATTCCATTTCTATGCCGTCGGCGCCAACGGTGCTTAGGTCGACCGAGCTGCCCACGTTGATGGTGCAGGTCCTAACCAGATCTCCATGGCTGGCAGTGATCTCGGCAGTGCCTGGACCCACAAGACTAACGCATCCGTCTTCGTCGACATATGCCACTGACTCGTCAGACGACTCCCAGACTATGCTCTTGTCGGTGACGTTGTCCGGCTCAAGCAGTGCGAGCATATAGACGGCCTCGCCGGGATTGCCCTGCGCTTCGACCGGGAACAGGTGCATATTGCCGGCCTCGACCGACTTCACCTCCACCGGCACTACAAATTCCTTTTTACCGCATGATGCAGTTATACATGTTGAGCCTTCTTTACAAAAACTTACGACACCATTTGCATCTACAGTTGCGACATTACTATTCAAACTTGTCCAATTTACCTTTGCCTCATTTGCTTCATTCGGAATAATTCTAGCCAATAATGTTACATAATCCCCAACTTTACCTTCCACACCTGCAAATTGGATATTGTCAACTGGAGGGAGTAGACTCTCATTTATATTTTTAAATTTCCCCCAATACTCATGGTTACGATAAGTCTGTGCCAATCCTTTAGGCACATTTATAATTGTCGCATCGAAATCTACAAACCAATTATTACCCACGACAGGAGGCTCTATTGCTTGTACATTGATTGATTTTAGACGCGTAGTATTCGATGCAATAGAACATTTAATAGAATCTACAGATTCAGGAATTGTTATCTCTGTTAATGCGCAAGGAATTCCTAAAAGGTTGGTGAGTTCTTTATTAAACAGCAGTTTTTCCAAAGATGCAAAATATTCGTTATTTCCATTGACATTAAAACTCCTTAAGTTTTTATTTCCATCAAATGCAGAAGCACCTATTTCAGACACATTCTGTGGAATATATACATCAAGAAGATCACAATTACAAAAGGCCAAACCGCCAATTTTAAGCAAATTTTCACCTATATTAATATTTCTTAAACTATCACAATCGAAAAAAGCCTCGTCATCGATTTCCTTAACTGTCTTTGGCAAAACCACAGTATGCAACGTTGAATGAACGCCAAAATAGTGAGGTGCATAAAATGCCCCCTTCGGTATTACCTCTATTGATGTTTCGCTTAGATCTGCACTTTTAAGACTTTCATTCCCTCCAAAAGCACCACGTCCTAGCTTTTTAACTGTACTAGGCAATTGTAGTTCCTTTAAGCCAGTAGCAGCAAACGAATACGCCCCTATAGAATCCAGTTCTTTTGCGTATGTAAAATCAAGATAGTGTAAATTTGTAGCTCCGTTAAACGCTCTCTCTCCTATATATTTAGTCTGCCTGTAAACAGTATAAATATGGGAGTCATTGAAATTGCCATTAGCGCGACCATTTGCATATGCAACGATACATTGACGTTTTTTGTCAAACAGCACTCCCAATGTTTGTGAATCATGCTGATCGAATGTTGAAGAAGCGAAATATTCGCTATCTTCTGCGACATTAAAATCTTCAAGATAATCACAAAATATAAACGGATTATCATTTCTACTATCTTCCGAATAATATCCCAACCATTGTAATGATTTTGGGATTGTTATTCGTCTTAGTTTAGTATCGCGAAAACACCCCTTTAATCGTTCGACAGAATGCCCCAATTCGAGATATTCCAGATTCTCAGGATAGAGAATTTCCATTGATTTGATATTATTGCCTCCAATAATAGACCTTATCGATTTAGCATCTTTAAACGCCTCTTTATCTATGTCTGTAACTGAAAATTGCGCTGTTTCACTCAAGACAAAAGACGCTCCATCAAGTGTTCTGTATTCTTTACAAGAGACATATTCCGGAATAATTACATTTTCGACCTTACAGGTGTCAACGTTATTAAAAACACTATCACCATCCACAGTCAATTTTTTCGGGCCTACGACTTTGCATTCTTTCTTCTCAAAAGAAGTAATTAGAAACGACAGACTATCTGTAGAAAAGACACAGTACTCTGAGACCGAAGACTCCTTCGCTTGCCCGCATATTGCCGAAGCCAACATACAGGATAGCAACCATTTTTTTACGTTTAAGTGTTCCATTGTTTGTTGTTTGTTAGTTAGGTTTATTTTTTTGCTTTTTAGGTAACTTAGAAAATGCATTTAATAAATTCTGAAGTTGCGCATAATCCACATCTGCTTTCATCGTAATTTATTTCTTCATCAAGCTTTGCCAGTGTATGATTATAGAAAAACAAGATATCCTGAGAATTATGGAGTGGAGTCTCCAGATGACATTTTATCACCATTGTGTTATTATAATGTTCATTAGTTATTTTATGATGATACGACTAGAGTGCGTACCTTGGCGCATGATATATATACCTCGTGACAGATTCATATCGCTACGACTACCCGAATATTCAAGGATGCCGTTCACTGTGTAGACTTCAACCTCTGAGTCATCATCCACATCAACGTCATCGAAACTGGACTGCTCATTGACAGACACAACGCATTTCGCTGACACGCCAGACCCATCCATTGCCCACGCTGTCACAATCGCATGGCCCTTGGATAAAGCTGTTACGTAACCATTTTGATCAACAGCAACAATTCTTTGTTAGAAGATGACCATTCCAGGCGCATATTGCTTGCAGATGAGGGTGTAACATGTATTTTTTCCGATTTCTACAACGGCATAATTATTACCTCGATAATTCACAGAATCCGGTATAATAATATCTCCCCAATATTTTTCAACATTAGAAGTTGATGAATATGTCGTAACTTTATATTCAGACGGATTAGAGGAAATAGTTTCATATACAAGATTATCTCTAACGAAAACGGCTGCGTGCATATTGAATTGCAAAAAGGCACAAATTGAAATCATTAATAATCGTTTCAGATTGTTGATGTTCATGATGGTGGTATTCTCTGAGTTTAGTATTTTAGATTTCTTATTTTTAGGGGGCACTTATGATAAATCAATGTGTATTTACCTCGTCCTTGATAATATTGATGATAAGCAAGGTGTACTTTATCGCACATATTAAGCGCTATAAATTCTGCAATATCATTATCCTCATCATCAGATTCTTCATAACTTTCACTTCTTGGTACGTATATGCTAATAGATTCAACTTCATCATTCTCAATAAGAATGTTCAGGACCTTTTCCCAAAGCGATGACTCGTCCGCCATTATTTGCTCAAGACATCCAACTATGCAAGTGACGTGTCCGTCATAGTTACCCACCACTTTTATATCATAATTATCTTTAAAGAAAGTGCATCTGATACTTTCTTCTTTAGGGCAATTCTTGCACTATCAGGTAATACATTGTTCGGTTTAACGCCAACCAATGTGACGTCAAATGTGAGGTTTTTGTTAGGTTGTGGCATAGAGTTGTAAGGAGCCGCGGGCCCATCCTCGTTGGCGGTTTGGTGTTGATACGAAAAAAGCGTGAGGGGCTGTATCGGTTACTTGTCCCACGCTTTGAGGCTCTCGCATTGCCTTCCGTAATAGAACAAGTAACGAAGAGGCCTCACGCTGTATGACAATACGTCAACAGATTTGGCACGCAAAGACGTACCACTCCCATTGCGGTATCATACACCTAAAGGCATCTATCGTTGCTTTATTCTTGATTACGGACGAAATTTGCGAGATTTCAAAGCGTCAAGAATAAGCGCGATAAACGCTTTCTTTTTTATGTCCGCACCCGCCCACTGGCCCCATATCGGGCCTCTAAGCGATATGCGCGACAAAGTTAGTGATAATTTGGCAATTAGCAAATAAGAACATAAATATTTTTTAAGTATTTTTACGGAATCGGGGGGACAGGGGGGCGAACTATTTGCGGGGGCCACACATTATTACATATATTATATGAAGATCTGATTATGCAAACTAATGAAAATGCCGGGACTCCTCACCGGCTGTTTTATTCTGCCAGGCAGGCGCTGCGCCGCCATGCCACCGGCGGCAACATATTGATACTGGCCACAGCGCTGGCCATGATCGCGGCAAACGTGCCCGGCGTGCGCGACCTCTATTCCGATTTCTGGCTGAAGGAGGTGAGACTGCAGGTGGGATCGTTCAACGTGTTCAGCCACGCGGGTCATCCGATGTCGGTGCTCACGTTCATCAACGACGCGCTGATGGCCGTGTTCTTCTTCTCGATCGGCCTGGAGATAAAGCGCGAGGTGAAGGTTGGCGAGCTGTCGTCGTTCCGCAAGGCGCTGCTGCCGATAATCGGCGCAGTGGGCGGTATGGTAGTGCCGGTGGTTGTGTTCAGCCTGCTGGCCCACGACACTCCATATGCCGGAGGCGCGGCCATTCCGATGGCCACGGACATTGCCTTCTCGCTCGGCGTGCTGGCCATGCTTGGCAGGCGGGTGCCTGTGGCTCTGAAGATTTTTCTGACCACCCTGGCGGTGGTCGATGATATCGGCGGTATTATCGTGATCGCGGTGTTCTATTCCGGGCATATCGAGTATCAGTTGCTGATATATGCCGCGATATTGCTGTCAATGCTGTATATCGGCGGCAAAGTGCAGGTGCAGAGCAAGGCGTTTTATGCCGGAGTCGGCGCCGTGGTGTGGTTTCTGTTTCTGAATTCGGGAATCCATCCGACCATAGCCGGCGTGCTGGTGGCCTTCTGTGTCCCGTCCAAACCGGTGTTCGCACCCGGGAAATATATCCAGAAGATACGCTCGGCCATAGGCCATTTCCGCGCCGAAGACGACGCAACGCTGTCGTCGCGCACCATTCTGAGCCACAACCAGCTCGACTGGCTGAAGGAGGTGGAGTCGGCGTCAGACAAGGTGATCTCTCCGCTCCAGGCTCTGGAGGATTCGCTGCATCCGGTTGTCAACTACTTCATAGTGCCGCTGTTCGCATTCGCCAACGCCGGAATTTTCCTTCTCGGCTTCTCGCCGGCCGACGCAGTGAGCGGAGTGTCGCTCGCAGTGATGCTCGGCCTGGTTCTCGGAAAGTTCATCGGCATTCTGTCGTTTGCCTGGATCGCGGTCAAAACAAAGGCCGCACCTATGCCGACACACACCGACTGGCACATGATGGCATCGGTGGCACTGCTCGGCGGCATCGGTTTCACCGTGTCTCTGTTCATCGCCACGCTGACTTTCGGAAATGATCCGACGCAGTCCGCACTTCTGGGCCAGGCCAAGCTCGGCATCGTAATCGGCTCCCTTATCAGCGGAACAGCAGGCTTTATCTGGCTTCACAGGACTCTGCCGACCGCCGCTCAGCTGGCGGCCGAAGAGCCGGCCGACTGACCGATAGCCGCTATCGGAATTTTCCTTGCCCGACGCTTTCGCATCACAAAGCGCCGGGCTAATTTTGCAGCGTTGAAACCGCAAATGTCAATACAATACTCTTTTCAATTATGACAGAACAAACGATAATCTGGTGCGTGATCGCCGGCATACCGGCAATCGCCTTTCTGGCACGGGCCGCAGAACGGATAATCAGCGAATGCCGCCACAGACAGCGGCCCGGGGCTTCGCTGTTTGAGATGGCACGCGAGCGCGAAATGCTGTTCATTTCCGGCGATGATCCGGCCAAAGACGACGATGCCGATGAATGCGAAGACATCTGATTTCCTGGCAGACTATGCCGCCACTCTGCTTGGCTGCGGCGCGACGTGCATACGCATCGAGAAGAACCTGAAACGCCTGGCCGCCGGATGCGGAGTGACCGCCCAGGTGCAGATCATGCCGGCCCACGTGACTCTGTCGGTCAGCGACGGATCAGGACACAGCAGGGTGATTTCGCGACCGATGGCCCGCGGCGGCATCAATTTCGATGTCAACGCCAGGCTGAGCCGACTGAGCTGGGCAGTGGCCGACGGACATCTGTCGGCCGACGAGGCAATCGAACGATTCCAGGCAATCACCTCTGAGGCCGGCAGGTCCAGCCAGTGGCGGGAGCTGCTGCTTGCCTCAGTGGCCAACACAGCGTTCTGCCGCCTGTTTGGAGGCGATCCGGCTTCGATGCTTCTGGTCTTCGCGGCCACACTCGTCGGCTACCGGATCAAACAGGCCATGATCGCCCGCGGACGCGACGTGCGTCTGGCTTTTCTTGCCGCATCATTTTTTTCAGCGTCGATCAGTGCCGCAGGCCACGTTTTCCACCTTGGCGGCACTCCGGAAATAGCCGTCGGCACCAGCGTGCTGTATCTGATTCCGGGAGTGCCTTATATCAATGCGGTCAGCGACCTGATAGACCGTCACTATCTCTGCGCTTTCGGCCGATTCACCGACGCCTGCGTGCTCACGGCGTGTCTGTCGGCCGGACTTTGCGCCGGAATGTACCTGCTCGGACTTTATGACTTATGACATGATTTTCAGTCTGCTGACCGACGGTTGCTTCGCGGCAGTGGCCGCAGTCGGCTTCTCGACCATCAGCAAGACTCCATCGCGCGCATGGCTATGGTGCGGCCTGACAGCCGCCGCCGGCCACGCCCTCAGATTCGCCCTCCTGTCGGGCACCGGACTCCACATCGTGGCCGCAAGCACTGTCGCGGCAATGGCCGTCGGGCTGCTGGCCGTCCTCTTCGCCCCGCGCATAAAATGTCCGGCCGAAGTGTGCCTGTTTCCGGCCCTGCTGCCGATGATTCCGGGAATGTATGCCTACCGCACCGTCCAGGCGCTCATGGCCTGCATAGCCAGCCAGGACGAAAGCCAGTTCATCCATTGTTTCTATCTGCTTGCCTACAACGGTTTCACCTGCTCGTTCATTATTCTCGGAATGGTCATCGGCGCCAATATCCCTATTTTCATATTCAAGACAATCTCCTTTCGGGCCACAAGATAATTTCGTAACTTTGCCTTCATGGAACTCCGGCAACTCAGATATTTTGTCAAGGCGGCTGAAACGCTCAACTTTTCAGACGCCGCCCGCGCGCTGTGCATCGCCCAAAGCACTTTATCGCAGCAGATCAAGCAACTGGAAGATGAACTCGGCGTGCTGCTGTTTCAGCGCGGCAGCCACAGCATCTCGCTCACCGAGGCAGGTGCCGAGCTGCTCAGTCCGGCCACGTCAACAATACGCGAGGCAGAAGTGTGTGTGGAGCGGGTGCAGGATCTGCGCCAGCTGCTCACGGGCACGCTCAACATCGGCGTGACTTTTTCGTTCAGCCCGATCCTGACAGAGACTATCACGGAGTTCATGAAGCAGTATCCCGGAGTGAAGCTCAACATATTCTACAAGCAGACCGACGAACTGATGCAGATGCTCGAACGGCGACAGGTGGATTTCGTGCTGGCATTCCGCACCATCGAGCGCCGCGACGGAGTGGAGTCACACGTGCTGTTTGAGAATCATCTGGCTGCGATTGTCAAATCAAACCACGCTCTGGCCGCGCTCGACAAGGTCACCCCGGCCGACCTCGCCCGCTTCCCTATCGCCCTGCCATCCAAAGGGCTGCAGGCGCGCAACGCATTCGACCATCTGCTGGCCGGACATCAGGCCGGACTGAACGTGAAGCTGGAGCTGAACGAAGTCAACATCCTGCTGAAGCTGATCCGCAAAAGCAATCTCGTCACCATCCTGGCCGAAGCCACGGTCTATAACGAAACCGGCATCAAGGCTCTGACGCTCGACATTCCGGCCAATGAGATGGACGGATGCGTGCATATGCTGAAAAACAGCTATCACAAACACTCTGCCCTGCGGTTTATCCGGCTGCTGCGCGATTCATCGGCCGTCCGCGCCCGCTCTCCCTGGTTTGGCTGACGCCCACTTCTCGGCAGTGAAACGTTTTATCTACATCATATAGCATTTCGTTTCACGATTTTTTGCTAATTTTGTGGTCAACAATGAGCGATTCCAAAGTATATAAATGGTCTTTCATAGACCGGGTGATGATCGCGATCCTCAATTTTGGCGGCAACATCGCCCTGGCCCGCATGCTCACAGACGCCGACTTCGGCCTGCTTGCCATGATTGCCATATTCGTGTCAATAGCCTCCGACCTTTCAAGTTGCGGACTCTCCGACGGACTGATCCACAAAATCAATCCAACGGCCGACGACTACTCGACTGTGTTTGTGGCCAACGCCTCCATGGGACTGCTTTTCGGATCAATGTTCTTTTTCGGCGCACCGCTGATGGCCGGCTTCTTCGGCCATCAGGAACTCGTGGGCATTATGCGAGTGCTCGGAGTTTGCTTCTTCTTCCAGTGCATGAGCTATGTTCAGGAAACTTATATGCGCAAACGCCTGCGAATGAAAGAGATCTGCTTTGTCAGGGTCGGAGCCACGGCCAGCGCGCTCGCGCTCGGCATAACCCTGGCCGCGCTCGGTTTCGGATACTGGGCGCTGGTGTGCACGCAGATCCTTCTGTCGGTGTTCTTTTTCATATACTATGTCATCGCCTCGCGGTGGTTCCCCAAAATCAGATTCAACGCCCGGTCGTTTAAAGAACTGTTCAGCTATGGAGTGCACCTGATGCTCGCCTATCTCGGCACAATCATCGGCAAAAACATCAACACTTCGGTGCTCGGACGCGCCTACTCTCCGGCCATGTCGGGCGTCTACTATCAGGGCGCCAAGCTGGCCAACGTGCCATTCGGAGTGTCGGAAACGTCGCTCAACTCGCCGTTTTTCGTGGTGGCAAGCAATGAGCCAGACCCCGAGCGCCGCCGTCGGCTCATAATCGACATGCTCCCAATGATCATCGGAATAAACGGACTGCTGCTCAGCCTGATGCTGGTCATATCCGCCCCCAGCATAGAGCTGCTCTATGGCCAGAAATGGCTCGCAGCGATTCCGGTGTTCAGAATTCTTGCCCTGTTTGAATTCATGGTGTGCATCAAATATTTCTGCCAGACAATCTGCAAGGTCTATGGCCGCACCACCGCAGTGCGCAATCTTGCGGTAATGGAAATCGCCGTTCAACTCGGTCTTCTGGCCATATTCTTCAACCGCGGCATACTCTGGATCGCATGGACTCAGGCGGCAGGCGCCATTGTCACCGTCGGATTCTACCTTATCATCAGCGCCCGCCTCACCCGGATGAGCATCGCGATGATTGCCAGAGCATTTGCCTCGGCCCTGTGGCTTCCAGCCCTGGCCGGAATCATTGCGGCTGGAGCCTATGCGGCAGCTCTGACCCGATGGCCGTCGATGCATCCGGTGGTGGCGTGCGCCATAGTCGCCGGCACCTATGCCGCCGTCATGCTTGGCGTCGGCGAAACAGTCCGGCCGCGAATCTACTCGGCCTGGCGCAGCCGCATTATCAAAAAATGACACCAGATGCCACATATTCGGAAATTTTTCCGTAATTTTGTGGACCGATTAAAGAACTTATTAATTTTCATAATCATACACAATTCGTTATTCACAATGAAAATCAACGACTATAACTTTGCCGGCAAAAAGGCAATCGTGCGCGTCGACTTCAACGTGCCCCTGGACGAAAACGGCCATGTGACCGACGACACCCGCATCCGCGGCGCCCTCCCCACCCTCAAAAAGATTCTCGCTGACGGAGGTTCCCTCATCATCATGAGTCACATGGGCAAGCCCAAAGGAAAAGTCAACCCCAAAATGTCGCTCGGCCAGATCAAAGACGTGGTAGCCAAGGCTCTCGACGCAGAAGTGTCATTCGCTCCCGACTGCGCCAAAGCCGCAGACCAGGCCGCAGCCCTCAAGCCCGGAGAAGTGCTTCTGCTTGAAAACCTCCGCTTCTATCCCGAAGAAGAGGGAAAACCCGTCGGAATCGACAAAGAAGACCCCGCTTACGACGAAGCCAAGAAAGCCATGAAAGTGGCTCAGAAAGAGTTTGCCAAGACTCTGGCAAGCTATGCCGACGTATACGTGAACGACGCCTTCGGCACCGCTCACCGCAAGCACGCATCGACCGCCGTGATCGCCGATTTCTTCCAGCCGGAAAACAAAATGCTCGGCTATCTCATGGAGAAAGAAGTGCAGGCCGTTGACAATGTGCTCTCCGACATCAAGCGCCCCTTCACCGCAATCATGGGCGGATCGAAAGTGTCGACCAAGATCGGCATCATCGAAAACCTCATGGACAAAGTCGACAACCTGATTCTCTGCGGCGGCATGACCTACACTTTCGCCAAAGCTATGGGCGGCACCGTCGGCGACTCGATCTGCGAACTCGACAAGCTGGATCTGGCTCTCGAAATCATGAAGAAAGCCGAAGAAAAAGGCGTTAACCTCGTTATCGGCACCGACTGCGTGGCCGGCGACGCATTCTCCAACGACTGCAACACCCAGATCTGCTCCGCAATGTCAATTCCCGAAGGATGGGAAGGCCTCGACGCAGGTCCCGACAGCCGCAAGGCATTCGCTGAAGCAATCGAATCGGCCAAGACCATTCTCTGGAACGGCCCTGCAGGCGTGTTTGAATTCGACAACTTCACTGCCGGATCGCGCGCAATTGCCGACGCTGTGGTGAAAGCCACCAAAAACGGCGCATTCTCACTGGTTGGCGGCGGTGACTCGGTTGCCTGCGTCAACAAATTCGGACTGGCCGACGAAGTCAGCTACGTGTCCACCGGCGGCGGCGCACTGCTCGAAGCCATCGAAGGCAAAATCCTGCCCGGAATCGCAGCCATCAAGGGCTAAAATCCACTGGCAGACATAACTCAAACTCACAGGAGAGACTGCGCCGTCGGAAAAACCACGGCACAGTCTCTCTTGCAACATATTGACCATTACCATTTTCAACAGACGCCATATGTCCAAAATAGTCAGATGCGATAAATTTGATTACGAGGCGCTTGCCGGAATATGGGAACGCTCGGTTCGGGCCACTCATGATTTTCTGGACGAAGATGCTGTCCGCGAGATAAAAGAAGCCCTGATTCCCGACTATTTTCCGAACGTCGACCTCTATGCGGTCACGGACAATGATTCTTTTGTCGGATTTATCGGATTGAGCGCCGGCAAGATAGAAATGCTGTTTGTCGACGATCGCCGGCGTGGCATGGGCTATGGATCGGAACTGATCGATTTTGCGATACAGAACGGGGCGACAGCGGTCGACGTCAACGAACAGAATCCGCAGGCTTTGAAGTTCTACACGGCAAAAGGATTCCGCATCACCGGAAGAGATGAAACGGATGACTCCGGAAGACCGTACCCGATTCTCCACCTCGCTCTATTGCAGACTGAATGCAACAAACCGCAGACCTCAACATAGCGTGGATCTGCGGTTTGCCGATTCTAACCCTGGGGAGACTTTTTCACATTTTGCATCGAAGCAGCCCGGTCTCCCCGTTCACATTGACGCTGCTTTGTGTCATTGCCAGATCATATTGCCTTAAGTTCCAGAACAACAGACTGATTGTGGTGATATGAAAAAACATCCAGTCCGACTTTCATCAGGTAGTCACCTGTATATACCTTATTGTTTTGTGGCACCAGTGATTCCTGACCACTCATCAGGTTGATTTCCTCTACAAGATACTGCTTATCGGGATCAAGACCCTGAAGTTTCACCTTTGAAAGCTTCTCCTGAAAACGCGGAGCAAGATCATACGCAAAAAGTACAGCCATTGTCTTCGACTTGTCGACATATTCCACCGCTGCATGATTGGTCTCATAGGGTGAGACAAGGCGATACTGATCACCATCCATCACTGCCGGCTGAAGACGCTTCCAGTTCGCCACAGCCTGCTGGCAATAGAGCAATTCTTCCGACGTCAGATCCTGCAATCCGATGTCGAAACCAAGCTTGCACATGGCGGCGACATCAGTGCGGAATTTCACAGACGTGTTCTTGTTCCAGCTGGTGACGTGGGCAGCCATAGCCTTTGCCGGGAAGAACTGCGAGAATCCCCACTGGATATATATGCGTTCGATCGGATCGGTATTGTCAGAGCACCAGAATTCTGTAAAGTATTTCAGCGCCTCATAGTCGCATCGTGCGCCGCCTCCGGAGCACAGCATCATTGGAACATCAGGATATTTATCTTTGATCCGGCGGAGTACATTGTAAATACCCCTGACGTGGTCGACATAGAGCTGTCCCTGTCTGGATCCAGCATATGGCGAATAAATGTTGGTTATCGGGCTGTTGCAGTCCCATTTGAAATAGGCCACATCGGGATTTTCAGAGAGAATGCGGTCTACCACGCCAAACACGTGATCCTGCACCTTCGGATTGCTCAGATCAAGCACGAGCTGGTTGCGGTAATAGTATGTGTCGCGGTTTGGCTGTTCAATCACCCAGTCAGGATGGTTTTCATAGAGTTCGCTTTGTGGATTGACCATCTCCGGCTCAATCCAGATACCGAATTTCACATCAGCCTCTTTTGCCGCATCGACAAGAGCCGGAATGCCACCGGGAAGCTTATGTTGAGTCGCCTCCCAGTCGCCGAGTCCGGCATGGTCGTCTTTTCGCGGATGCTTATTGCCGAACCAACCGTCGTCGAGAAGAAACATATCCACGCCAAGATGCCTGGCTTCCTTCATCAGCTGGGCAAGAATATCCTGATCGAAATCAAAAGCAGTATTCTCCCAGTTGTTGAGCAGAGTCAGACGTGGGCCTTCGCCATCTTTCAGGCCATACTTGCGCGCCCACTCATGAAGATCACGACTGCCCTGGCTTGTTCCGCCATTGCTTAAGGTAAAGATGAATTCAGGTGTCACAAACACCTCGCCGGCTTTAAGTTCATAGGTCGAGGCATAGGGGTTGATGCCGGAGATAACCCTCAGATTCCCGACGTTGTCAACTTCAAATGTGAACCGAAAATTGCCGGTCCATCCGAGCGTTCCCATAAGGACTTCGCCACTATGCTCCCTGACAGGGCCATTCAGGCCGATTTCAAAGAACGGGTGTGTATGCATAGCCGCGCGACTTCCGAGTTTTGTGTCGAGCACCTTTTTGCCGAACTGAAGCCGCTGTGTGCTCATGCCGGCTTCTTTGGCCCAGTCGCTGCTGAATTCTGTGAGCCAATACTCCGGCTCGTTGAAATAGAGCATTGCCGAGGCATATTGCGACATCAACACCGGTTTGCGTTCCTGATGCGTTATCTCCGTCCAGGTCTTGATCACATTTTCTTCAGTATATGCAACGTAGTTTACGGTGACATTTACAGGATATTTGTCATCGCGGAGATTGATGCGAGTGTGGATTCCTCCCGGCACAGCTTCCTGCGATGAGTCGACATAATAGAGATATGTTGTCATATTGCCGTCGGCATGGGTGATTCCGAGAGCCGGCTCAAAGAAGTCTTCGTTTCCGGATGTTGAATACACTTCCCATCCTCGCTTAGATACCGATCCGTCAGAACCGGCATGCTGGCTCCATGATAGATTCTGAAGATCAGACTCATGCCTGAGTCCGGGACCGAAATACGTCTGATAAAGACGATTGTTGGGACTGACTTCGAGAACAAGGTCGGTGTTGTCTGTGGCGATCCGGATGATCTTACGCTCTCCGGCCTGCGCGCCTGATGACAGGGCTACCGCAACCGACAGTGCGGCTGCTGTGACAATTTGTTTCATGTTATTTGTTTTAGGGTGTTTTTGTGATAATGTTTGCAGGAAAATAGTAACAATCTTTTCTACCTTAAAAAATGTGTCTGCTCATTATTATTACTGAAAACCAGGTGTGTTTTTGTCAGAATTTGAGTGTGGCGCTGAATTCAACGGTGAACGGACGCAGATAGCTCCCGCTCATGTAGTAGTTTTTATATTTCCCGCTGTCGTCCTTGCTGAGAAGTTCGGCGCCGTTGATGGTGCCGCTCGCGCCTTTCTGGTTTAGGAAATTGATGACAGTGCAACCGAGATCAAGATGACTGTTAACCGTCCAGTTGATACCGCCGAACGTCTCCCAACGGCCATTGAAGAAAAGCGCGTTAGTCAGGTTGGCGTATGTCTTGCCGAAATAGCGGAACGACAGCCAGAATCGCAGTTGGTCATTGAGTTGATAGCTTGGATCGAGCTCAACAAGAATCTGCGGAATCTCTTTTACTATATTTCCGTTGGCATTCAGATCCGGCACCCCCTCAAACGGCGATTTTATGAAATAGTTGTCGTAGGTCGGTTTCTGGAGCGTCAGCAAAGCATGAAGATTGAATCCTTTGAAAGGGTGGAGTTCGGCCGATGTTGTCCAGCCGAGCGTCTTGATGCTGTAAATCAGCAACGTGGTTTTGGATTGTGTTGTTCCGGGATTTGTCACATTCTGCTGGTCAATATTGTTGGATTTGGCAATATATGTCACCATTGACGTCAGGTCGACCCAATTGTTGCGATAAGTGATTCCGCCTCTGACAAGAGGTATGGTCACACGCTTGTATTGCTCCTCGGTCGGACCTGTTCCGGCATATTCATTAATGCGGGGATAGCGTGTAGCGACAGTGGCATCGGCAGTCAGCCCGAAATGGCGGTTGATGTTATATATACACTGCACAGTGGCGGCATAGTTAAGTTTATTCTTCAACACATTGCGAGGACTGACAATAACGGTCGACGTATTGCCGGAATTATCCGTATATGTGTGATTGTCGCCGAGATGAAATCCATCGTATCTTCCATATGGTATCTGGTCGGCGCTCATTCTGTAATACTCGAGACGGCCGCCGAAATAAAGGCTTATTTTCGGGGTTATCCTCCAGTTGTCGGTCAGATACACCGCCAGTTTGTTTTCGTAACCTTTTGTATATTCAGGCGATAGTTCATTGAAACCATAGAACTGGCTCATTGTGCCGTCGGCATTGTGTTTTACAAGAATGTCGGGATAAGGAGAGACTGTTCCTGTCCATTGAAATGACGACGAATGATAGTCAAGATGATAGAACCATTCGTTGATGCCGATGCGCGCGTCATGGTTGCCGTATGATTTGTTAAGTTCTGCCGTCAGAAGCGCATTGCTGACTTTTCCGGCATGAAGCCACGTGCGGCGTCCTTCGGCCAGTCCGACATAAGGGCTGGACTCTCCGGGTTTATAGAGACGGTCATTAGCGTCTGTCGCAAATATAGAGCTACCGCCAAAGTCACAATAGTCGGCATGCGGTGCAAGCATATATTTGGCATTGACATCAAGTCTGTAATTATCGCCGAAGATATAGTCAAAGTGAGCAGTCACATCATGCGCGTAATTGTCGGTGAAATCACCCCAGCGCCCTTTTTTTATTTTGCCGTCAAGCACATCCATGTACTTAAATTCTCCGCCAACGGGCGCATATGATGTCGTGCCGAGAGCGAAACCTGGGATCTCCCTGACGCTTCCGTCTCCGACATATATGAATGGAGCGTTATTGATCATCGAACCCAGTGCGTTACTTTTTGAAAATTTATATAAGACACTGAGTTTTCCTTTGTCAAATAAACGGGTCAGTCCGGCATGATAGATTTGAGTCCTGTCGGAAAAGTCCGTGAATTTAACTTTGAAGTATCCTGGATCGAAGTTCTGGTAGACGCTCGCGGTGTACAGCCACTTCTCTCCGATTCCGCCAGAAACGTTGAAATCGAAATTCTGCCATCCGAACGTGTTGGTGCGATAGTTGAAAATTGCTTTAAACTCTTTCTGGCCGAAGTTGGAATGACTGTCGACCGAATAAGCGATATTGCCTGTTTTGATCGCCGATTCCATCGGGTTCATCAAACCGACGCTCCCCAGGCTCGCATCACTTCGCCAATGGCGGGCAAGCTGATGTATGGCCGATGAGTAAACAGCCGGCAGGCCATTTTCATACACGTTGACATCTTCGCTCGGCAAGCCGATCTGGATTTCGCGTGGTTTCGTGGCGTCAGACGCGTTAAGCATCACATTTCGCTCTTCACCTTTACCGCCGGCAGCCAGGCTGTCGGTCTCTTCTTTTGCCATTGCCGCAGCAGGCAGAAAGATTGTGGCGGCGATTGCCGCAAGAAGTTTGATTTGACTTTTCATGGGTCGATTCTGTTGTAATTTTCGGCAAATTTACACCCAGCCTGAATCAGTGTCAACACAAAGTAACCGTCAGGTAGTGCAGAAGTAATTCATTGCTGGAATAATCTTTTAAATGTCAGGAATTTGACTTATCGGCGAAATAATTACCCGGTAGTATTGCAGGAGCCTGGAATTATGCGTATATTTGCATTTCCAACACACGTGCGATATGAAACTGCGAATTGCGACAAGCCTGCTCATCATGGTGTGGATGTATGTAGTGGCATCCGCTCACCCGACACAGATCTCCCGGCTCGATAATGCGATCAGCCAGCGTGAATATTTCCAGCAAAACAAGGAAAACCGCGTTGACAGCATACGCCGGCTGTTAACGTCAGACGCAGACAAGGAAACCCGTTTCGGCTTATATGATCAGCTCTTTCAGGAGTATCTCACATATAACTTCGATTCCACAATGCTTTATGTTGACAAAGCCGAAGCATTGATCGGACCGGCAGACGGATATGACGTCAGATCTCAGGTAAAAATCCACCGCGCGCTGTCGCTGGCCACTTCCGGACATTTCAGTCATGCGATAAACATTCTAAATGGAATTGACTCAAAAAAACTGCCAGAAAACCTGCGCGAAGAATACTTCTCAGCTTGCGAATGGACTTTCAGCGTATGGGCCGAATATTCCGAAAAGCGTTCAATCGCGCCGGAATTCAGGAAAAAAAGTCTCGTGTATCTTGATTCCCTGATTACCGTAACCGACCGGACAACACCTGAATATACCTATCGGCTGGCCGAAAAAGATCTTCGCGGACACAACTACAGGGAAGCAGAAAAAGAATACCTTGCTACGCTTGACCGGATCCCGGTTGACAGCAGATTGTATGCGCAGGCAGCCTATGCACTCGCGATCACCTATAAAGAATCGGGCGTTGAAGACAAGTATGAGCAGTGGCTCATAAACGCGGCGATTTCCGACCAGACCGTGCCGCTCAAAGAGAATCTGGCCCTTCAGCAACTCGCCATATATCTGAAAGGAAAAGGCGACCTCAGACGCGCCGACCGATATTTGAAACTGGCTCTTGAAGATGCTATATTCTACAACAACCGGCTCAGAATGCTGGAAGTGGCCGAAAAGATTCCCGATATATCCAATGTTTATCAGGCCACAATACACGCCAAAAACAACCGGCTGAAATTATATCTCTCAATAATCGGAATCCTGACCCTGGCATTGGGCGGCATTGCCGTTTATCTGCATCGGCAGCGACAGATCGCGGCAAAGTCTAAGGATCTGCTTGTTGAACTGAACAATAAGCTAAACGCCCTTAATTCACAGTTAAGCCAGACCAACCGGTCACGCGAACAATATGTGAGCCTCTTTATGGACCTATGCGCGGCATATATCGAAAAACTAAACCGGTTTCCAATGGTGTTGAAGCTGAAAGTAAAACAGCTTGGCGACGTAAACGCGGTGGCCGACCGTTATGTCAGGCCCACTGAATCAGAAACGCGAGAGATGTTTCAGCACTTTGACACCGCCTTCCTGCGGCTTTATCCAGATTACATCACTGAATTCAACGCACTGTTGCAACCCGACAGACAGATTGTCCCGAAAAAAGGAGAACTGCTGAACACTGATCTGCGCATATATGCGCTGGTGCGTATGGGCATAACCGACAGCAACAAAATCGCAATTCTCATGTTCCTCTCATCTCAGACAATCTTTAATCACAGAACCCAAGTGAGAAACCGGGCTATAAACCGAGATACGTTTGAGAAAGATGTTGCAAAAATCTGCGAAATCCGATAGCCGGCCGACAGCTGGTAAAAACCGGAAAAACTTTGGCCCCGGTTTGGGCGGTGACAGAAAAAATAGTACCTTTGCAGTGATATTTATGGAGGACAAATTTGACTGCTTGCAACCTCCACTGATAAAAAAAATGCTAAAAAACCCATTAATGCACTATGAATTATCTCTTTACGAGTGAGTCGGTTTCTGAGGGACATCCCGATAAAGTTGCCGACCAGATTTCTGACGCCATCCTTGATGAATTTCTGGCACGTGATCCGGCAAGCAAAGTCGGATGTGAAACTCTGGTAACCACCGGACAAGTGGTAGTGGCCGGAGAAGTGAAAAGTTCCGCCTATGTCGATCTGCAGGAAACAATCCGCAAGACCGTTTCTGAAATCGGATACAACAATAGCGCCCTGAAGTTTGAAGCGGAATCGTGTGGCCTGCTGTCGGCTATCCATGAACAAAGCCCCGACATCAACCGGGGAGTGGAACGTGCCGACGAAACCGAACAGGGCGCCGGCGACCAGGGCATGATGTTTGGCTATGCGACCAACGAAACCCCATCGATGCTGCCGTTGACTCTTGATCTGAGCCACCGCATACTCCGCGAACTGTCGGCAATCCGCAAGGAAGGCAAGCAGATGACTTATCTGCGTCCCGACTCGAAAAGCCAGGTAACGGTTGAATATGACGAAAAGAACCGTCCGGTGAGAGTCCACACCATAGTGGTGTCGACCCAGCACGACGAGTTTATGGACAGCGACGAGGCAATGCTCGCCCAAATATACTCCGACGTAAAGACCATTCTCCTGCCCCGCGTGATAGCCGACCTGCCCGAAAGCGTCAGACAGCTGTTTGACAATGACCTGATACTCCACGTCAACCCCACAGGCAAATTCGTGATCGGAGGCCCCCACGGCGACACCGGTCTGACAGGCCGTAAAATCATCGTTGACACCTATGGCGGACGCGCCGCACACGGCGGTGGCGCCTTCTCGGGCAAAGACCCCAGCAAGGTGGACCGTTCGGCCGCATATGCAGCCCGCCATATGGCCAAAAACCTGGTAGCGGCCGGAGTGGCCGACGAAGTGATGGTACAGGTGGCCTATGCAATCGGAGTGGCCCGCCCCGTCAGCCTGTGTGTCAACACCTTCGGCACCGCGAAAGTGAACATGACAGACACCGAAATCGCAGAACGCATATGCGCGATGCCCGAATTTGACATGACACCGTTTGCCATCGAAAAGAGACTGAAACTGCGCCTGCCGATCTACAAGGAAACAGCTTCATACGGCCACTTCGGCCGCGAACCGCGCAAAGTCACCAAAATATTCATCAACAAATATGAACAGGATCCGGTGGAGACTGAAGTCGAACTCTTCACATGGGAGAAGACCGACGCGGTTGACGCCGTGCGCCGACAGTTCGGACTGCCATGCGAATAGACATTCTCACCGTTCTGCCAGAAATGCTTGAAAGCCCGCTCAATTGCTCGATATTGAAGCGGGCACAAGCAAAAGGTCTGGTTGAATTCCACGTACACAACCTGCGCGACTGGTCGACAAACAAACATCGCAAAGTCGACGACTATCCGTTTGGCGGCGAAGCGGGAATGGTGATGATGGTGGAACCGGTGGACCGCGCCATCAGCGAACTGAAAGCCTGCCGCCATTACGACGAAGTGATATTCACATCGCCCGACGGCGAACTGCTCACCCAGCCGATGGCCAACTCACTGTCGATGCTCGAAAACGTAATCATACTGTGCGGCCACTACAAAGGCATCGACTGGCGCATCCGCCAACACCTCGTGACCAAAGAGATCTCGATCGGCGATTACGTGCTCACCGGCGGAGAAATACCCGCAGTGGTGATTGCCGACGCAATGGTGCGCCTGATTCCCGGCGCCATAGGCGACGAACAGAGCGCCCTATCCGACTCCTTTCAGGACAATCTGCTCGCACCACCCGTCTACACCCGCCCGGCGGAATACAACGGATGGAAAGTGCCCGACATACTCCTGTCAGGCCATGAAGCCAAAATCAGCGAATGGCGACACGAACAGGCGCTGGAACGCACCCGCCTGCTGAGACCGGATCTGCTGAAATGAACACTCAGGTACACATCTGTGCCGACAGCCATTGGGACGGAGCCGAAAGCCGGGCGCTTGCCTGCGCTTTGGCTTCGCCGCATGACGCGATTGTGATCTGCACCGGCGAAAAAACCATCACCACACGAATGCAACGGGCCGGCCTCAGAACCATGCCCGCAAAATTCAACGGCATGTTCGCCCCACTGAACCTGTCGCGCATCCTGCGCCACCTCCCCCCAGGGAACTGCGAACTGTCACTGCACTCTGCCGAGATCCAAAACACCATCGAAAAAGCAATCGCCCTGTCGGGACGCAAGGACCTCACGCTCAAAAACCAGATAAACATCCCTGAGCTGCCCCGACACACAGTGGCCCCGCCCCTGCCCGACCAGAAACCGCAACTGATGTGGCTCGGACACATCAGCCGGCAATCAGGCCTCGAAACCCTGATCGAAGCTCTCGGCCGACTCAACAACCGCCAATGGACACTGAAAGTGGTTGGCGAAGGCGACTCATCGACAGTCATGCCGATCGTGCACCGCACACGCGCCCTCGGCATAGACCGACAAGTGCAATGGACCGGATATACCGACAACGTATTCGCCCAGATGGACCACGTAAACCTCGGCATCATCACCCGCGCAGAACAACCGTCACGCATGGCGGCAAAAGAATTTGCCGCAGCCGGAATCACCGTCATCCACGGCACCGACACAGAGACCCTATATCAGCTCCTCACAACCCACATATGAAAATACTGATCATAAACGGCCCAAACCTCAACCTGCTGGGCCGGCGCGAACCAGAAATCTATGGCTCGGAAACCATGGAATCATGCCTCGCCCGCCTATCGGCCACATATCCCGTCGAATACTTTCAAAGCAACAGCGAAGGCGCCATAATAGACCGGATACACGCAGCCGGATATGACGACAGCTATACAGGAATAATACTCAACGCCGGAGCCTACACCCACACCTCACTCGCCATCGCCGACGCAATCGCCGCCATAACCCTGCCGGTAATCGAAATCCACATATCCAACATATGGGGACGCCACGAACCGGAACGCCACAAATCACTCATCGCGCCACACTGCCGAGGAGTGATCGCCGGATTCGGCCTCGACTCCTACAGACTCGCCATTGAAGCACTACTCCACCTGAAATGACAACCGAAGACTACATACTGAGCCACATAGACCCGGAACCGCAGCACCTGACGGCACTCAACCGCCACACACAACTGCACCACCTCTATGGACACCAATGCTCCGGCCACTACCAAGGACGACTCCTCTCCATGATCAGCCACATGACCAGGCCAAAACGCATAGTCGAACTCGGATGCTTCACCGGCTACAGCACCCTCTGCCTGGCCGAAGGACTTGCACCCGATGGCGAACTACACACCATAGAAATCAACGACGAAGACGCCGACGAACTCACCGAACGATTTGCCGACGACACCCGCATACACCTGCACATAGGAGACGCACTACAACTTCTGACACAAATCCCGGGCAACTGGGACCTCGCCTTCATCGACGCCAACAAACGCCACTACTGCGAATATCTCGACCTGCTCATCCCCCGCATGGCCCCCAACGGCATCATACTCGCCGACAACACACTCTGGGGTGGCAAAATCACCGACCCGACCGCATCTGACGCCCAGACCGAAGGCATCCGCCGCTTCAACGACATGATCGCATCGCGCCCGGAACTCCACGTCATCATCCTGCCAATACGCGACGGCCTCACCATCATCCGCCCAACACACTGATAACCAGATGTAAAATAAAAATAACACAAAATAATTCGCAAAACACTTGCACACTCCGAAAAAACTCCCTACCTTTGCAGTGCAAAAACGAAAGGTGCCATAGCTCAGTTGGTAGAGCAAAGGACTGAAAATCCTTGTGTCCCCGGTTCGATTCCTGGTGGCACCACAACCTAAAGCCGAAAGGCGATGCAAAACACTGAATATCAGAGATATTCGGTGTTTTGTGCGTTTAT
>CAMWSS010000032.1 GCA_947177035.1 uncultured Porphyromonadaceae bacterium | reverse complement strand
CAGAGTTTTATATGCCATTATCTCGTTTAGACCAATATTTGGAGGGATATCACAGCATTTATGGCAAATAGGTTTTAGAGGAAAGTTACTACTTCTATTTCAGTTCCGGTTTGCCGATGCAAATCTAAGGTGGGGAACGGGGGCTTATCCTACATCAAAGCTTGCCTGACCGGGCGGCAGAGATCAGAGCCGGACCGGGAATGAAATAAAATTCCACCCGACGGTTGGCGGCACGACTGCTGCGGCTGAGGTTGTCGGTCAGCGGTTCGTCCATACCGAACCCATAGGGAATCACCGCATCAGTCAACAATCCCTTAGAAGCAAAATGACGAACAATCTCTTCTGCCCTTGAGGCTGTGAGGGCATTGAGATAAGACTCCGAACCGGTATCATCACTGTGCACGACCACAAGCACCTTATAAAAATCAGGCGTCTTCAGATAATGTTCCAGCTGTTCCACCTGCCTGATGCCTGCGGCAGTCAGCAGAGTGTCATTTGGCAAAAACATTCCGTCGGTGCCAAGAGTGAGAATCACGGCCATGCCGTCGCGGGCGGTTTCCACCATCAGCCCCTTCTGCTTCAGATGACGCGCCATCGCAAGCTGGCGCTCCTTCACAGCCTTGATCTGCTTTCTGGGTACTTCAGGATGCATCAGATTCTCCTCGACAGACATCTCCACGATCTCCTCATGATATTTGTCTGTCTTCAAAGCCGCCGACGCTGACTGCCACACCGACAGCGCCACCACAGTTGATAATATGCTTATAAATTTACGTAATGACATCTTCCAATTCAGATAATTAGTTTTGCTAAATTACGAATAAAACAGCTGACGCACGATCTGATTTAACATTTTTTCATCAAATTTAGCAGCTTATGTCAACTTTGCAACGTAAATTTGCACTATGGAAATTAGGCTCGAACCTCAATGGAAACATCAGCTTGACGCAGTATGGCAGTCACCGCAATTTGCGGAACTTGCCGGTTTTGTGCGCAGAGAATACGCCACTAAGCAGATTTTTCCGCCGGCCGGACTGATTTTTGCCGCCATGGATATCTGCCCGTTCGACGCAGTTAAAGTCGTGATAATCGGTCAAGATCCATACCACGGACCAGGCCAGGCCAACGGGCTTTGCTTCTCGGTAAACCCTGGAGTGGCCATGCCCCCGTCGCTGATCAACATTTTCAAAGAAGTCCACGACGACACCGGTGCCCCGGTTCCGGAAAACGGCGACCTGACACGCTGGGCGCGCCAGGGAGTATTGCTGCTCAACAGCTCGCTGACCGTCGAAGCCCATAAACCCGCATCACACTCAGGCGCCGGATGGGAAATGGTTACCGACACCGCAATCGCACGACTAAATTCCGAACGCTCCGGACTGGTATTCATGCTCTGGGGTGCTCACGCCTGCCGAAAAGCAAAACTGATCGACACTCAGCGCCACCTTGTGCTAACCTCGGTCCACCCCTCGCCTCTGAGTGCCTACCGCGGATTCTTCGGATGCCGACACTTCTCGCGGGCCAACGAATATCTTATCAAACAAGGAAAAGAACCGATCAAATGGTAACACTGAACGAACGACTTGAAAAAGTGGCAGCGCTGCGTGCCACAGGCCACAACTGCGCCCAATGCGTCATGATGGCGTTTACCGACAAATTCTCGAAACAGATCCCCCCGGAAAGCCTCGAAGCCATCAGTTGCGCCTATGGCGGCGGTGTCGCCGGCACAGGCCACATATGCGGCGCGGCATCGTCAATGGCCGCAGTTATAAGTCTGATGCGCTATAACACCGCCAAGGACAAAGTTGCCGTCTACAAAGAAGGAGCGACAGTCATAACACGGTTCATCGCCATGCAGAACGGCAACAGCGACTGCCGCACGCTCAGAGTGCCCGGCGCGAAACCATGCGGCAAACTGATCGAAGAGGCCGTGACCGCCCTGCACAACTACCTTGAGGAAACCGATGCGCGTTAAAACCGCACTGACACTGACGCTGATTCTCGGCCTCGGAACCACGCATTCGTCCGGACAGACCGCCGATACCGCCACAGGAATCTTCTCCGGTGCGTTCAAATCATTGCAGACATACACCGAAGGCAACATTCTCTCTCCGCCAATAATAGACCTGGGCGGAAACAGCAGAGTCAAAGTGGAATTCGACGAAATGGCCGAAGACTCCCGCTACCTGCGCTACAGACTGATCCACTGCAATGCCGACTGGAGTCCGAGCGCACTGGTCGAGACCGAATTCACCGACGGATTCAATCAGGCCGACGTGACCGACTGGGCATTGTCGGAATCGACACTGGCCCACTATGTACACTACTCTCTGACCATCCCCGACGATCAGATGACTCCGACTGTGTCCGGAAATTACCTGCTGCAGATCTTCGACCAGGACAACCCCGACGAAGTGCTGCTGCAGACCCGCTTCATGGTCAGCGAAAACATCGCCGACATATCATCGGCAGTCACGTCGCGAACCGACGTCGACTACAACCAGCGGCACCAGCAACTTTCCGTCACTGCCGACCTGGAAAACGCCGGCGTCGACGATCCATTCAACGACCTCACACTGATCATCAGCCAGAACGGACGCACTGACAACACGGCCACACTGCGAAAACCGCTTCGCATCGGAGCAAAAAAAGCATTCTATGAACACCAGCCCGAACTCATATTCCCGGCTGGAAACGAATACCGGCGCATCGAAATGGTCACAGTCCACTTCCCCGGACGCGGCATAGACCATTATGAATATGCCGAACCATATTACCACGCCATACTCTCACCCGACACCCCAAGACCCGGCGCCCGCTATGAATACGACCAGGATCAGTCGGGGCGATTTGTGATACACGAATTCAACGCCGACGAATCGTCTGTTCAGGCCGACTATGTCGTGACTCACTTCGCCCTTGAAATGCCGGAAATGACCGACAGGGAGGTGTGGCTTGACGGCGACTTCGTGCAACGCCGTTTCGACCCCGACTCCCGTATGGTCTACTCCAACAGCCGCGGAGCCTATGTGAAGACCCTGCTGCTCAAACAAGGACTCTACAATTACCAATACCTGGTCACCGACAGGCTTGACCCCAAAAAATCAGCCACTGCCACGATCGAAGGTGACCACTATGAGACCGTCAACGAATATCTGATTCTGCTCTATCACCGCCCGTATGGAGCGCGTGCCGACCGGCTGATCGGAGCGACATCGATATTCTCGGGAAAATGACAACAATGACACAACAACAAGACGAAGAAGAAACACTGATGCTTCAGATACAAAACACGCTGGTGAGCCTCGATCTGGCCGAAGAATTTTTTTGCTGCGACCTTGACGCATGCAAGGGACAATGCTGTATCGAAGGAGACGCAGGCGCACCGGTCACCGAATCCGAATGCCGGCAGATACGCCGCGCGCTTCCGGCGGCCAGCCGATTCATGATGCCGAGAGCCATCGAAACAGTGGAACGCGAAGGCGTGAGCTACATCGACGAAGAAGGAGACCTGGTCACCACGCTGCTCGACGGACGCAACTGCGCCTTCACTTGCTATGGCCCTGGCGGAGTCTGCCTGTGTGCCCTCGAAGCGGCCCACCGCGAAGGGCTGACAGGCTGGCGCAAGCCCGCCTCATGCGCGCTCTATCCGGTCAGACTCACGGAATATCCGTCGTTTATCGCCGTCAACTACCACAAATGGGACATCTGCAAAAGCGCCCGCGCCAAAGGCCGCAAAGAAGGCATCAGACTGTTCCAGTTCCTCAAAGAACCGCTGATCGAAAGATTCGGCCAGGAATGGTATGACGAACTGGAACTGGCATGCAACGAATACCTAAAGAGCGTATTGTGAACTCAGACTAACAATAACAACGGAAGAATGAACTTTTTCAAACAACACCTGATCATTACCAACCTGCTGATCATGGCAGGAGTCACGATAGCACTACTGGCTGGCGCCATGTGGTGGCTCGACATACACACCGGCCACGGCAAAGTGCAGGAAGTGCCCGACGTCACCGGACTGCCGCTTGCCGACGCAGTCAGTTCGCTGAAACAACACAATCTCAACGCCGAAGTGGTGGACTCGCTCCATGCCGACGGAATTCCGCGCGGCGCCATCGTAGACCAGACTCCAAAACCTGGAGACAACGTAAAACCCGGACGCGACATATACCTAACCGTCAACGCCTACACTCCCCGCAAAATCTCGATACCCGATCTCACAGGAGCTTCGCTTCGCCAGGCCAAGGCCACACTCGCCTCGCTCGGCTTCACAAACGTAAAAGTCAAGCTTGTCCCGTCAGACTACAAAGACCTTGTGCTGGCGGTCAAAGCCATGGGAGTGACTCTGCACTCGGGAATCATGCTGAACCCCGACACTCCGATCGAAATTGAAGCCGGCGAAGGCTTCTCCGCAACCTCGGCAACAGATACTGCCGACGAATACACGCCGACCGAAGGCGGATACAGCGACCAACCAATCCAATGGCCCGACACAGATGACTGACCCGGAAGAACTGCAAGAAGAATATATGCCGGAAATGGAGGACGACAGCACCTCGCCGGAAATCACCGACGATGACGGAAACCGGCTTTACGAACATTTCCGATTCGAAGCCGACAAAGGGCAGGAATTGCTCCGAGTCGACAAATTTCTCGTATTGCGAATGCAGAAAGCATCGCGCAACCGCATCCAGCAGGCGGCCGACGCCGGCTGCATTCTCGTCAACGGCAAACCGGTAAAAAGCAATTACCGGGTCAAACCGCTCGACGTCGTGCAGATCGTCATGGACCGCCCACGCTATGAATTTGAAATCATAGCCGAAGATATTCCGCTCGACGTGGTCTATGAAGACGACACCGTGCTGGTGGTCAACAAACCGGCAGGCATGGTCGTGCACCCTGGCCACGGCAACTACACCGGTACGCTGGTCAACGCTCTGGCATGGCACTTCCGCAACACCCCGAACTATGACGTCAACGACCCGCGCCTCGGACTGGTACACCGAATCGACAAAGACACCTCCGGACTGCTTGTCGTGGCAAAGACACCCGACGCCAAGACTGACCTCGGACGCCAGTTCTTCAACAAGACAACCAAACGCGAATACGTGGCCGTGGTGTGGGGAATCCCGACACCGCCACAAGGACGCATCGAAGGCAACATCGGACGCAACCCCAAAGACCGCCTGCAGATGACGGTGCTCCCGCCCGAAGACCCGACCGGCAAACACGCTGTGACACACTATGAAGTGATCGAGCCCATGATCCACGTCAGCGTGGTGCGATGCGTCCTCGAGACAGGACGCACCCACCAGATCCGCGTCCACATGAAACACATCGGCCACCCGCTGCTGGCCGACGCGCGCTATGGCGGCGACCAGGTGCTCCGCGGAGTGCCTTCGGCAACATACCGCAGATTTGTCGACAACTGCTTCGCCATCTGTCCCCGACAGGCGCTCCACGCGCGCACCCTCGGATTCCGGCACCCCGCCACCGGCGAAGAAATGTTTTTTACCGCACCGGTGCCCGACGACATGACTGCAATGATCGATCGCTGGCGACAGTATCTCACGCAAAAAGCCTCTGAAAAATTTTAGTTTTTTTAATAATTATTTCAGAAAAATGCGTAACTTCGCACTAACGAAACTTCTGATCAATCCATATCACCTATGTCACACGTGAGTGAAAAAACCTGGATGTATGCCAAAGACTATGTGTTCATAATCCTGGGCATCAGCATCTATTCCTTTGGCTTCAACGCATTCATCCTGCCACACGACGTGGTGATGGGCGGTATGGCCGGTATTGGCTCAATTGTCTATTACATGACCAAGGCGATGTCGCTGGCCGGCAAACTGCCGTTTATAATACCCGTCGGATATACCGTATTCGCCGTCAACATCATTCTGCTCATCATAGCCTGGCGCGCACTGACCAGGATATTCGTGATCCGCACAGTCTTCGGATTCACCATGCTGATGATAATGCTGAACGTGTCGCAGCCGCTGTTTCCCGAACCGGTGATGAGCGACTTTCTGGTCTCACTGGTCATCGGAGCGATAGTCATGGGAGTCGGCGTCGGCATGGTGTTTGTCCACAACGGATCGACGGGCGGCACCGACATCGTGGCCGCAATGGTGTCGAAACACACAAACGTCAGCATCGGACGCACCATGATGATGTGTGACTTCGTCATCGTCAGCTCCGGATGCCTTGTGCTCGGCTACTCGTTTCAGACAGCAGTATACGGCATGCTCATAACCATTCTGGTCGGCTACATGTGTGATCTGATGATCAACACCAACCGGCAGGCCGTACAGTTCATCATCTTCTCTCCGAAATGGGAAGAGATCGCCACCGCCATCAACAACGACGCTCACCGCGGATGCACCGTGATCAACGGCATGGGCTGGTATTCAAAAAAAGAGATCAAAGTGCTCCTGGTCATGTGTCGCAAAATAGAATCTGTGACCATATTCCGCATAATCAAGAGCATTGACAACAACGCTCTGATCACTCAGGCAAACGTCAACGGCGTCTATGGCCAAGGCTTCGACGAACTCAAACTCAAGATGAAAGCGCCGGCCCAGCAGACTCCCAACAACCAGACTGACGCCGGACACAAAAACGCCACCACAACGGAGTCTCAGGCATGACCGAGGCCACGCTGGCCAAACTGCGAGTACTTGCCGAAGCGGCCAAATACGACGTCAGCTGCTCGTCAAGCGGCACAGTACGCCGCAACGGATCAAAAGACTCTGTCGGCAACACCGTCGGCGGCATCGGCATATGCCACTCATTTGCCGACGACGGACGCTGCGTGTCACTGCTCAAAGTGATGCTCACAAACTTCTGCATCTACGACTGCGCATACTGCATCAACCGTCGGAGCAACGACATAGCCAGAGCCACTCTGAGCGTGAGCGAACTGGTGGAACTGACAATGGAATTCTATCGCCGCAACTACATCGAAGGGCTATTCCTGTCGAGCGGCGTGGTGCGCAACCCTGACTACACAATGGAGCGGCTTGTGAGAGTGGCGAAAGACCTGCGCACAATCCAACGCTTCAACGGATACATACACTTGAAAAGCATCCCCGGATGCTCCCGCGAACTGGTCATGGAGGCCGGACGATATGCCGACCGAATGAGCGTCAACGTGGAGATTCCGACCGAAAACCGGCTGAAATATCTGGCACCCGAAAAAAACCACCAGTCGGTCTTCGCGCCGATGTCATACGTCCGCCAAGGCGTGCTCCAGGCCGCCGACGACCGGAAAGTGATGCGCCACGTGCCTCGATTCGTGCCTGCCGGACAATCAACCCAGATGGTCGTCGGCGCCACTGCCGACACCGACGCCGACATTCTGCGCATGACAGCGGGACTATATGCCACCCCGACAATCAGACGCGTCTACTACAGCGGCTTCATAAACGTCAACGCTTACGACTCCCGGTTGCCGATGCTGAAACAGCCGCCGCTGGTGCGCGAACACAGACTGTATCAGGCCGACTGGCTCATGAGATTCTACCAGTTCAACGTCGACGAAATCGCCGACGACGCCAACCCGCTGCTCGACCTTGAACTCGACCCTAAGACATCGTGGGCGCTGCGCCACCCCGAATTCTTCCCGGTCGACATCAACAAAGCCGACTACCCCACCCTGCTCCGGGTGCCTGGCATCGGCCCCAAATCAGCCACAATGATCGTCAACGCCCGGCGATTCCGCAGGCTCACGACCTCCCACCTCAAAAAAATCGGAGTCGTGCTGAAACGCGCGCGCTATTTCATCACGTGCGGCGAACTCTCCGCCCCATGCGTGGCCGACACATCGCCGGCCTATGTGCGCGGCTGCCTGCTGCCGCGGCGCCGCGGAGAACACCCCGACCAGCTCACATTCGATTTCGGAGAATGAACACACTGATCTTCGACGGAACATGGGACGGCATGCTGTCGGCCGTTTTCGAAGCCTACACCCGACGATGGCACCTCTGGAACGATGAAAACGACATTGCCCTGCTCCGACCCGACGCCCCGAGACCGCTATTTGCCGACAATGTGGCCGACGTGACCACCGACCCCGAACGATCAAAGCGGGTGTGGAAAGCGCTGGAACAAAAAATGGAACGTGCGGCGCTCAGCGCGCTCACCGTCTCGTTTCTCAGCGAAGACACAACCATGGACACCCCCACCCTGCGCTTCATAATCAAAGTGATCGAATCTCGTCAGAAAGGATTTGAACGCAACTTCGCCGACAACGACGCCCTGGCCATCGTGCGCACTGCCAAACAGGTGCGATACGACGCCCACCGCCTGCTCCAGTTCATACGCTTCCAGAAAGCGGCCGACGGCACATACTTCGCAATGACAGACCCGCGCCACAACGTGCTGCCGATGATCCTCGACCACTTCACTGACCGGTTTGCCGACCAGCATTTCATCATCTATGACCACAGACGCGGATACGGATACTTCTACGACGGCACCGAACCTCGACTCATCACCCTCCCGGCCAACCTCAACCACATGGCGACCGGATGGCTCCCCGACGAAATGCTCGCACCCGACGAACGCCTGTTCCGCCGGCTATGGCAGACATACTTCAAAGCCATCGCCATCAAAGAACGCACAAACCCGCGCAAACAGCGCGCTGACATGCCGGTGCGCTACTGGCGCTACCTCACCGAAAAAAACTGACGGCCGGCACACCATAAATATATACTGAATCTGAAATTTCACCCCCCACTCCTGCAATATGAACCTGAAATGCCCGCACTGCAACACAACGTTTGAAGTCGACGAAAGCCACTATGCGGCACTGCTCGCCCAAGTCAGAACAGTCGAATTTGAAGCGGAACTCCAGAGACGCCTCGGCGAAATCGCCGAAATGCACAAAGCCGAAGAACAAAACCGCAGACTCATGGCCGAAAAGAAGATGGCTGAAAACCTGTCGGCCAAAGAACGGGAGATCAGCGCCCTCGGTCAGGAGATCGAGCGACTCAAAGGAATGATTGAGAATCACGACGCAGTGAAACGCGCGGAATTGGCAGGAGTCGAAACCGAAAACGCCAGACGCATGAGCCGGATCGCCGCTGAAAAAGACAAAGAAATAGCCGACCTGCGCAGCCGCCTGCAGGTACAGGACTCACGCCATGAACTCGACTTGGCAAAAGAACGCAACCTCAGCAAAGACGCCCTCCACCGCAAGGAGCAGGAAATAACCCAGCTGACATCACGACTCGAAGCCGGAGAACTCGCCTCGGAAAAACGCGAACTGGAAATCAAAGAGCAATACAAACTGCTGCTCAAGGCAAAAGACGAAGAAATCGAGCGCTACAAAGACATGAAAAGCCGACTGTCGACCAAAATGCTCGGCGAAACCCTGGAACAACACTGCCAGAACATGTTCAACATGGCCAGAAGCCAGGGCGGATTCCACTCAGCATATTTTGAAAAAGACAACGACGCCAGCGGCGGAACAAAAGGAGACTTCATCTTCCGTGACTACATCGACGGCGAAGAATGCCTCTCGATCATGTTTGAAATGAAAAACGAAGACGACCGCACCGCGACAAAACACCGCAACGAAGACTTCTTCGCGAAACTCGACAAAGACCGCCGCGACAAAAAATGCGAATATGCCGTGCTGGTCAGCACCCTTGAAGCCGACAGCGACCTATATAACGCCGGCATAGTCGACGTGTCATACCGCTATGAAAAAATGTACGTGATCAGGCCGCAGTTTTTCATGTCGCTCATCTCGCTGCTCAGCCAGTCGTCAAAACGAGGCGCAGAAACCATCAACTCACTGCGCCGTGAACTGTCGGTGGCCAAAGCACAGAGCATCGACGTGACAAGATTCGAAGAGAAACGCGACAGATTTGCCGCCGAATTCATGAAATTCGTCGACAGCCACAAAAAGAAACACAGCGAAGCGATAACCACCATCGACAAAGCCATTGAAGACGCCGAAAAACAGATAGACCGCCTGCGCAAGATCAAAACCCTCTTCGACACAAGCGTCCAAAAACTCACACGTGCCGGCGAAGTGATTGAAAACGACTTCACAATCAAGAAACTCACCTATGGCAACCCGACAATGAAAGCAAAATTCGACGAAGCCCGCCAGCTGCCGGAAGAATGACCTGAAGAATGACCCTGCCGACATCAATAAAAATTTTCGGATGCAGAGCCGATTTTTCGCTTTTTATGCGTAACTTTGCATAATTAAAACGATTTCAAACACTTCACATAATAGACCATACATTATGAGCGAGAATTGCAACGCAGAAGTCTCAGAAAAGAAAAATTTGAATTTTGTTGAACAGATTGTGTTCAACGACCTGCAGGAAGGAAAAAACGGCGGACGCCTCAACACCCGTTTTCCGCCAGAGCCTAACGGTTACCTCCACATCGGCCACGCAAAAGCCATCTGCATGGACTTCGGTGTTGCCGAAAAATTCGGCGGCACCTGCAATCTGCGCTTCGACGACACCAACCCTGTGAAAGAAGACACAGAATACGTTGACGCCATACGTGAAGACATCCACTGGCTCGGATTCGACTGGGCCGACAGAGAATATTACGCATCGGACTACTTCCCCCAGCTGTTTGACCTTGCAATCAGAATGATCAAGGAAGGAAAAGCCTATGTCGACGACCAGACCTCGGAAGAAATCGCTGCACAAAAAGGCACCCCGACACGCCCTGGCACCAATTCGCCATATCGCGACCGCACTCCCGAAGAGAATCTCGATCTGTTCATGAGAATGAACGCCGGAGAATTCCCCGACGGCGCACGCGTGCTCCGAGCCAAAATCGACATGGCCTCCGACAACATGCACTTCCGTGACCCGATCATGTACCGCATCATCACGAAGTACCCCCACCACCGCACTGGCACCACTTGGAAAGTCTACCCAATGTATGACTTCGCACACGGCCAGAGCGACTTCTTCGAAGGCGTGACCCACTCGATCTGCACCCTGGAATTCGTGCCTCACCGCCCTCTCTACGACTACTTCGCTCAAGAGCTGGCCAAAGGCGGCGACTACTGCCCCCGACAGATCGAATTCAACCGACTGAACCTCACATACACCGTCATGTCGAAGCGCAAACTGCTTCAACTGGTACAGGAAGGACTGGTGGCCGGATGGGACGATCCGCGCATGCCGACAATCAGCGGAATGCGCCGACGCGGCTACACCCCGCAGTCGATCCGCAACTTCATCGACACGATCGGCTACACCAAATACGAGGCTCTGAACTCAGTATCGCTCCTTGAACACGCCGTGCGCGACGACCTTAACCGTGTGGCCACGAGAGTCATGGCGGTTGTCAACCCCGTCAAGCTCGTCATCACCAACTATCCGGAAGGCAAAGTCGAACAGGTCAGCATGGAAAACAACCCTGAAGACCCGCAGGCCGGCACCCACTCCATGCCATTCAGCCGCGAGATATACATCGAACGCGACGACTTCATGGAAAACCCGCCAAAAAAATTCTTCCGCCTCGCACCCGGAGCCGAAGTGCGCCTCAAAGGAGCCTATATCATCAAATGCGAAAACGTGGTCAAAGACGCTGACGGCAACATCACCGAACTGCATTGCACCTACGACCCCGAAACCCTGAGCGGCATGCCCGGATCAATGCGCAAAGTCAAAGGCACCCTCCACTGGGTGAGCGCAAGCCACGCCATCGACGCCACCGTCCGCCTTTACGACCGTCTGTTCAACGTCGAGAACCCGGCCGCCGAAACCGAACGCGACTTCCGCGAAATGCTGAATCCTGAATCGCTCAAAACCGTGACAGGAGTAAAAGTCGAACCGTTCCTCGCCGAAAACGCCACACAAGGCGCAAAATTCCAGTTCCAGCGAATCGGATACTTCACTCCTGACTATGACTCGACGGCTGAAAACCTGATCTTCAACCGAACCATTGCCCTGAAAGACACCTGGGAGAAGGTAAAATCCTGATATGGCACTGGAAAACGAATCCGACCACCGCAAGGAAATATACGAAAGTTTCCGCAAGAAACTCAACCAAGACATTTCGGATCTTTTCTATGACGAAGATGACCTGATCGAAATCTATGACCAGGCCAGCGACATGGAAGACGAATACGTCAAACTGCAAGTGCTGCTACTGGCCTACAGGCTCTACCCCAAGAGCGAGGCCATGGCGGCGCGCAGGGGCTACTTCCTCTGGTCCTACAACATGGACGAGGGAGTCGAAGCGCTATTGAAAACATATGACGGATCCTCCGATCTGATATGGAAGATCCTGGCGCTAAGATCAGCAAAAACATCGGCCGAAGAACTGGAAAAACGCCTGACTGAACTGATCGGCAACGAAACAGACATCGACGACGAAACAATGATACAGCTTGTCGACCTCGCATCCGAAGCAGGAGCGTTCGACTGGCTGAAACGCAACGAAAAGCTCCTCAAATCCAAGACAAGCTACCGCCCCACTCTGCTATATGAACTGCAAGTCGTGGCAACCATAAACGGTGACCGGGACTATGCCATAGCAAAACTTGAAGAACTGACGGAACTCGAGCCTTTCAACGCCGACTACTGGATCATCCTCTCCGAAGAGCAGATGAATGCCGGAAATGCCGACGCGGCCATCAACTCCGCTGATTATGCCATGGCCATAAATGCCGAAAATCCGGAGGCGATACTGGCCAGAGCGCGCGCCATGACCGTGATCGGCGGATATGACCCCGACGAACTGCTGCGCATGGTCAAACCGCTGCTCACTCCTGATTCCACTGACTCGCGCGCGCTCAAAATCGCCGTCGCAGCCATGCTCCAGCTCAACATGAACGCCGAAGCGATGGAAGCGCTGGCCGAGTTCATCGGCAGATGCCCCTGGGACAGATCCGTCATCGAATATCTGCTTGTGCTCCGCTATCCGTCCATAAACAAAGTGCTGTCCGACCACTATGACTCAATGTCGACAGCCGAAAACACCGAAGAAGCATGGGCATCATGGGGCGCTGAAAAATTCAATGAAGGAAAATACAAGGAAGCGGCAATGATCCTCGGCTGTTTCCACAACCACGACGGACTGTCGTCGGCTGAAAACCTGAACATGTATGCCAGCGCGCTTTATGCCACAGGATTCTACATGGCATCGGCCCTGCTGCTCGACACAAGCCTCAAGAACGCGCCCGAAAATGTCACACCGGAAATCGTCCTCACCGGACTGCTCTCAATGCTGAGACTCGGATATCACGATCAGGCAGCCGAAATGCTCAAAATCATGGATCAGAATCCGGCACAACCACAATGGAGCGTCGGAAACTTTCTGCGCGCTTCAGGCTTCGCGCTTCAGATGACCCAGGTGCGCAAAGCCATCAGCTCCAAGAAACAGATCGACATAGAATCGATCGATCCGTTCATCGGAGTTTCCGATCCTGAGATAGACTACTGATAGATGTCGGCCTCTGTGCCGTCCGGACGGAGTATGCGCTGATTGGACGAACCTCGGAAAATCAGAGAAGTGTCGCGCAGCGACTCCACGAACGGGCCGTCGACCAAAGCCTCAAACATTGGAATAAGATCTGCCATTTCCGGCATGGTCTGCAACTGTTCAAACGTGTAGCCGGTATAACACCACACCGTGTAGCCGGCTGCGCGTATTGCCTTGACAAGCTGCTTCACAGCCTCAAGCGGGCGATGCTGCAACGGATCTCCACCAGTCAGCGTCACGTTGAAATCATGTGCGCGGATCTGAGCCATCAGCTCATCCACAGTCATCGGCGTGCCTTGATCAAACTCCCACGACAACGCATTGTGACAACCCGGGCAACGGTGCGTGCAACCCGCCAGATAGATGGAAGTGCGTAGCCCCGGGCCGTCTACCGACGTCCCGGGCACTACTTGAAGCACTTTTAGCAATGTATCCATCTTTATTAAGCTGACGGCATTATTCACCGCCTCGTTTAATATCTCGCTGATTGTTTTTATTTATGAACCACGCGGTCATTGAGTTCGGCAAGTTTCGCCGAATTCCACCTGTCGGTAGTCCCGACAAGATAGCCCGTGATCCGCTGGAGCTTATCAATATTCTTGCTGCCGCACTTCGGACACACATCCAGCGTCTCGGCCGCATCCTCATAACCGCACTGCATGCAGCGGTTACGATTGTGGTTCACAGAGCAATATCCGATATTATGACGGTCCATCAGATCGACCACGTCGGCTATCGCCTGGGGATTGTGAGTCGCATCACCGTCGATTTCCACATAAAATATATGTCCGCCACGGGTCAGCTCATGATACGGAGCCTCGATTTTGGCCTTATGGCGCGGCGAGCAGTGATAATAGACCGGCACGTGATTGGAATTGGTGTAATACTCCTTATCGGTTATGCCAGGCAATATGCCGAATGACTTGCGGTCACGACGGGTGAATTTGCCCGAAAGACCCTCGGCCGGAGTGGCAAGCACGGAATAATTATGATTGTAGGTCTCACAGAATTCATTGGCACGCGAGCGCATATGACTCACGATTTTCAAGCCAAGAGCCTGAGCCTCCTCGCTCTCGCCGTGATGCTTGCCGGTCAGAGCCACCAGACACTCGGCCAGACCGATAAAGCCGATACCCAGTGTGCCCTGGTTGATCACCGGCTCTATGGTTTCGTCGGGTTTAAGCCCGTCGGCGCCGTTCCACAGGCGGGTCATCAGCAACGGGAACTGCTTGGCAAGCGCCGTCTTCTGGAAACAGAAACGGTCGTGAAGCTGGCGGGCGGTGATGTCAAGCACCTCGTCGAGCTTCTGGAAGAAGCGGCGTATACGCTCCTCCGGATCCTTGATGCCCATAAGCTCTATGGCCAGACGCACAATATTGATGGTCGAGAATGAGAGATTGCCTCGGCCGATCGACGTCTTCTCGCCATATCGGTTTTCAAACACACGGGTGCGGCAACCCATCGTGGCCACCTCATATTCATAGCGCTTCGGATCGTCAGCACGCCATTTCTCATGCTGATTAAACGTAGCGTCAAGATTCACGAAATTCGGAAAGAAGCGACGTGCCGTCACCTTGCAGGCCATACGGTAGAGGTCATAGTTGCGATCCTCGGGCAGATAGCTCACTCCGCGCTTCTTCTTCCAGATCTGGATCGGGAAGATCGCGGTGGCACCGTTGCCCACACCCTCATAGGTCGACTGCAGCAGCTCGCGGATGATGCAACGACCTTCGGCCGATGTGTCTGTGCCATAATTGATCGAACTGAACACCACCTGATTGCCGCCTCGCGAATGAATCGTGTTCATGTTGTGGATAAACGCTTCCATGGCCTGATGCACGCGCGACACGGTGCGGTTGACGGCGTGCTGCAGCAGACGCGCGTCGCCTTCCAGTCCATCGAGAGGGCGGCTGATAAAGTCGTCAAGTTCGGCATTATACATTGCCGACAGATCACGCCCGATCAGTTTTTCCAGATTCTGCACTTCTTCAATAAACGATGTCCGCACAAACGGGGCGAGATAGAAATCAAACGCCGGAATGGCCTGGCCACCATGCATTTCATTCTGGGCGGTCTCAAGCGAGATGCACCCGATGATGCTTGCGGTCTCGATGCGCTTCGCCGGCCGCGACTCTCCGTGTCCGGCCGTGAAACCATATTTCAGAATCCGGTCAAGCGGATGCTGCACGCAGGTCAGCGACTTGGTCGGATAGTAATCCTTGTCATGGATGTGCAGATAGTTGTTGTCGACAGCTTCGCGGGCCTCTTCCGACAACAGATAGTCATCAACAAACGGCTTGGTGGTCTCGCTCGCGAACTTCATCATCATCCCGGCGGGAGAATCCGTGTTCATATTGGCGTTCTCGCGAGTGATATCATTGTTCTTTGCTTCAATGATCTCCAGAAACATGTCGCGCGTCTTGGCGCGGCGGGCCACCGACCGCTGGTTGCGATATGCAATATAGCGCTTCGCCACTTCCTTTCTGGGCGATTTCATCAGCTCCAGCTCAACGCGGTCCTGAATCTCTTCAACGCTCATCTGGGCGGCGCCACTCACGCCTATGCGGTCGACAATGCGCTGTATCAGCGCTTCGTCTTCTCCCATCTCTGTTGTAAGCATGGCTTTGCGTATCGCAGCCTTGATTTTTTCTTCGTTGTAACCGACAATTCGGCCGTCGCGTTTGAGTACTGTCTGAATCATTTTATTTGAGGGTCTGAGATATTTTTCAATGGCGCAAAGTTAAGTCTTTATTTTGGCTCCGGCAACTTTTTAATCAACAAAAGTTATCATCAAGTTATCAACTCCGGACAACTTTCAGCACACACCAAAACACGCAAACCATTATCGAACAACCACATACAATTCCAAAACGGACAACTTTTAAAAATTGCATAAATAAAAAATAAACCCTTTCGACGCACTTTCGCGCCAAAAGAGTCTCTCACAATTACCAATTTTCGTCAACGAAGCGACAGACCGGCCAGAAAACCGTCTTCTTCCACCGCAATCGACTCAAAAGCCAATGCCTCGACCAATGCCACCGCACGCGGAACCTTGGCAAGATTAAGTTTCAGGCGCTGACCGGGACAGATGCGCACCGCCTCGACCATGTCGGGCTTGTGCCGCGCCATATAATTCAGCGCTATCCGCATCAACATTTCCAGAGCGGACGACGCGCCATACGTAAGCGTGATTTCAGTGTCGGAAGCAGACTCCAGAACAAGAGAAACATTGAATTGCCGATCCTTGAACAGCATCCGGCGCGTCAGACCGACGCCCACAGTGCGTCCGTCAATTCTGCCAAGAGTCACCCTCTGGCCATAGTGGGCCGCCACATATGCCTCAAGTTCGTCAAATCCAAGTTTCACTTCCATATTATAAATCGCCGTGCACAGCCTGCCTTTTTCAATTTATCTTGGAATGAGCGCCGCCTCGATGCTCGATATGTCGGCCCGGAGCTTGGCTTCAGTGGCCATGCGGTTCTCAATGGCGTTCACAGCGTGAAGCACCGTGGCATGAGTACGGCTCAGGCGACTGCCGATGGCGTTGACCGACAACGACGTCAGTTTCTTTGTCATATACATCACAAGCTGACGTGCATCCGAAATGTCGCGCTTGCGGCTCTTGGTAAACAGAGCGTCAGGCTCGATGTTGTAATACTCACTGACCTGCTCGGCGATCATCTCGAAGTTGACCGTCTTGCGCCGGATTTTCACAGCATTCGCCATGACAGACTTGGCAAGCTCGACGTCGACCGAACGGTTCAGTATGGTCGCATGAGCCATCAGCGACACAACAATTCCCTCCAGTTCACGGAAAGACGCCGTCACATTCTGCGCCACCAGCTCCAGCACGTCCTCAGGCAGATCCAGACCGTCCTGTTCGGCCTTGCGCACAAGCACCTCGCGGCGGATCATATAGTCCGGACGATAAAGTTCGCAAGTCATTCCCCATTTGAATCGCGACAGCAGGCGCTCCTCCATATTGTCCATCTCGGCCGGGCGCACGTCGCTGGTCATGATCAGCTGCTTCGAATTCAGATGCAGATGATTGAAAATATGGAAGAATGTGCGCTGAGTCGCAGGCTTGCCGATGAAGTCCTGAATGTCATCTATGATCAGAGTGTCGATGCCCTGATAGAAGGCTATGAACTCATTGATTTTTCCGCGGGCATTAGCGGCCGTATACTGGCTTTCAAACAGACGCGCGGTGACATAAAGCACACGGCGACGCGGATCGCGCTCTTTAACGGCAATGCCTATGGCCTGGGCAAGATGCGTCTTGCCGACACCTGGAGGGCCAAACACAAACAGCGGATTATAGGTCTGACAAGTTGGATTCTTGGCTATGGCCTCGCCGATTGTCGACGCCAGCTGATTGCACTCTCCGACACAATAATTATTGAAATTATAGCGCGGATTGAGCTGAGAATCAATTTCGGCATCCTCGGCCGCAGCCGCTGCGCGAAACGGATTGGCAGCGCGGGCACGGTCGTTGATGGCGGTTGATGAATTAGACCCCGACATTGTGACAGTGGTGTCAGGTTCGTTTTTCACGATCCTGAACTTATAACGCAACTTCACGTTCGGTCCATAAACACGACGCAAGGTGAACCCGAGCAATTTGAGATAGTGGGTCTCAAGATGCTCTTTGAAATATTCGGACGGCACACCGACGGTCAGGGTGTCGTCTTCAAAATTCAGAAACGTGATCGGCTTGAACCACGCTTCAAATTGCTCCGGTGAGAGATTGTCACGAAATCTATGCAGACAATCTTCCCATTTTTCATTCATGGCTTGTGTCATTAAATAAATGTATCGGCGACTTTTAATTTGGATACATTGCAATTGAATTACGCCGATTTCCGACTACAAAATTCCTGAAAATAATTTAAAAAAACAACGGTCGTAAAATTTGGTTTTTAAATTTCAACCACAAGTCTTCTGAATTTCAGTCAATTATATCCCAGTGACCACAGCCGCAGCCAAAATCACACAAATCAACTGACACACAGCGATTTACCCGGCATACAACTGTGGAACACTCTCCAATCGCCCACCCTATCGGCTTGATCTGACAGGGAGTTGGGACAAAGAGGCGAGTGTTCCACCGTTTTAGACATATTTTAGACTTGGTCTAAAATACGCTAAATTTGAGATAGCGCTTCGGATGAGCTTTTATGTCGATAAACAGCGAGTCCAGACTGCTCACTGTCGCATTCAGATTATTGTAAAGCGCAGGATCATGCAGCAGCAGGCCTATGGACGAATCCGAGCTTTGAAGCTCGGCTGTGAGCGCGCTCAGATTGGCCGTGATCACCTTGACATTCTCCATGGTTTCGTTCAAAGGCATGGCGTTGAGAGCGGCTGTCAGCGAGTCAAGATGTCCCGACATGCGCTGCAGATTGCCGGTGATGATCCGGGCGTCGGCCACCACCGCAGGCAGCGGGCGGGCTGCCGCAGACACAGCCGCCGTTGTGGCCTCGAGATTGGCCGTGATGGCATCAAGACGCTTGATCGACTGGCTGAGCGCTGGATCCGACACCAGAACGGTCACTGCGCTGAGCAACGAGTCGATCTTCGGCACCATGGCGCTGACCGACGGAAGCAGATCTCCTCCGAGCGATTCCATCAGCCCGGCATTGATCCGCGTCTGCAATTCAGATCCCACCGGCGCATAGTCGGTCGAATCAGGCATCTTCAGCTGGATTGACGCGGTGCCAAGCATATCGATGGCCAGCACGGCAACCGTGCCGGCGGGCACCTTAAGCTCGCGGTCAAGCGCAAGTTCGGCCGTGACATAGCCCGGATTGTCATACTGATACCTGATCTCTCTGACCTGACCGACCTTGAAGCCATTGGCCGTGACTGGAGCCGACACCGACAGCCCTGTCACATTAGTATAAGTGGCATAGTAGTAATTCGACGAATGAAACACATTGATTCCTTTCAGATAATCAATACCACACACCAGCAGCACCACGGCCACAATCACCGAGATGCCGATTACAAAAAGTTTACGCGAGTTCTGCATATTAATAATGTGTAAATTCTGTTTTTTTACATGCAGGCATGGCCCGACTGTCAGTCGATCCGTTGCCCGTCACGCCATTTGATTATGAATGCTTTCGGGAATTTGCCGCGCACCGACTTGCGCGCATAGCTCTCGGCAGCCTCCTCGGAGGCGAAGTCTCCTCCGACTGTATATTTGTAGAAACCGCCCTGTCTGTAGCTGTCGACGTTTTTCAGTCCTTTGAATTCAGGCGAATTGTCAGGCAACCGGCGGTCGCAGGCCATTATCTGGACCCGATATGTAACCACCCCTTTCGCGGCCTTAGCCTCCTGTTCCGTCGCAACGGAAGCATCATCAGGTTCGGCATCCTCACTGTCGGCCGAATCGGAAGCATCGTCCACGACCATGTTTTTCGACACCGGCATGGTGCCAGGATGGGCTTCGGCATACTTCACAATGGCATCGGTCAGCGCCCTCGCCATCTTCTCCTTGCCCTTGACCGAATGGAGAAACTGCTCCGATGTCGGGTTACAGATAAAATCCAGCTCCACCAGCGCCGCAGGCATCGCGCTGGCCAGAAGCACCCAGAATCCGGCCTGAAGCACACCGCGATCAGCGCGCCCGGCCGTCTTCACCAGCTCTCCCTGCGCCATCTGCGCAAAATTGATACTCTGCGTCAGATGTTTGTTCTGGCTCAGTTCAAATATAATATAGCTTTCTGTCGAATTAGGGTCGAAGCCCTGGTAAGTCGTCGAAAAATCCGGTTCAAGCTCCATCACCGAGTTCTCGCGCTTGGCCACTTCAAAGTTGGCATTCGAGCGATGCAGCCCGAGAGTGTAGACCGACGCCCCTTTCACCGTCAGACGGTTCTTGCTGCGCCGGTCGACAGAATTGACATGAACCGACACAAAAAGATTGCCTTGGGCGGCATTGGCGATATCTGCCCTCTGCTGAAGCGACAGAAACGTATCGGTGCTGCGCGTCAGCACCACCTCAATGCCACTGTAGTCCTTGAGCATCTTTTTGATTCTCAAAGCAACGTCCAGATTGATCGTCTTTTCATTGGTCACTTTCCCGATGGCTCCATAGTCCTTGCCGCCATGGCCCGGATCGATGACCACCACAAACGGACGGGCATCACGCTCAGAAGCAAAAAGGCCTGATGGACACAGCGCCACAACAGCGGCCAACAGGAAGGTTAATATTCTGTTCATATATTTTTAATAAAAACTCCGGCAAAATTACTCATTTTTGCGCGGTTTTGCCCTATCTTTGCATTGTTAATTCCGAACAGCAACGCCAAAAATGCCAAAAAACAGGAAAATCAGACTACTTGCGTTTGGGCTGGCCTCAGTGCTCGGCGCCTGCGTCGGCAGCGACGGAGCGGCCGACGAGCGGCCGACGGCACCGGAAACGATGCTGCGCCTGGACCTGGCCATTGCCGCCGACAGCGCGCTCGACCCGGTCATGGCCGCAGGTTGGAACGAAATGGCCTCGGTCATGAGCACCGACATATCCCACTCCGACTACTCCAGACTGCCGGCCGTGAAGGTGTTTTCCGCCGACGTGGAGAGACTTTTGCCCCCGCTCGACTCGGTGGAGACAGTGCTCGGCCATGTGAAAGCCCGCATGTCCGAACTGCTGCCCGACGTCGGCTGGAAACGTACTTTCGCTATAGTCTGGCCCTACAGCCAGAGCATCTCATACGGCACCGACGGAGCGGCCCTTGTGGCGCTGAACCACTATCTCGGCGCCGACTATCCGGGCTATGCCGGCCGATTTCCGGCATATATCGCGGCCAACAAGACGATCGGGATGCTTCCTGTAAATCTGACCGAAGCGATCCTGGGCAGCGAATATGCGTATGTCAGCCCCGACAACGGCAATCCGTCCACCACTCTGTTAAACCGGATGCTCCATGACGGCGCAATCGCATACGCGATGAAATCATGCCTGCCCGAGGCGACGCCGCTGTCGACCCTGCTCGGCATCTCGCCGGAACAGACAGAGTGGCTCATCAGAAACGAAGCCGAAGTGTGGCGACTGATGATGGAGCGGCGACTGGTCTACAGCACAGACCCACAACTCGCCGACAGACTGCTCGGCCGCTCTCCCGCATCACACGCCATCAGCCCTGACGCACCGGGCATGACGGCGCGCTTTATCGGCATGCGCATCATCGAGGCATACGCCGGAACACACCCCGACACAACCCTCGACCAGATGCTAAGCCCCGATTTCTATAACTCAAACCAATCACTCATCGACTCCAACTATGCCCCCGGTAAACAATAATTTCAACCGCAACACTCCCCGTCACCAGTCTCAGATCGACGTGTCAGGACGAATCCCGCCGCACGACAAGGACATCGAAGAGGCCGTGCTCGGCGCCTTGATGCTCGAAAAAGACGCATACCCCACCGTCTGCGACATCATCAAACCTGAAACGTTCTATGAACCGGTCAACCAGAAAATATATGAGGCCATCCAGGCCCTCGGAGCGTCGCAAAGCCCGATCGACATGCTCACCGTCACCGAGCAGCTCCGTTCCAACGGCACCATCAACGAGGTGGGCGGCCCGGTGTTTATCGCCGAACTGACATCGCGCGTGGCGTCGGCCGCCAACATCGAGTGGCACGCCCGCATTCTGGCCCAGCAATATCTGTCGCGCGAGCTGATAGCCTTCGCGTCCGACATCAACGCCAAAGCCTTCGACGAAAGCAACGACGTCGACGACGTGCTCCAGGAAGCCGAAGGGCGCCTGTTTGAGCTGTCGCAGCGCAACGTTAAAAAAGAAGTTGTGCAGATCGACCCCGTCATCGCCCAGGCCATCGAGACCATACAGGCCGCGGCAAACCGCGAGAGCGGACTCTCGGGCCTGGCCTCCGGATTCAGCAAACTTGACAAAGTGACCTCAGGCTGGCAGAACTCCGATCTGATCATCATAGCCGCACGCCCGGCCATGGGTAAAACGGCGTTTGTCCTCTCCATGGCCAAGAACATGGCGGTCAACTACAACACCCATGTGGCTGTGTTCTCACTGGAAATGTCGCGGCTGCAGCTGGTCAACCGTCTGATCCAGAACGTCTGCGAGATCGAAGGCGAAAAAATCAAATCAGGCAAGCTCTCTGAAATGGAATGGGACCAACTGATGACGCGCATAAAAAACCTGTATGCCGCGCCCATATTCATCGACGACAGCCCGGGCCTGTCCATTCTCGAGCTCCGCACGAAAGCCCGTCGTCTGGTGCGCGAAAAAGGTGTGCAGTTCATCATCATCGACTATCTGCAGCTCATGAACGCATCTGGAATGAAATTCGGAAGCCGCGAACAGGAGGTGAGCATGATATCCCGTTCGCTGAAGCAGCTGGCAAAAGAGCTCAACATCCCCATTGTCGCGCTCTCGCAGCTCAACCGATCGGTCGAATCGCGATCAGAAGACAAGCGCCCGCAGCTCAGCGACCTTCGTGAATCAGGCGCCATCGAACAGGATGCCGACATTGTCTGCTTCATCCACCGCCCCGAATACTACCTGCACGGTGCTCAACGCGACGAAAAACCGGAACTCCGCGGCAAAGCCGAATTCATCATCGCCAAACACCGAAGCGGTTCGGTCGAAGATGTCGACATGCGCTTCCGCGCAAAATATGCCCGCTTTGAAAACTGGGACGAAGGCGAAGCCCGATTCGGCGAAGCCGCCTCAGCACTCAACGATCAGCTGGCCGACGATCCGCTGGCAGGTCCGGCCCCGGCTCTTGGCGGAGGGTCGGCCGACATATCGGCGGCACCGGAGTCAACCCCGTTCTGACGCCGCCAATGCACCATGCTCCACGCCTCACCGGGGGTTAAATTTACGACACTATGGCAGACGATTATATTGGGAAAAAAATGGAAGATTACCGGCGCGGAATCAACGCGTCGGCCTATCGGCGCAAAATCACGCCGACAGGGACGTCACGCGGAATCTGGCAGGTTAAATTTCCGGCCCGCATCGCGTTTGTGACCGGCGGCGCCAACGGCATCGGCCGCGAAATCGTGAAGACTCTTTGCCAGGCCGGATGCCGGGTGGCATTCTGCGACACCGACACCCAAGCCGGCACCGCCACCGCCCAGGCAACAGGATCGCAGTTTCATCCGGTGGACGTGGCTGACGCCGACGCGCTCGACTCGGCATTATGTCACGTGATCAAAGCGTGGGGAGGCCTTGACGTGATCGTCAACAACGTTGGCATCGGCAACTTCAAGCCTCTCACAGAAAGCGACATCACTGACTTCGACCGGATCATCGCCACGAATCTGCGACCGGTCTACGTCACAGCCCGACGCATGGCCATATATCGCAGCTCGCTGCCGCAGCTGCCCGAACTGACAGGACGCATCATCAACATATCGTCGACACGGGCCGCGATGAGCGAGGCGGGCACCGAAGGCTATTCGGCTTCGAAAGGCGCGGTCGAAAGCCTGACCCACGCCCTGATGATGTCGATGGCTCCGCTCAGAGTGACAGTGAACTGCGTCGCTCCCGGATGGATAAACGTCGACCCGAACGAAAAACTGCGTGACGCTGATCACGAGTTTCATCCTTCGGGTCGGGTGGGATGTGCGGCCGATGTGGCACAGACCGTGACATGGCTGTGCTCTCCGGGAGCCGACTTCATTAACGGAGAGATCATCAGAGTCGATGGCGGAGTAACCAGGAAAATGATATACCCCTCCTGAACGTCTCTCAGACTCTACTCTTTCTCTTCCAGGCTTCAGGCCGGAACCAGAGCATTGGTTTCGGCAGCTATTCGGCGCATGTTCAGCAACGCATAGCGCATGCGGCCAAGAGCGGTATTGATGCTGACGCCAGTCTTTTCAGCGATTTCCTTAAACGACATGTCGCGATAAAAACGCATCATCAGCACCTGACGCTGTGCCTCGGGAAGCATGTGTATCATTCTGCGGATATCGGCCACCAGCTGACGCTGCTCAATACGGTCCTCGATATTCTCCTCACACAACTCCTTGTTATTCAGCAAGTCGCTCTCCACATTATCGTTGCTAACCGTATTTTCCCCTTTCTGGCGGCGATAGAAGTCAATGATCAGATTGTGGGCCACACGTGTGAGCCATGCCGAAAATTTGCCATTGTCCTCATAGCGGCCCTGACGTATGGTCGTGATGGCCTTGACAAACGTTTCCTGGAAAATATCATTTGCCAGATCGTCGTCCTTGACTGTGCGGAGTATATAGGAAAACACTGCCTTCTGATGCCTGTTAAGCAAAACATCAAAAGCTGCGTTATCACCATTGGCATAAGCGGCCACCAACTCTTTGTCGGTGAACTTAGTCATTGTCTGCATACTGTATTATCCTTTTGTTTTTAAGTTAGAGTAGCAGTGTGGCGATAGGCAGATAGTAAGTGTTAATTGGTTTATTAATCAGATTATAACAGATCGCGGCCACGCTAACGGGACACGCTGTTTATGCAAAATTACGACAAACATTCGTAATTTGCAAATTTTTCCCGTTTTTCACGCAATTTTTTTTGCAGCAAAACCGTTACTTCCTATAATATCGGCTCTCACCGCGACTCAGAAACCAACATGAAAAAGATATTATATGCGATAGTGGCGTCCATTATGTTGCCGCTGGGCGGATGCGTGCTTGACGACGACGTGCGCCCGCGATCGCTCGGAGCCGGCGACAGGCTTCCGGAGTTCACTGTAGTCATGTCGACCGGCGACACAATCACCACCGCATCGCTTGCGGGACACACTTCTGTGATCACGTTTTTCTCAACCGCGTGTGAAGACTGCCGCCGCGAACTGCCACGCTTGCAGCAGGCCATGGAGCAATATCCGCATGTGAAGTTCATCTGCATCGCACGTCAGGAATCAGACAAGACCATCGACGCATTCTGGCGCAGCCACGGACTCACCCTGCCCTATTCTCCACAACCGGACCGGGCTATCTATTCACTATTTGCCGAATCAATCATTCCGCGCATCTATGTGAGCGGCCCGGATCTCGTGATCCGCGAGGCTTATGACGCCAACGATCTTTAAGACCCCGTTCCCCAATATTTGTTAACGCTGGGGTCGCATATCTCTGAGTGA
>CAMWSS010000031.1 GCA_947177035.1 uncultured Porphyromonadaceae bacterium | reverse complement strand
AGCGCGCCACGTTCGGGACGTGGAGGTCGGAAGTTCGAGTCTTCTCACCCCGACCCTTTTAGGGTCAATCGCCTGCAAGTCATGACCTGCAGGCGATTTTTTTATGCCATGACAAAAACGGGATGCGCCGTTTCCCGGTCGACGCTTAAGAGCTATTGACCGCATGGTCTGAAATTTTTGGCGGGGTGGAGCGTTATGTGTGTATGATACATGAATTGATATGGTGTGCGGCGGGACTCGGGTTGTCTTCGCTGCTTGGTTCGATTGTGGGTCTGGCTGTGAGGCGTATTCCCCACAGCTGGAACGACGTGTTTCTCGGATTCTGCGCCGGGATGATGCTGACGGCCTCGATTGTCTGCCTGATCTGGCCGGCGGTGGCCATGTGCACCCCGTGGCAGTGGTGGCAGGTTGTGGTCGGAGTGGCGGCTGGAGTGGCGCTTGTGGGCGTTCTGGATCGCTTTTTGCCTCATCTTCACCATCTTTCGGGAATGAAGGAAAGTGAGCGCCATGCTGCCGGCCACTCGCTTAACCGCACCCTGCTGTTTGTAATGGCCATAGCCATACACAAGCTGCCTGAGGGACTTGCCACCGGAGTGTCGTTCAACGGCGACCAGGGCAACGCGCTGGCCATAACGCTGACAATAGCTCTGCAGAACATTCCTGAAGGCATGGTTGTGGTCACTCCGCTGCTGATGGCCGGAGTCAGATTCTTCAACACCGCCATGATCGCCCTTGGGGTTGCGTTGCTGGAGGTGGCCGGTGTCTTTGCCGGCTATTTTGTCGGCGACATATGCTCGGTGTTGCTCCCCGCGATGCTTGCCATGGCCGGTGGCGCGATGCTCTATGTGATCAGCGACGAGATGATTCCCGAAACGCACTCCCACGGTTACCAGAAACCGGCCACGTGCGCTCTGGTGGCCGGTGTGCTTGCCATGCTGTTCATCGAGGCGTCGGTCTAAATTCCGATTAATTTGCAGTGTTTTGGGAAAAATGCTAACTTTGCGGTAATAAAGTAAAGTCACTGATGAAACGTTTTGTCCTTAACATTTGCATGACGCTCGGGCTGATCCTTGCCGGAGCCGGAGTGGCCGCCGCACAGAAGTCGGCCGCGCAGTATCGCGTATATGGTGTCGGTTTTTATAATCTTGAAAATCTTTTCGACACTATCAACAATAATGGATCGTATGATCTGGAATTTTCGCCCAATGGCGCCCGCCAGTGGGACGGACGCAAGTATTGGAGCAAGATCCACAATCTTGCTTACGCAATTTCTCAAATGTCGACGAAGACCACACCGAATGGTCCGGCCATTCTCGGCGTGAGCGAGATCGAGAATAAATCGGTGCTTGATGACCTGGTGCGCGATCCGCAGATCCGACGTCTGGGTCTGCAGGTGGTTCACCACGATTCGCCTGACCGTCGCGGCGTGGATGTCGGTCTGCTCTATAATCCCCGCTATTTCCGGTTTGAGTCAGTGACCAACCACACTCTCACGATCGACGGCAATCCGACGTTCCGCACTCGTGACCAGATGTGTGTCACCGGTCTGCTCGGCGACCGCCGCGTCAGCGTCATCGTCAATCACTGGCCGTCGCGTCTTGGCGGACAGGAGCAGAGCAGCTATCTGCGCGAGGCGGCCGCTGCGCTGAGCCGCCACATCGCCGACTCGGTGTGGGCCATCGATCCTGACCGCGGAGTGATCATAATGGGCGACCTCAATGATGATCCCGACGACAAGAGCTGCCGCGAGGTGCTGGGTGCGAAAAAAGACACCCGCAAAGTGGAACCGCACGGTTTCTTCAATCCGTGGTGGCGCATGCTCCGCGACAAAGGCATCGGCACTCTGGCCTACAAGAGCGCGTGGAATCTTTTTGACCAGATCATCATATCGGGAAATCTGCTTGAGGAGAATTCCGGCGAAACCGATATGATCTACTTCAAGTCAATGGTTCACAACCATGAATTCCTCCGCGACAAGCAGGGCAACCGCGCCGGTTATCCTCACCGCACTTTCAGCGCCGGAATCTGGCTTGACGGATATTCCGACCATTTCCCCACCGAAATTTTCTTTAAACAGAAGTCTGGAAAATAATGATGCAGAGCGTAAAGGTGAAAATCGTCAACGGCGGATCGCAGCAGCTTCCGGCCTATGGCACTCCGCTGGCGGCCGGAATGGATCTGAGAGCTGATCTGGCCGAGCCGATGGTGCTGGCTCCGATGCAGCGTGCACTGGTGCCCACCGGATTGCGCATCGAGTTGCCGGAGGGCTATGAATGCCAGGTGCGTCCGCGCTCCGGACTGGCTCTGAAACATGGTGTCACGGTGCTCAACACTCCGGGAACCGTCGATGCCGACTATCGCGGCGAGATCGGGGTGATTCTTATTAACTTGTCTCAAGAACCGTTTACTGTCAATCCGGGCGAACGCATCGCCCAGATCGTTGTGGCGCCATATGCCAGAGTGGAGTGGGTCGGAGTCGACCAACTCGGAGAGACCGAACGCGGCGAGGGGGGCTTCGGACACACCGGACGGAATTGAAGCGCCATTCTCTTCTCATATTGGCGGCGATTCTGCTGCCCGCCGTGATCGCCGCCGTGACGCCAGAGCAGCGGCGCAAGTCTGACTATTATTATATGGAGGCTCTGTCGCGCGATGCCGCCGGTGATTACGACGTGTCGACGCTGTTGCTGCGTCGGGCCGTCGGACTCGACAGCATCGGTTCGACCGAACCGGGCGGCATGCTCGGCAGCCGCCTGCTGTCGATCGACAATGGCGACTCCGCCGTGGTCGCCGAGGGGCTGCGGCTGCTGGAGGCTCATGTGGCCGCTCATCCGGCCGATCTTTATTCCGGCTATAATCTGGCGTTGAATTACGAGCGTTTGCAGATGCACGGCAAGATGCTTCAGACATGGCGGATGCTCGACTCGCTGAATTCCGAAAACTCAGCGTTGCTCATGAGGCGCGCTGCCATTGAAAATCGCTATAACTCCAAGCCTGAGGCTCTGGCGCTGTTGCGCCGGGTGGAGACGCTCGACGGCATTTCGGCCGATCTGGCCCTGAAGCAGGCCCAGCTGATGATTGAGCTTGGCGACACGGTTGGCGCGTCGGCGTGCATGCGCAGGATGCTTGACGGAATGCCGGCCGATGCCGAGGCTCATACGTTCATGTCGCTGTTTTACGATCTGGCCGGCAGTCCGGATTCGGCTGCGGTCATGCTTGATCGCGCTCTTGCCATCGATCCGGCGTGCGGCATGGCCTTCTATGCCAGGGCCTGCCGGCTTCGCGACTCCGGGCGCAAGGAAGAATATAATGCTGAGATCGGCCGCGCCATTGATCTTGACGATCTTGATCCGGAGAGCAAGCTCGCCTTGCTCAGGGACTATGTGGCGGCAATGCCCGACGACGATGACGAGTCGCGCGAGCGTGCCGGCGACCTGTTCGGCAAACTCACCGCGCAGTATCCGCTTGACGATGAGATAAGACGCTTTGCAAGCGGATTTTACTTCGCAATAAAGGATTATGTCCGCGCGGCCGAGAATCTGAGTGTGGTGGCCGATCAGCATCGCGAAGACCCGCAGCTGTGGAATTTTCTTGCCAGAATGTATGTCACGGCCGGCATGATGCCGGAGGCTGTGGCGACGGCGCGGACCGCGGCCGGATTCTGGCCTGACGATATCGATGCGCGCGAGATGCTCGGGCTGCTTCTGTCGCAGACCGGTCTTTATGATGAAGCGATCGGGATATTTGCCGGGTCGCTGGAGCTGCCCGCGGCAAAGGCCGACGACAAGCTGCGCAGCGATATCTACCGCTGCATGGCCGACGTGTGGCAGCAGGCCGGACGCTATGACAGCACCGAGGTGTGTTACGACCGGGCCATAGCCATTGACCCTGACAATGATCTGGCGCTCAATAATTATGCCTATTATCTGGCCGACCGTAACAAGGAGCTGTCGCGGGCCAGGCAGATGAGCTCGCGCTCGATGACGCTTCGCCCGGGGTTGCCGACATATCTCGACACCTATGCCTGGGTGATGTTCAAGCTCGGGGAATACCAGACAGCCAAGGAATACATTGACACCGCGCTGCTTCGCTCGGCCGACGATCTTTCGGCCGAACTGCTTGAGCATGCCGGCGACATATCATATAAACTGAACCGCAATGAAATGGCCGTTGAATACTGGCGCGAGGCTCTTGATCTTGAGCCTGACAACGAGCGTCTGCTCCGCAAGGTGGAGACCGGCCGCATTGATGAAGATTGAACAGATGAAGCCCGAAAAACTTACAGCACTGTTGCTGACGATAATCGTCGCACTGGCCTCAGCAGGCTGCAAAAGCCATAAAAAAAATGTGGAAACCACGCTTCAGCCCGTTGCGGAAACGGAGCAGGCTGCAACGTGGCGCAATATCTATGCTCCGGTGGCGGTCGACATTCTTCAGCCGGCCCAATTCTCAACGTCGGGACGGATGACAATGGTGCGGGGCGAAAGCATTTATCTGTCGCTGCGGATGTTTGGCATGGAGGTCGGCAGCGCCTTTGCCGACAATGACCGCGCCGTGCTTGCCATGCGCATGCCGAAGAAAATGGTGATGGAGCTTCCGGTTGTCGAGATGCTCCGCCGCGGCGGCATGACTCTGGCCGACGTGCAGGATGCGCTTCTGGGCGATCCCGACGCACTTGCCCGGCTGCCTGAAGCGGTCAGTTGCAATGCCGATGTCGACGACCGCAAGGCTGTGGTGGAGTTTCATGCCACGTATGCCGGCAAACCGCTGGGCCTGCGCCTGACCTGGAGTCTCGACAAGGCCGAATGGGATGCGGCCTCGCCGCGCCAGTGGTCTGAACCCGGATCTGACTACACCCGGGTGACGCCATCCCAGGCGCTGAAAATGCTTGGTGGAATTCTTTGACGGAAGCCGATGCGAAGATTATCCTCACTGTTGCTGATGGCTATGGCGGTCGTGTTGCTGCCGCTGGCATCCGACGGCAAGCGCAAGCGTACGAGCGCCGACGCCATGCGCCAGCGCCAGCAGACCGAGCGCGAACTTGCCGATACCAACCGCAAACTCACTGAGGCCGAGGCCGGACTGCAACGGAGAATGCAGAACCTCAACCGGCTTCAGCAGCGCATAGCCGACACCAATGCCGGAATAAAGCGCCTGCAGCTCCGCATTGACTCGATCGTCGGAGCGTCGAAAGCGGTGAGCGACTCCATTGCCCTGCGTGAAAGCGAACTGGCCACTCTGCGAGGCCATTATGCCCGGACTGTGAGGGCTTCGCGACGTTATCGCCGGGAGATGAACACGATTAATTTCCTGTTTTCGGCCGATGATTTCAGCCAGGCATACCGCCGCATGCGCTATCTTGAGGAGTATTCTGGCTGGCGCCATAGGAAAACGGAGCAGATCCAGCAAGTCATGGCTGATCTCGGCAAGCAGAAAGAACGCCTGGCCGAGATGCACTCGCGACTCAACGCCCTGAAGGCGTCGGCCTCGCGTGAGTATCGCTCGCTGCGTCAGAGCCGCGACTCGGCGCAGACCGTGATCAACTCTCTGAAGGGCGAGACCAAGCGCCTGAACACTCTGCTCCGACGCCAGCAGAATCAGCTCAAGTCGCTTGACGACGAGCTGACTCGATTGATTGCCCGCGAAGAGGCCGAGCGCAAGGCTGCCGAAGAGGCTGCGCGGCGCAAGGCCGAGGCCGAACGCGCTGCCGCAGAAAAAGCCAGGGCCGAGGCTGCAAAAAAACAGGCCGGCAAAAATCAGCGTGGCGACAACCGGCAGGAGGCGAAGCCCGAGAAGACCACGCCGAAGCCGGCGCAGGATAAACAGCCGAAGCCGGTTGAGCGTCCGTCGGCCCCCCAGCATGGCGACTTTGCTTCCCAGAAAGGAAAACTGCCTTCGCCGCTGAGCCATACGTTCACGGTGGTCAGCGCCTTCGGGCCTCATCGACATCCGACGCTGTCGAAAGTGCAGGTAGACAATCCGGGAATCGACGTCGAGACAGCCGCAGGGGCCAGGGCGCGTGCCGTCTATCCGGGAGTGGTGTCGGCCGTGTTCATGCAGAACGGTTACGGACACGTGGTGCTGCTGCGCCATGGTGACTATCTGACCGTCTATGCCAACATCGAGACTCTCGGGGTGAAGAAGGGCGACAGCGTCAAGGCCGGCGACACAATCGGCATCGTGGCTCCCTCCGAGAGCAATCCGTCGCGCGGGCTGCTGCATTTTGAAATCCGTAAAGAAAAGACCAAGTTCGATCCACTGTCATGGCTTCGGAAATAACCAAGCGCGCCGCCAAGGCGATGGGGCTGTTCGGCTCCATGCAGGTGGTGCAGGTGGTGTGTGCCATGGTGCGCAACATGGTCATCTCGAAATGGCTCGGACCGGTCGGGCTGGGACTGATGGGCGTCTACCTCACGGCGGTGGATCTGATCGGGTCGGTGACTCAGCTCGGCATACGCACTTCGGCCGTCAAGGAGATCGCGTCGGGCGACTTGGCCGCGGTCACCGTGGTGCGTCGGTTCGGTGTGGCGCTCGGCATTCTGGGCGCGGTCGTGGCTGTGGTTCTTTCGCTGCCGATGAGCCGGTGGTCGTTTGGCGACGACTCACACGTCTGGAGCTTCTGCCTGCTCGGGGCGGCACTGCTGTTTCAGTCGCTCACCAATGCCGGACAGGCCGTCTTTCAGGGGCTGAGCCGGCTGAAGCCGCTGGCTTCGGCCTCGCTCTGGGGTTCGGTGGCGGGCCTGGCTCTGTCGGTGCCGCTCTATCGCTGGCTTGGTCTTGGGGGCATCGCTCCGTCGATCGTTGTCTATTCCGTGGCGCTCTGGGTGCCGCTTGCCCTTCATGGCCGCGGACTTGACCGGTCTGCCGGCCGGAGTCTCGGACTGAGGCAGACCGTGGCCCGCGGCGCCGAATTCATGAAGGTGGGTTTCTATCTCACGCTGTCGTCGATTCTCGGCTATCTGGTCAGCTATGTGTTTCAGATTTTTCTGAATCGCGAAGGTTCGGAAATGACCCTGGGCATCTATCAGGCCGGCTATACGATGTTGTGGCGCTATGCCGCCATGATCTTCGTGTCGGTCACTTATGAATATTACCCCCGGCTCACACGGGTGAGCGCGTTTCCACGGCGCATGCAGGCCATGGTCAATCACCAGAGCCTCTTCACCGCGCTGATCATGCTGCCCTGCGTCTGCTTCGCCATAGCCGCGTCTCCGCTGATTGTCAGGGTGCTCTATCAGTCGGAATTCATGCCCGTGCTTCCCTATTTCACGGTGGGTATGGCGGGGATGATGTTCCGGCCGCTCTCTGTTGCCATGAGCTACAGTTTTCTGGCCACAGGCCGTGGCCTGACCTACAGCGTCACCGAGATGGCCAGCAGCGTGGTTGGTCTGGCGCTCAACGTGGCCGGCTTCCACTGGTTCGGCTTCGCCGGACTCGGAGTGGCGCTGATCGGGTGGATGGGCGCCGACGTGCTGATCATGTACGTGTTCTATCGCCGCATGAACCTGCGCATCAATCGCCGCGTGGCGCTGATCAGCGCAGGCATGGTGGCGATTGTGTTCGTCTGCGCCCTGCTGCAACTCGCGGGGCTGTGGTGGGCGGTTGCCGCAGCGGGAGCAGTAGCGCTGCTCCCGGCGGTGCGCTTTTTCAGAAGTTGATGCCGATTCCGGCCGTTACGGCCGACATGTCGTGATAGCTGTCGCGGAGCTGGCGGTAGGTGTAGCCGATGACGATGTGTGAGCGGAAGTTTTTTCCCATTGCCAGATTCACGCCGAGAGACGTCGCTCCATATATGCCGCTCTGTCGGCCTCCCGCCGCCATGCTGTTGAAGCTGTAGCCGGCTCTGGCTTCAAAGAAGCAGCGCATATCTCCGGGCACGAATGAAGTGCGTATGATTGCGTATGCCGGATACATCCGGCTGTTGTTGCCAACTGCCATGTCGATTCCGACGCCGGCTCCGAGCATCTGGATGGCGCGGTTTTTATAGCCTGCCTGGGCCGCGATATTGAACGCCGACAGGTCCTGTCCGGTCATGTCGATGGAGCTTGACACGCCGGCTCCCCATGCGAAGTTTGTCAAGGGCCATTCGTTGCCGGTTTCGGCAGCTGCCGATCCGGTAAATGTCAATGCCATGGCTGTCAGCGCGCCGGTCAAAAACTTATTCATGGCACAAAGGTAGGAAAAAAACGCGATTTGTCAAAGCAGCACTTTCGTCACGCGGTAGATGTGGAGGCGCGACGCGGCGCCTCCGGCGCTGGCCCAATAGGGGCCTTGGTCGCTGTGAAAATAAATTTTTGTCAGTTGGAAATTTTGGTTAACTTTGCGACACAGATCATGAATTTGCAAAATCTTAAATCACTATCTCATGCGTAAAATCCTGTTTATCCTTTGTGGATTATTTCTGGCGTTACAGGCAATGGCTCAGGAGGAATTCCGTCAGGATGGAATGATCTTCAAACTCTACACTACTCAAAATGGTATCCATCATGCCGAACTCGTAGGCAATTTTCTGCCCAATGGCACTGATTTTGTGCAAATTCCTGACTCGCTTACCAAGAAAGGCGCCAAATATCCTGTTACCGTAATAGGTGAGAAAGCCTTTAAGTGGAAGTATGGCCTGGACACGGTGATAATTCCTGATTGTGTAACGACAATCGGCGAGGACGCGTTCAGCGGATGTGAGGACCTGACCAAAATGACAATACCCAACTCAGTTACAACCATTGGCAAATGCGCTTTTATCGGCTGCAAAGGTTTGACCACATTGAACATTCCCGCCTCTGTCACCACAATCGGCGAAAGCGCTGTTCAATATTGCCACGGTTTGAAGGCACTATATGTTCCCGGCACTGTCACCACGGTTGGCGAGTATGCATTTGCCGATTGCCGTGGTCTGACCTCGCTGACACTCTCGGACTCTATCACCGAAATCTTCAAAAGCGAATTTGCGGGTTGCCGTGGCCTGACCACATTAAATATACCCGCCTCTGTTACCACAATCGGTCAAAAAGCCTTCCTTGATTGCCGTGGCCTGACGTCTGTTACCATACCTAATTCCGTCACAAAAATTGAGATGGAAGCTTTTGCGGAGTGCAAAAGTTTGTCAACAGTGACGATTCCCACCTCAATCACGGAAATATCCGCCGGCGTTTTCAGAGACTGCCATGGCCTGACTTCGGTGAATATACCCCACACCGTAACGGAAATCGGGAATGGAGCTTTCTATAACTGCCGGAGCCTGACCACATTGACTCTGTCAAACAGCATTACCAGACTTGGCATGAATGCATTTTATGGCTGTAGCGGTCTGGAGAAAATTTATTACAATACAAACGATCCTGTGGCTGGAGTAAAAACGATATTCTCGGACGACGTTTATAAGAAGGCTACTGTCTATGTGCCCTTTGGCTGCCGTGATAAGGCTTATGCCATTTATCCATGGTTGAATTTTGAGAAAATTGTGGAGACGGACTTTTCGGGTATCAATGATGTTGATGCGGCATCATCCCTGAGCAATCGGGTAGAGGTCTATGATCTGCGCGGCGTTAAAGTAGCCGATACGGTTGACGGGCTTTCATCGGGAATCTACATAGTCCGTCGTGGCGCGGATGTAGAGAAAATCGCAGTAAGGTAAGCCCCGATTTCGTCGGAAGCGTTGAAAAAAAGTCGGGGGAATGTTTGGCGGTATGCGGAAAAGGGAGTAATTTTGCGGCATGAAAATACAGAAGCCCATATCGCAGAATTGGTGGTGGCGCCCGGAGAGTTTCCGATGGCGCGGTTTCTGTGTGTTCCGCTCATAACGCAAAGACAAGTTGACCCCTCCTGAGGGTCTGAAGAAAAAACTTCTGCGCCATCGGTTAGGCTTGATGCCCGATCGATGGCGCTTTAATTTGATAAATGATAAAAACAAAAAATTATGCAAGATTCCTGCTCTACCCGACATGGCAAACTCCCTGTGAATGATCTCGGCTATTATGGTCCCGATGGCCGCTTTGGCGGCGCTTATGTGCCTGATGCCCTGAAAGACAATCTGAAAGAACTGGCCGCCGCTTATTATGACGCCATAGCTGATCCGGCCTTTATGGCTGAATACCGGCGCCTGCTGCGCGACTATGTTGGTCGGCCGACTTCGCTGTATCATGCGCCGCGTCTGAGCGAGCGATATGGCGCGCGGATCTATCTGAAACGCGAGGATCTGAACCACACCGGCGCCCACAAGATCAACAATGCCATCGGTCTGGCGCTTCTTGCCCGACGCATGGGCAAGAAGCGCGTTATAGCCGAAACCGGTGCCGGCCAGCACGGCGTGGCCGCCGCCACGGTCTCGGCGCTGATGGGGCTTGAGTGTACTGTCTATATGGGCGCCACGGATGTTGAGCGCCAGCGTCCGAACGTGGAGCGTATGCGCATGCTCGGCGCCGAGGTCGTTGCCGTTGAGGCTGGCGGAAGCACGTTGCAGGATGCCGTGGACCGCGCTTTCGCCGAATGGGTCGAGCGCCGTGACGACACGTTTTATCTGATCGGATCGTCGGTCGGTCCACACCCGTTTCCCGAGATCGTCACCTTCTTCCAGTCGGTGATCAGCGAGGAGAGCAAGGCGCAGGTGCGCGAGCAGACTGGCAAGCCGCTGCCTGACTGTGTGATTGCCTGCGTGGGCGGGGGCAGTAATGCCGGCGGCGCTTTCTATCACTATATTGACGAACCGTCGGTGAGACTCGTGGCCGTGGAGGCCGCCGGCCACGGAGTGGCGACCGGACGTCACGCCGCCACGATGACAGTGGGCCGCGAGCAGGTGCTCCACGGATCGCGCACGCTCGTGATCACCGATGCCGACGGCAATGCGGTTGAACCTTATTCCATCTCGGCCGGCCTGGACTATCCGGGCGTCGGTCCGCTGATGGCCTTTCTCGCGGCATCAGGGCGAATGCAGGTTTTGGCGGCGACAGACGCCGAGGCTCTCGACGCCGCCTTCGCCCTGAGTCGCCTGGAGGGAATCATTCCGGCCATGGAGAGCTCTCACGCGCTGGCTGCGCTTGAAAAAATGACGTTCAGTCCCGACGATGTCGTCGTGGTCAATCTTTCGGGCCGTGGCGACAAGGACATGCAGGCGTTTTCCCGCGCAGCCGCCCGCTGACGGCGGTTTGTGGCCCTCCGTTGAAAATGATTGATCCATTGTTGATTGCCGGGGTTCAGGCGCGGTTTGTCGGTTAATTTTGGAAAGCAGAGTAAAAAGTTGTAACTTTGTGCGTTAAATCTTAAAGACAAAGCAATGCTAACAGCAAAGGAAATTCGCGAATCCTTCAAAGAATTCTTCAATTCCAAAGGGCACCGCATCGTGCCGTCCGCGCCGATGGTCATCAAGGATGATCCGACGCTGATGTTTACAAATGCCGGAATGAACCAGTTCAAGGACATCATTCTCGGCAACAAAGCTGCAAAATATAGCCGTGTGGCTGACTCGCAGAAGTGTCTGCGTGTTTCGGGCAAGCACAATGACCTTGAAGAGGTCGGTATGGACACTTATCACCACACCATGTTCGAGATGCTCGGCAACTGGTCGTTCGGCGACTATTTTAAGCAGGAGGCCATTGACTGGGCCTGGGAGTATCTGGTCGACGTGTTGAAGCTGGATCCCGACAGACTGTATGCCACGGTGTTTGAAGGCTCGGCCGAGGAAGGCCTGGGCCGTGACGACGAGGCTGCCGCTATCTGGGCCGCGCATCTGCCCGAGAGCCACATCATCAACGGCAACAAACATGATAACTTCTGGGAGATGGGCGACACCGGTCCCTGCGGCCCCTGCTCGGAAATCCACATTGACCTGCGTCCGCAGGCCGAGCGCGACGCCGTTGCCGGCCGCGACCTGGTCAATCATGACCATCCGCAGGTGATCGAAATCTGGAATCTGGTGTTCATGCAGTATAACCGCAAGGCCGACGGATCGCTTGAGCCGCTGCCCGCCAAGGTGATCGACACCGGCATGGGCTTCGAGCGTCTGTGCATGGCCCTGCAGGGCAAGACCTCGAACTATGACACCGACGTGTTCACTCCGCTGATCGGCCGGATCTCGGAACTGAGCGGCAAGAAGTATGGCGCGGACCGCAAGGTTGACGTGGCCATGCGTGTGATCGCCGACCATGTCCGCACCATCGCCTTCTCGATCGCCGACTCGCAGCTGCCCGGCAATGCCAAGGCCGGTTATGTGATACGCCGCATTCTGCGCCGTGCCGTGCGTTATGCCTATACCTTCCTGGAACAGAAGCAGGCGTTTATGTATCAGCTCGTCGACACGCTGATCGAGTCGATGGGCGAGGCTTATCCCGAGCTGCCGAAGCAGCGTGAGCTGATTATGCGGGTGATCAAGGAGGAGGAGGATTCCTTCCTGCGCACTCTTGAAAACGGCATTTCGCTGCTGGAGAAGACAATGGCCGATGCCCGCGCTCAGGGCAAGACCGAAATTTCGGGCAAGGACGCGTTCACGCTCTATGACACCTATGGATTCCCTCTCGACCTGACCGAGCTGATCCTTAAGGAAAACGGCATGACCCTTGACCAGAAGGAGTTTGACTCGCAGATGCAGGCTCAGAAGGAGCGCGCGCGCGCCGCGGCTGCCACTGAGGCCACCGACTGGGTGATGCTTGCCGAGGGCGAACAGCAGTTCTGCGGTTATGACGAGACGGAGTGCACTGCCCGCATACAGCGTTACCGCAAGGTTAAGCAGAAGGGACGTGAATATTACCAGATCGTGCTTGACCGCACGCCTTTCTATGCCGAAATGGGCGGTCAGACCGGCGATCGCGGCACTCTGACCGACCTGTCGACCGGCGCCGTGACCGAGATCTATGACACCAAGCGCGAAAACGGCATGGGCGTGCATCTTGCCTCCGCGCTTCCCGCCGATCCGTCGGCCAGCTTCAAAGCTGCGATCGACGTCGAGGCCCGCCGTGCCACCTCGGCCAACCACACGGCCACCCATCTGCTGCACCATGCGCTGCGCACAGTGCTCGGCGAGCATGTGGAGCAGAAAGGCTCGTTTGTCAGCCCCGACGTGCTCCGCTTTGACTTCTCGCATTTCCAGAAACTCACTCCTGCGGAGATCCGTCAGGTTGAGCATCTTGCCAACCGCTATGTGCGCCAGGCCACTCCGCGCGACGAGCACCGCAATGTGCCCATCGCCGAAGCCCGCGCCATGGGCGCCATGGCCCTGTTTGGCGAGAAATATGGCGATGAAGTGCGTGTGATACGCTATGGCGACTCTGTCGAGCTGTGTGGCGGCACCCACGTCGACAACACCGGCAATATCGGCATGATCCGCATTGTCAGCGAAAGCTCCATCGCTGCCGGCATACGCCGCATCGAGGCCATTACCGGCGCACGCGTCGAGGAGGTCGTTGACCGTTTCCAGGACACCATCGGCGAGATTTCGGCTCTGTTCAACGGCGCTCCTGATCTTGTCGGCGCCATGCGCAAGGCCATCGGCGAAAACGCCGATCTGCGCCGTCAGCTTGATGAAGTGATGCAGCAGCGCATTGCGGCAATGGCATCGGATCTGGTGGCCAACGCCCAGATCGTCAATGGCGTTTCGGTTGTCGTGCTCCGTGGATTCCATCCGGCCGACATGGTCAAGAATCTGGCGTTTGCCGTGCGCGCGGCATCGCCCGAACACACCGCATTCCTTGCTGCGACCACTGACTCGCAGCGCAAACCGCTGCTCACGGTGATGCTCACCGACGATGTGGTCAAGAACGGACTCAACGCGTCGGTCATGGTGCGTGAGGCAGCCAAGGCCATCAAGGGCGGCGGCGGCGGTCAGCCCGGTTTCGCCCAGGCTGGCGGCAAAGACGCCGACGGGGTGTCGGTTGCCGCCGATATGCTGCTTGCGGCTTTAAAGGCTTGAACGCATAACTGACGACGACATACGGCACACGGTTTAAGGCTTGCCGGCCAGATCGGCCGGCAGGTCTTAAACCGAAGCCTGCCGTCGGACGTTATGTTTCCGGTGTTATAATCATACGTTTAATCAATCTCCTCCGCATGATGCATGACGATCTGATTCAGCTGTATCAGTCTGTGATACGCAAAAACTGGGAGCATCTGGCTCTCACGGATTTTAACGGCGAGTCTCTTCAATATAAGGATCTGGCCCGAAAAATAGCAAAGTTACACCTGCTGTTTGAGCATGCAGGCATACGTCCGGGCGACAAGATCGCTCTGTGTGGCAAGAATTCATCGCAGTGGGCAGTGTCGTTCATGGGCATACTGACCTATGGCGCCGTTGTCGTGCCCATACTTCACGAATTCAAACCCGACAACATCCATCATCTGGTGGGCCACAGCGATGCCCGCCTGCTGTTTGTCGACGATTCTATATATGAGAATCTCGATCCGGATTCGATGCTCCATCTCGATGGCGTGGTGATGATCCGCGATTTTTCGTTGGCGGTGTGCCGCAACGAGCGTCTGCTCCATGCGCGCAAGCATCTCAACGAATTTTTCGGCAAGCGTTATCCCGAGCGGTTCGTTCCGGACGACGTGGAGTATTATAAGGTGGCCGATCCGCTGGCGGTGTGTCTGATAAACTATACGTCAGGCTCCACCGGGTTCAGCAAGGGCGTGATGCTCAGCTATGAATCGATCTGGAGCAACGTGCGTTTCTGTATCGACAATCTCACGTATCCGCGTCCGGGAGAGTCAATGGTGTGCATGCTCCCGATGGCCCATATGTATGGTCTGGTCATCGAGATGCTCCATGGCATGGCCAAAGGCGCGCATCTGCATTTTCTGACGCGGGTGCCGTCGCCCAAGGTGCTGGTCGATGCCTTCAAGGCAGCCCGTCCGGGGCTGATCATCACGGTGCCGCTCATTATCGAGAAGATCATCAAGACGAAGGTCTTCCCGACGCTCGACCGGCCCCTGATGCGCATATTGCTCCACACTCCGTTTATCGACACCAAGATAATGGAAAGTGTCAGGGCCAGGCTGATGGATACGTTTGGCGGCAATCTTGACATGATGGTGGTTGGCGGCGCCGCGCTGAACTCCGAGGTGGAGCAGTTTCTCCATAAAATAAAATTTCCGATCACCGTCGGCTATGGCATGACGGAGTGTGGCCCGCTGATTGCCTATGAATACTGGGACAAGACAAAGTCCGGTTCATGCGGCCGTCCGGTTGACCGCATGCAGGTCAGGATCGATTCTCCCGATCCGGAGCACGTGCCTGGCGAGCTGCTGGTCAAAGGGCCTAACATGATGCTCGGCTATTACAAGAATCCGAAGGCCACGGCAGAGGTGATCTCGGCCGACGGTTGGATGCGCACGGGCGATGTGGGCACTGTCGACAAAGACGGTTTCATATTTCTGCGCGGCCGCAACAAATCGATGATTCTCGGCCCTTCGGGTCAGAATATCTATCCGGAGGAGATCGAGCAGAAGCTCAACAACATGCCGCTTGTTGGCGAGTGTCTGGTGGTCGGTGACTCCGACGGCAGGCTGACTGCGCTGATCTATCCGAACTTTGATGAGGCTGGTCGCGACGGCGCCGATGCCGCGGCGATCAGGACGCAGATGGAGGCCAACGTGGCCGAACTGAACAAAAAGCTTGAAGGATATTCGCAGATAGGATCTTTCAAGATCATGAACGAGGAGTTTGAGAAGACTCCGAAGCGAAGCATCAAACGCTATTTGTATTCGTCGCATATCGACTGACAAGAAATCAAAAAAACATATCTTAGATAAACCAATCGAATGAAAAAAGAATTATTACTGACCTTAATCGTCGCGATGGCGGCATTCAGTGCGCATTCGGTGCCTGCCATGCGCGGATTGCGCCCCGTTGTTCAGGCAGACGGCACCACTGTGATGATACAGCGTGTGGGCGATGAGCGGATCCACTTCGATCTTGATTCCGAAGGCGCTCTGCTGCATTGTGTCGACGGACAATACCGCCTGGCGCAGTTGTGTCCCGACGGCTCTCTTGTCGACAGCCCTGTCGCGGTGATGTGGGATTCGGAGCCTGTTCAGACCACAGTGGCCCGGCTGTGTGACCGGGTGGAGTCGGCATCGGGTTTCTCCGCATTGCGCTCTGCCGGAATCGGCCTGATTCCCGACCGCACGTTCCCGGCCAAGGGGGAGCAGAAAGCCATTGTGATTCTGGTGGAGTATTCCGACGTGGCTTTTACGCACCCCGAGCCATACAAGTACTTCAATGACATGCTCAACAAGGAGGGTTTCAGCGATCCCGACTATGGCGGCACAGGCTCTTGCCGCGATTATTTCATCGAGTCGTCGATGGGGCAGTTTGTGCCTCAGTTCGACGTGTATGGCCCGGTGAAGCTTCCCAACTCGCGCGCGTATTACGGCGCCAACAGCGGCGCTGCGCTTGACGCGCGTGCCAGTCAGATGATTTCAGACGCCTGCAAGCTTCTTGACCCGGAGGTTGACTTTTCGGAATATGACCGTGATGGCGACGGCATCATCGACAACGTGTTTGTGTTCTATGCCGGACAGGGCGAGGCCACTTACGGCCCTGCCGAGTCGATCTGGCCCCATTCGTCGACTGTGGGCGGAAAAGTGATGCTCGACGGAAAGCGCCTTGCCACCTATGGCTGCACAAACGAGTGGGGTTATGACCGTCCGGACGGCATCGGCACTTTCGTGCATGAGTTCTCTCACGTGATCGGTCTGCCCGACCTCTATGCCACGAATTCGGTTCTGACGTGCACTCCTGGCACCTGGAACGTGCTCGACTATGGACCTTATAACAATGACGGCCGCACTCCTCCGGCCTATTCCACATTCGAGCGCAACGCGCTCGGTTGGATCGAGCTTCAGGATCTGACGGCCGACGGCCAGCTGCACACGCTTTCCGACCTGCGTTCGGACAATGTCGGCTACCGCATTGTCAATCCGGCAAATGCCAATGAGTTCTACCTTTTTGAAAACCGCCGCAAGACGGGCAGTGACGCATTTCTGCCGGGCGAAGGCATGCTGGTCTGGCACGTTGACTATAACGACGTGCGCTGGCGCAACAACATTGTCAACAACACGCCCTCACACCAGTATGTCGACATGATCGAGGCCGACGGCGTTGCCGCCAAGTCGGTCCGTGACGGCGGAGACGCATTTCCCGGCACTGCCGCCATGAGCAGGCTCGACCTGAAGTGGTGGAACGGCAAAAGCACCGGCATTTCCCTGCGCGGCATCTCTGACGCTGACGGCAACGTGACCTTCAGAGCTGTGGCTCCGGTCGCCGCTCCGACCGATTTCTACACGGTGGAGCAGGTGCTTGCCACCAAGGATGGCGCCGACGTGGCCGATGCCAGTGTGTGCGGCTATATTGTCGGCTATGCCCGCAGCGGCACATACTCCAACCGCACAGCGGTGTTTTCGTCCGGCATGTCGCGCACCAATGTGTTGATTGCCGACTCTCCCGACGAAACAGAATGGTGCAACTGCATTCCGGTGATGCTTGTGGCCGACTCCGACGCCCGTCTTGACCTGAATCTCTATGACCATCCGGAAATGCGTGGCGTCTATGTCAAGGTGTCGGGTCTGATAACGGATGTCAACTCCTATCGTGGCGTCAAGGATTGCTCGCAATATGAAATTCTGTCGAATAACTCTATCGGTGAGGTCGAGGTGACTGACGCCGATGCCGAGTGGTATACTTTGCAGGGTGTGCGCGTCGACTCTCCTTCGTCGCCTGGCGTCTACATAATGCGCACGTCGTCCGGCTCCAAGAAAGTAATATTCTGATTTTGGATACTTAAATATGAAGAAGTTCGCACTGACTCTTTGTGCCGCCGCCATCTCGCTTGCGGTCGGCGCGGTGCCGGCCAAGCGCGGCGTGCGTCCGGTGACGCAGCCCGATGGTTCGGTCGTGATGATCGAGCGTCTTGGTGACGAGAATCATCACTTTACTGTCGATCAGGACGGCCAGCTGCTGAAGCTCGCGTCTGACGGATTCTATCGCCATGCCGCAATCGACGGCATTGGCCGGATGGTGGAATCCGAAACTCCGGTCAAGCTCACTCCGGAACTTGCCGGACAAAACTACCGTTATGTGCAGTCGGCCCGACGCAAGGCTCCGCGCCGCGTCGGCCAGATAGGCAAGAACCCCTACACAAGTTTCCCTGGCAAGGGAGAACAGAAGGCGCTGATCCTTCTGGTGGAGTTTTCCGACAAGAAATTCACCCTCGGCGATGCCCGCGGGTATTTCACCGATATGCTGTCGGAAGACGGGTTCTGTCATCCGGTTTATGGCGGCACAGGCTCTTGCCGCGATTATTTCATCGAGTCGTCGATGGGGCAGTTTGTGCCTCAGTTCGACGTGTATGGCCCGGTGACCCTGCCTCACACATGCGCATACTATGGCGCCAATGATGACTATGGCGACGATATCCGTCCGGCCCAGATGGTCATCGACGCGTGCGATCTGCTTGATTCGGAGATCGACTTCAGCCAGTATGACCGCGACGGCGACATGTGGATCGACAACGTCTTCGTGTTCTATGCCGGACAGGGCGAGGCTTCCTATGGCGACGAAGACACGATCTGGCCTCACGCCTGGAGCGTTTATGCCTACGACGGACAGACACATGAATATGACGGGGTGTTTCTCGACTCATATGGCTGCACCAACGAGTGGGAAGACGAGCGCCCTGACGGCATCGGCACTTTCGTGCATGAGTTCTCTCACGTGATCGGTCTGCCCGACCTCTATAACACGGAGCGCGTCACCTATGTGACTCCCGGACAATGGAGCGTGCTGGATTATGGCCCCTACAACAACGAAGGCCGCACCCCGCCGGCATATTCGGCTTTTGAGCGCAACGCCATGGGCTGGATCGAGCTGACTGAGCTGAAAGCGGGCGACGACGTGCTGGAGCTGCCCGACCTGCGCACGTCAAACCGTGCATACTGCATCTCGAATCCTGATGACGCCAATGAATTCTATCTGATCGAAAACCGTCAGCGGGCCGGAACGGACTATTATCTGCCCGGACACGGAATGCTGATCTGGCATGTTGACTACAATGAAAACGACTGGTATGAAAACACGGTGAACAACAACAATTCTCACCTTGGAGTAGACCTTGTCGAAGCCGATGGCAAAGCCTCGAAGACGGAGCGTGACGGCGGCGACGCCTATCCCGGAACCGCGGGCGTGACCAAAGCGACGCCGGCATGGTGGAGCGGCCGAAGCGCCGGAGTGGCCCTGTCGTCCATCGCCGAGTCGGCCGACGGCATGATTTCATTTGTGGCGACTGAAAACAATAATGGCGGCGGAGATATCAATAATCCTCCGTCGGGCGACTATCTGACGGTGGCCGACGTCTGCGCGTCGGTGTCGGATCAGGCTGACGCCACAGTGCGCGGCTATATTGTCGGATGGATCAAGGGCGGCAACTTCCATTCGGGCGCCAACTTCAACGCTGATGCCTCTGTGGCCACCAACCTGATTCTCGCCGACAGCGCCGATGAGTCTGACACTGACTACTGCATTCCGGTGCAACTTCCCTCGGGCAGCGTGCGTTCGGCCCTTAATCTGGTCGACAATCCGTCGCTGCTGGGCCGCTATGTGGAACTGACGGGTACTGTCACCGCCTATTTCGGCGAGCGCGGACTCAAGTCGGTTTCCGCTTACAGGCTGCTTGCCGATCCGGCCGGAATCAACGGAGTGGTTGCCGGCGCAGACGAAGCTCCGGTCATCTATGACCTCCAGGGCAGGCGTGTAGCCGCGATAACCGCTCCCGGCATTTACGTTGTCAACGGTCGCAAGATCCGTTTCTGAACCTCTGATTTCATTTCCCTCCGATACAAACGGGCAACCCGGCCAACCGCGGGGTTGCCCGTTTGCCGCATAATCGAAAAATTTGGAACGGATTGAAAAAGTAATTATCTTTGTAGCAGAAATTTTTGCTACACATTTTCAATCCTTATCCCATGAAGTTCAGACTCCTTTTGTCGTTTCTGTGCGTATTGCTTACGGCCGGTGTGCTTCGTGCCGCCGATGACCAGTTTGTCAATCTGACGCCGCTTCCTAAAAAGATGACCGTGGCCTCTGGCGCGTTCACGCTCTCCTCGGGTGTGAAAGTCAGCACCGCCGGCCTGTCGGCCGACATGAAGGCCGAAGTGGTCCGTTTTGTCGACGACCTTAACAAGGCCACCGGCCTCGGCGCCGTCACTGTCGAATCTGGTGCCGCCGCCGTCACTGTCGCCACCGACAGCGGCATCGCCACCGAAGGCTATGCGCTGAGCGTCAGCTCTCAGGGAATCAGCGTCAAAGCCTCCACTCCGGCCGGCCTCTTCTATGCCTTCCAGTCAATCAAGAAAGTGCTTCCGGCCAATGTGATGGCCGGAGTGAAGGAAACCGGAGTGGCCTATTCGCTGCCCTATGTCGAGATTGACGACGAACCGCGTTTCGACTATCGCGGCTTCATGCTCGACGTCAGCCGCCACTTTTTCACTGTTGAAGAGGTGAAGCGGATGCTCGACGTGATGAGCTACTACAAGATGAACTTCTTCCACTGGCATCTGACCGACGATCAGGGCTGGCGCGCGGAAATCTCCGGCTATCCGCGTCTGACCACAGTTGGCGCCACCTCTCCCAACAGCCGGTTCACCGATCTTGACAGCAAGTCACAGTACTGGATCAACCGTCCTTACGGACCTTATTTCTATACAAAAGAGGAGATGAAAGATGTGGTGGCCTATGCAAAACAGCTCCACATCGAAGTGATTCCCGAAGTTGAATTCCTCGGCCACATGGCAGCCGCCATGGCCGCCTATCCTGAATTTTCGTGCAATCCGTCAGGCAGCCATGAAGTATGGTCTGACGGGGGCATATCGACCGACGTCCTCAACCTGGCCAATCCGGCGGCACAGCAGTTCTGCAAAGATGTCCTGACAGAACTGATGGACATATTCCCTTATCCGCTCATACACATCGGCGGAGACGAATGTCCGTCGAACGGATGGGAAAACAATACCGAATGCCAGGCTCTCATGAAAAAGCTCGGCCTGACCAATGTGCGCGGTCTGCAAAGCTGGTTCAACCGCGAAATGTGTGAATTTGCCCGCGAAAAGGGCTATGACCTGGCGATGTGGAATGAGTCGATCACCGCCGGCGGCACCGATATCGACGTGATGAAGCAGACCGGCGCCACGATCTGGTGCTGGCTCAGCGGAAGCGACGGCGGCGTGAAGGAGGTGACCGGCCACGGACTGCGCTCCATCTTCACTCTCTATGGTCCTTATTATATCAACCGCCGCCAGCACCCCGACGATCCTCCGGGCGCCGGCGCCGGCGACAACACGGTGGTCAGCGTCTACAATGTCAATCCGTTCAGCACCGTCAGCTCAGCCAAATCCGACCTTTGCTGGGGTGTGCAGGGCACGTTCTGGACCGAACATGTCAGCGACCGCGAATATCTTGAATATGCCGCCCTGCCGCGTCTGATCGCGATTGCCGAGGCCGGCTGGACCCCCAACAGCCGGAAGAATTTCGAAAGCTTCCGCCAGCGTATCACCGCCGACCGCAAGCTCCTTGACTATGGCGGCTACCGCTATGCCACACATGCCATGCTCGACAACGGCGACCAGCCCGGCAACGAGACCGTGCTGCCCGATCCCAACCAGTGGTATCGTCTGATCTCGCGGTGCACCGACGACTCGCGCAAAGGCACCTGCATCGAACTGCTCGCCGCCGGATCCGACAAGATCGGCACCGGCAATGCCAAGGCAGACCGCCTCTGGTCACACCTGCCCGCCGCTGAAGGCGACGCCAACTATGACTATCAGTGGTGGCAGTTCCAGGAAGATCCCGCCAACCCCGGCCACTATGCCATGGTCTGCAAGGCCAAGCCCGCCGGTTCTGTCAACTCTACCCCCACGGCCCAGAACAACACCGGCCGCTGGGATTATGACAATGCCGCCAAACACTATGATTTCGTGCTCGACACCGAAGATCACTATGGCCAGGACGCTTCCGGCGCATATTACTATGCCATCCGCTCCACCCGTCAGGACAATGGCTGGTGGATGAACATCGCGGCAGGCGGACAGAACTATTCTGTCAACTGCTGGAACAATCCCAACGACGGCGGATCCGGACGCTTCACCTTCATGCCCATCACAGGTGTCGGCTCCGGCGACCAGACGCTCTATCCCGAATTTCCGGCCATGAAAGTCGGCCAGACATACACCTTCACCAACATTCAGCCTGATCTGGCCGGCATCACCATCGCCGACTTCGGCACAAGTTCGCTCGTGTCGGCCGTCTGCGACGAGTGGGCCTCCGACGCATGGGAGGTGACTTCCGCCACTGTCAACCCCGACAACTCGCAGACCGTGCGCCTGCGCAACGCTGCCACCGGTCGTTTCATCGGCCGCACCGGCTCATTTGCCGCGCGCTCAGGCCGCCCCGTCAACATTGCCGACGCTGACGGCGCCGACGTGGTGATCTGCCGCAATGCCCCCGGTGCCAACGACTATTCTCTGGCAGTCGACGGCAAACTGCTCTGGCCCAACACCGCCAGCTCGCCGATGGCTCCGTCGACTCTGCGTGCCGGCAACAACGTCAGCGACGACGTCGCCGCCATCCGCGACATGGGCACCCCCTGGAGCATACAGTCTGTCACGGTCTACACCTATATACTCTCTGACGACAAGGGCAATTCGCTCGGCTCACGCACCCGCTCGGTGGCCGACGATGCCGACGTCAAGGCCCTTTGCCCCGAAGTGACAAACCACACTCTGGTCAGCGCCACGGTTGAAGGCACCACCGTCAAAGCCGTCTATCACCGCACTGCCGCCACTCTGACCTATGAGTGTCGCGACGCCATGGGCGCTATTGTGCGCCGTGTGGCCGAAACCTTCGAAGCCGGAGCAACAGCCAGCGTCAAGGCTCCCGCCATCGAGTTCTATGAGCTTGAATCCATCGACCATGCCGAAGGCACCACGCTGACCCTCGACACCGACCGCACCGTCACCGCCGTCTACAGCACCGACTGTCTCAACGGTGTCCGCACCGTCGGCCGTGCCGTCAGCGAGATCAAGCCCGGCAACTCCTATGTGCTCTATGATGCCGATCCGCGTGGCGGCGGCCGCAACTGTTACCGCACCGTCAACGACAAAATGTGGATCACCGGCACCGCCTCAGCCGAAATGACCACGCCCTTCCACACCTGGGTGCTCGAAGGCAGCGGCAACAGCTTCAAGGTCAGAAACATCGGCACCGGACTCTATATTCCCACCGTCTTCACCGCCAGCGCCTCCAACCCGATCATCGTTTCTTCCAACGCCGCCACTTTCCAGTTCTCATGGGACACCTCGGTTGAAGGATGGCGAATCAAGAATTCCACCAACGATCTCTACTGGGACGGCAATTCCGACGGCACAATGTCAGGCTGGGCGCCCGACAAAGGTCAGCCCTACAGCATCTTCGAATACGAAGTTCTGCCCCACTTCCAGGTTGAGATCACATGTGCCTGTCCGGACGAAAACAGAGTGCTGTCTACTTCGCGTAAGTTTGGAGTGGCCGGTGAGCCTTTCACTCTGAGTGTGCCCGTTTTTGATGGCTATGTTGTCGAGGCTGTTGAAGGCAATGACGGTCTTGACCGACTCACTGGCCACAAAGAGATCTTCGTGAAGTATAAGAAAGACGACTCGGGAATATCATCTGTGACCGCTTCCGGAAATCAGCGCCACTCCGGCATCTATGATCTTCAGGGTCGCCGCCTTGACGCGATCTCCCGCCCCGGAGTCTATATTGTCAACGGAGTCAAGACTCTGGTCCGTTGATTGTAAAAGAAAATATCCATTTAAACGGAGCCGCCCGCAGTTCATCTTGCGATGGCGGCTCACGTTTTTTATCGGCTTGATAACTGTGTGTTTACTAAGACCCGGAGCGGAAAATATTCTATGGATTGATATTATTCTATGAAGAATAGTTGTCATATAAATGTTAAATATTTTAATATCGAAAATTGCACTTGTGGATATAAATAAAAATGATTATATTTGTGGCATACTTAAATAAAGTTTGATCATCTAAAAGCACACAATTATGAAGCATTTTAGTTTAGTTGTTCACCATCTCCAACAACCGATAATATAACTATAAAGGTAAATATAAGAGATGATAATACTCGTAAGAATCACTTGACAATAAGATCAATTGCGGGTACTTTGGAAAAACTAATCGAAATAAATCAATCTGAAGTTACAGAATCGGTTGCTGATATTGATAATGGAATTCATATTGTGTCACTATATGTTAATGATGAACTCTGAGATTCTAAACAATTTATAAAGAATTGATTATGCGTAAAACTTGTGGTCCTGTGTTAGTTCTGGCATTATGCCTGGTAGCCGCGCTTTCTGTCCGAATTGGCGCATATGAGCCAATGCTCGTCGAAGGCCGAGTGTGGGAGTTGAGCGATGGCACTGTTGATGGTGAAGGCACGACATATACCGTGAGCTTTGACGGTGGCAAAAGGCAGGCACATAATTGTGAATACTTTGTGAATACGGTTTCTCCTCTAGACAAGTGCAGTAGCCGATATCAATATATGACAGAAGAGGACGGAGTAGTTTATTTTGTCAGATTTGAAGACGGCATTGCTTATCGTGACACTTTGCTTGACTTTAGATATAAAGATGGAGACAAAATTTATTTTCCGGGATTCAATTTTGTTCGAGAGCAAAGCCTTAATTCTTCTCGCGATTTCTATCATGTGGTCACAGAAGATTCAATCAAAGTCAACGATCGGAAATATCGTCGTATTTACATGAAACCAAGTGACTCTGGCTTGTCCTTTTATTGGGTGGAGGGAATAGGCGGCAATTTTATTGACGATGTGTTATATAAATATATAACGATGGAGGAAGCCTGGTTCATGCCGGACGAGACGCTGCGGTTTGTTGCAGTTTATGAGAACGGGGAGAGAATTTTTTCCTATTCAGACTTTTATGGAACCTCAGTTGTTGGATTGCAACAACTGGAAGCTGATACAATGACATTGCAGTCGGGCGATGAACTGATCTATGATCTTCAGGGACGCCGCCTTGACGCAATCTCCCGCCCCGGAGTCTATATTGTCAACGGAGTCAAGACTCTGGTCCGCTGACTTCCAGCCAACGTATTCCTGACGTCTACAGCAAACGACATCGCCGCCAACACGCTCTTCCTGACATGTTGGCGGCGATGCGTCTGAGGTTTTCATTCCGGCAGCTTAAAATCTACCGTCGGGGCGCACGGTGGCGGTGTAACTTTGCCGCCATGGAGACAGACAACAGACATAAAAACCGACAGCAGCTCCGCATTGCGGGAGCTGTGACCCTGGCCGGCGTGGCTTTGATCATTGCCGGATTCATCGTTTCGCCTCTGGGCGAGATCCATTCATCGGTGCTGGTGGCCTTTGGCGAATGCCTCACTTTTGGCGGCGCTCTGCTCGGCATTGACTATCGCCACAAGGAAGGAGGTGGCAATGCTTGAGCTATTGCCTCTTCTCAGGCGCCATGAAGGGCTGAGGCTCAGTGCCTACTGTTGCCCCGGCGGAGTCTGGACCATAGGGTGGGGCCACACTGCCGGAGTGAAGGCCGGAGACTATGTCGATGTCGACACCGCCGACAGGCTGCTTCGTGAAGACGCCGCCGAAGCTCTCAGGCAGGTCGACTCGCTTGCCGCTCAGAGCGGGGTGGCGCTGACCGGATGCCGGCGCGCCGCGCTGGCCAGCTTCGTGTTCAATGCCGGCGTCGGCGCTCTCCGGCGCTCCACTCTCTGGAAAAAAATCTGTGCCGACCCTGCCGATCCAGCCATTGCGGCCGAATTCAGCCGCTGGAGCTATAGCGGCGGCAAGATAATGCCCGGGCTGGTGGTCCGTCGCAAGGAGGAGGCTGAACTCTATTTCTCAGGGCAGAAGTGATGCTGAGGCTTCTGATCCTGACCATCGTGGCGCTGACGCTTGGCGGCTGCGCCACGACCCGCCGGCAGTCTGCATTGAAGGCCGAATCATTGTCGGCAAGCTCGCTTGACGGCGTGGCTGTCAGCGCCGACGTGCGCGAAGCCAGGCTCGAGGGAGTGGAGATCATCATGGCCGACACCACAGTGCGCATTGGCAGCGTCACGCTATCGCGCACGCAGACCGGTGTGGTGTCAGTCTCGGCCGACAGCCTGTGTTCAAGCCATGCGGAATCCGACAGCATTTCAGAATCCGTTCCGGCTTCACGTCCGGTTGTCACGCACTGGCTTCTGCTGATACTCGTGGCGTTGCTCTGGTTTTGCCACAACAGGAGATGTTAACAGAGAAGAGGATTTTGGATTAAGCATGTTCTGAATTTGAAACTCCGGGGGGTGTCTTTGACGGCATCTCCCGGTTTTGCCATATCTAAGACCCCGTTCCCCAATATTTGTTAACGCTGGGGTCGCATATCTCTGAGT
>CAMWSS010000030.1 GCA_947177035.1 uncultured Porphyromonadaceae bacterium | reverse complement strand
TCCGCCTTCGCCACCGCGACCCCCGCACCCACATCTACCGCCTGATCCGCCTCCCATGACCTTCCTCTACTCCAGCTTTTATTCAATATTTGCTTTTGAGTTATCCCCTCATGCTGTAATTTCAGCATGAAAAAGCACATAAATCTACCAAAATAGGACGAAATGAATTGTTTTTATTTGCAAACAAATAAAAACAATTGTATTTTTGCCGGTAAATTATCCCATCAATAAATTTTATTTGTATGCATCGTCTTTTAAATTTGGTCTGCATTGTCGTTTTTTGTACATTGTCTGCAAAGGGGGCATTTATACTTGAAGTTACGGCAAAGGACGCACTCACCCGAATGAAGATGGATGCGAATTACGGTCTGCTGTACACATATGAAGATGTGCCGGATTCATTATTCAACCGTTTAGCCGAGGGAACTTCTAATTTTGATGGTATTTTCAAATTGAGAGAGAAGCCGAAACGGGCCATTATATATGTGTATCCCATGACGTGCACAATTATAGATGGCAAGATCAACTGGGAACATAACCAAATGTATGAGCCGGTCACTCAGGACGTGGATATTCCCGAAGATAGCAACGGAAAATTTGAATTAACGGTGCCAGTCAACAGAAAAAAGCAAAAGGAGCTTGACAATTTCACCTTCGAGGCTACTAAAGTGAAGTTTTATCACAAGGGTGATACTTTGATATATAACGCCAGCGCGTTTCTGCTGCCGGAAGGTTCGATGCTCGACGGCCTGCTGGCGCAGATGCCGGGAGTGAAAATCGACACCAAAGGCATAATCACTGTCAAAGGTCAGCCCGTTAGCGAATTGCTGCTTGACGGCAAGGATATTCTGAATGGCAAGACTCAGCTGATGCTTGAAAATATCGGAGCATATATGGTAAAGGATATAGCAATATATCACAAGTCGAGCCGCGACAGCGAGCTGATGGGTCGCAGAGTCGGTAAAGATCCTTATGTGATGGACGTGAGGCTCAAGCGGCAGTATGCGCAGGGCTGGGTGGTCAACGCCGAGGGCGGTTATGGCACCGAAGACCGATATCTGGGGCGCCTGTTCGGAATGTGGTATTCGGAATATGTGGCGCTGACGGTCTATGGCGGAGCCAATAACCTGAGCGACGAGCGCACTCCAGGCCGCGAGGACAAGTCGTGGGCCGTCACCGACATGGGGCGCGGCACCGTGACGCGCCAGCAGGGCGGAGTGAGTTATCTGGTCAAGGGCTATGACGACCGCTATGAACTGAAAGGATTGGCGGAAGCCACAAACCGGATTGACGACACAAGGAGATCGACGTCGATAGAATGGTTTCAACAGCCGGCAAATCTCTATGGATATGAATGGCGGAGCGAACGCAACCGCCAGTTCGGAGTGGAAACGAGCCATGAATGGTTTGTGAAACTTGGCAATAAAGCCAACCTGAAAGTGGAACCCAAGTTCAGATATGAGAACCGTGACCGGAACAGCGAGCGACTGACCGCGACGATGAGGGAGAAGCTTGATCTTGTCACTCATGACGGCATAGCCGCCATCTATTCGTCCAACGACTCGCTGAAAGACAAAGTGATGAACAGACTCCGGGAGGAGCAGGCCGAAGATGGCACAAGCCTTTCGGCCAGACTGTATGCCACATCTTCAATCAAACTGTCAAAGTCAGGCATGATGCGACTTTGGTGTGAGTCTGACTGGTCTGACACGCGGAACGACCGATTTGACCGCTACCGGCTTGCGTATGGCGACGCCTCGATGTCGGGCAAGGAATATCACCGTTACTACAAACTTCATCCCGATTTTGAAAGGTCGATTTTGGGCGGCGCGTCATATACCCTGTTTTTGGGTAATGGTATGCAGATCCCGATTATGTACAGCTTCAAAGTCGCAAAGAATCGCCATACCACCGATATGTTTGCGCTTGACCGCATTCCCGGATATGATATGGAAAACTCCGGCCTTGACCATCTGCCGGAGCGCGACGATTATATTGGTGTCCTGGATCCGATGGAGAGCTATCTGTCGGATGAGTTAGTGCGCCGACATTTTATGAAGGTTGAGTTCAGGTCAGGTCAGCTTGATCTCAAACGCTATGCTTGCTACATTGATTTTTCAGCGACAACCGATCTGCTTGATCGCCGTTACACTTATAAGAACGGTGGAACCGACACCAGCCTGGACCGTATGGATGTTTTGCCATGGATTGATCTTTACATACAGCTGACGCCTCGGCGGGCGCGGTTGTGGTATTGGAATCTTCATGTCAATTATCATATGGAAAAGCCGCCGATGGACTATCTTATCAGCAAACCGTCGAAAGATCCTCTGGTGGAAATTGTCGGCGACAGGAACCTGAAAAACGCATCCAATTATAATATGCAGATTCAGGCGAGTCATGAAGGACGCCACGGAATCAGCCACAGACTGTCGCTTTATGGATATCTTGGCAACAATTCCATCTCATGGATAGGAACATTCGACTCGGAAACAGGACGACAGAGGCAACAAATATTCAACGATAAAGGCAACAGGCTTATGATGTTGAAATACAACGTTTACGTCCCGTTCGGACGAAAGAAGCGTTTCAGTCTCTCATCCGATTCCAGATTCACATTACAGAACAGCGAGGCGCGTTATAATCCGTTCAACCAATATGGTGCGACAGAAGAGCTGAGGCTCGGCTGGCAGAAGAATCCGTTTAACGTTTCACTGTTTGCCAACGTTGATTTCAACAGCTATGATTTCAAAAACAAATACACAGTCGATTACTCGGCATGGACCTGCCGGTATGGGGCGACGGCGCTGCTGAAGCTGCCGAAGGGCTGGGACGTGTCGACCGACCTGACGCTCTACACCCGGCGCGGCTATGGCGACTCGCGGCTCAACACGACCGATCTGGTGTGGAACGCACGCGTGAGCAAGTCGCTGTTCAAGGGGGCGCTGGTGCTGGTGGCCGACGGTTATGACCTGCTGCGACAGCTGAGCAACGTTAGCTATACGGTCAATGCCCAGGCGCGCACCGAGGTGGTGACCAACGTGATTCCGAGCTATGTGCTCTTCCACGCCCAGTGGCGCTTCAACCGCCAGCCCCGCCGCTGACCGTGGCGTCTGGATGCCATCGTCGCCCGGCAAAAGCGGCCGGGCGGGCAATAATCGGCCGTCAGTGTGCGTTATCTAATGGTAAATCCGACGATTCATCCGATGGCAAGGCGCATCAGAAACTATATAACATACTGCGTGATATTCGTTTGCGTGGCGTTGACGGCCCTGGCTGTCAGCGCGCAGTCAACCGATGCGCCAAAGCTTTCGCCGCCTCCGCCCGCAATGCCTTCGGGCGCCAAGGCCGATTCGTCGGCCGTTTCGCCGCTGTTTCCGGTGAAATTCACGTTTCCGACGGACTATAACCAGCTGATGGGCACAGGATCGGCCGTTGATCTGGCCGATCCGTCGAACATCACCACCGTTGCCGAATATGATCCGAAAACCGGATTCTACTCCATCCACACGCGCGTCGGAGAAACGGACATAACGCCTCCGTTTTTGCTGACGCGCAAGCAGTATGAGGACTGGCAGCTGCGCCAGGCCATGGAGTCATATTATCGCAAACGCAATGCCGATCTGCTGAAAGATGAACGGACCAAGGAACCGTTCAATATTTTCGATATGAACTTCTCGCTCGGTCCGCTGGAGAAAATTTTCGGCCCGGGCGGAGTGCAGTTGAAGACTCAAGGCTCGGTGCAGGTGTCGATGGGAATCAAGAGCAACAAAACCGACAATCCGGCTCTGGCGCTCAATGCCCGCCGCAAGACGTATTTCGACTTCGACCAGAAGATTCAGGCCACGGTCAATGCGTCGGTCGGCGACAGGCTGAAGTTCAACATGAGCTACAACACCGACGCCACGTTTGATTTCGATTCTCAGAACCTGAAACTCGGATATGAGGGCGGCGAGGACGATATCGTGCAGTCGATCGAGGCCGGCAACGTGTCGATGACCACGGGGTCGTCGCTGATACGCGGCGCCACGTCGCTGTTCGGCTTCAAGTCGAAACTGAAGTTCGGCAAACTGACGGCCACGGCGCTGGTGAGCCAGCAGAATTCCGAGTCACGATCGGTCAACTCCAAAGGCGGATCGCAGGCCACGGAGTTTTCGGTCAATGCCGATGAGTATGACCAGAACCGCCACTTTTTCCTGTCGCATTATTTCCGCAATAATTATGACCAGTTCGCGTCGAAGCTGCCTTACATCACGTCGGGCATAAACATTGCGCGCATTCAGGTGTGGGTCACCAACAAGACCAACAATTATAATGAGAGCCGCAACCTGGTGGCTTTCATGGACCTTGGCGAAGCGACAGATCTGGCCAGCGGCTACTGGCAGCCGAATCCTGCGATGGTCAACCCGGCCAACAGCTCCAACAATCTGTTGACGACAATAAAGACCGACTATCCCGACGCGCGCAACATCGCGTCGGTGACCCAGGCGCTCGAACCGCTGTCGGCCTTCGGGGTGGAGGGCGGACGCGACTATGAGAAGGTGGAGAGCGCCCGTCTGCTCAGCGCGTCGGACTATGTGCTGAACCAGCAGCTCGGCTACATTTCGCTCAAGTCTGAACTGCGGGCCGACGAGGTGCTGGCCGTGGCGTTTGAATACACGTATAACGGTCAGGTCTATCAGGTCGGCGAATTCTCCGACGACATCACCTCGACAAACGACTGTCTGTATGTGAAGATGCTGAAAAGCACCACCGTGGCACCCCGCCTGCCGATGTGGCGCCTGATGATGAAAAACGTCTATTCGCTCGGCGCCATCAACGTGCAGGCCACCAATTTCAAAATGCAGATCAAGTATCTGAGCGACACGACCGGAACGGCCATCAACTATCTGCCGGTGGGCGAACTCTCTAACAAGACCCTGCTGCAGGTGATGAATCTTGACCGCCTTGACTCGAACCGCGAGAGCAACCCCGACGGCCTGTTTGACTTTATCGACGGCTACACGATCCTGCCCTCGAGCGGCAAGGTGATCTTCCCGGTGGCCGAGCCATTCGGCTCCCATCTGGAGCAGGCCATCGGCAATCCGGTCACGGCCGAACGATACGTCTACAAGGAGCTATATGACTCCACGCTGGTCGTGGCCCGGCAGTTTTCCGACAAAAACAAATTCATGCTCACCGGCCAGTATCAGGCATCGGGCGGTTCCCAGATCCGCCTGAACGCCATGAACGTGCCGCGCGGTTCGGTGGTGGTCACCGCCGGAGGCGTCACCCTGACCGAAAACAGTGACTACACCGTCGACTATGCCATGGGCATCGTCACCATCACAAACCAGAGCATCATCGATTCGGGCCAGAGCGTCAGCGTGACCCTTGAAGACCAGAGCCTCTACAGCATGCAGCGCAAGACCCTCGTGGGCCTTGACCTGAACTATGAATTCAGCCGCAATTTCAACGTCGGGGCCACACTGCTCCATTTTTCGGAAAAGGCCCTGACCGAGAAGGTGAACATCGGCGACGAGGTTATCAACAACACCATGTGGGGCCTGAATTTCAGCTACAACACCGAGTTTCAGTGGCTCACTAACGCCTTGAACTGGATTCCGACGGTCAACGCCACCGCGCCGTCGAAACTGTCGGTGACCGGAGAATTCGCCCAGCTTGTGCCCCACAACAACAAGTCGGGGTCGAGCAAAGGATCCAGCTATATCGACGACTTCGAGGCCGCCCAGTCGGGCATCGACCTGCGGTCGCCCTATGCCTGGCAGCTTGCCTCCACGCCCTATGACAATTCGGCCGATGCCCTCTTTCCCGAGGCCGCTCTCAACAACGATCCGCGCTATGGTTATAACCGCGCCCTGATCAACTGGTATTACATAGACCGTATGTTCACCCAGCGCAACTCGTCGCTCTGCCCGTCATATATCAAGAGCGATCTCGACCAGCTGAGCAATCCGTATGTGCGCGAAGTGACGTCGATCGAGATCTTTCCCGGCCGTCAGCCCAACTATGGCGAGTCATCGATCGTTCAGACGCTTAACCTTTCGTTTTATCCTGAGGAGCGCGGCCCCTACAACCTTGACGCCGACAACATCGCCTCCGACGGATCTCTGCTCAACCCCGAAAAACGCTGGGGCGGAATCATGCGCAAGCTCGACAACACAAACTTCGAGCAGAGCAACATCGAATACGTGCAGTTCTGGATGCTGAATCCGTTTCTTGATCCCGACAACCCCAACTATGAGGGCGGCGACCTTTACTTCAACTTCGGCGAAGTTTCGGAAGACATTCTCAAAGACGGACTCAAAAGCTATGAAAACGGCATTCCCTATGACGGCGACGACCGTTTTCTGGAGGAAACCGTCTGGGGCCGCGTTAGCAAGCAACCGTCGCTGACATACTCTTTCGACAACAACACCGGATCGAGGCGGGTGCAGGACGTCGGTCTCGACGGACTCATCAACGCCGACGAATTTGAATTTCCGACCTATGCCGAATTCCTTCAGAAGCTGCGCTCAAAGCTGTCGCCCGAAGCGCTTGACGCCTTTCAGAACGACCGCTTCTCGCCGCTGAACGACCCGGCCGGCGACAATTATCACTTCTATCGCGGACGCGACTATGACCAGGAGCGTCTCGGAATCCTCGAGCGCTACAAACGCTATAATGGTGTCGAAGGCAACTCGCTGTCGCCCGAGGATGCCGGCGACGACCTCTATCAGAGCTCGCGATCAACCCCCGATGTCGAGGATATCAACCAGGACAACACCCTGAATGAATATGAGCGTTACTACCAGTATCGGGTGTCGATACGCCCGGAAGACCTGGAGGTGGGACGCAACTATATCACCGACAAGCAGGTGAGCCGGGTGCCGACGCGCAACGGCAAGCATCTCGACGTGGAGTGGTATCAGTTCAAGATCCCTTTGAGCGACTGGCAGAAGAAGGTCGGCTCGATCTCCGACTTCTCGACGATACGCTTCGTGCGCATGTTCATGACCGGATTCAGCAAGGTGACGCATCTGCGCTTCGCCACTCTCGAACTGGTCAGGGGCGAATGGCGCGCATATCAGTTCAATCTCAACAACCGTGCCGACACTCCGGCCGAAGGCCAGCTCGACCTCTCGGTGGTCAACATCGAGGAAAACGCCGGCCGCGAGCCCGTGAACTATGTGTTGCCGCCGGGAGTGAGCCGCATCTCCGATCCTCAGCAGAGCCAGATCGTGCAGCTCAACGAACAGTCGATGTCGATGAAGCTGGAGGGCTTGCAGGCGGGCGACGCCCGCGGTGTCTACCGCAACATGCAGACCGACCTGCGCAACTACAGCCGCATGCAGATGTGGGTTCACGCCGAAGCGCTCATCGGCGACGTCACCGACCTGCGCAGCGGACAGCTGTCGCTGTTCGTGAGGCTCGGATCCGACGTCAAGAGCAACTACTATGAATATGAGATTCCGCTGACGCTCACTCCGCCGGGAAAATATAACGGCGACTTCAACTCGCAGCGTGAGATAGTGTGGCCGCTGTCCAACCGCCTCGACTTTGAGCTCCAGAATCTGGTGCGGTTGAAAAAAGAGCGCAACCAGGCCCAGAACTCAGGCGCTCCGGGTGTCAGCTTCAGCTCGAGATTCACCGGGCGCGATCCCGACAACGAGGCCAACACAATGGCCGTTGTGGGCAACCCGTCGCTCTCCGACGTCAGAGTGATGCTGATCGGCGTGCGCAATAACTCGTCGCTGGTGAAGAGCGGCACGGTGTGGGTCAACGAATTGAAAGTCACCGATTTCAATCAGGAGGGCGGCTGGGCTGCCAAGGCCAACGTGAACCTCTCCATGAGCGACATCGCCACGTTCAATTTCGGCTCACATATCGAGACTGCCGGATTCGGCGGCGTGGACCAGGGACTGAATGACAGGCGCATGGACAACTATCAGCAGTTCAACTTCGCCATGCAGGTCGACGCCGGCCGTTTCCTGCCCGAGAAGGTGAAGCTCCGCGCGCCGATCTACTACTCGACGTCGCACGAAAAGACAACTCCGCAATATAATCCGCTTGATCAGGACGTGAAACTCGACGACGCCCTCGACGCCTGCACCACCCGCGCGCAGCGCGACTCGATCAAGGCATATGCCGTGGAGCGCACGACGATACAGTCGTTCAGCATCTCCGGCCTTAAATTCGACGTGAAGGGCAAGAACCCGATGCCATGGGATCCGGCCAACCTCACTCTTAATTTCTCGTTCAACAAGCAGCGCTTCACTGACCCGACCACCGAATATCAGAACACCGACGACTATCGCGGATCGCTGGCCTACAGCTATTCGCCGTTCAAGCGCGGAGTGAAACCCTTCGCGACTATGGCCAAGGGCAAAAAAGGCAAGGGAATGAAGTTTCTGGCCGACTGGGAGTTCAACTATCTGCCGAGTAACTTTTCGTTCCTCACGACCATGTCGCGCTACTACTATGAGCAGCAGACCCGTTCGGAGATCGACGACAATTTCCGCCTGCCGGTGTCGGTGAGCAAGAATTTTCTGTGGAACCGCCAGCTCAACATCAGCTGGAACTTCACGAAGTCGCTGAACTTCACCTTCGCCTCCAACACCGACGCCCGCATCGAGGAACCGACAGGCGCCGTGAACCGCCGCCTTTTCCCCGACAAATACAAAGAGTGGAAAGACACGGTGCTTTCGTCGCTGCGCAACCTCGGCACTCCGTGGAGCTATAACCAGACGTTTACCGGCACCTACAAGGCCCCGTTCAACCAGATCCCGGCGCTCGACTGGCTCACCGGGTCGGTGACCTACAACTCGACCTACAAGTGGGACCGCGGTGTGACCATCGACGATATCTCCACCGGCAACTCCATTGCCAACCAGGCCACTCTGAGCACCGAAGGCCGGGTGAACTTCGAGTCGCTTTTCAACAAAGTGCCATATTTGAAAAAAGTGAATCAGCGATTCGGCGGCTCGTCGCGACGCAACCAGCAGGCCGCGCGTGTGAACAGGCCCAAGCGATTCGAGCGCACATACAAACTGAAGGAAGACACGTCCATCGTGATCAGACACAATCTCAGAGTGCCGAAGGTGAGAGTGACGGCCACGACTCCGGCCGGTCAGCCGATGCAAGTGGAGACCCGCAAGATCGACGACACCTCGATCGAAGTGCTGACGCGCGGTTCGCAAAACGTCAGGTTCCTGATTGCCGAAGTCAAGGAGAAGGAGAAGAAAAACGTGATGAAGGAGATTGCCGACTACACGGCGCGCTTTGTCATGAGTCCGCGCTCGGCGTCGGTGCGCTTCCGCTCCCAGAGTTCGATGTCGTTGCCTCTGTGGCGTCCGGCCGTCGGCGCGGCCTTTGGCCAGCACAACGGTGACGGCCCGCTTGCGCCGGGTCTCGACTTTGCCTTCGGATTCGTTGGCGAAGATTTTATCGAGCGGGCCAAGCAGCGCGGATGGCTCATCACCGACGACGGACAGACCTCGCCGGCCACCTCGAGCCGATCCACCGAAATCAGCGCCGAGTTGCAGCTCGAGCCGGTCAAAGGCCTGAAGATCACGCTCAAGAGCAACCGAACCGACAACCGCACCCACCAGGTGCAGTTCATGTTCGACAATATGCCGGTGTCGCGTTCCGGCTCCTATACCAAGACCCACGTGGCCCTGGCCACCGCCCTGCGCTCGTCGAAAGCCTCCGACGGATACTATGATCCGGTCTTCCAGCGCTTCCTCGACTATATCCCCCTGATGGCAGAGAGAGTGCAGGGCCAATATGCCGGAATGCGCTATCCCGACGGCGGCTTCATGGCCGGACACGCTCAGGCCGGACGTCCGTTCAATCCCGAAGTCGGCACAGTGAGCCGCACTTCGTCCGACGTGCTGATTCCGGCTTTCCTCGCCGCCTACACCGGCGTCCGCCCCGGCAAACAATACCTCAACCCGTTCCCGTCGTTTGCCGCCGCCCTTCCAAACTGGAACCTGACATACGACGGCCTGATCAACCTGGGAAATCTGCGCAACATCTTCAAGTCGTTCCAGATCAGCCATGCCTATCAGTGCACATACTCCGTCGGATCATATTCCGGCTATCTCAACTGGATCAGCGCCGACGGCGGCAACCTCGGCTTCACGCTCGACGAACTGACCGGACAGCCGATTCCCTCCTCGCCCTACAACATTGCGTCGGTGGTGATCAAGGAGAGCTTTGCCCCGCTCGCCGGCCTCTCGGTGACGCTGAAAAACGATCTGCGTTTCTCGGCCGAATACAAAGACTCGCGCACGCTCACCCTCAACAGCTCGGCCGGACAGCTTGTGGAGGCGCGCCAGCAGGGCATCACCGTCGGCGCCGGCTACAAGATCGCCAATTTCAACTCCGTGCTCAAAATCAAGGGCAAGCAAACCGGGGTGAGCAACGATCTCAACATCAACGCCGACTTCAGCTATGCCTTCTCGCAGGCGCTGATACGCCGCATCGAGAGCAACTACACGCAGGCCACCTCCGGCTCACGCAACATCACCATCAACTGCTCGGCTCAATATTCGCTGAGCAAGCGCGTCAGCCTCGGAATGTACTTCGACCATCAGGTCAACACCCCGCTTGTCAGCACTTCGGCCTATCCCACCTCCAACACCTCCTACGGCATCACCGTCAACCTCAACCTCGCCCGCTGACGCTTTTTAAACCGCAATTTTGTTGCCGCATACAAAGGTCTGCAACCAAATAAATTATAAAAAAAAACGTTTATCCGCGCTGATTTTTGACGAATCTGAATTCTTTCGATTGTCGTTCCATAAAGATGATAACTGGAATATTTTCGACGATTTTTCGGGGACATTTGATGCAATTTTTCGGGGACATTTGATGCAATTAGGAAAAATTGCTTATCTTTGTGCCTGAAAAACAGAGTGAACTATGGTAAAACCCAAATATAGACCCCGGATTGCAGACGCAATGCTGCGCCGAAAGTTGCTTGGAATGGGCGCCGTGCTTATCGAAGGTCCGAAATGGTGTGGCAAAACCACGACTGCCGAACAGCAGTCGGGCAGTGTCATCTATATGGATGATCCCAAGTCGCGTCAGATGAATCTGGAAGCTGCGAGCCTCAACCCGGATCTGATCCTTGACGGCCAGACTCCACGGCTCATAGATGAATGGCAGATAGCCCCGACGCTGTGGGATGCGGTGAGATTCGCTGTTGATCATCGTGGCGAGGACGGACAGTTCATCCTGACCGGATCTGCCGTGCCGCTGGTGGGCGAGGAGGACTTGAAGCGTACCCACACCGGCACAGGCCGCATAGCGCGGCTAAGAATGCGGACCATGAGCTTGTGGGAGTCGGGCGACTCGTCGGGCGCCATAAGTCTGCGTGCACTTTTTGACGGAAAGGAGCCGGCGGCTGTGTGTGACACTGAGCTTTCGGAAATAGCCTATCTGGTGTGTCGTGGCGGCTGGCCGCGCACTGTGTCGCAGCCGCGTGAGATTGCCCTTGACCGCGCCATTGACTATTTTGATGCGGTTGTAAACGTTGATATACAGAGAGTAGACGGCTCGCTGAAAAATCCCGACAGGGTGGCGCGGCTCATGCGTTCCTATGCCCGGCTGCAAGGCAGCCAAGCGCCGCTGTCGGCCATATGTGACGATCTGTCGGCCCATGAGAATTATAGTCTCGATGCCCGCACTGTGCAGGTCTATCTCAATGCACTGAAGATGATTTTCGTGATTGAGGATATGCCTGCATGGAATCCGAATCTGAGGAGTAAGACTGCCATACGGACGAGCGATACGCGGTATTTTACCGACCCATCCATAGCAGTGGCTGCTTTAGGCATAGGCTCCGACAGCCTGATGGCCGATCTGCGGACGTTTGGCTTTCTGTTTGAGTGTCTGTGCGTGCGTGACCTTCGGGTTTATGCCGGCGCGCTTGGAGGTGGCGTTTCGCACTATCGCGACAGTAAGGGGCTGGAGTGTGATGCCGTGGTGCATCTGCGCGACGGTTCATATGGACTTGTGGAAATCAAGCTTGGCGGCGATAGGCTTGTCAATGAAGGCGCCGCCAATCTGATCAAGTTGAAAAACAAGATAGACACCGACCGAATGAAGGCGCCGTCGTTTATGATGGTGCTGACTGCTGTGGGCAAATACGCCATGAAACGTCAGGATGGTGTGTATGTGGTGCCTGTGTGTTGCCTGAAAGACTGATGGTGTTAAAAGTTTGTAGGCTTATAGTCAGAATGTTATGTGCGCGGCGAAGTCATTAAAGAAAAATTTCCATAAATATTGAGGCTATTTTTGCGCAGGTTCAAAAAAAATTGCGTAAATTTGCGGTGCTGAAATTCAAGCAAACACATAAAAACAATAATTATTATAAATTTAACTCGTTATGACAAAAGTAGGTATCAACGGTTTTGGCCGCATCGGCCGTTTCGTGTTCCGCGCCTCCACCAAGCGTTCTGACGTAGAAGTTGTCGCTATCAACGACCTTCTCCCCGTGGATTACATGGCATATATGCTGAAATATGACACCATGCATGGTCAGTTCGACGGCACCGTAGACTTTGATCTGGAAAAATCAGAACTCATCGTCAACGGCAAGCACATCCGCGTAACCGCCTGCAAGAACCCCGCCGAAATCAACTGGGGCGCAGTAGGTGCTGAATACGTGGTTGAATCCACCGGTCTCTTCCTGACCGAAGAGAAGGCTCAGGCCCACATCGAAGCCGGCGCCAAATACGTGGTTATGTCAGCTCCCTCAAAGGACGCTACTCCCATGTTCGTTGTAGGCGTTAACGACAAGACCTATGCCGGTCAGAAGTTCGTTTCCAACGCATCCTGCACCACCAACTGCCTTGCTCCCATCGCCAAGGTTCTGAACGACAAATGGGGCATCACCGACGGCCTCATGACCACCGTTCACTCAACCACCGCCACTCAGAAGACCGTTGACGGTCCTTCGATGAAAGACTGGCGCGGTGGCCGTGCTGCTTCCGGCAACATCATCCCCTCAAGCACCGGCGCTGCCAAGGCTGTAGGCAAAGTTATCCCCGAACTCAACGGCAAACTGACCGGTATGTCGATGCGCGTTCCCACCCTCGACGTATCTGTTGTCGACCTGACTGTCAACCTGGCCAAGCCCGCCACCTACGCAGAAATCTGCGCAGCCATGAAGGAAGCTTCTGAAGGCGAACTCAAAGGCATCCTGGGTTACACCGAAGACGCAGTCGTTTCCAGCGACTTCCTCGGCGACACCCGCACTTCGATCTTCGACGCCAAGGCCGGTATCGCCCTGACCGACACCTTCGTGAAGGTTGTGAGCTGGTATGACAATGAGATCGGCTACTCCAACAAGGTGCTCGACCTCATCGCAGTCATGAAGAAATACAACGGCTAATTCTCAGGAAACAGCCTCAAGATCAGGAAAGACACCCTTGAAAAAGGGTGTCTTTCACTGTTTTTTGGAAAAGCGGATAATTTTTATTATCTTTGCGGCGGACTTCAGTAATGAATGCCGCTTTAATTCACCTTATTTAATCACTTAATTAACTAAATGTCAAACGATTTAAACAATTCTCCCGTTGCTGATTTCGACTGGGATGCCTATGAAAATGGCGAAATCCACGCCGGCAAATCGCGCGAGGAGCTGACCAAGACCTATGACGAGTCTCTCGGCCAGGTCAAGTCACAAGAAGTAATCGAAGGTACCATCATCGCCCTCAACAAGCGTGAGGCAGTGGTTAACATCGGCTACAAAAGCGACGGTATCATCCCCGTCAGCGAATTCCGCTACAACCCCGATGTCAAAGTCGGCGACACCGTAGAGGTATTCATCGAAAACCAGGAAGACAAAAAGGGACAGCTGATTCTTTCCCACCGCAAAGCCCGCGCCGCCCGCGCATGGGGCCGTGTCAACCAGGCTCTCGAAAACGATGAAATCATCAAGGGCTTTGTCAAGTGCCGCACCAAGGGCGGCATGATCGTCGACGTGTTCGGCCTCGAGGCATTCCTGCCCGGCTCGCAGATCGACGTGAAGCCCATCCGCGACTATGATATCTTCGTGGGCAAGACCATGGAGTTCAAGGTCGTGAAGATCAATCCCGAATACAAGAACGTGGTTGTCAGCCACAAGATCCTCATCGAGGCCGAGCTGGAAGAGCAGAAGCGCGAGATCATCGCCAAGCTCGAAAAAGGCCAGGTGCTCGAGGGTGTTGTCAAGAACATCACTCCCTATGGCGTGTTCATCGACCTGGGTGGTGTTGACGGCCTGATCCACATCACCGACCTTTCGTGGGGCCGCGTAAGCCATCCTTCGGAAGTTGTCGAGCCTTACCAGAAGCTCAACGTCGTTATCCTCGACTTCGACGACGAGAAGAAGCGCATCGCTCTCGGCCTGAAGCAGCTTGAAGCCCATCCCTGGGACAAGCTCGATCCGGACCTGAAGGTGGGCGACAAGGTTCACGGCAAGGTTGTTGTCATGGCCGAATACGGCGCATTCGTTGAAGTGGCACACGGCGTTGAAGGCCTGATCCACGTGAGCGAAATGAGCTGGAGCCAGCACCTGCACTCAGCTCAGGACTTCCTGAAAGTTGGCGACGAGATCGACGCTGTGATCCTGACCCTCGACCGCGAAGACCGCAAGATGAGCCTCGGTCTGAAGCAGCTCAAGCAGGATCCCTGGGCCGACATCGAAGTTCGCTATCCGATCGGCAGCCGCCACACCGCCAAAGTCCGCAACTTCACCAACTTCGGAGTGTTCGTTGAACTGGAAGAAGGCGTTGACGGTCTGGTTCACATCTCGGACCTCTCATGGACCAAGAAGATCAAGCACCCCAGCGAATTCACCCAGATCGGCGCTCCTCTGGAAGTGCAGGTCCTGGAGATCGACAAGGACAACCGTCGTCTGTCGCTCGGCCACAAGCAGCTTGAGGAAAACCCCTGGAACGCATTTGAGGAACAGTTCGCTGTCGGCTCGATCCACCAGGGCACAATCGCATCGCTCACCGAAAAGGGCGCCGTGGTTACTCTGGCCGAAAACGTTGAAGGCTTCGCTACTCCCAAGCACCTTGTGAAGGAAGACGGCAGCTCCGTCAAGCAGGGCGAAACCCTTGACTTCAAGGTGATCGAGTTCAACAAGGACGGCAAGCGCATCATCCTGTCGCACAGCCGCATCCACGAAGACGAAACCAAAGCTGAACGCAATGCCGAACGCAAGGCAAAGCGTGCTTCGGCTCCCCGTCGCGAAGACTCAGTGAGCCTGCCCGCTCCCGAGAAGACCACTCTCGGCGACCTCGAGGCTCTTGCCGCTCTCAAAGAGAAACTCTCGTCGGGTAACTGATAGAGAGTCTGCATAAATGACACTCAGAAGCGCTTCCGGATCATTCCGGGAGCGCTTTTCTGTTAAAAAAATAAAACTTTCGATATTCTTGTGAAAAAAAAGCAGTACATTTGCAAAATAGTTGAAATATTAGCCTGAAACACAATCCAGTTAACATAAATCAAACATTACAATCAATCAACCCACACATGAAGATTACCAGAAAACTCCTCATGTCGTTGGCCGTTGTTGCCGCCGCATCGTTCGGCGCCATGGCCGAGGACCTGAGTCCGGTGACCATCACTGTTGACAAAGAGAACGGCGCCCTGACCGCCAATCTCACCACCAGCACTTGGAACAATGCCTGGACCAGCACGGCCACCAAGCCGGGGCTGACGCTTTCGTGTCCGGCCAACAACATGGCATGGAGCGGAAACAACATTGATGTTCGTTCAGGTTCAGCCAAGACCGCCACTTACACCCTGGCGTCGACCGACAACCGCTACTATGTTTCGGCCGCATCGTTCAGCTATGCGCTGATCGGCGCCGGTCCGGAGACCATCACCATGGACGGTGTCACTCTCAACGCCGCTTCCGAAACCAAGAGCCATCAGTTCACCAATGCTGACGAGAATGCCACTGTCACTTTCGTGGTAGCCGGCCAGAACAGCGGTGTGCTTTTCTCTGACTTCACCGTCACTCTGACTCCGAAAACCGAGCAGCCCGAACCTCAGGGTCCGCGCTTCCTGACCACTTCGATCGTCGACGGCGAGTTTGCGCCCGAGACCAACTGGTACACGATCCAGATCGCTGCCGCCGGTCTTCACTTCTCATATGTGCCCGGCGCCACTTCGATGGCTCTGAGCTCCACCACCACCAAGTTTGCCGACGCCGACCTGTGGTGTTTTGTCGGCGATGACGAAGAGGGCTATAACGTCTACAACAAGGCCGCAGGCCCGTCGATGATGTTTGCCGCTCCGACTCAGATGTCGACCAGCGACAACGGCGGCACATCATATGCCATCGTCAAGGCTCCCGGCGATGCCGCCTATTGCTATGAGTGGCAGTTTGCCGAAACCGACGTGCTCGGCGAAGATACTCCCGCTTTCTGGATGTATGAAAAAGATCAGATTCTGAAGGCGCTCAACAACCGCAATGGCAAGCTCGCATTCTGGAGCACCGGCAAGGATTCCGGTTCGGCCGTGCAGGTGGTGTGGGCCGAGCAGACTCTTGCCGTCACTCCGTCGACCGGCGAGCTGTGGCGTGCCGACGGCTCCAGCTCGAGCTGGCGTGCGGAATGGCGTTCCAACCAGGTTGAAGGACTTGTGTTCGCCACTACCAAGAACAACATGGCCGCATCAGGCACCGACAAGCTGCAGCTTGCTTCCGGCATTGAATACGGTCCCTGGTCGTTTACCTGCCCCGAAGGCAAGTTCTCCGTGGCCTATGAATTCGATTTCGTGAAGAGCGGAGACTGGGGCACCGCAACCGCCACCATCAACGCTCCCGACGGCAAGGTTTATAATGTTACCGACCAGACCCAGCATTTCGCTGTCTCGGATCTCGACTCCAACGGCGACCTGTCGTTCATGATATCGGCCAATCCCGCCAACGCCAACAAGGTGATGCTCGTGTCGAACTTCACTGTGACCATGCGCCGTGTCACCGAGGCTCCTCTGGGCACCATCATATTCCGCTATGACGGCACCACAGGCTATAACGTTTGTTACCGCATTCCCTCCATCACCACCATCGAGAACGGCGCCAACAAGGGCCGTCTGCTCGCCATCAACGACTACCGCTATTCCGGAGCCGACATCGGCAACGGACGTATCGACCTGTATATGTCGTATTCCGACGACAACGGTCTGACATGGTCTGAACCCGACCACATGCGCGACGCCGCCGGCAAGCCTGTGGCTCAGGGCACCGGACTCGGCACTGTCGAGACTTCGCTCCAGCACCCTGACTGCGGTTTCGGCGACCCGGCCATGGTGAGCGACCGCGAGAGCGGCAGAGTGCTCGTTGTCAGCGTGTGCGGACGCACACCGTTCTGGAGCGGACGTCGCAACAACCCCAACCAGGTGGCCCGCTGGTATAGCGAAGACGGCGGCGACACATGGACGGAATACACCAACATCACCGAAAAGATCTACTCTCTGTTTGACGGCACCGTGCCCAACGGCTACATCGACAGCCAGTTCATCGGTTCGGGACGCATGGTTCAGAGCCGCACTATCAAGGTTGGCGACTATTATCGCGTCTATGCCGTGATGAGCGGTTATCACGCAGCTTCCGGCAACGTGTCGAACTGGGTGCTCTACACCGATGACTTCGGCGAAAACTGGCATATTCTGGGCGATCCGATGAAGCCTGCCGTTTCGTCGGCCGGCGACGAACCCAAAGCCGAGGAACTTCCCGACGGATCAGTGCTTCTGGCTGCCCGCCGCAACTCTGGCAACCGTCACTTCAACATTTTCCGCTATACCGACCACGCCAAGGGCGAAGGCGCCTGGGACGAGGCCGTGGCCACCGACATGGGCTTCGGCTCGATCAATGCCTGCAACGGCGAGATCATGATTCTTCCGGTGCGCAATGTCGAGACCGGCGAGCAGTCATATATGGCCCTCCAGTCGTTCCCCTATGGCGGAGAGCGCCGCAATGTGTCGATCGCATGGAAGCTTCTGGCTTCGCCCGCCGACATTGACTCTCCGTCGGCGTTCACCACCTGGAACGGCCGCGTGCAGGTGTCGAAAATGGGATCGTGCTACTCGACCATGTGCTGGCAGCATGACAACACTCTCGGTTTCCTCTATGAGGAAGAGACTCTCGGCAAGGCTTACTGCGAAGTCTACCGCAACTTCACAATCGAGCAGCTCACCGACGGCGCTTATGAATATTGCGCCGACACCGACGGCTCCGTTGCCGCCGCCATGACCAAGGCTCTGGTGGAGTATCGTCTGGATGCCGCCACCAGCGGTGAACCCGGAAAATTTGTCGGCCAGCCCGTCTCTGTGGGAAACGCACAGGCCGAAGAGGCCGCCAAGACCTACGGTGAGAATCCCACCGTCGAGAACTACCTCCTCTTCAACAAGGCCATCATTGAAGGCGGAAACAATGCCGGGCTGATCACCATCCACCATGGCGGAGTCTACACTCTGAAATCGGCCCATGCATATACTGAGTTCGCTGACCGCTGGCTCGGCACCGACGGATCGACTCTGATTCCGGCTGCCGAGGAATCGGATGCCACAAAGTTCGTTTTTGTCAACAAGGAAGGTTCTGAAAACTGGCTCGTCTACAATCCTTCGACCAAGACTTTCCTGGCCCAGACTCCCGCAGCGATAGAGACCAAGATCACCATGACTTCGGACGTGACAGCCGCCCATGAGTATGAAGCCGAAAGCTCTCTCAGCGGTCTCACCCACCTGACCGACGTCGCTCCCGGCAACGCCAGCTTCGGCACTGTCCACTTCGGCCGCAACAACAACGGCCACATCGTGATCTGGAACAAGACCGAGCAGGCTTCGCAGTGGTATATGTCGTTTGAGCGTGACGCCACCGAAGACGAGATGCCCGACCTGAGCGCAGTGTCGATCTCGGAGATCGAGGCCGAGGGCGCTGAAGTTGGCTATTTCGACGTTATGGGCCGCCCGGTGGCAGTGCCCGTGCGCGGTCAGCTCTATATCACCTCCGACCGCCGCAAGGTGCGTTATTGATCATCAGCACACTCCCGTATATCATCATATGAAAGATGCGCCGCATTGCCGGCGCATCTTTTTTTGAACTTTTCGTCGGGCGTGATTGTCATATCTGGGTATGATGAAAACTACTCTTGTCTCGTTTCTGTGCGTCCTGGCGTCGGCGCTGGCGGCAGCCTGCGGCGGTGCGCCGGGGCGGGCGGACGGCGATCCGGAGCCGGAGTGCCGTCTGCCCGACACTCTGCGCGTGGGCACTCTCTATTCCCCGACGTCGTTTTTTATCTATCGCGGCGATTCGCTGGGCTATGATTATGATCTGGCGTGTCGTTTCGCCGAAGACAGCCGGCGTCCGGTCTCGTTCACGGTGGGCCGCTCGCTCGGCGAGCTTGTGGAGCTGGCCCGCTCGGGGCGGATCGATCTTATCGCCTATGAGGTGCCTGTCACGGCGGAATATGCCGAGCATCTGCTGCCGTGTGGATATGAGAACGTGACGACCCAGGTGCTGATCCAGCGCACTGACAATCCCGACAGCCTGATCACCGACGTGACGCAGCTCGTCGGGCGCGACGTCTATGTCGAGGCCGGATCGAAATATTATTACCGGATGCTGAATCTAAATGCCGAGCTTGGCGGCGGCGTCAACGTGATTCCTGTGGCGAGCGACACCATTGTGACCGAGGATCTGATCGACATGGTGAGTGCCGGCGGGCTGCCGCTCACGGTGGCCGACAGCGACGTGGCGGCGCTCAACGGCACGTATTATGCCAATCTGGACTTCACGGTCGGAGTGTCGCTGGAGCAGCGCGCCGCCTGGGCCGTGGATCCGTCGCGGCGCTGTCTGGCCGACTCGATCGACTCATGGATGACTCAGGCCGAGCCTGTCAAGGCCCAGAAGGAGTTGCTGAAACGCTATTTCCAGCTGGCCAAGATCGCCGGCAATCCTTACACCAACATTGACTTCACCGACGGCACGATATCGAAGTATGACAATATTTTCCGGCGCTATGCCGGCCACATCGGCTGGGACTGGCGCATGCTGGCCGCGCAGGCCTACACCGAGAGCCGCTTCAATCCGCGGGCGCGTTCGTTTGCGGGAGCGCGCGGCCTGATGCAGATCATGCCGAGGACGGGACGCGCCTATGGTCTGCGCAATGCCAATGATCCGGAGCAGTCGGTGCGCGCGGCCGTGAGTCTGCTTGCCGACCTTGACCGCCTGCTGGAGCCGAAGGTGTCCGACCCGACGGAGCGTCTGAAGTTTGTGCTTGCGGCCTACAACGGAGGCATCGGCCATGTTTTTGACGCCATACGCCTGGCCGAGAAGCATGGTCTTGACCCTCAGCTGTGGGACGGAAATGTGGCCGAAGCGGCCCTCATGCTTGCAAATCCTGTCTATTATAATGATAATGTCGTAAAATATGGTTATCTTCGCGGTCGTGAAACCACCGACTACGTTGACCGCATTCTCCGTTTCTACGATGTCGGCAAAACCGCTATTCCTGTATAATCACCCAATATTCAAACTATTTTGTTATGAGAAAAAATTCACTTCGCGTCGGCGTGATCCTCACTCTGGCGGCTTCTATCGGCCTGAGTTCGTGTATCGGCAGTTTCGGTCTGACCAACCGTCTGCTGTCGTGGAACAACAGCATCGGCAACAAGTTTGTCAACGAGCTGGTTTTCTTTGCGTTCCTCATCGTTCCCGTGTATGAGGTGTCTGCTCTGGCCGACGTCCTGGTCATCAACTCGATCGAGTTCTGGAGCGGCGAGAACCCCATGGCCTGCGGCACCAAGCGCATCCAGGGCAACGACGGCCGCGACTATCTGGTGAAGTGTGACGGCAAGGGCTATGACATCGTCTGCGAGAACGACGGCAGCAGCGTGCGCCTCGACTTCACGGCCGACGACCAGACCTGGCGTGTGGCTCTGCCCGACGGCGAAGCCTATCCGCTGATCACTTTCAACGGCGACGGCAACACCGTGACCATGCCGACCGCCGACGGACTCGGCATGACCGTGGATCTGACTCCCGCAGGTGTTCTGGCCTATCGCGCCGCCGCCCGCACCATCGACTTCGCCTCCATTCACTCCTGATTACCTCGATCTATTTGATTGTCAGAAAACCCCGGCTTTTCAAAAAGCTGGGGTTTTCCGATATGCCGGCCGGAGGCCGGAAGTCTGTTTATCCGCGGCCGCAGGGCCGTGGTAGTATCACCCATATATGTCTGCCCCGGCAGCGGCAGCATTTTGTTGGTGACATTTTTGGCGCTTTCGGCGGCTAATTTGTTTTGCTGCTTAGCATAATTTATTGTATTTTTGCATATTAATTCAAATGAATCATATTAATATGCAACGTAATTACTCGATAGACTCGTTAAAAGCGGTCTGTGCCATATTGGTAGTGTTCTTACACGCTAAATATGTATATCAAAGTGCAATAATTCCGCTGGCAAGATGCGCCGTTCCTTGCTTTTTTATGATTTCGGGTTACCTGCTTTACAAAAGTGGTGGCATAGGAACGGAAAGATTAAAGCGCAGCATCCGACATATCCTTAAAATATGCGTTTGGGCAACACTTCTTTTCGTCGTTTGGCAAGCGGTATTCGGAGTTCTGACAAATGATCCATTGTCATTCCCTTCAGTCAGAACCATGATTGTATGGGTGGTTTTCAATCAGTGTCCATTCGGCTTTCACTTGTGGTATCTTTATGCCTATCTATATGTATTGCTGATAGTTTACGTAATTGACAAGCATAAAAAATGGAAATGGCTATTTATATCCGCACCAATTTTGCTGCTTGCATCTGTCGTATTCTATGTATTACCATTTCTCCATATTGAACTACCGTTAGTTTGTCATAGAAATTTTATATTTGTAGGCTTACCATATTTCACGATGGGCGCCTTGATGAAAGAACTGTGGACAAAGCAGTTGCCAAATAAACTTAACATCTTTGGGATAATTCTATTCGCAACCACATCGATTATTGAGTCTGTTATTTGGGCAAAATTTGGTATTGACCGCGGACCGGAAACCTATCTAAGCACACCCCTGCTCTCGCTCAGCCTGTTCCTCCTGTTTTTATCGCTAAAAGAGACCAAGCCGACCTGGTTATCAAGAAATGGAGAAAGAGATTCTTTGTATATTTATATTTTACATCCGATATTTTTCAACATTTTGACTCTTCTGTTTATGCGGCGCGGTTGGCAACACATATACTCATTGATTAGTCCATTTGTAATTTACGTCTTCACGCTTGCAGCCATCATTATTCTACGCAAAATAAAAGTTCTCAAATCGTGAAGGAGGGTAGGAAAGCCTACCCTTTGACTGCCTTCAACAACGACTCCAACTTGGTGACCATGCCTACCCTCGACGGCGCCGGAATGCAGGTTGACCTCACTCCCGCAGGTGTTCTGGCCTATCGCGCCGCCGCCCGCACCATCGACTTCGCGTCGATCCGCTGATCTGTCAACCGACAATACTTCACGCCACCCCGGAGGAGCTTTCGTTCAGCCCTTCCGGGGTGGTTTTGTGTCAGCTTGACGATATTCGGTGTTGCAGTGAATGGCAAAAAGTTGTAATTTTGCGTCATGTCTTTAAATCGGCCACAAATAATAGACGTGTTAGATTGTCTCATAGCTGCGCTGTTGTTGCTTATTGCTGTTAGTCCATTGAAAAGTATAGCCGAATGGGTGGATTTGGCAATTTTATGCGGCAGCGTGTGTTATCTCGTCATTTTTGCGGTCTATAAGAGGAGAGTGGCAGTAGCGACGGTGGATAAGTTTTATCGCAGAATGGCTATAGTCTGTCTGTTGTTTATTGCATGTGAGGCATTCAGGCTATTGTAGCGGCTATCGGAAGGAGTGGCTATGACGCCGGCGGCGGAGTAGGTTTTTGTTCGTGAAAAATATTACTTGAGATTCTGGTTGCGGGCAAGAATGATTTTGCCGATGTCGTCGGTATAGGCTTCGCTGATGTTGCTGATCTGGATGTCGGTCAGGGGAGTGCCTGCATCGATCTGCTGTACGTATGACATGGCCGAAAGCAGGTCGAGAAGGAATTGTGTACGTTTCTTTATGGCCGGGGCAAGTTTCGCGTCGACGGCTTTCTGCCATTGTTTGACCGGAGTGTCGCCGATCGGTTCGATGCCGCCTCCGGCAAACGTGAGAATATTGCCGAGCAGCCATCGTGGAGTGAGGAATTGCGGCGTAAGCATAAATACTTCAGGCGAATAGTCTATGCTGTCCAGAAACGAATATGATTCCATCGGCGGCTCGGCCGCATCGACTCCGGCATATTCCTTGGCCGCCACGACATAGGGCACAACGCATTGCGAGGCGAAGTAGGCCTTGAGGCTGTTGAGCAACCAGTCATGAGCTTTGTCGGGAATGGCGCACTGAGCTGTTGCCAGGCGAAGATATTCCGGCCATGCTGTTGTGGTCTGGAAATCGCGCACTGCCTGCCAGTCGGCATAAAGGCCCTTGTCAGCGGGTACATAGACCGACGGATCGACGCACAAGGCGTCCTGCGCAATCGTGGCGACGCTCATCCAGCCGTGGATATCCATGTCGCTCGCGCCGGAATAGTGGGCGGTCGATATGCTTCCGTCGGGCGTAATGTCAACTTCTACCTTCATCGGTTCGTCCTGACTGAACACCACGGCCGTGCCGCCGATGACCTTGCCGTCGACACATATTGTCACGCCGCCGATCTGCCTGAGCCGGTCGACTGGCACAGAACCGGTGAAGCTGTTGCCGTCACGCAGCAGAGTGGTTTCCACCTCCTTCATTTCATTGTCGAACAGGGGAACAGTGCCGCCTGCAACAGTGACGCGGTCAAGCAGGCTGTCGGGGGCTGCAATGCGTACTTCAACCCGCGCGTCGCCAAGCGCGACGGCATTTGTTCTTGCTTCGGCAACAATAATGCCTAAAATCAAGCATGCTGACAGCATAATCAGATGAATCTTTTTCATTTTGATACGATTTAAGAAATATTTAAGTGACGGATACAAAAATAGTAAATAATTCTAATATACACAAAAGTTGATCTTTATAGCAAAAAGCTTGCTAATTCTATTTGTCGGGCTCTATCAGCATCAATCAAAGAGTCTCGACGTATGATTAAATCCAACAGACAACTTTTAGACGGTAAATTTTCACCTATTCGGATGGCTGAAGCATATAAAGCTTTATTGACAGGTCGTCAATGTTGATGGTCGAATTCATGGTAAAAAAACGACAAATGCAAGGTTCGAATACGCTATCATACGATGATCCTGTCAGGTGGGGAAGGAGAGGCGGAAGGCGCCGGCGGAGTAGGTGGAGCGGAGTGCTGAGATGGCGAGCAGGCGCACAATGGCGTCGGTGGCGGCGAGGCGGCTGGCTTTTACTTTTTTGAGCACCTGGTCGAGCGTGGCTTCGTCTCCGAGGGCGTTGATCGTGTCGATCACGGCGGCTTCGGGCGATGTGGCGCCGAGGGTGATTCCGGGTATGGAGCCGCGGAGGCTCCGGGCCTGCATCATGTAGGGCGGCATGGCTATGTTTTCGTCGGCCACCCGGATGTATGCCTGGAGGTGTCCGTCCTGTTCTTTCACGCAGATGTATTCGCTGGCGTCTGGTATGGGTTCGACGGTGGCTATGACGACTACGGCGCCGTCGTCGGTGGCCTTGTAGGCTTTGAATGACACGGCCGGTTCCGGGCGGCAGAATGATCCGGCGGCGGTTTCGATCATGAAGATGTCTTCTTCGGAGCGGACTCCGGCGATCACGCCGTTGTCTTTCACGCCGATGAGCAGGCGTCCGCCTTTGTGGTTGGCAAAGGCGGAGAGGGAGCGGGCGATTTTGCGTGCGTCGCTGATTTTGTATTTGAAGTCCTGGCATTCATGCTCGCCTTCTGCAACCAGACGCCCGATCAGGAATCGGCCTTTGACGGCATGGATGTCTTTCATTCAGCCGGGTAGGAGAGGTTTTCGGGTTTTGGGTCGGAGAGTATCTGGTCGAGAAAACGCCGGGCCACGGCGCGTGCGGCGGGCAGGTCGTTGAATGTGTGGTTTCCGCAGTCGCGTGCTGTCGCTCCGGGGATTTCGCCTTGGAATCCGGCGATGAATTCCCACATGCGGCGCATCAGCGGGATTATGTCGGCGGGCTGCAGTTCTCCCTGCATGAGCAGGTATGATCCGGTGCAGCAGCCCATTGGTCCCCAGTAGACGATGCGGTCGGCCCATTCGGGGTCGTTGCGCAGGAATGTCGCGGCCAGGTGTTCGATGGTGTGGAGCGCGCGGGGATCGACGGCCGGTTCGCGGTTGGGTTCTGTCAGGCGCACGTCGAAGGTGGTGATTGTGTCGCCGGCGGGAGTGACGTCGCGGCGGCTCACGAAGATGCCGCGGCTCAGGCGCAGGTGGTCGATGGTGAAGCTTGCGATTTTTTTCATAGTCCGGCAATAATCTGTTTGACGAGTTCGAATGCTTCGCGGGGCGCTGCGGTCCAGAAGCTTTCATACTGGGCGCCGTTGTCGGCGACTTGTCCGGGGGTGTCGGAGATGACTCTGAGGCAGATGAAGGGGACTCCGGCTTTGTGGCACGTCTGGGCCAGGGCGCCTGATTCCATGTCGACGCCCACTGCGTCGGGATACATGGTCAGGATCCGTGTGACGGTTTCGGGGGAGTCGACAAACACGTCGCCCGAGGCTACGAGTCCGAATTTGACTTCGGGTCTGTCGCGCAGGGTCTGCATGGCGAGCACGCAGGGGGCGCCTGGAAACTGCGACGGGCAGCCGGCGGCCTGTCCGGGCAGGGTGCCCGGTCCGCACCACACGTCGTGGTAGGCGACGCGGTCGGCCACGACCACGTCGAGCACCCGGGCAGCGCCTGTTCCTCCGGCGACTCCGGTGTTGATTACCAGGTCGGGGGCAAACCGGCGGATCATGGTCATGCAGCCGAGAGCTGCGTTGACTTTGCCTATGCCACATTTCATGGCCGTGATCTCGTGCGGGCCGATGTGTCCGCTGAAGAGTTCGTAACCGTCTGTCTGCGAAGTGGTGACTTCGCCCATGAGGGGCAGGAGCAGTTCCATCTCCTTGCCCATCGCCACAATTATACCGATTTTCATATGTGCAAATTTACGCATTTTCCGCGAACAAACTGTGGCGTGGCCGCGTCATTATTTAAGAGAGTGACAGAATTTAACGTTGCTTTCCGGAATTCACGTTTATGAAAAATCTGTTCATCGCAATCTGGGTTTCAATTGTGGCAGTTGCGGCCGCTTCGGCCGTGGAGCCGGTTCGGCCGATGTTTGGCATGAAGGTGGCGTATCTGCATAAGTTTTATCATGGTGTGCGTAACAACGGTTCGGTCACTGATCTGAATTGCTGGGGGCTGAACGGCGGCGAGAGCGGCATACGTTTCGGTCTGACGGTTGAGCCGCGTTTCGGCCGGGTGGTCAGTCTGAGCACGGGTGTGTTTTATGAGTATTTCATGAGTCAGAATCATATAACCCGGTGGAAGGCTCATGAGCATCTGCTTTATATTCCGGCTCATGCGAAGTGTTCGCTGCCGGTGGGGCGTGATCTGTCGGTGTATGTTCTGGCCGGGCCTGCTTTGAACTGGGGGATGAATATCAAGCTGAGTCATGGGAGCGATGACGACATTGAGCCTCATTTCGGCAAGATGGGCTGGCCCAGGCGGGTGCAGATTCTTGGCGAGGGCGGAGTCGGGGTGGCGTGGCGCAAGGTGGCGCTTGAGGTGATTTATGGCGTCGGGTTGCTGAAGGAGGATTCGATGCCGCAGGGGCTTTATCGCCACATAAGGCAGCAGAAGCTTTCGGTGCAGTTTGAGGTGAAATTCTGATGGATGGACAATTGCGTTAACCAAATTTAACGTGGGGGGGGGTAAAATGGTAACTACTCAGGTCATGTAAAGACACCATGAGCCGTCTACGGTTGATAGCAAACCATAGAGCCACGGAGTTAAGTATAGAAAGATTACTTGCGGGCTAGTTCTGCCAG
>CAMWSS010000029.1 GCA_947177035.1 uncultured Porphyromonadaceae bacterium | reverse complement strand
TTTCTATACTTAACTCCGTGGCTCTATGGCTTGCTATCAACCGTAGACGGCTCATGGTGTCTTTGCAAGACCTGAGTAGTTACCCTTCTTTTTTCATCCTCCCCAAATCAACATCACCAGCCGCACTCCTCATTATATATATAAAGGATATTTGCCCGAATCGCATTTTTTATGTACCTTTGCAAGCAGAAAGTTATTGTCATATATGCAAGAAAAAATCATCATTCTCGACTTCGGCTCGCAGACCACACAGCTCATCGGACGACGCGTCCGCGAGCTTAACACCTACTGCGAGATCGTGCCTTACAACAAGTTTCCTCACGATGATCCATCGGTCATCGGCGTGATTCTTTCCGGATCACCCTTTTCCGTCTACGACGAAAAAGCGTTCAAGATCGACATCGAGACCCTGCGCGGACGCCTGCCGATACTCGGCATCTGCTATGGCGCACAGCTGATCTCATGGGAGCTTGGCGGAAACGTTGAAGGCGCACCGTCACGCGAATACGGCCGCGCCCGGCTCCAGTCAGTCAACCAGAACGACCCGCTCATGCAAGGCATCGAACCGGGCGCTCAAGTGTGGATGAGCCACGGCGACACAATCACCGCCCTTCCGGCCGGATTCGGAATCATCGCATCGACAGACCAGGTGCCCGTGGCGGCATACCGCGCCGCAGGCGACGAAAAACTCTGGGGAGTGCAGTTCCACCCCGAAGTCTTCCACAGCGAATGCGGAATGCAACTGCTCCGCAACTTCGTGGTCGACATCTGCGGATCGCGCTGCGACTGGAGCGCCGCATCATTCATCGAAACAACAGTCAGCCAGCTGCGCCAGCAGCTTGGCGACGACAAAGTGGTGCTCGGACTCTCGGGCGGCGTCGACTCATCGGTGGCTGCCGTCCTGCTCAACAAGGCGATCGGATCGAACCTCACATGTATATTTGTGGACCACGGCATGCTCCGCAAAAACGAATTCACCGACGTGATGCGCGACTATGAAGGCCTCGGCCTGAACGTGATCGGCGTCGACGCATCGGCCAAATTCTTCAGCGAACTGGCCGGAGTGACCGACCCCGAGCGCAAACGCAAAATCATCGGCAAAGGCTTCATCGACGTATTCGACGAAGAAGCCCACAAAGTGAAAGACGTGAAATGGCTCGCGCAAGGCACAATATATCCCGACTGCATCGAATCGCTATCCATCACCGGAACAACGATCAAGAGCCACCACAACGTCGGCGGACTGCCCGAAAAAATGAACCTGCGCCTGTGTGAACCGCTGCGCCTGCTCTTCAAAGACGAAGTCAGAGCGGTGGGACGCGAACTCGGCATACCCGAACGCCTGATCAGCCGCCACCCCTTCCCCGGACCGGGTCTGGCTGTGCGCATCCTCGGCGACATCACCCCTGAAAAAGTGGCAGTGCTGCAAGAAGCCGACAACATATTCATCCAGGGACTCCGCGACTGGGGACTCTATGACAAAGTATGGCAGGCCGGAGTGATCCTGCTGCCGGTGCAGAGCGTCGGAGTCATGGGCGACGAACGCACATACGAACGCGCTGTGGCTCTGCGTGCGGTGACATCGACCGACGCAATGACCGCCGACTGGGCACACCTCCCCTATGAATTCCTGGCAAAAGTGAGCAACGAGATCATCAACAAGGTGCGCGGAGTCAACCGCGTCTGCTACGACATCTCGTCAAAACCGCCAAGCACGATCGAATGGGAGTGATCGCATGATCGCCACCCGGCCGACAATCTGACTTGCAGACTCACGGGCCTGCATCCGGACAATGCCACCGGATGCAGGCTCTTTTTTCCAACCGAAACACAGCGTTGGTCGACTCTTCCGGACCATTCGTCGAAAAAAGTTGCCAAAACGCTCCCTTTAGACTAATTTTGCGGCTATCAAAACACTGTCACACAATCATTCAACAAATGCGTTCAAAATACCACTTGCTCACATCAGCCCTGATAATGGCCTCTCCGGCCGCAATGGCCGAACTCCGGATCACGGAAATAATGCAGTCAAACATCTCGGGATATTACGACGACCTCGGAAACTACCCCGACTCATGGGTCGAGATATACAACGACGGAACATCGGCCGTAGACCTCTCGGCATATAGCGTCGGAATCAAAAAGAACGCCGACAAAGCCTACACCCTTCCGCGCCAGACCCTGCCCGGCGGACAATACATAATCGTGATGTGCGACAAGGAGGAAACCGGATTCCACACATCGTTCCGCCTCGAAAGCAACAAAGCCGGACGGGTGATCCTGTTTCGCGACGGCGTCGGCATCGACACCGTGGCCCATCCGGCTCAACCCGCGCCCGACATAGCCTATGGACTCGACCCCGCCACCGGACAATGGGGCTATGAATTCACGGCCACGCCAGGCAAAGCCAACTCAGGCGGCATATGCGAACCCGACCGGATTCTCGGCGACCCGGTGTTCAGCCACGCCGGCTGCATAAGCCCCGATTTCACCGCAATCACCGTCAGCCTGCCCGAAGACGCGCCGGCCGGCACCGTCATCCGCTACACGCTCGACGGTTCGCTGCCGACTGAAAAAAGCACCACCCTGGAAAACGGCGCCACCATTCCCGTCACCACAACAACGACAGTGCGCGCACGACTCTTCTGCGACGGATGGCTCTCGCCGTGGGCCACAACCCACAGCTACATCAGACACCACGCCGGAATAACGATCCCGATCGTGTCGATCATCACCGACCAGCAATATTTCGACGACCGCCGCACCGGCATCTTCGCCGGATGGAACTATGAAAACGACTGGCGCCGCCCTGTCAACGTGGAATACTTCGAATCCGAAGGCTCCGACGCCATAATCAACCAGCTGGCCGAAACACGCGTCGGCGGAGGATGGTCGCGCTCGCTGCCGCTGAAAAGCATGATACTCTATGCCCACAAACGATTCGGCACACCGCGCTTCGACCACGAATTCTTCCCCACACAAAAGCCCGGAACCACCGACTTCAAGTCACTGATGCTCCGCAACGCCGGCAACGACTTCTATGAAACCTATATGCGCGACGCAGTGGTCCAGCGCACATTCGGAGCTTACGCCGCACTGGACTGGCAGGCACACCAGCCGGCAGCCATATATATAAATGGCGTCTACAAAGGAATTCTCAACATCCGCGAGCGAAGCAACGACAACAACATCTACACCAATTATGCCGGACTCGAAGACATCGACATGATCGAAAACTGGGAAGAGCTGAAAAACGGGTCAATGGACAATTTCACCGCCATGCGCCACTTCATGTCGTCGCAAAGCGATCTCACGGCCGCCGAAATCGACAGCCTGCTCGACTCGCGCGAAATCCTCGACGTGCACCTGATGAACCTCTTTTTCAACAACACGGACTTCCCCGGCAACAACGTCGTGCACTGGCGCCCTACCGCGCCCGGAGGACGATGGCGCATCATCGTGAAAGACACCGACTATGCTATGGGCATCGCCAACGCCAGCAGCGACAGCAAGGCAAAACCGACATTCAACACGCTCGAATGGCTCCACACTCCAAACTATCCCAACTCCAACAACTGGGGCAACAAGGCGGAGTGCACCCTGCTCTACCGTCGCATGCTTGAAGTGCCGGAACTGCGCGAAGCCTTCTTTGACCGCGCGTTCGTCTACTTCGGCGACGTGCTCAACGCCCGGCGCATCGTCAACGAAATCAACCTCATCAAAGAGGAAATGGAAATGGAATGGATGTTTCATTACGACCTATATTCGCGCTACTGCCAGTATGGCACCTGGAACGTCTGCGTCGGCCAGATGAAAGAATGGATCACCGAACGCTCCGAAGTGTTCCCGAAAATGTTTGCCGACTATTACGGACTCGGATCGCTCGGATCACTCTCCGTTGAATTCGACCCCGACAGCGTCAGCCTGACCATCAACGGCATAACCCCTGAAACCATCCCCTTCGCAGGCTCCTACCCGCTGCAACGCACCGTCAGCCTCGAAGCCACCACCTCGCCCGACAAAGAGATCGAATGGGAAGTGACCACGCCCGACTCCATAGCCCGCGTCCGCGCCCCGCACCTCGAAATAGCCATGACCGAAGGACTCACCGTCACGGCCCACAGCGCCGACATCCCCGACGGCATCTCCGCCACCCTCCAGCCGGCCGAAGCCGCGCCCGAACGGTGGTTCGACCTCCAGGGACGCCCGGTCACCTCCCCCACCCGCCCCGGCATCTACATTCTCCGCCGCGGCTCCACCGCAGTCAAACGCATAATCCGCTAAACCGCCGGATACAACAACACAATCCCGCCGTGACCCGCGCCGACCGACAGAATCTGTCAGCAGCCAAGTCACGGCGGGATTGTTATATATTAATCGATAAGATCAGCGACGCGATTCAATGCGCGTGGCATAGCGGCCATAGAGGGCCACGATGATAAAACAGATCAGCGGCAGGCAGTAGCTGACGTTGACGGCGGGAAGCCAGCCGATGGTGCCGCAGTCAATCACCATGCCCTGGAGCGGAGGCATGAGCGCGCCGCCAACGATGGCCATCACAAGGAATGCGGCGCCGAGCGAAGTGTCGCGCTCGTTGACGCGCTCAAGCGCGATGCCATAAATGCTCGGGAACATGATCGACATGAACATCGATATGCCCACCAGGCAATACAGGCCGGCCATGCCGTTGATCAGCACAGCGCCCGAAGTGCACAGAGCGGCGGCGATGCCGAACACCGTGAGCATGCGCGCCGGCCGGATATATTTCATGAGCCAGGTGCCGATGAAGCGGCCGCTAAGAAACAGACACATCGCCACGATATTGTAGGTCTGGGCCGTGGCCTTGTCTATGCCGAGATTGTCGGCATACTGGATTATGAATGTCCACACCATGATCTGGGCGGCCACATAGAACACCTGGGCAACCACTCCGAAACGATATTCCGAATTGTGCCACAGACGGCGCATTGTCTCGCCGCCGCTCACCTTCTCGCCCGCCTGTCCGGTGCGGGGCATTTTGGCGATGGCTATGAGCACGAACATCACCAGCACAACCAGACCGATGGCCACATACGGATCGCGGATCACGGCCAGATCATGCACCCTGATGGCCGCGCGCTCGCTCTCGGGCAGAGTCGAGAAGATCATCTGGCCGGAAGAGTCGCGCACGTCGCTCCACAGATTGGGGAGCACAATGAGCGAGGCCACGGCCATGCCGCAGAGCGAGCCGATGGGGTTGAACGTCTGTGCGAAGTTCAGACGGCGTGTGGCCGTCTCCTTGCTGCCGAGCGAGAGAATGAACGGATTGGCCGTGGTTTCCAGAAACGCCAGACCGAATGTCAGCACATAGAGCGAAACGCAGAAAAATCCGAATTCCTGCATATTGGCCGCCGGAATAAAGAGCAGCGCGCCGACGGCATAGAGCGCCAGACCGAGCAGAATGCCGCTCTTGTAGCTGTATCGGCGAATGAACAGCGCGGCCGGAATGGCCATGGTCGCATAGCCGCCATAGAAGGCAAACTGCACCAGCGAGGCCTTGCTGGCCGAAATTTCCATCACAGTCTGAAAAGCCGCCACCATCGGGTTGGTGATGTCGTTGGCAAATCCCCACAGGGCGAAAAGCGCGGTTATCAGAATGAACGTCAGCAGATAGTGCCTCGGCACCACCGGCTGTTTTTCAGGAGAAACAATATCTTTCATGGCAAAGTAAGAACTATTATACAATAAAATTGACGTCTTTAACATCGTCGCGCGAAGCGATCGCGCCAGAGGCTTCCGCCTGCAACAGCAGCGAGCCGATAGCCGTGGCCTCCACCGGCCCGGCAACAACCTCCACGCCGGCGGCTTTGGCCGTGAGAGCGTTGAGCAGTTTGTTGAGCGACCCGCCGCCGATGATGTTGAGCCGGGTCACTGGAGCGGGCAGAAGCTCATTGAGAGCCTTGATGCCGCGGGCATAGCGACACGCCAGCGACTCGAGCACCACGCGCACCACTTCGCCTTGCGACTGCGGCACAGCCAGATGATGCGCGCGACAATAATCTCCGATAGCCTCCTGCATGTCAGAAGGATTGGCGAACACCGGCGAATCGGCATCGATAACCACATCTGTCACAGCCTGTTCCGCCTGAGCTATCAGCGACGGATAGTCACACGTCAATCCCTGGCGGCGCCACTCCTCGACAAGCCGCTGCAAAATCCACAGACCGGTTATGTTCTGAAGAAAACGGATCTTGCCGCCGACACCGCCTTCATTGGTGAAGCCGGCTTGCCGGGCCTGCTCGGTGAGCATCGGCGAATCGAGCAGCACTCCGAGCAGCGACCATGTGCCGGAGCTGAGATAGGCCGTGTCCGACGGACGTGTCGAGGCGGCCGAGGCATAGACTGCCGAAGCTGTGTCGTGAGACCCGACGGCCACAACCGGCACGTCATAGTCGATGCCGAGCTGCTCCTTGACCGCATCGGTCAGACGGCCCCTCACATGGCCGGGCATCACGATCGGGCCAAACAGCCCTTCAGGCAGGCCGAGACGACGGATAAGGCCGAAATTCCAATTGCGCGAACGCGCGTCGATCAGCTCGCTGGTCGATGCGATCGTGTACTCCACATTGGGATTACCGGTGAGAAAATAGCTGAACAGATCAGGCATGAACAGCAAGGAAGCCGCGGCGCCAAGCATCTGCGGCTGCTCGTCGTTCATGGCCATCAGGCGATAGACCGTGTTTATCTCCATTACCTGAATGCCGGCTTCGGCATAGTGTGCGGCCGGAGAATCGATCTGTGCCAGACGTTCGGGATATCCGGCCGTGGCCGGGTCACGGTAGCAGACCGGATTTCCCAGCAGACAGCCGGCCCGGTCAATCAGTCCGAAGTCCACTCCCCAGGTGTCGATGCCGATGGAGTCGATGCGCTCGCCGGTCATCGCCGCCTTGCGCAGACCCTCCATCATCTCGGCGAAAAGAGCCGGAAAATCCCAATAAATATGATGGCCGAGCTGCACGCGGCGATTGGCGAAACGGTGAAGTTCCGTGATGTGCATAACTCCGTCGCCATCAACGCGACCGGCCATTACGCGACCGCTGCCGGCCCCAAAATCAACTGCTATATTCATTGTCCTTGATGAAATATTGAAAAAAGCCCGGGGTCCGCGCGACAAAATCCGCTGCCCCCGGGCCTGATTCGGTTGTTTTAATGTTTCTTGCCCTGGATATAGGGGGCGAGGTCATCTATCTCGGCGGCAGTGAGCGGATCAACGTCGTCGCCGTTGAGCACTGCTATCCGGCAGGCCATTTCAAAGAACATGGCGCGCTCGAAAGCATGGTTGAAATCCTCGCCGCACACAACCTGACCGTGCTTGCACAGCATGACAGAGTTGCAGCCCTGACCGACCATGGCCTCAACCACATGCGACGCCAGCTCGGGAGAACCGGGGCGGAAATAGGGAATGAAAGGAATCGGACTGCCGACGTGAATGGGCACCTCGGCCGTGAAGTTGAGATCGGCCGGACGGCTCTTGCGGCAGGCAAGCGCAGTGGCATAAGGACTCTGGAAATGCAGCACGACGTTCATTTCCGGACGACGGCGCAGAACCTCGAGATGGAAGCCGCTCTCCATCGACGGGCGCACTCCGTTGAGCAAAGCTCCGTCGGCCAGACGCACCACAGCCACATTGTCGGGCTTCAGGTCAGGAACCCACGACCCGGTTCCGGAAATGAGCACTTCGTCGCCGATGCGCCACGACAGATTGCCGCTGGAGCAGATGGTCAGACCGGCGCGGCCCACGCGGTGGGCGCATTCCACAAATTCATTTATCTGATGTATTGTTGCCATTGTATTTTCTGGAAGTGTTTGGAGTTTGTTTTTAACAATTAACGTTTAACGCCTCCGGCTCTTTCGTGTCCATCCGACGTTAAACGTTAATCGACTCATTTTTTAACCCTTATTATTTATAGATCGGGCCGTAATTCTTGCAGGCACGATAGTCCTGACCTTCCTTGTCCATGCCGAAGGCGTTCCATGCGGCCGGACGGAAAATTTCAGCATCCTCCACATTGTGCATGCAAACCGGAATGCGCAGCATCGAAGCCAACGTGATCATATCCTTGCCGATGTGGCCGTATGATATGGCTCCGTGGTTGGCGCTCCAGTTGTTCATCACCGAGTAAACATCCTTGAATGCATCCTTTGACGGATCCAGGCGGGGCACAAACCATGTGGTGGGCCAGGTCGGGTCGGTGCGCATGTCGAGCGCCTTGTTGATTTCCGGGTCAATGTCGACAGTCCAGCCTTCGGCGATCTGAAGCACCGGGCCGAGACCCTTCACAAGGTTCAGACGCATCATGGTCACAGGCATACCGCCCTTGGTCAGGAAGTTGCTTGAGAAACCGCCTCCGCGGAAATAATCGCGGTCGGCAGGATACCATGTCGTTGCGGCGAGACATGCCTTTTCATCGGCGTCTGTCATCTCCCACGAAGGCTTCATGCACGGTTCGCCCTGGGCGTTCACGCTGGCGCCGGTGGCGTCGAGAGTTGTCGCGCCGGAGTTGATCAGGTGGATGATGCCGTCCTTGGCACGTCCGGTCAGCTCCTTGCCGGTCACGCGTTTCACTGCTTCAGGACTCCAGTATGTGCGCACGTCGGAGAACATCTGTCCGCAACCGGTCAGCAGATGCCCGAAGAGCATGGCCACGCCGTTGCAGGCATCGTTTTCAGTTGCGAGCACAAACGCCTCGCGGATGCCGTTCCAGTCAAACGAAGTGTTGAGCAGAGCTTCCGTGAAGTCGCCGTTGGGCTTCCAGTCGGTCCACTGGCGCTGACCCTGGAATCCGGCGGCGATGGCATTGTGGCCCAGAGCCTCTTCCTTGAAGCCAAGCTCCTTCAGGCGCGGATTGCCCTGCATCAGGTCGCGCACGATCAGAGTCATCTTGACGATGAACTCCCAGTCGGCGTCTTTTTCCTGACGGGTCTTCTTCTTCTCCGGGCGGTTCTTGAAGTCCTCGCCTTCGTTGCTCTTGCAATATTTTTCTGTCCAGGCCATGGCCTTGGCATATTCCTCGTGATCATAGATACCCTCTTCCATGCGACGCAGGATCTCGGTCTCGTCGACACTTTCGTTGCGCATGCCGAGATATTCCTGGAAGAAATCAGGATCCACGATCGAGCCGGCAATACCCATGCACATGCTGCCGATCGACAGATAGCTCTTGCCGCGCATCATTGCCACGGCGACTGCGGCGCGGGCAAAGCGGAGCAGTTTCTCGGCCACGTCGGCCGGAATGGTGTTGTCGTTGAGATCCTGCACGTCATGGCCATAGATGCCGAATGCAGGCAGGCCCTTCTGGGCATGGGCGGCAAGCACTGCGGCCAGATAGACCGCGCCGGGACGCTCAGTGCCGTTAAAGCCCCACACGGCCTTCGGCCAATAGGGATTCATATCCATGGTTTCCGAGCCATAGCACCAGCACGAAGTGACGGTGATGGTGGCTCCGACGCCTTCACGCTCGAATTTTTCGGCGCAGGCTGCCGTTTCGGCCACGCGGCCTATGGTGCTGTCGGCGATCACGCACTCCACCGGAGTGCCGTCGGGATAACGGAGATTGCTGCTGATAAGATCGGCCACTGCCTTGGCCAACGCCATTGTCTTATCTTCCAACGACTCGCGGACGCCGCCCTGGCGACCGTCGATAGTGGGGCGTATGCCGATTTTGGGATATTTGCTCATGGTTTAGTAGATGTATTATGTTTGTTTTTATTAGTCGGATTATTCTTTTGGTATCGCTTTTATAAACGCATACCTGATGTCATTTGTTTTCCCTCTGTATGTTAACAGTCTACAAATTTTGCTGACGGTTGTTGTAGCGGCGGAAAGCGGCGGCCAGGCGCACGTCATAGTTCATCTTGCGGAAGCCTGGACCGTTATAGCGCAGCGCAAAGGCAGCCCAGTCATGCCTGACAAGAAAGCGGTCGAGCCGCCGCGCCTTGACATAGGCTGCAAACAGCTCAAGCTGTGCACGTTCGGAATGCGACATGCGCTCAACAAACTGCTGGACGGAATCGCATCCACACAGACGCCAGTTGAAGCCGCCGATCTGAAACATGCCCCAGAAGGTGCCTTCCATCGCAGCGACGCTGTCAATATCCATCGCGGCGTTCAGGCGTGCATATTGCGCCGCATGCAGCGAACCGTAGCGGCGCACATCGGGCTTACCGAACACCACGGGATGGCTCTCATGATACCGAGCCGGCTTTATGCCGCGGAGTCCGGCATATTTGCGAAACATATTGACATCGAAGTTGATGATAGGCATGCTGTCCGGGCCGAAACCCTGCCCGCAATTTCCGGTCTCGATCTCAACCACGGCCTTTATGCACGCAACCGACACCCCCAGACTGTCGGCCACCGACTGATAGTCGGCGTCGGAGAGGCGGGTGTAGCGGTCGGCGCCACAGGCAGCCGGCGACTCCGCCTGACGCTCCGGATCATCGGCCGGAGCGTCGGCAGTAGCCACAGGCATAGCCACGGCAATCATGGCCAGCAGAGGAGACAGTGCCGGAAATTTCACTCGGTCACTTCTTCAGACCGGCAACCTTTTCGAGTATCAGCACAAGCTGATTCCAGAAACGTTCAACAGCCGGGATGTGCATACGTTCCGACGGAGAGTGCACTCCGCGCAGAGTCGGGCCGAACGATGCCATGTCGAGATTCGGATATTTCTCCAGAATCAGACCGCATTCCAGACCCGCATGTATGGCCTTGATGGCGGGCTTCACGCCATAAAGCTCCTCGTAAGCGTCGGAGCAGATGGACATGATGCGCGAATTCATGTTGGGCTGCCAGCCGGGATAGCCCTCGCCATGCTCGACCTTGGCGCCGGCAAGCTGGAAGTGGGCCTCCACACGGTTGGCGATGTCGTGCTTGCGGCTCTCAACCGACGAACGCTGCGAGGTGGTAACCACGATCTTGTCGGCGTCAACCATCTTCACCGATGCGAGATTGGTGCTGGTCTCGACCAGACCCTCAAGCTCGCGGCTCATGGAGATGACGCCGTGAGGAGCCGAGTAAATGGAGCGGATCACCGACATGCCGGTCTCGCAGTCAACGGCATATTCCGGACGCTCGGCCGACTGGATGTCGAGCTTGAGCGTTGTCTCGAGTCCGGCATATTCGTTGGCCACTGCGGCGGCATAGGCGTTGAATTCAGCCATGACGTCATGCTTATGATCGGCATGCACACCGACAACGGCGTGGGCGGCGCGGGCGATCGCGTTGCGCAGATTGCCGCCGTCGATCTCGATCAGGCTCAGTTCATACTTCTGGCTCAGATTCCACAGGAAACGAGCCAGCAGCTGGTTGGCGTTGGCATGGCCCAGATGGATGTCGCCGCCGGAATGGCCGCCGAGACCGCCGCTGATGTCAACGCGGAAATAGAAGAAATCGGTCGGGGCCACCGAGCGCTTGTAAGTGAAGGTGCACACGGTGTCGATGCCGCCGGCACAGCCGATGAAGATCTCGCCGTCGTCCTCAGAGTCGAGGTTGAGCAGAATGTCTCCTTCAAGCATTCCCTCGCCGAGATTATTGGCACCGGTCATGCCGGTCTCTTCGTCTACGGTGAACAGGGCCTCGACAGGACCGGTCACCAGATCCTTGTCGATCATCACGGCCAGCGACGCTGCCATGCCGATGCCGTTGTCGGCGCCGAGAGTGGTGCCGTCGGCACGCACCCACTCGCCGTCGATTATAGTGGTGATAGGATTATTCTCGAAATCAAAAGGATGATTGCTCTCGCAAACCATGTCCATGTGGCCCTGAAGCACAACCACCGGAGCGTCTTCGTGACCGGGTGTGGCCGGCCGGCTCATCACGACGTTACCGATAGCGTCTGTCTTGACCGCCACATTATGCCGTTTGGCGAAGTCAAGCAGATATTGACGGATTTTCTCCTCCTTTTTTGAAGGACGGGGCACTCGGGTGATTTCATCGAAAATACCCCAGACAAGGGCGGGTTTTAAATCCTGAATTGTCATAACAGAGATTAAATTTTGAACATTTATGTTAAATTTATTTTAATTCGGCTCACTAAGTTACAAATATTTTTTGGAATGGCACGAAATTTGGGCGAACTTTCATATATTTGCACCGCAAATCGATGGATTTCGACAATGAAACTGCTTTTTTTAACCATTTTTTTGCTTCTGATCGCCGTGATTCTTCTCGGCGTGAAAGTGCTGTTTGTTAAGGGTGGTAAATTCCCGTCGGGCCATGTCGCTTCAAATCCCGAAATGAAGCGACGGGGTATCGGTTGCGCAAAAAACATGAAATAATCAACATCCAACGCATTTAATATTACACGAAACTTCATTCAACAACAACAACGATGAAAAATCTCACTTTCTTTGCAGCCCTGTTCCTGATGGGTCTTGCACTGGCCTTAGCTTCATGCGACTCCAAGCCCGCTTCAGACTCAGCTGCCGGCGGCAACGACTCCATTGACAGCAGCAAAGATATGCTTCACGAAACCGCACTCGCCAAATATGTGCGTTACGTCGACATGGGACGTATCCAGATGGAATACTCCCTCTTCCAGGAATATGCAAAGGCTGACTCCGTTGCCCAGTACACTCTGGCCGTGGAACAGCAGCAGCACAGCGCCCGCCTGAACAAACGCGCCGAAGAGATCCAGAACAAATATCAGCAGGGACTCTACCTCTCGCAGCAGAGCCTTGAGAGCGACCAGGCAAGCCTGCAGAAAATGCAGGAAGCAGCAGCCGCACAGCTCGACAAAAAACAGATCGAGTTTGCCCGCCAGCTCGGCAACATGCAGTCACAGATCAACGACTCCATCAACTCGGTGGTGCGCTACATCTGCCAGAAAAACAACTTCGACGCAATTCTGAATGCAGCCGCAGGTCTCTACTTCAACCCGGCTCTCGACATCACCGACGAAGTGCTCGATGAACTCAACAAACGCTACAAACCCTCAGGTGCAGCAAAATAATCAGGAAAACGGACAAGGCCGGGAAAAAAGCCTTGTAATCATTCCTACATATAACGAAAAAGAGAACGTGGCCGCGATCATAGACGCGGTCACGGCTTTGCCGCAACAGTTTGAAGTGCTGGTCATTGACGACAATTCGCCAGACGGCACTGCTGGCATCGTGCGCGGCAAGACCGAGCAGATGCCCGGAAGAGTTCACCTGCTCGAACGCGCCGGAAAACTCGGACTGGGCACGGCCTACATCGCCGGATTCAAATGGGCGCTCGAACGCGACTATGACTTCATATTTGAAATGGACGCCGACTTCAGCCACAACCCCGACGACCTGCCGCGCCTGCTCGAAGCCTGCTCCGGAACGGATGGAGCCGACCTGGCCGTCGGATCACGCTATCTCACCGGAGTCAACGTGGTCAACTGGCCTATGGGCCGGGTGCTGATGAGCTATTTCGCCTCGCGTTACGTGCGCACTGTGACCCGAATGCCGGTGCACGACACAACGGCCGGATTCGTGTGCTACCGCCGCCGCGTGCTCGCCCACATGGACCTCGACCACATCCGATTCAAAGGCTATGCCTTCCAGATCGAAATGAAGTTCACAGCCTGGTGTCACGGATTCCGCATCGCCGAGGTGCCGATTGTGTTCATTAACCGCCGCCTGGGCACCAGCAAAATGAGCAGCGGCATATTCGGCGAAGGTCTTTATGGAGTGATGAGCCTGAAATTCAGATCGTTCTTCAAGAATTACAAGAAGTTCACAGATGATACTGATTCATAATGCCCGGATTGTGAACCGCGGCAAAACAACCGCCGGATGGCTTGCCATCGACGGAGAATTCATTTCGGCCTCCGGAAAGGGCACACCGCCCTCCTTGGAGGCCGACTCGGTCATTGACGCGCAGGGCGCTCTGGTGATGCCCGGCGCAATCGACGCCCACGTCCACTTCCGCGACCCGGGGCTGACACGCAAGGGCGACATCGAAACCGAAAGCCGCGTGGCCCTGGCCGGAGGCGTCACTTCGTTCATGGACATGCCGAACACCGCCCCACCGACGGTCACCATTGCCGACTGGCAGGCCAAGATGGACCGGGCGGAAACCGCAAGCGCGGCAAACTATGCCTTCTGGATCGGAGCCACCGACTCGAATCTCAGCGAACTGATGGCCGCCGACTACAGCCAGGTGCCAGGCGTGAAACTGTTTCTTGGCTCTTCGACCGGAAACATGCTGGTCGACAGCGACGAAGCGCTCGATGCCCTGTTCAGCAACGTCAGGGCCACGATCGCAGTGCACGCCGAAGACAACGCCCGCATCGCGGCCCACACTGAAATAGCCCGCGACACATTCGGCGACGAGCCGGTGCCTGTCGACATGCATCCGGTGATCCGCGACTCGCGCGCATGCGTCGACGCGGCGTCACGCGCCATCGGCCTGGCCCGCAGGCATAACGCCCGCCTGCACCTGCTCCACGTGAGCACCGCCGCCGAAGTGCGCCTGCTCTCGCGCCCGGACCGCCCCGAGGGAGTCACCGCCGAAACCTGCATCCAGTATCTGCAATGGTGCGACAAAGATTATGAAACGATGGGCACCCGCCTGAAGTGTAACCCGGCCGTCAAGGCATCGACCGACCGTTCTGCCCTGCGCAAAGCAGTCAAGGACGGAACAATCGACACCATCGGCACCGACCATGCCCCGCACCTGCTGGAAGAGAAAATGGCAGGCGACGGACTCAGTGCCCCGTCGGGATGCCCGAATCTGCAATTCTCGCTGCCGATGCTGCTTGATCTGTTCAAACCGGAAACGGTGGCGGCCCGCGCGGCCCATGCTCCGGCCGAAATCTTCGGAATAGACCGCCGTGGATATCTCGACCCGGGATATTACGCCGATATCGTGATTGTGGCCCCGGAACAACACCTGATCTCCGACAGCGACTGCCTCGGACCCTGCGGATGGATTCCGGCCGCAGGCATCACCACGGGCCACTCCGTCGTGACCGTCCTCGTCAACGGGTCTGTGGCCTATGACCGCGGCAATTTCCACGCCACTCCAGTTCATCCACTTCATTTTCTCAAATAAATCATGAAAATATTCTCGTCTTTCAGCGCCAGAATCCTCTCCATGATACTGATTGTCGGAGTGATCGTGCGCATAGTGCTTGCATGCATAACTCCCGGCGATCTCGGCTTAGGCATCGGCCAATGGATAGCCACCTTCTGTCTCGGCGCCGTCAACGACCTGTGTGTCGGAGTGCTGTCACTGGTGTTCATGTGGCTGTTTTTCATGTCCGTGAGCCGCAGAAAATATGGCCGAAAGACCGGAAGCTGCATTCTGGCGGCGCTCGTGGGGGCACTGATCTATGTGACCTGCTTCAACACTGTGTTTGACGAATATGGCTCGGTGGTGCCTCACATCGCACAGGGCCTGATCGGATTCTGGGCGGCCGGATTCGCTCTGCGCTTCCTTGTCCCGGCAGTGCGCGCCCCATGGACCAGAGTGTGGTTCTGGATTCTGAGCGGCCTTTACGTGCTGATCATCTACTTCAACGCCGCCGGAGAATACTTCTTCTGGGACGAATTCAACGTGCGCTATAATTTCATCGCCGTCGACTATCTGATCTACTCCAACGAAGTGGTGGGCAATATCATGGAATCGTATGCCATGGTGCCACTGTCCATCGCAGTGGCAGTGATAACCGTGGTGACGACATGGCTGCTCTTCCGCACCGACGCCCGAAAACTCGACGCCCTCACAGCCGGAGGCTGGAAACTGAAAGCATCGGGCGCATACCTGGTCAGCGCCTGCGCGTCACTGCTCATAATTCCGTTCACCACCGGATTCCAGCAGAGCGGCAACGCATATTATGACGAACTGCAGGCCAACGGCGTCTACAAATTTTTCGACGCATTCCGCAAAAATCATCTTGACTATGGGCAATTCTACTATGCTCTGACTCCGGCCGAAGCCGAGGGCTATATCCACAGCCTGTATGGATCGTCGGGCATCAACACCCGCCACGTCACCCCCGACTCGACCACAATGGCCGTGACGCCCGGCACCATGCCCAACATCATTCTGGTGACGATAGAGAGCATGAGCGCATCATATATGGAGCGCTATGGCGACCACCGCCACCTCACTCCCAATCTCGACTCGCTTGCACGGAAATCGCTGGTGTTTGACCGCCTCTTCGCCACCGGCAACCGCACGGTGCGCGGTCTGGAGGCCCTGACCCTCTCGCTGCCTCCCTGCCCCGGCGAAAGCATCGTCAAGCGCCCCGACTGCGGCGGAATGCGCACAACCGGCGTGATGCTCGGCGAAATGGGCTACCGTCCGATGTATTTCTATGGCGGAAACTCCTATTTTGACAACATGGGCACCTACTTCGGCGGAAACGGCTATGAAGTCATAGACGTGAAGGACTATCAGCCCGGCGAGATCACGTTTAAAAACATCTGGGGCGTGGCCGATGAAAATGCTTACGACAAGGCGCTATCCACCCTCGACGGCATTGCCGCCAACGACACCCGTCCGTTTTTCGCACAGATAATGACCATCAGCAACCACCGCCCCTTCACCTATCCCGAAGGACGCATTCCGATCCCGGCCGACTCGAAGAAAAGAGCCGGCGGCGTGATGTACAGCGACTGGGCGCTGGGCCGTTTCATCAAGATGGCATCGGAGAGACCCTGGTTTGACAACACCGTGTTCGTGATCGTGGCCGACCATTGCGCCTCGAGTGCCGGAAAAACAGAGCTTCCGCTCGACAAGTATCACATCCCGGCCATGATCTTTGCCCCCGGCATGATCTCCCCGCGGGCCATCGGCGACGTCTGCTCGCAGATCGACCTGATGCCGACGCTGTTTGCTCTGCTCGGATTTGAATATGACTCGTCGTTCTTCGGCCAGAACGTGCTCGGCGCCGATTTCAGCCCCCGCGCCTATCTGGCCACTTATGAGAACCTCGGCTATCTGGAAAACGACACGCTGACGGTGCTCTCGCCCGTGAAACGCATCGAACAGTTCGTGCGCGCCACCGACGGCGACGACTGGTTTGCCACCAGGCCGGTGGAAACCATAGATTCAACCCATGTGAAAAAGGCCGCCGCCTTCTATCAGACGTCGGCCGGCTGGTATGCCCCCGGGGCGTCCCGTTAAAGCGGGCGACGGGGGAAGGCGTCGATATATGACGATCGGGTGGAATTGTAGATTCTGACACCTTTCGAGGCGGCATATGAGGCTATCTGATGATAAGCCTTGAATGCCACATGAAAACTCATCAGGATCTCGTGGAGGCGGATATCTTTGTAGACGCTTGTCACCCGCGAGTGCTCCGCCTGATTGTCTTTATAGAAGTGAGGCTGCACAGAAACCACTTCATTCCGCTCGTTGACGTCGAGTGTACGGATCCAGCTGTGGTCGGCCCCGACTATATATATTTCACGAAAGCCCATCAGCATACCCACCATCAGAGAGGGGACGAGCACATTGCGCGGTCTCGGCATGGCGCGCCCCGATGAATAGGCCAGCGACGTGAACCACCTGAAACCTTCGGCCCCGACGGGATTGAAGCGCCTGACTGCGATATAAGCATTGGATATGCCGAGCGATTCGGCCGTGTGGCCGACGGGCACAAACAGGGTCATCGGCCAGTCAACAGCCTCATTGAACCGGCTGAACAGGCGCGCCACGTTGGGGTCGGTGTCGCGTCCGGTAAAGAAATGAGGGTCGGCCAGCAGATAGAAATCGGGGCGCAGGCGGCAGAACTCCTCGGTGTTGGCGGCGAAATTGACGGCCAAGGTCTTTGCCTGGGTCAGTTTGTCGAGGTCGCTGCTGATATTGTCGGCCAGCGACGGGCCGTTGCCCATGATGACGAGGCGCTCGCCAGGCTGCGCCACAGCTTTGACGGTGCAGCGGCGCGATTGTGTGGCAATCTTCACCAGCCCCTTGGCCGACGCGCCCAGGTCGGAGCAGAATGCGGCTATTTTTTCTGATAGTCTTTTTTTTGACATTACATTATATGTGTAGGTTAGGCGTGCCTTTTGTTGCGGCCTCAGGGAGCAAAATTAGCAAAATCCCGCCTATCATCCAAGCTCGATGAGGAAAAAGCGCGCCAGCTGAATCAGAGTCAGGAGCGCGCTTGTCGTTAGAAACGAGGGATTAGATGATCAGAGCACTGAGAGGTAGAGAGCACGGATGTCGTCGAGAGTGACATCGCGGGGGTTGCCGGGGGTGCAGACGTCGGCCAGGGCCTGGTCGGCGAGAGCGGCGATGTCGGCTTCCTTGATGCCAAGTTCGGAGAGGTGCTGGGGGATGCCGACCTTGACGGCGAGGGCGCGCACGGCGTCACACGCAGCCTGGGCGGCCTGTTCGCGCGTCATGCCCGAGATGTCGACTCCCATGGCTTCGGCCACGCGGGGGAATTTGTCGAGACAGCAGGGGAGGTTGAATTCCATGACGGTGGGGAGCAGCAGGGCGTTGGCCACTCCGTGGGGCACGTCGAAGAGCGAGCCCATCGGGTGGGCCATGCCGTGGACGAGGCCGAGGCCGACGTTGGAGAAGGCCATGCCGGCTATGTATTGCGCCACAGCCATTCCGTCGCGCGCTTCGGCGTTCTGAGGTTCGGCCACTGCCACGGGCAGGTGGCGGGCGATCATGCGTATGGCCTCCAGTTCAAACATGTCGCTCATAGGCCAGGCGGCTTTGGTGACGAAGCCTTCGATGGCATGGGTGAGGGCGTCGAGTCCGGTGGCGGCGGTGAGCGACGGCGGAAGCGAGTACATCAGTTCGGCGTCGATGATGGCGCAGAGGGGAATGTCGTTAGGGTCCACGCAGACCATCTTTTTTTGCTTCTGTTCGTCGATGATGACGTAGTTGATGGTTGTTTCGGCGGCAGTGCCCGCGGTGGTGGGCAGGGCTATCATGGGGACCGATTTATGGCGTGTGGGGGCGCATCCTTCAAGCGAAACGACGTCGGCAAATTCGGGGTTGCGCACAACGATGCCGATGGCCTTGGCTGTGTCCATGGCGGAGCCTCCGCCGATGGCGACGATGATGTCGGCGCCGGAGGCGCGGAAGGCGTCGACGCCGGCGTGTACGTTGGCCACGGTCGGGTTGGGTTTGACGTCAGAGAAAATGTCAAATGGTATTTCTGCGGCTTCAAGCACGTCGGTGACTTTTTTGGCTACTCCGAATTTGAGCAGGCCCGGATCTGTGACTACAAGGATTTTCTTGCCGCCGAGGCGGGCGATCTGTCCGGGGAGTTCGGCGCGTGAGCCGGGGCCGAAAAACGATGTTTCGTTAAGGATAAAGCGATGAGTCATCTGTGGATGTTGGTGATTGGTGTTAGATTTTTGGCAAAATTACTGAAAAATTTCTTTATTTCAAAGTCCGCCGGATATAAAAATATCCGGAGTGGTGTCTGGCTGGCAGGCGTCCACTCCGGATGTATTGTCCGGTCAAATCGGTTGACGGTTTATTCAGCTGCGGGAGCTTCGGCTGCGGGAGCCTCTGCTGCGGGAGCTGCGGCCTTGCGGCTGCGGCGGGTGCGGGTCTTCTTGGCCGCATCTTTTTTGGCGCCGAGCATTGCTTCGTTGTAGTCAACAAGCTCGATGAAGCACATCTGGGCGTTGTCGCCGAGACGGTTGCCGGTTTTGAGGATGCGGGTGTAGCCTCCGGGGCGGTCAGCGATCTTCTGTGAGATTTCACGGAAGAGTTCGGTGACGGCGTATTTGTTCTGGAGGTATGAGAAGACGAGGCGACGGTTAGCCATCGAGTCTTCTTTGGCGCGGTTGATCAGCGGCTCGGCATAAACGCGGAGAGCTTTGGCTTTGGCCAGAGTGGTGAAGATGCGCTTGTGCTGGATGAGCGAGATGGTCATATTGGCCAGCATAGCGTCGCGGTGTGCTTTTTTGCGGCCAAGGTGGTTGAATTTTTTATTGTGTCTCATCTTGGAGTTTAGTCTTTGTCAAGTTTATACTTTGAGATGTCCATGCCGAACGAGAGGTTGAGGCGCGCCAGCAGGGCGTCAAGCTCGGTCAGTGACTTTTTGCCGAAGTTGCGGAACTTAAGCAGGTCGTTTTTGTTGAGCTTCACCAGATCGCCGAGGGTTTCGACTTCGGCTGACTTGAGGCAGTTGAGAGCGCGCACGCTGAGGTCCTGGTCAACGAGCTTTGATTTGAGCAGTTGACGCATTTTCAGCACTTCTTCGTCGAATTCTTCGTTGTCTTCCTCTTCGGTGACTTCGATGGTTATGCGTTCGTCGGAGAAGAGCATGAAATGCTGGATGAGGATTTTGGCAGCGTCTTTGAGAGCGTCCTGGGGGAGAATCGAACCGTTGGTTGTGATCTCGAGGACAAGTTTCTCATAGTCGGTCTTCTGGTCAACACGGAAGTTTTCGACTGCATACTTCACGTTCTTGATGGGGGTGTAGATGGAGTCGATGGCGATGATGTTGATATCGTTGGACGGGACTTCGTTTTCGTCGGCGGGAACCCAGCCGCGGCCCTTGTTGATTGTGAAGTCAAGGGTGAACGAGGCCGAGGGGTCGAGGTGGCAGATGACCAGGTCGGGATTGAGAACCTCGAATCCGTGGAGAACCGCACCGAGTTGGCCGGCGGTGAAGGGCTTGTCGCCGCCGTTGACGACGACTGAAGCCTGCTCGGCGTCTGTATCTTCGACAATCTGCTTGAGTTCGACTTTCTTGAGGTTGAGGATGATGTTGGTGACATCTTCCTTCACTCCGGGAATGACATCGAATTCGTGCTTCACTCCGTCGATGCGGATCGAGGAGATTGCATAGCCCTCAAGCGAAGAGAGCAGGATGCGACGCAGGGCGTTACCGATAGTAATACCGTAACCGGGCTCCAATGGCTTGAACTCAAACTTGCCGAAGAAGTTGTCGGCTTCAAGCATGAGGACTTTGTCTGGTTTCTGAAATGCTAATATAGCCATGGTGCTTAGAGCTATGGTGATTACTTAGAATAGAGTTCGACGATGAGCTGCTCCTTGATGGCTTCGGGGATGTCTTCGCGGGCGGGAACGTGGAGGAATTTGGCCGATTTGGTGGCTTCGTCCCATTCGATCCAGGGGTATTTGCTGTGGTTGAAGCCTGCGAGACAGTCAGTGATGACTTCGAGTGATTTTGATTTCTCGCGGACAGCGATGACGGTGCCGGGGGTTACGTGGTAGGAGGGGATGTTGACAACCTGGCCGTTGACTGTCACGTGGCGGTGCAGGACGAGCTGGCGGGCAGCTGCGCGGGTGGGAGCGACGCCCATGCGGTAAACGACGTTGTCGAGGCGGCATTCGAGCAGTTGAAGCAGGATTTCGCCAGTGATGCCCTTGGCGCGGGCAGCTTTGTCAAAGAGGTTGCGGAACTGGCGTTCGAGAACTCCGTAGGTGTATTTGGCTTTCTGCTTTTCGCGGAGCTGGATGCCGTATTCCGAGGTTTTGCGGCGACGGTTCTGACCGTGCTGGCCCGGAGGGAAGTTCCTTCTTTCAAGTACTTTGTCGGGACCGAAGATGGGTTCACCAAACTTGCGAGCAATTCTGGTCTTTGGACCTGTATATCTTGCCATGAGTTATAGGGGAATTGTTGTTTTTGATTGGAGGTAAATTATATGTTGGTTGAAGGGCGGGGAGAGAGAGGTTGTCCAAGCGGGTGGCTGGCGCGCTGTGTCCACGCATGGTTCGATGGCGGTGGAGGCAAGGGACGTGAGCCGCATCGGGGATCGCACCGTTCAGACGGTGTTCCGGCCGATGGGGGCCGGTAGACTTCCGTACAGCCGCGACCATAGAGAGGTTAGGTCTTCGTTATGGTCATATTCAAAACGGGAGCCTGGTGACCCACTGTCGGGCAGTTCTGGTTTGGTTGGCTCATTACTGCCTTGCCGTGTGGTGCCGGGGCACTGTGTGTCGCTGTGGCGGTGTCGCCGCCGGCCATGCGCGCGCGTTCAGGACGCCGGTCTGACAATCAGGATCAGACTCTGCGGCGCTTGGGGGGGCGGCAACCGTTGTGGGGCAGCGGGGTGACGTCGAGGATCTCGGTCACTTCGATGCCGGCACCGTGCACGGTGCGGATTGCGGATTCACGGCCGTTGCCGGGACCCTTCACATATGCTTTCACTTTGCGCAGGCCAAGGTCGAAGGCCACTTTGGCGCAGTCCTGGGCTGCCATCTGGGCAGCGTAGGGGGTATTTTTCTTTGAGCCACGGAAGCCCATTTTGCCGGCCGAAGACCAGGAGATTACCTGACCTTCAGAGTTGGCGAGGCACACGATGATGTTGTTGAAAGAGGAGTGTACGTGAAGCTGGCCTTCTGCGCCTACTTTCACGTTTCTCTTCTTAGCTGCGACTGTCTTTTTAGCCATTATTGTCTAATGAAGGTGATGGGATTAATTACTTGGTTGCTTTTTTCTTGTTGGCAACGGTCTTTTTGCGACCCTTGCGAGTGCGAGCGTTGTTTTTGGTGCTCTGACCGCGCACGGGCAGGCCGTTGCGGTGACGGATGCCACGGTAGCAGCCGATGTCCATCAGTCGCTTGATGTTGAGCTGGATTTCGGAGCGAAGGTCGCCTTCGACCTTGTAGTCGCTGCCGATGACTTCACGAACTTTGGCTGCCTGTTCGTCAGTCCAGTCTTTTACTTTAATGTCTTTGTCGACTCCGGCCTTCTCGAGGATGGTCTTGGAGGCGCTACGGCCGATGCCGTAGATGTAGGTCAAGGCTATTTCACCTCTTTTGTTCTGGGGGAGGTCAACTCCCACGATTCTTACTGCCATATTTTTGTTGGTAAGTGGAAAAATTTTTGCAAAGGTACAAAAAATTTTTTAGATCCCACAAACTTATCCTTGACGGAGTTTGTATTTGGGGTTCTTTTTGTTGATCACGTAGAGGCGGCCTTTGCGACGCACGATCTTGCTGTCGGCTGTGCGCTTCTTGATTGATGCTCTTACTTTCATCGTGTTTGAAATGAGATTAGGGTAATGTTTATTATGGTTGGTTTCGTGTTTGGAGTCCGGCGCCGGAGGCTCCGGACTGGAGAGAGGAGTGGCGTGGGTTGTTGATGTGATGGACGGAGATAGAGAGGAGTCTTTTTTTATACGGCCTCCGCGCCGGTTGTGTGGCGGCGGGATTTTTATTTGTAGCGGAAGGCGATGCGGCCTTTGGAGAGGTCGTAGGGGCTCATTTCCACTCTGACTTTGTCGCCGGGCAGGATTTTGATGTAGTGCATGCGCATCTTGCCGGAGATGTGGGCCGTGATTTCGTGGCCGTTTTCAAGTTCAACGCGAAACATAGCGTTGCTGAGAGCTTCCACTATAGTGCCGTCGAGTTCTATTGCAGCTTGTTTTGCCATTTATTGGTTTTTGTGGTTTATGAACTTGTTGGTGATGGAGTCGGTCAGATGAACCGTGGGCCAAGGGCTTCGGCGATCGGGTCGAAAGATGTGAGCACTCTTGTTTCGCCGTGGAGGATTGCCACGGTGTGTTCGAAGTGGGCGCTCGGCTTGCGGTCTTTTGTGCGGCAGGTCCATCCGTCGCGCTCGATGACGATGTTGCGCGAGCCGAGGTTGATCATCGGTTCGATGCAGATGACCATTCCGGCTTTCAGGACGGGTCCGATGCCGCGGCGTCCGTAATTGGGGATTTCGGGCGATTCGTGCATTTTGCGGCCGATTCCGTGTCCGCACATTTCTCGCACGACGGAGTAGCCGCGTTTTTCGCAGTAGGTCTGCACGGCGTTGGATATGTCGCCGATGCGTGCTCCTTCGCGGGCGGCGGCGATGCCAACGGCGAGTGATTCTTTTGTGTCGACCAGGAGTTGGCGCACTTTGGGATCGATTTCGCCGACGGCGAATGTGTAGCACATGTCGGCGCAATATCCGTTGAGTTCGACAACGGTGTCTGTGCCGAGGATGTCTCCTTCGCGAAGGGTGTAGTTGCCGGGGAATCCGTGGACTACGGTTTCGTTGACTTCCATGCACACTGAGGCGGGGAATCCTTCGTATCCGAGGCAGGCGGGGCGTCCGCCGTGGTCTTGCATGTATTCCCGCGCTATGGTGTCAAGCCGCAGCGTAGTCACACCGGGAGCCACCCACTTGGCGATTTCGCCAAGTGTGCGGCTCAACAGTGTGGCTGCTTCTTGCATGAGGGCAATTTCTTCGGCCGTTTTCAGATATATCATCAGGCTTTGTTTGATTTGCTATGCAAGAATCTTGTAGTTTTCGTCTGCTGACATCGTGAACAATGGATCAATAGGCCGAGCCGGTGGTGCGGCCTTTGATTTTGCCTTCTTTCATCAGTCCGTCGTAGTGGTGCATCATCAGGTGGCTTTCTACCTGGGTGAGGGTGTCGAGGACGACGCCGACGAGGATCAGCAGTGATGTGCCGCCGAAGAATTGGGCGAAGTTCTGGCTGACTCCGAACAGGCGGGCGAATGCCGGCATGACGGCGACGATGCCGAGGAAGATCGATCCGGGCAGGGTGATGCGTGACATGATGCTGTCAAGGTAGTCTACTGTCGCTTTGCCGGGTTTGACTCCGGGGATGAATCCGTTGTTGCGCTTCATGTCTTCGGCCATCTGGGTGGGGCGCACTGTGATGGCGGTGTAGAAGTATGTGAAGACGACGATCAGCAGGAAGTAGACTGCGTTGTACCAGAATCCGTTGACGTTGGAGAAGGTGGCGAAGAAGCCCGAGCCTGATCCGTCGGCGCTGAAGCCTGAGAGTGACAGGGGGATGAACATTATGGCCTGGGCGAAGATGATGGGCATTACTCCGGCAGCATTCACTTTCAGGGGGATGTACTGACGGGCGCCGCCGTACTGGCGGTTGCCGACAACGCGTTTGGCATATTGTACGGGAACTTTGCGTGTGCCTTGTACGAGGAGGACTGCTCCGACTGTCACGGCAAAGAGCAGGATGAGTTCGATGACGAACATGATCAGGCCGCCCTGGGTGCCGGCGGTGCCGGGCAGACGGCTGACGAATTCAAGTGAGAGGGCCTGCGGCAGGCGGGCGATGATACCGACGAGGATGATGAAGGATATGCCGTTGCCGATGCCGCGGTCTGTGATGCGTTCGCCGAGCCACATGATGAACATGGAGCCGGCTGCCAGTATCACGGTGAGGTAGGCCATGGTCCAGGCGCTCATTTCGATGATGGCGCCGGTCGATGAGGCGGCGGCGTTGAGCTGGTGCTGGAGGTTGACCAGGTAGGCAGGACCCTGGATGACCAGGATCAGTACGGTGAGGTAGCGTGTGTACTGATTCAGTTTCTGACGGCCGCTTTCGCCTTCGCGTTGCATTTTCTGAAAGGATGGCAATATCATGCCGAGCAACTGAATCACGATCGATGCCGTGATGTAGGGCATGATACCCAGAGCGAAAATGGAGGCATTGGAGAATGCGCCGCCCGAGAACATATTGAGCAACTGCATCAGACCGCTCGATTCGGTGAATTTTTCGAGCGCCATCAGATGGGCAGGATTGATGCCCGGCAGCACGACGTAACACCCAAGTCGGTACACGAGTACCAACATGAGCGTTACGAGGATGCGTTTGCGCAGTTCCTCAATGGTCCAGATGTTTTTGATGGTTTGTATGAATCTCATTGGGGAATGATGGGGGTTTGTGGCGAGGCGAAGGACGGACGCGCCAATGGTGGTGTTACTTCACTTCCACAGCCTGACCTCCGGCAGCTTCGATGGCTGCTTTGGCGGCGGCGGAGAAAGCATTGGCGTGAACGTCGACCTTGCTGGTGATGTGGCCTTTTGCGAGGACTTTCACCAGTTCATTCTTTGCCACAAGACCTGCGGCGGCCAGGGTTTCGAGGTCAATGGTCTGAAGACCTTTGGCTTCGGCCAGGGCCTGAATGTCGGCAAGGTTGATGGCTTTGTAGGCCACACGGTTGAGTGATTTGAAGCCGAATTTGGGCAGACGGCGCTGAAGGGGCATCTGGCCGCCTTCGAAACCGATTTTGCGGCTGTAGCCGGAACGCTGCTTAGCGCCTTTGTGACCGCGGGTAGAAGTGCCGCCTTTGCCGGATCCGGCACCGCGGCCCTTGCGGGTGCGGTTTTTGGTGGAGCCTACTGCAGGCTGGAGGTTATTGAGTTCCATGACTTGTTCGGTTGATAATGATTAGTTGGCGGGTTCAACTTTGACCAGATGATGCACAGTTTTTACCATGCCCATCACTGAGGGGGTGTCTTCAAGCACCACGGTGCGGTGCATTTTGTGAAGCCCCAGAGCGTCGAGTGTGCGCTTCTGTACGGCAGGCGCGTTGATCCGGCTCTTGATTTGGGTGATTGCTATTTTTGCCATTTTGGTGAATGTGCTTGAATTGTGTGGTGGTGAGTGAAAAAAGGGAGTTTTGGTGGATCTCAGATTCTGGATCAGCCGTTGAACACTTTGTCAACGCTCACCGAGCGATTGGCAGCCACTTGAGCGGGCGAGCGCATTTCGCCGAGGGCGGCGATGGTCGCTTTCACCAGGTTGTGGGGGTTGGAAGAGCCTTTGGATTTGGCCAGCACGTCGGTGATGCCCACGCTTTCAAGCACGGCACGCATAGCGCCGCCGGCCTTCACGCCAGTACCGTGGGAAGCGGGACGCAGGATGATGCGTGAGCCGCCGAATTTGGCCACTTGTTCGTGAGGCACGGTGCCTTTGTGAACGGGTACGCGGATAAGGTTCTTTTTAGCGGCTTCGACGCCTTTGGCAATGGCGGCGGTCACTTCGTTGGCTTTTCCGAGTCCCCATCCGATGATTCCGTCTTCGTTACCCACCACTACGATTGCGGCGAAGGTGAATGCGCGGCCGCCTTTGGTCACTTTGGTGACGCGGTTGATGGCCACGAGACGGTCCTTGAGTTCAAGGTCGTTGGTTGATTTAACGCGATTGGTTTTTGTTGCCATAGGTCAGAGAAAGAGTCTTTAGAATTTGAGGCCGGCGGTGCGGGCAGCGTCAGCCAGTGATTTAACTCGGCCGTGGAAGAGGTAACCGTTGCGGTCGAATACGACTTCGGTTATGCCGGCTTCGATAGCCTTCTGGGCCACAGCCTGTCCGACTTTGGCAGCTTCTTCGATTTTGGTTCCACCTTCGAGTCCTTTTGAGGAAGCGGCGACGAGGGTCTTTCCGGCCAGATCGTCGATGAGCTGGACGTAGATAGCCTTATTTGAGCGGAACACGGTCATGCGCGGGCGTTCGGCGGTGCCGGAGATTTTGCCGCGGATGCGTGCCTTGATTTTGTTGCGTCTTGCTATTTTTGAAATCATAGTGAGATTGGTCTAATCGGGTGAATGATTACTTCGCGCCGGCGCTCTTACCCGACTTGCGACGGATAACTTCACCGACAAACTTGATGCCTTTGCCCTTGTAGGGTTCGGGCTTGCGCAGAGAGCGGATTTTGGCGCATACCTGACCGAGGAGCTGCTTGTCGCCGCTCTCAAGGATGATCAGGGGGTTTTTGTTGCGTTCGCTCTTGGCTTCCACTTTGATTTCTTTGGGGAGCTTGATGAAGATGGCGTGTGAGAATCCGAGTGCAAGTTCGAGAACCTGTCCTTCGGCATTGGCACGGTAGCCGACGCCCACCAGTTCCATCTCTTTGCGATAGCCGGTCGATACGCCGACGATCATGTTGTGGATCAGGGCGCGGTAGAGGCCGTGCTGTGCGCGGTGTTCGCGGTCGTCAGAGGGACGGGTTACGTGAACGTGTCCATCTTCGACTGCGACGTTGATGTCGGGGTTGACGGTCTGTGAGAGTTCGCCTTTGGGGCCTTTTACGGTTACGTTGTGGCCGCTGACGGTAACTGTTACGCCTGCGGGAATCTCAATCGGAGCTTTACCTATACGTGACATATTCTGTTATTCCTCCTTTCTTGATTAGTAAACGTAGCAGAGCACTTCTCCGCCGACTTTTTCAGCGAGAGCCTGTTTGTTTGTCATGACGCCGCGCGAGGTGGAGAGGATGGCGATGCCGAGGCCGTTGAGCACACGGGGCATGTCTTTGTAGCCGGTGTACTGGCGCAGGCCGGGACGGCTGACGCGCTTGAGGCATTTGATGGCATTGACCTTGTCTTTGGGGTCATACTTGAGGGCTATCTTGATGGAGCCTGCGGGGGTTTCACCCTCTATAAACTTGTAGTTAAGAATATAGCCTTGTTCGAAGAGGATCTTGGTGATCTCTTTTTTCAAGTTTGAGGCGGGGATTTCCACCACGCGGTGGTTGGCCTTGATGGCGTTCCTCAATCTTGTCAGATAATCTGCTATGGGATCAGTCATTGTTGTTGATGGTTAAATTGATTCGGGTGTGTCCGAACAATATTTAATTACATTACTTGCATTGGAGGTGAAGATTACCAGCTTGCCTTGCGCACTCCGGGGATGAGACCGGCCGAGGCCATTTCGCGGAACTGGATACGGCTGATGCCGAACTGGCGCATATAGCCTTTGGGACGTCCGGTGATGGAGCAGCGGTTGTGCAGACGCACTTTCGATGCGTTTTTGGGCAGGAGCTGGAGCTTCTGGAGGCTCTCGTAGTCGCCGGCCGCTTTGAGAGCGGCTTTTTTGGCGGCGTATTTTTCAACGAGTTTGGCGCGCTTCACCTCGCGGGCTTTCATCGATTCTTTTGCCATAGTGATGGTTGAATTGATTGTTGATTAGTTTTTCTTGAAGGGAAGGCCAAACTGTTTGAGCAGAGCAAAGCCTTCTTCGTCGGTCTGAGCCGAGGTCACGAAGGTGATGTTCATGCCCATCATTTTGTTGATGGCGTCGATGTTGATTTCAGGGAAGATGATCTGCTCGGTGATGCCGAGGGTGTAGTTGCCGCGGCCGTCGAGTTTGGAGTCGATTCCTTTGAAGTCGCGGATACGGGGCAGGGCCACGCGCACGAGGCGTTCAAGGAATTCGTACATTTTCTCGCGACGGAGGGTCACCATCACGCCGATGGGCATTTTTTTACGCAGTTTGAAGTTCGAGATGTCCTTTTTTGAAAGGGTTGCCACAGCTTTCTGACCGGTGATTGCGGTGAGTTCGTTGATGGCGGTCTCGATGATCTTCTTGTCCTGAGTGGCAGCGCCGAGGCCCTGGTTGATCACGATTTTTTTCAGGCGGGGCACCTGCATTACCGAGGTGTAGTTAAACTCTTTTACCAGAGCGGGAACGATGCGTTCCTTATAGTCTTTCTGCAAAGATGTGCTGCTCATTACTTAATCTCCTCTCCTGACTTTTTAGCGATTCTGACAGTTTGACCCTTTTCGTTGCGGACGCGGCCCACGCGGGTGGGTTTGCCTGATTTGGGGTCAATGAGGTTGAGGTTGGAAACGTGAATGGGAGCTTCCATCTTCACGAGTCCACCGTTGGGGTTCTTGGCGCTGGGCTTTGCGGCCTTGGTGACCATGTTCATGCCCTCGACGATGGCGCGCTGCTTCTTGACCTGGACGGAGAGCACACGGCCTTGTTTGCCGCGGTCTTCGCCGGAGTTCACATAGACGATGTCGCCTTTTTTGATATGTAATTTGGTCATTTTGTTGATGATGTTACATTACGATCTGACAGATGTGTCGGGGCTTAGAGCACTTCGGGCGCGAGCGACACGATTTTCATGTTGGTTGCGCGGAGTTCGCGGGCAACGGGGCCGAAGATGCGGGTTCCGCGAAGTTCGCCTGCGTTGTTGAGCAGAACACAGGCATTGTCGTCGAATCTAATGTAAGACCCATCGGGGCGACGTACTTCTTTTTTTGTGCGGACGACCACAGCTTTCGACACGGTGCCTTTCTTCACATCGGATGAAGGTATCACACTCTTCACCGACACCACGATAATGTCGCCAACGGACGCATAGCGGCGTCCTGTGCCACCGAGCACGTGGATGCACAGGGCTTCCTTTGCTCCGGAGTTGTCAGCGACTGTCAAGCGGGTTTCAGTCTGTATCATTTGTTTAAGTAGCTATGTTGGGTAATATGAAGTTGTTGGGGGGGGGGGAAGTGAAATTAAGGGTGTGGTGGGGGTTAGTTAAGTTTTTCATTGTTTTCGACCCGACGCGGGGGGTTGGTTTTCGAAGGGGGCGGGGTTTCAAT
>CAMWSS010000028.1 GCA_947177035.1 uncultured Porphyromonadaceae bacterium | reverse complement strand
CCACCACTCCCCCCGTCCGCTTCGTCACCCTCGAGCGCCTACGGTAGTCAGAAATAAATGGAACAGTCTGAATTAGAATTATTGCTCAATCGTCTGGTGGCTTTACCCTCCGAATCTGAATGGGTTGAGTTTAAGCATAATTTTCACTCAAAGGAAGAAATAGGAGAACGAATTTCTGCTTTGGCGAATAGTGCGGCTTTACTTTCAAAGCCTTACGGATATATTGTCTTCGGAGTTGAAGATGGCACTCATAATGTTATCGGGACATCATTTCATGCCAGGAATCATAAGGTCGGCAATGAAGAACTGGAAAACTGGTTGGTGTCAAGACTGAATCCGAGAATAGATGTTGAATGTTATGAATTTGACATCCAGGGCAGGCATATATCTATGTATCGAATACCATGTGCCACCGACAGACCTGTATCTTTTCTTCATACAGCTTACATCAGAGTTGGCTCACTTACGAGAAAACTGATGGACTTCCCGGAGAAAGAGGCAAAGATCTGGAAGCACAACAGGAGTAAGTTGTTACACCACATCCCGGCTAAGTCGTGTCGTAATATAAACGAGGTGATAAGCCTTTTGAGCGTCGAGACATATTTCGATCGTTTGAACATGCCTATGCCTCAGACCTCGGAAGGCATTATTGAAAGGCTTATTTCCGAACGTTTCATTGTAGCCTCCGAAGTCGGCTATGATATAACCGAACTCGGAGCTTTGCTACTGGCAAAAGACTTTCGCCATTTTGAGTCATTATATAGAAAGGCCATTCGAGTAATTGTTTATAAGGGCAAGAACAAGGTTGAAACTATCCGAGAAAAAAGTTTTGAGCAAGGTTATGCGCTCTGCCTTTCCCAAATGATTGACTGGATAAACGGCCAGTTGCCCGCCAATGAAGAAATAGGGAAAGCCCTTAGAACAGATGTCAGGATGTATCCTGAAATAGCTATAAGGGAAATTGCTGCCAATATGATAATCCACCAGGATTTTAATGTGCTCGGTTTCCCTATGGTTGAGATTTATTCTGACCGAGTAGAGATTTCATCTCCCGGTCAACCACTTATCAGCACAGACCGATTCATCGATGCCTATCAATCACGCAATGAGGAGCTTGCCGACGTAATGCGCCGAATGGGTTTTTGCGAAGAAAAAGGAAGCGGCATGGATAAAGTTGTTGAATCTATAGAGCAATATCAGCTTCCGGCAATCAAATATCGGGTATCAGACATTCGCACAACAATAATTTTAAGTGAATATCGTGAGTGGGGTGATACCACACGCGAAGAGAGAGTGCAGGCTTGTTATCAACATGCATGTCTGAAATATCTGTCAAATGAAATGATGACAAATAAATCGTTTAGAGAAAGAATGGGCGTAACAGATAAAAATTATACCGCAATTTCGGGTGTGATAAAAGAGACACTTGAAAGAGGACTTATCAAGGTTGGCACGCCTGAAGGAACAAATCGCAGAGATATTGCCTATATCCCTGCATGGGGATGACTTCATGTCATTTCATGTCAAAATATAGCGAATCCAAAATGCTATTTTGTAGCCAAACTGCTCTATTGTAGCTGATATTTAGCGCATTATGGCGTCCGCTTTTCATGTTGTGTTCATGTCAAACCCTAATCAACACCTCGGCCCCGCCGACCCCACCACTCCCCCCGTCCGTTTCGTCACCCTCGAGCGCCTCTGAAGATAAAGAATCAGCCCAAAAAGCTGATTTTTTTTATTTTTATTTGCAGTTTTATTTTTTTTGTATAATTTTGCGTCGGTAGTAACACAACTCTCGATTTTACGCACAACAATTTCTAATATTTTATCATTAACTCTTAAATGCTTTTTTGAATGAAAAAATCTTTACCTCTGATGTTAGCCCTGACAGGCTCAGTTCTCACCACCTCTGCCGCCGATTTCAAAGACCCGGAATTTTACAGCAACACCGCCATCCAATGCGTGTCGCCCAATGGCAAATGGGCCGTGTCGGAAATATACGGAACAGTAACTATGATCAACATTGACAATGGCAGCAACTTCACATTTGAAGCAGGCGAGACCGGAACTCCCTATCATATATTAGGACTCGGCAACGTGCTCACCGACGACGGACTGCTGCTGTGTGCCACCGGCATGTCATCCGACGCTTCATATTATGAAAACGGCGAATGGAAATTACTGGACACCGGCAACATACAAAGCGGCAACAGCAACGCCAACGGCATCACACCTGACGGCAAACGCATCTGCGGCAATCTTGGACTCAGATCCACAACTCTTGAAGACGTGACCATGGTAGTGCCGGCAGTATGGGACCGCCAGTCCGATGGAAGCTATGGTAAATACGTGCTGCTGCCACACCCCGAACTTGACTTCACCGGACGCGCTCCTCAATATATCACTGCCGTGGCCATCAGTGACGACGGACACACAGTTGTCGGACAGATCGTCGATTGCCGTGGAGCATTCCTCTACCCCATCGTCTACCTTGAAGATGCAGACGGAAAGTGGAGCTACACCCTGCCGACCGATCACCTCATGAACCCCGACGGCGTCAAAATCCCTGAGAACCCCGGAGAATCGCCAGCCATGCCGCAACCGGCCGACTATCTCAGCCCCGAGCAATACGAAGCATATACCCAGGCATATAACGAATGGATCGCCTCGGGATATGCCCAGGAGCTTTTTCCTGACGCCCTGGACTTCATGACAGACGAAAAGCGCACAGAATACGAAGCCGATACAGCCGCATATAACACAGCCCTGGCTGCATGGTCTGAAAAATACTCCACCTTTGACGAGGCTTATTGGAACATCGTCACTGCATCGCCTAACTTCCAGTTCAATCAGGTGGCTCTCAGTCCCGATGGAAAACTCTTTGCTATGACCAACACTATAGAAGACGATTCCGACCCGACGAGCTGGATGCCGGTCACAATCAACCACGTATGGGAATTTGAAATCGGCTCTGAAAAAATCACGAAATACGAGGATCTCGAACTGAGCGTAAAAACATATGGCGACAACTGCATTCTGGCAGTCGAGACTGACGCCAACACCGGCTGCTTCAACGGTTACCTGCTGCAAGACGGAAAAGCCACCAGCCTGTACGACTTCCTTTGCGCCAAAGACGACATGATAAAAGAGTGGGTAGACCTCAACATGACACACGACACCGAAGTCTATGACTGGGAAAACGACGTCGTCAGCGTCCAGTCTCTGACGTTTACCGGTCTGCCGGTAGCCTCGCGCGACATGGGCGTTATCGCATCATGGACCCAAAGCGTCTGGGGCGACTACTCTCCCGAAAGCTACCTCTTCGATTTCCGCGATCCATCAAGAATAAAGACTGTGGCAGCAGGCATCAAGAGCGACAGCAAGGTAATTGTCGGAGCTGACGGCAACCTCCACGTGGCCGACGGAGTGACCAGACTCACGATCTACGGTCTCAACGGCGAATGCCTGATGCTGCAAGACTCACCCGGCAGCACAGTCGAGTGCGGACTCGCATCCGGAGTCTATATCGTCAAGACCGACAATGTCGACGGATCATGCTCCGTGGCCAAAGTAATCAAATAAATAACGCCCCCTTTGTTAAATAAAATTTCAAGTGCGATGGTCGGATCCGAGCTGTCGCACTTGAGATCGAATCTATAACCTTAACCATTGTCTTGTTTATGTACAAATTTCTACTGACAATCTTCGCCGCGGCCACCACACTCGGCGCATCAGCCTTCACCATAGAACTTAAGCCAATAGGCGATGAAGCCAAGACATTTCCTGAATCAAGTGTCTCGGCTCCGCTGCGCAGCAACTCACGCGCCGGTTCAAGCGTCGCAATGAATTATACTCCGGCAGGCAATCCATACTCTTACACAAGCCTTCAAAACCAGAAAGTCGGCATGAAACTTGCCCAAGCATTTGAAATGACGGGTGATATCGTCAACAAATTTGCCGGCAACACAATGGAAAGCATCTTCTTCTTCACTGGCGTGAACATGGATGAGTCCAGCCAGGCGCCAATAAACACAATCAAGAAGGCCACTGTTTTTCTGACTTATACTCTGGAACCGTTTGAACCGTTCTACACACAGGAAGTAACCCTTCCGGCCGACGGGCTCTCACTAAAGACCTTCAATCTCGACACCCCCTACACCATCGAATCCGGAAAACCGGTCTATGTCGGCTACTACTATCCTCTGTCGTCGGCAAACGACAACACCCTGATCTTTGACGCTATCGATCATGGCGACGACATTTCCGGAGGATGGCTCGGCATGCAGATGCCTGCTACAACCACCGACGCAAACCCTGAATGGGAATTCATCAACGTGGCGTCGCAGGTCGGATTCCTTTATCTGGGCGCCGTAATATCTGGCGACAGCCTCCCGACAAACTACATATCATGTATGGGCGCCGATACCCAACCGACTGTCTATGAGAACGAGGAATTCAGCGTGAAGTTCATGATCCAGAACGACGGCGCCGACGACATCAATTCGTTCAACGTCGAAGTGAAAGTCGGCGACAGCGAACCACAGGCTTGTGGCTTCAGCTTCAACAATCAGCCTCTTGGCTATGGAAAAAGCGCCGTTGCCACTGTGTCCGGACTTACTTATGGCACTCCCGGGCTGGAAAGGGCTCCGGTGACAGTCACCGTCACCACTGTCAACGGAAAGCCCAACAACTCGCAAACGGCGTCGGCAACGACGGCCATCCAGGTAATTCCCGAAGGAAGAGGTTTCGACCGCAACGTGGTTATAGAGGAATTCACCGGCACCTGGTGTCAATACTGCCCGCAGGGCATAGTTACGATGGAAGCTATCCGTGAAGCATATCCAGGCGGAGAAGTGATCCCGGTTGCTGTCCACTACAAAGACCAGATGGTATCCTCATCATATGTAAAAATCTCACAAACATACACATCGACATATCCAAACGCCATAATCAACCGCCAGGCCTACGTCGAAGAGATATATCCCGTGGAATCATGCTTCGAACAGGTGGAAAAGTATATGACATATCCCGCACCGGCAAAAGTGACGGCCACCGCCGAGTTCGACAGTTCCAAGAGCAGTGTGATTTTCCATACTCTCACAAGCTTCTCGTTCGACAACGAAAAGGCATCCGACGATTACTACCTGGCCTTCGCCGTGACTGAAGACAACGTCGGGCCATATACTCAGATCAACGGATTTGCCGGGACAGATATGTCGGAATGGGGAGACAAGCCATCAAATGTGTCAGTTCTGTTCAACGACGTGGCTCGTCAGCTCAACGACGGAACCGACCTGCAACAGTCTGTTCCAGATGTTGTCGAGTTCGGCAAAGAATATGAATTCAGCTACACAATGAAATTTCTGGCCGCCACCAACATCTCCGACAAGAGCAACCTCAACGCCATCGTCTATCTGATCAATAAGCACACCGGCGTGATCGAAAACGCCTGCATGATCAAGAACGCCGACCTTATGGCCTCAATCAAGAACGTTGTGGCTGATCCGGACGCTCCCGTCGAATACTTCAACCTCCAGGGCGTGCGCGTGGCTGAACCGGCGCGCGGCTTTTACATCCGCCGCCAAGGCTCCGACTCCAGCATCGTCGCCATCGACTGACACCAGTCAGATCCGCATAAAATGAAGCCGGCAGGCTCCCGAGCGCTCGGGACAGCCTGCCGGCTTTGGCTTTTCAGAGAAACAGCAATATAAGCAATTGCAATAGGCCCAATAGTGTCACTGCCAAGGCCAACCAGAACCAGCCACGATAAGCTCTTAAACCTGGATCCAATCGACGGCCATACATATACAAGCCAACAAATGATGCGGCACAAACCATCGATCCAGCATTGGCTGCATAACGAGATAGAATTCCGGCAATACCACCAAAAGGCAATATCACAAGGCAGAATATCAGCACGCTGAGCGCGATTCTAACTATTTTTCTCACGAGCATACAAAAAAGTCGGCAAACATGCATTCGTTGTGCAGTTTGCCGACTTTTATTTATTCAGTGGAATCCGGGGCAGGGATTACTTGCAGCAGCAGCAACGCTTGGTCTTTTTGCCCCAGCCATAGGCGGCAGCGGCGCCGAGCTCTTCTTCGATGCGGAGGAGCTGGTTGTACTTGGCCATGCGGTCTGAGCGGCTTGCGGAACCGGTCTTGATCTGGCCGGCGTTGGTAGCCACGGCGATGTCGGCGATGGTGGCGTCTTCGGTTTCACCGGAGCGGTGTGAGATGACTGCGGTGTAGCCGTTGCGCTGAGCGAGTTCTACGGCGCGGAGAGTTTCGGTCAGCGAGCCGATCTGGTTAACCTTAACCAGGATTGAGTTTGCGCAACCTTCGTTGATGCCGCGCTGCAGGTACTTCACGTTGGTAACGAACAGGTCGTCGCCCACGAGCTGGCAGCGGTCGCCGATGAGGTCGGTGAGGATCTTCCAGCCTTCCCAGTCGTCTTCGGCCATGCCGTCTTCGATCGAGTCGATGGGATATTTTTCAACGAGACCCTTCAGGTAGTTGGCCTGTTCCTCGCGGGTGTAGGTCTGGCCGTTGGCTTCCTTGGCGGCGCCGTTGTTGAGGTGGCTGTAGTGATATTTGCCGTCTTCATAGAATTCGGAAGAAGCGCAGTCCAGACCGATGGTCACGTCCTTGCCGGGCACGTAGCCGGCGAGTTCGATGGCCTTGATGATGCAGTCGAGGGCGTCTTCGGTGCCGTCGAGAGCGGGAGCGAAACCGCCTTCGTCACCAACTGCGGTGGAGAGGCCGCGCTCGTGGAGCACTTTCTTCAGGTTGTGGAACACTTCGGTGCCCATGCGGATGCCTTCGTGGAAGGAGGTAGCGCCGATGGGACGGATCATGAATTCCTGGAAGCAGATGGGAGCATCGGAGTGAGCGCCGCCGTTGATGATGTTCATCATGGGCACGGGCAGAGCGTAGCTGTTGCAGCCGCCGATGTATTTGTAGAGGGGCATGTCGAGATAGTCGGCAGCTGCCTTGGCAACTGCGAGGCTCACGCCGAGGATGGCGTTTGCGCCGAGGTTGCTCTTGGTTTCGGTGCCGTCAAGTGCCAGCATCTTTTCGTCGATGGCAATCTGGTCGAGAGCGCTCATGCCGACGAGGGCTTCGGCGATGGGGCCGTTCACGTTGGCCACAGCCTTGAGCACGCCTTTGCCCATGTAGCGGGACTTGTCGCCGTCGCGAAGCTCAAGAGCTTCGTTTACGCCGGTGGAAGCGCCGGAGGGAACTGAGGCACGGCCACGTGCGCCGGATTCAAGAACAACGTCTACTTCCACAGTGGGATTGCCGCGTGAGTCGAGGACTTCACGACCGATGATTTTTTCAATCTTCATAGCTTTGATGATGATTTTTGATTATGATGGGGTTATTTGTTTTTGTTGCGTTCTGATCAGCCCTGATATTTCTCGGCCACGGTCTTGAACTCGTCGAGGCTGACGGTGTGGTCGTCGATGGTAACGGCCTGACCGATGGCTTCAAAGAGTTTGGCGTTGCTCACGGCGTTGACAATGTAGCCGCGTGAGTTTTTGTCGGCCAGGATGTTTTTGGCGTAGTTCTCGAGCATTTCCTGGTCGATGTTGGTCATGCCGTACTGGGCGAACTGGCGGGCGGCCAGATGTGTGGCATATTGCAGCAGATCGGCTTCTTCGACCTTGACTTCGAGCTGGCGTTCAACCTGTCCGGAGATAAGTTCCCATTTGATCTGGGGAACGGCCTGTTCGTATTCGGCGTCGACATTCTCTTCGTTCAGGTTCTCGTTGCGGCGCACAAGCCATTTTTTGAGGAATGTGGCGGGCAGTTCAAAATTGCCGAAGCGCTCCAGCAGAGTCTCGCGGGTCATGCGTTCGAAGAGGGCGGCCGAGTTGGGGAGCAGCTGCGATGCGATCATGTTTTTGATGGCTTCGGTATACTTCTCTTCGTCGGTGCAGTCGGCGCCAAATGCCTGTTTGAAGAACTCTTCGTTGTGTTCGGCGGGTTTAACTCCGGTGATCTCGCTGATGGTCATGGTGAAGTCGCTCTTCTGTTCGGCTGCGGCCTCGCGGTCAATGTTGAGCAGGGCGGAGAGTTCGGCCACATTGCCTTCGGTAGCTTCATAGGGGTTGAAGGTGACAACGTCGCCGGCCTTCACGCCTTCAAATTTGGCTTCCTGGTCTTTGTTCTTGAATGTCCAGGGACCGACAATGGCGTTTTCCACCTCGATGGCGCCTTCTTCCTTGCCGGCTTCCTTGAGTGTGCCTTTGACCAGAGCGCGGTCGGCATAAGCCTCGAGCACTTCCTGAGAGCCGAAGCGGGCCGAGATGGCGCGATCCTGTTCGGCCACCATTTCGTCGGTCACCTCAATGCGGTAATAGGGCAGATGCTCCTCCTTGTCGAGTTTAACAGCGATGGTGGGAGCAAAGCCGATTTCATATGCAAAGGAATAATCTTTCTGATTGTCGAGGTCAAGCTCCTTCACGTCAGTGGGGATAGGCTCGCCGAGAATATCGACCTTATTGTCTTTGAGGTAGTTGAAAACAGCTTCATAGACCTCGCGGTTGATCACGTCTGAGGCCACTTCCTTGCCGAAACGGCGCTGGAGAATCGATTTGGGCACAGCGCCCTTGCGGAAACCGGGGATCACATGTGTTTTGCCAATCTTCTTCAGTTCGTCAGCTACTTTCTGCTGATAATCGGCTTCAACGACGTCAACCACCAGTCGGCCTGATGTTTCGTCGATTTTCTCTAAAGTTACGTTCATCTGTTAGCGTAATTGTATATTGAATTTTTGATTATTTGCATCGGTTGCAGAGTGCAAAGTTAATCATTTACTCTCTGTGCTGCAAGTGGATTAGAATTTTTTTATACCCATCACCTGCTTCACTTGCGACAATGTGTCGGCGGCTGCGGCGCGGGCGCGTTCGGCTCCTTGGCTCACGGTGCGGCTGAGGAATTCGTCGTTGGCCTGTATGTCCATGATCCGCTGACGGATAGGCGCGGTCACTGCCGCTATATCGTCGGCCAGCTGCTTCTTCAGGTCGCCATAGCGGATCGAGCAGTCGGCATAGGCGCGGCGGAAGTGCTCCACGACGTCGGGTGCCGATGTCAGTTCCAGCAGGGTGAAGAGGTTGGCGATCGGCTCGCTCATCGGCGAATCGGGCGCTTTCGGGCCTTCGTCGGTCACGGCGCGCATCACCTTTTTGCGCATCACCTTCTCGTCGTCGATCAGATAGATGCAGTTGCCTTCGCTCTTGCCCATCTTGCCTGAGCCGTCAAGTCCGGGCACTTTCACGGCCGCGGCGCCGAAGTTGAAGTTTTGTGGCTCGACAAGCAGGTCGGTGTTATAGAACGAGTTGAAGCGGCGCGCAAAGCGGCGGGTCAGTTCCAGATGCTGTTCCTGATCCTTGCCGACGGGCACTTTCGACGCCTTCTGAATGAGGATGTCGACGGCCATCAGCGTCGGATAGGTGAGCAGGCCGGCATTGACGCGCTTGTTGCTCTCGGTGCCGATGATCTGGTGCTCGATCGCCTCGTCGTCCGACTCAGAGACGCTGTCGGTCTTGATTCCGAGCGCCTTGCGGGCTTTGTCTTTAAACGCGGTTGTGCGCATCAGCTCGCCGATGCCCACATGCATGTTCAGCAGCAGATACATCTCGGAGATCTCCGGCACGTCGCTCTGCACGAAAATCGTGGCCTTCTCCGGATCGAGTCCGGCGGCTATATATTCCGCAAGTATATTCTTGGCATTGATATGCAGGCTTTTGGGGTCGGGCTGAGTGGTCAGAGCGTGAAGGTCGGCCACAAAAAAGCGGCAGTCATAATCCTCCTGCATCTTCACAAAATTACGCAACGCTCCAAAATAGTTGCCTAAATGAAGATTTCCGGTCGGACGAATGCCGCTAACTACTATTTCTTTCATTTTTCAGGATTGAAGATTGAATTTTGACTGCAAAGTTACGACAAAAAAGTGGAATTCGGAAGTAGTGTGCCGTTGTCTACAAAATCGTCTGAGGCTGCTTCCGTTCCTTAAAGCAATCGGACAGCAGAGCGGCAAAAGGCGTATCATAGACTCTCGCCTTGCGATTGCATGCTTTGACACACGCGCAGCACTTGATGCACTTCGTCTGATCAGTGTGCAGTTCGTCTCCTTTGACGATGGCACCGACCGGACAGCTCCGCACGCACAATCCGCAATGCGTGCATGCACTTTCGTCGTTGACCCGGGGAGCACGCGGCAACGCGACTCCGCTTCTCCGCAGCCTGATAACCTTCCACAGAAAGCGGAGCAAAGGGAGCACAGGCTGCCCCGGACGCCTGATGGCGCGGACGTCCACCTGACAAAGAGCGTCGGCGCTACCGGCCGCAAGCAGCTTGTCGGCGATTTTTCTTCCAAAATCTTCGGCATACGCCAGATCGTCCCTGTCCGGACGGCCGGCGGCAACCGGACATTTGTCGGTGCTGTATGAATGTTCGCCGACAAAAGTCGCTCCGGCAACCACCTTCAGCCCTCTGGATCCGGCAAACGCGTCCAGCTCAACCAATGCCTTTTCATAGGCCCGGTTACCATAGACCGCCACCAACGCGGCGGGGGCATCAAGACCGCGAATGCCCTGCAGACGCGCCATCGCCAAAGGAGCCACGTGTCCGCCATAGACAGGCACCGCCACAACGGCCAGCGCCGACTCCGGAATCACTACCTCTCCGACGTCCTGACGGGTAATATCCACAGTAACAACCTTTTCAACGCCCGTTCCCCTAACGATCGCTTCTGCAATTTGTCTTGAAGTATGTGTCGGTGAAAAATAGATTAAATAAACTTCATTTATCATCATATCACGTTCTTTTTATCGGCAAAAATACGCAAATTCCATGATTCTCCAAAAACTTCAGCAAGGCGCGCTCCACGCGGTTCCAGGCCATATCGCCAATACCCGCAGCCATCCGTCCGCCGATGAGATATGCCACTAAGGTCAATGCAGAAATTACAATACAATTTTGAAACAGCCCATTTGCAACGAGGTTGCACGGGTGAATGACTAATTTTGCAGGGTGAACAACAAAACTATGACCATGAACTTTTTCCGACAGATCCATTTTACAGCAGTGTCCGCTCTGGCCATTGCCCTTTGTGGCTGCGCCCATGAGCACGCCGCCGAAACCGATGTCCATTCCGGCGGCGACGGCCACGACCATTCAGGCGACATCATCATCGATCCGGCCATGGCCGGACGTCTCGGAGTGAAAACCGAACGTATCGACAAGGGCGACTTCGCCGAAGTGATACGCGCCACCGGCACGATCGAGCGCGCGGCATCCGACGTCGCGGCGGCCCCGGCTCCGGTGGCGGGCACGGTTACTCTGGCTCCAGGCGTGACGGCAGGAAGCCGCGTGGAGCGCGGCGCGGTGATCGCCACCATCTCCACCGACGCGGTCAGCGGAGGCGACTCAGAAGCCGCAGCGAGGGCCGAAGCCGAAGCCGCCGACCGCGAGCTGCAACGGATCGAGAGTCTCTATGCCGACAGGCTTGTCACCGCAGCCGAATACTCCGCGGCCAAGACAGCCGCGGCCAAAGCGCGGGCCGCTCTGAGCGGCGGCGCGGCAAGCCGGAAAGTGACGGCCCCGATCGCCGGCACGGTGCTGACGGTCGATGCTCCGCAGGGCGTCTATGTCAGCCCCGGGCAGACGGTGGCCACCCTGGCGGCCGACGGCGCCATGACGCTGCGCGTCGACGTGCCGTCGCGCCATTACCGCTCGCTCGCCTCGGTCACCGACGCACGCTTCGCCGCCGACGGCACTCAGACTGTGACAGTCAGCGAGATCGGCGGACGCCGCATCACCCCCGGAGCCACAGCCAACGCCGGCGGGGGATATGTGTCGGTCTACTTCGCCCTGCCGGCCTCGGCCGCAGTGCCTGCGGGAAGCGCCGCCGACGTGTGGCTTCTCGCCGCCCCGCGCCAGGGCGTCGTTTCAGTGCCGCTGTCGGCCCTGAGCGAACAGCAGGGACAATATTTTGTCTTCGAGGCCATTCACCCCAAGCAGGGAATCTTTCGCAAGATTCCGGTGTCGGTGGGCGCCACCGACGGTCTTCGGGCCGAGATCACCGGCGGACTTGACGGCGGACGCACCGTGGTGACACAAGGCGCCACGGCAGTGCGCCTGGCCGAGATGCAGAGCGTGGTTCCCGAAGGACATTCCCACAACCACTGACCGACACGCGCGCAACTATGGACTTTCTCAACAAAATCATACACTCATCGCTGCGCAACCGTCTGAGCGTGGCGATTCTGGCCGCACTGATACTGATGGGCGGCGTCTGGTCGATGCTCCGCACGGAGGTCGACATATTTCCTGACCTCAACGCGCCTGTTGTCGTCGTCATGACCGAGGCTCCGGGCTATGCGCCGGAGGAGGTTGAAAAGGTGGTGACATATCCGGTGGAGACGGCGGTTAACGGCGCCGAGGGAGTGAGGCGCGTGCGATCGTCGTCAAGCGTCGGCTTCTCAGTCGTGTGGGTTGAATTCGACTGGGACACCGAACCATATCGCGCACGCCAGATCGTGAGCGAGCGTCTGGCGGCGGTTGCTTCCGACATGCCCGCGGGAGTCGGCACTCCGACCATGGGTCCGCAATCGTCGATTCTCGGCGAGATAATGATCATCGGGCTGACGGCCGATCCGTCAGCCGGCGTATCGCCGATGGATCTGCGCACCATTGCCGACCGCACCATCCGCCCCAGGCTGCTGTCACTCGGCGGCGTCAGTTCGGTGGCGGTGATGGGCGGCGAAGCGAAGCAGTTTCAGATACGCCTTGATCCGGCGCGCATGAAAGCGCTCTCGGTGACGCTCGACGAAGTCGTTGAGGCCGCCGGCGAGCTAAACGCCAACGCGTCGGGCGGCGTGGTCTATGATTTCGGCAACGAATACATCGTGAAAGGCGACGTCAACACATCCGATCCGCAGGAGATCGCCGCCGCGACGGTGCGCGCCGACAGCCGCGGAGTGGTCACTCTGGCCGACGTGGCCACGGTGGTCGAGGCCGGCGAGCGGCCTAAGCTCGGCGAAGCCTCGGTGGAGGGAACGCCGGCCGTGCTCATCACCGTGACAAAACAGCCGGCTCAAGGCACCGGCTCGCTGACCGGACGCATTGACAGCGCTCTGGCCGACATTGCCGCCGAGTTGCCCGACGGAGTGGTGATCAAAACCGACATATTCCGTCAGAACGACTTCATCCGCCAGAGCATCAGCAATCTGCAGCAATCGCTGTTTGAAGGGGCGCTCTTCGTCATTGTGGTCCTGTTTTTCTGCATGATGAACCTGCGCACCACCATCATCTCGGTGGTGGCCCTGCCGGTGTCGATCATCGTGTCGATGCTGGTGCTCAACCTGCTCGGCTTCACGATCAACACCATGAGCCTCGGCGGCATAGCCATTGCCATCGGATCGCTTGTGGACGACGCCATCGTCGACGTTGAAAACGTCTATAAACGCCTTCGGGCCAACCGTGCCCTGCCCCGGGCCGAACGCCAGCCGGCGCTTGAAGTGATCTACCACGCGTCGGCCGAAGTGCGCACCCCCATCTTCAACTCCTCGCTCATAATCATCGCCGGATTCCTCCCGCTCTTCTTCCTGAGCGGCATCGAAGGACGCATGCTCATTCCTCTGGGCGTTGCCTTTGTGGTGGCTCTGATGGCATCGACCGTGGTGGCCCTCACCCTCACCCCCGTGCTCTGCTCCTGGCTGCTTGGAGGCGACAAGGCCGACAATGCCGCACTCAGCCGCGAACCGTGGCTCAGCCGCAAGATGCGCTCGGCCTATGCCGCGGCGCTGAGCCGCGCCATGCGCCACAAGCGGACTCTGATCGCGGGCACCGCCCTGCTCTTTGCCGGAGCGCTGGCCGGATTCTTCACCCTCGGACGCGGCTTCCTGCCGGGCTTCAACGAAGGCTCGTTCACGATCAACGTGTCGACCCTGCCGGGAGTGTCGCTTGAAGAGAGCGACCGCATCGGCCGCGAAGCCGAACGCATAATCCTGTCGATGCCCGAAGTGCGCACCGTGGCACGCAAGACCGGCCGCGCCGAGCTTGACGAGCACTCACTCGGGGCCAACGTCAGCGAAATCGAAGCCCCCTATGAGCTGAAAGACCGGTCGCGCGCGGAGCTGACACGCGCACTGCGAGCCGGACTTGCCACCCTGCCCGGAGTCAACGTGGAAATCGGCCAGCCCATCTCCCACCGCATCGACGCCATGCTTTCGGGCACACAGGCGCAGATCGCCGTCAAGCTGTTCGGCCCGGACCTGACCACGCTGTTCCGCGTCGGGCAGCAGATCCGCGACGCCGTGTCGCACGTGGAGGGAGTGGCCGACGTCAACATCGAGCAGCAGGTGGAGCGTCCGGAGCTGACGATCAGACCGCGGCGCGCGCTGATGGCGCGCCACGGAGTGACCATGGCGCAGTTCCGCCGGTTTCTTGAAGTGAGCATGGCCGGCGTGAAGGTCAGCGAGGTGTATGGCGACGACGGCATGCCCTATGACCTGATTATCACCGTCGACCCCGCCCGGCGGTCCACTCTGGCCGACGTGAAGGAGCTGATGGTCGACACCCCCTCCGGTCCGGTGCCCGTCACCGCCATCGCCGACGTCGTGTCGGCGGCAGGCCCCAACACCATCAACCGCGAGGACACCAAACGCCGCGTGGTCATCTCGGCCAACACCGACGGACGCGATCTGCGGTCGGTGGCCGACGACATACGCGCCGCCGTGGAATCAGAGGTGACACTGCCCGAGGGCTACTATGTGGCCTATGGCGGACAGTTCGAGAACGAAGCCGCCGCCTCGCGCACACTGCTGCTGACGTCGCTCGGCGCGCTGCTGCTGATCCTGATGCTGCTCTATGGCGAATTCCGCGACTGGACCCAGGCCCTGGTCATCCTGCTCAACATGCCGCTGGCAGTCATCGGCGGGGTGTTCATGCTGATGATCACCGGCGGAGAGATGAACATTCCGGCCATCATAGGCTTTATTTCCCTGATGGGCATCGCCACCCGCAACGGCATGCTGCTCATGAGCCGCTACAATGCGCTGGCCCGCGAGGGGCTCAGTCCTTATGAGCGCGTGATGCAAGGCTCGGCCGACAGACTCCTGCCCATCATCATGACGGCGCTGACCTCGGCGCTGGCCCTGCTGCCGCTGGCCCTCGGCGCCGACAAGCCCGGCAACGAGATACAGTCGCCCATGGCCGTGGTGATTCTGGGCGGCCTCATCTCCTCGACTATTCTCAATTCATTCGTATTACCCGCAACCTACCTGCTCATCAACAAGCACATAAAATGAACCGACTCTTAGCCATCGCAGTGGCTGCCGCGGCATCCGTCCCGGCAGCCATGGCGCAATCCGCCGATTTCAACCGAATAATCTCCACCGTACTCTCAAATAACCCGCAGCTTGCCGCCGATTCGCTGACCGCGCGCGCCGGCCTGCTTGAGATGGCGGCCGAAGGCAACCTGCCCGAAACGGAAGCGGGCTTCGATCATCTCTGGAGCGCCCGCGACAATGAGCCGCGCTGGGGAGTGGAGGTCAGCCAGAGTTTCGACTGGCCGGGAGTCTATGCCGCGCGACGCAAGGCCCTCGGTGCCGCACGCTCGGCCGAGGAGGCCGCGGCCCGTGCCCGGGTGAGGCAGACGGCGCTCCAGGCCCGTCTGCTGCTGATCGACGTGGTCGACGCCAATCTTCAGATCAAGGCCAGAAAACAGATAGCCGAGAATCTTGACTCCATGCTGGCCCTGACCCGCCAGCGGTTTGACAACGGCGACGTGACCATTCTGACGCTCAAAAAAATGGAGATGGCCCGATATAGCGCCATTGCCGATCTGGACCAGGCGGAAAACGATCTGGACCGGCTGCGCGCCGATCTGGCCGCAATGGCCGGCGGCACGCTCATCGACACCGACGGGCTGACAGAGTTTCCTGAATCGACACTGCTGGCCGAAGCTGACTATGTGGGCCAGGACGATCCCGCCACTCTCGCGCTGACGCTCGAGTCAGAGACAGAGCGGCTCAAGGAGCGCACCGAAGCTCTGCGGCGATGGCCGGGCTTCTCGGTGGGCTATCTTCACGAATTTGAGGAGGGACAGCACTTCAACGGTTTTTCAGTCGGCCTGTCTCTGCCGCTGTTTTCAACCCGCAATCAGAAGGCGGCAGCCACAGCCAGGAGTCTGGCGGCTGACGCGGCCGCCACAAACGCCCGTCTGACCAGAGCCGCGGCAATACGCAGCACCTATGCCGAAGCCAGCCGGCTCAGCCGGCGCATCGAGGCTTATCACAGCGTGTTCGGCAATGACAATTATCCCGAACTGCTGCACAAGGCCTATGACCGCGGACAGCTCACCGCTCATGAGTATCTCGGCGAGATCAACGAATACATGACCATGTATCTCGACCACCTGGCCGCCGAGACCGCTTTCCACCGCGCAGTGGCCACACTGCGCGCTCTGTGACACACTCACTCAGAGCGACAGTTCCGAGAAACACACAAACACAAAAAGAGAGGCGTCCCGTCACGGGGCACCTCTCTTTTTGTGTTTGATATGGTAGAAAAATGCTTATTTCACATAGACTTTGGATGCCTTGCCGGCAGCAACGCGCACATAGACGCCAGCTGCGGAGGGAGCGGCAACGCGCACGCCCTGGACGGTGTACCAGCGCACGTTGTCGGCATCATCGGCCACAGAGATTTCGTCAACACCGGTGGTGGTGCCGTCGGAAGCAACGGTGAAGTGCACCGTGAAGGGTGCGGAGAGCTTGCCGTCGACAGTGAAGAAGCCCATGGGCGCGGTCATGCGGAGCACACCGGGTTCGATGGCCTCATCGGGAACGTATTCCAGACGGTTGCCGTTGACGTTCAGATTATCTTTGGTGATTGTGTAGGTCTGGGTCGGCACAGGAGCGGCGTCATCCTCGGCAGCCAGCATGGCAGCTTCGTCCTGCTGCGAGGGGAAGTCCGAAGTATTGAAACGTTCCACCAGAATGGTGTGGTGGGCACCGAGTCCTTCGCTGATTGCGAGGGTAGATCCGGACTGAGCTTCAAAATAGACGCTGTTTAACACATTCTCAGAAACTGTGCAGCCGAAGTCAACCTTCTGATAGTCGATGACCACAGGGTCGGTGTCGACCATTGACGCGGTCCATTTGGATGCGGCGGCAGCAGAACCCCATTTTACAACGCGGTTTGATCCGTCCTGATGCAGCAGCGGATATGAACCTGTTCCGGCCTGCAGTCCTACCTGTCCGTTGCCGAACAGAACCAGCTCATATTCGCGGGCGTCGTCAGCAGTCGAAACCACCGGCACAGGTATTGAACCGCCGCCGGTACCGTCCGTGCGGTCATAATGTCCGGCATAGGCTCCTGTGCCATGGTTGAGAAGACGATATTTCATGCCTTCGGTCTGCTCTAGAGTCCAGACTGTTGTCACATTGGTAGCGTCGGTAGCCACGGCCATGGTCGAAGCACCGGCGGCGAGCATGGATGCCGGATACTGCACGTTATAGAAGTGCACCTGGCGGCCATTGGCTTCAGCGGCAATCTCAACAAGAGCCTCAGTCTTCCGAATTCTATAGCTCTCGGTTATGCCGGCATTTGTGGTGGAGGCGGCATTAGCCGACTTCACATCAGTGCCAACGGCCGGTTCTTCGTTTTCAAGAGCCTCTTTCAGCCCGTTGACAGTCTGGATGTAGGAGCTGAGTGCATCGTCGCCAAACAGCGGTTCATATCCCTGATAGAATACGTCGGCATTGTCAAATTCCGAAACATCGACTCTGGCGGCAGCAGCCACGTAGGCATCCTTCATGGCGTTGAGTTCCTCTTCGGCCAGAGCTTCGAAATAATATATCGAACCGTTGTTGTATTCCTCGGAGCCAGGATTCCATTCGCTCAGCACAGGGACTCCGTCTCCATTGACATCCATGCATGAAGTCCCGACAGCCGGAGTCTTAACTGCCAACGAATAAGGGATACGGCCGTTATAACTGCCGATTCCGCTGCCCTTGGCGTTGAAGACAACCATAGTCTCGGCATTGTCGGCGGCTACGGCATAGGCCTGACGGGGTTCTTTGTTTGAACCGTCGCCGCGCGCTCCGAGAGCAAACGGCAGGTCATTGCCGTTGAAATCGGCGGCGACGTTGTAGGCCTGGAATCCTCCGTCAACGGCCTTGAGCTGCCAGATGGCGCCGAGTCCGTCTTTGCCAACGTGAATCTGCTGGCGTTCGCCTTCGGTGGCGCCGTCGGTCACGACGGTGTTGATGCCGAGCAGCGATCCGGCAGTCTTGAAGATGCCTTCAGCTTTATACATGCCGCGGTTGCTGCGGATGCGGTAGTAGCCGCCGTCGGTCAGCTCCTCGGCCATTGAACCGGCAAGTTCGAATACCCACGACGAGCCGTTGTCGGTAGAACTATAAGATGTCAGATTGTTGCCAGCAGTGTCGATATTGAAGCCATTGCTGTTGTCGACATAATGCATGGCAAGACCGATGTTGTTGTTATATGAGTTGACGTCGAAATAGAACTTCTGACCGTCGGCATTGACAGCGTTCACGGCCAGGTATCCGTCTTTTTCAAGACTGTAGAGACGGAAATTGGCGGTATGTCCGTCACGCACAAGCAGCCACTTGCCGAGTTCGGAACGATAGTTTATGGTGTTGACGTTGCCGTTTTCCATTACTGTCAGATAGGGTGCCTGCCCAAGGGCCTGACGACGGGTGTTGACAACATAGACCAGACGACCCGAAAGAGTGCTATAGACAGATTCGCCGACTGCTTCGATTTCAGCGAACTTTTCGGCAACCTCGCTGATGGCGGTGAATTCTGTCAGCCCATCCACGCCATTGATCGCAGCAGAGAGCGCGTCCAGTTCATCCTGGCCAAGAAGGCCCTTGCCTGCAAACATGCTGACAGCGGCAATGACTTCGGCCTTTTTCCGCTCGATCATGGCATTGGCCGATGTTAGTGCGGAGGAGGATTTTTCATAGAGGCTGAATTCGGCAAGACACGCGTATTTATTGTTCACATTGTCACCTTGGCCGGGATTGACAGTCAGAGTCGGCACAACCAGCACGTATTGTCCGGTCTGGGGAGTCGCGAAATAGAGATATTGCTCGCTTTTGTCAGTTGACGACAGAGTAACTGTGGCCACCGGAGTGTTGCTTTCAAGGAAAGATGCGATATTGTTATGAGTCAGGCCAAACGGGCTTGAGCCGACAAATATGCTTACATCCTGAAAAGCACCGTTCCATGCGTTTGCGTCCTGACGCTGCATGAAACTGCAAGCGTCAAAGGTCTTCGACTCGCCGAGGTTTATTTCAAAGAAGTGACGCGAAGACTCGTTGCAAACAGTCCAGTTACTGTGCCAATAAGTGCCTGCATTGTCATCGATCAAGTTTGCGGCCGCACCAGTGCCATTAGAGCTTCCGCCTTCAGATGGAGCGGAAGAGCAAGCCGATACAGACCAACCAGACTTTAACAGCCTGTCGTATGTGCTGTTCAGCTCATATGTCACGGTCAGACTCTTGACAATCATCTTTTTCGCATGGCCAGCTTCAGTCGGGGCGATGGTGAAAGAGGCTTCTTCGCCTTCGGCGATTCCGGAGACGGTGAATACCTGATCGGAAGCGTCGGTGGTCAGAGTCTGGTCACCTGCGGTGATGATGACACCGTCGCCGCTATATCCGGTCACGGTCATGGAATATCCGGTCACGTGGCAGCATCCCGAAGTGGTGGCGATGGTGACAGTGCGTGTCTCACCGGCCACATTAAGTCCTATTCCCTCATCGAATTCCAGGAATCCTCCGCCACTGAGAGTGATTGTTGTTACCGGCGAGGTGGTCGAGGTCCACACCAGTCCGGACGCAGCGCCATCGGTCTTGGTGAGTGTGACCTCGTCGGCTGAAGCCGAAGTAGCCCCCATCACCATGGCCATTGCTGCCAAAAGTAGATGTTTTTTCATTGGTTTAAATGAATTAAGTGAGTGATTGTTTATTTCATGGGATGCGCGGATGATGACAGAATTGCATCTAAATACATACATATCTCGCCGGCAAATTTAATAAAATTTCACATATTTTACAAATTTGCCGGCAAAAGTCTTATTTTCTCACTTTCAGTCCCGTAAAAATTATTGGTCAGAGCGCTTCTGGAAATCGATGATGCGCTGGTCGACAATTCGTCCGCCTTCGATTGCCAAGGCATGGGCAAGGACCTCGTCGGCATTGGCACGGTCTTCGATCAGAGCGTCATAGAACGGAGCGGCCGCACGCGATATTTCAGCCGATGCGGTCTTGTAGAAAAGCGACGGGGTGTGGTCCACGACATAGTGGCGCACGCCGTCGACCATATAGTCAGGCTGCTCGATGGTTGTCGGCACCGAGGTTTCGATTCCGCCTGCGCGGTCGCATGAGATGTCGATGATCATCGATCCGGGACGCATGCGGTGCAGATCCTCACGACAGATTATGTGGTCGGTGCGGCGGGTGTCCCAGAGCACGGCGTTGACAATGGTGTCATACTGTCCGATCTCGGCACGAAACAGCCCTTCGGTCGCGCGGTTGTAGACCGTTACGTTGGCACCGAGATAGTGCAGCGCCTTGATCGCGCCCATGGCCGTGTTGCCGCGTCCGATGACCGCCACCCGCTTCTGGTAGGGGAACTCGCCGTGACACTGAAAAGCATGCATGATCGCGGCTTCGCCAGCGATTTCGTTGTTGCGGTAGAATGTGTGGAGTCCGCGGTGGTGCATGTCTTCCCAGGCATAGGCAGTCAGCCTTCCGGCGATTATGGCGTCGGTTATCGGCCGGTTCTGTACGGCGTGGATCCAGCCGAATACGGTCTGGTCGGAGAGTTGCGCCAGATAGTCGGCGTCGCCGATCTTGGGGTCGCAGACAATCTCCATGGAGAGAGCCTCCTGGCGGGAGCAGACGTTGACGCCCGCACGCAGGAACACTTCGTCGGAGAATCCGAGTTTTTCGCCGTAACCTTGTTCGACAAATATGCGGTCACGGTTTTTGATTGACGGAATATCGGCCGGCACCAGGGCGCGGCGGAATTCGTTTTCCTTGTGAGATATCACAAATCCTATTCTTTTCATGGCAATATGACTTGATTTCCGAGGGTTATGAGATGTTCGGGAGTGTAGCCGTCGCGTCCGCCGTTGGATGTGAATGTCATCTCTCCGAAATAGATGCGTCCGCCGACGCAGTATAGATCGACCCTGACTTCGGGGAATCCTTTGGACAGGATCGAGGCCACTTCGATCATCCGGTCAAGCATTTCGGGCTTTGGAATGCGGTGGTCGTTGCGCGAATAAGGCGGCATGACTTCCGGGCGGTATGTCCATGAAGGGATGTCGACCCAGTTGAACCGGGCGGTGTGTGTGGCCGAGTCGCGGCAAGTGCAGAGCAGGCATCCGAATACGCGTCCGTCGAAACACCAGAATTTATAGTCGTCGGGCTGGCTACCCGGCTGACATGGCAGCAGCTCCTCGATGTAGACCCGCGGGACAATGCGCGTGTAGTGCGGCTCGGCGGTAGCATATCCGAACGGGGTGGCAAGCCAGCGGTCAATCTTGCGGCAAAGGGCAGGAATATTTTCGGCGGCTTTGTCGCGGACCAGATGTACGGTTCCGCAACCGTGGTTTGTCTTGGCCACGAAGCTGCCGGGGAGTTCGTCCCACGGAATATCGGCCGCGCGGTCGCCGACGGCATATACCTTGGGGAGAATGTCGGCAAGTCCTCGCGAAGCGACGAATTCGCGCACGGCCAGTTTGTCGGCCAGGCGGGTCCAGAGCGAGGTGTCGGTGTTGAAAAGGAGATAGAGCACCTTTTCATTTATCGTGCGGGGATGGTCAATGTCGGGCCATCGTCTGAATTTGCAATAATGGCGCAAGCATGAGATGAAACGCGGAGTTATCAGATGGCACTTCTGTGCCACCCGGACTGCGTTTTCCACTAATTTTCCTGCCATATATATAGAGAAGCTGGGATTATTCGATTGATTGATACAGGTCGAGGAGCTGTGCGGTGATCGATTCGGGCGAGAAGGCGAGCGCCGCTTTGCGCGATTCGCGGCCGTGGCGTTCGATCAGTTCCGGATTGAGCAGATAGCAGTCAATCGCCTCGGCCAGCGCCTTGCGGTCGCCTGGGGTGACGAGGATTCCGTTTGTGTGTGACCGCACGACTTCAGGGATTCCGCCCACCGGAGTGGCGATGATCGGCTTTCCGTATGCAAGCCCTTCGAGCACCGAGATCGGCAGCCCTTCGTTGTAGGAGGGCAGGAGCAGAATGTGGCTCGAAGCAAAGGCCATCTCCTTGACCGGGCCGCTGACCCATCCGATGAATTCGACCATGTCTTCGATGCCAGCCTCGCGCACGTGGCTGATGAAACGCTCCACCTCACCGTCGCCCCCGGCGCGGAGATAGACCCGTCCGCGCCACCGTTCCTGATTGCGGGCGATCACGTCGAGCAGGTCGAAGATTCCTTTCAGGTCGCCGAAACGTCCGAGAAAAAGGAGCTGGAGCGGGGCCGAAGTGTCGGGCATTAGCGGCACCTCGGGGAGAATCACCGGATTGGAGAGGACGCGGACATTGTCGAGCGCGAATGTTGTTTCAAAATATTCTTTCCATGACTGCGAGAGCACCACTATCGCCGATGCGAGGCTGAGCACTTTTTTGGCCTTGGGCAGGCCGATGGTGCGGTAATATTCCTTAGAGGCACCGCCGTGGCAGTGGAATATTATCTTGTAGCCGAGGGTGCGGCCAAAGCGCATGATCCACGACTTGCGCACGAACGATTTGCCCGAAGCGGAGTGGACGTGGAGTATGTTGCGCCCGAGCAGACGGTAGACCGGCATCTTGAGCAGAGTGCCTGCCAGGGAGAACAATCCGGCAAAGGTGCCCCGTCGGCTATTGGACGACAGATGGCGGAATCCGGGGACAGTATCGCTGTAAACATTCAGCACAGAGGCCATGCCGCCCAGTGTTTTGCGGGATGGTCCGATGGTGAGTACCCGGTGCATGGTTTTGTTTTCCTGAGTAGTCATTTGCGAGCAGATGGAATAAGGCTATGGTAGGCGTCGGTATAGGCGCTTACGGTAGAATCAATGGAGAAGCGGCTCATCACGCGCCGACGCGCGCCGTCGCACATGGCGGCGATCCGCGACGGCGGCATCTGTGCAACCGATGCCACGGCATCGGCCAGAGAGACGGATGATCCGGGATTGAACGGGCGTCCGAAGTTGTCGCCCAGGGTGATTTCAAGCGGTCCGGGCAACGCGGCCGTGACCACAGGAATGCCGGCGGCCATGCCTTCGGCCAAAGCCAGCCCGAAACCTTCGACGCGCGAAGGGAGGATGAAGAGGTCAAAACGAGCAAGAGCGGCATAGACGTCGCCGCGGCTCATGGCTCCGGCAAAGAATACGCGCGACTCGACCCCGAGGCTGCGTGCGAGCCGGCGGAGGCTATCGAGGTCAGGACCGTCGCCGATCAGGGTGAGAGTCATCGATGCGAGCCTCGGGTCAGCCATGGCTCTGACGGCCAGATCCTGCCCCTTGACCTGCGAGTCGAGACGGCCGACGCACACCAACGAGGCGATGCGTTCCGGAGCCTGGCGGCGCGGCATCACGGCATCGAAATCGATTCCGTTGGCCACCACGGGCATTTCCAGTCCGAGACGGCAGCGGGCGTCATCGGCAACGGCCTGCGATATGGCGGTGAAGCCGGTGTGCAGCTGCGGACCCGTCAGGTCTATGCCGGTGGTGTGGAGAGTCTGGATCATGCGCCGGCGCAGTGACGGGAGCATGAGCATGTTGACAATCCGTTTATTGTGGACATGGACTATATCAGGCTTGAATCGCAATGCCACAAAATTGGCGTCCAATACTTTCAGGGGAGAGAACGAGCCTCCGGCACGACCAATTTCAAAGAGTCGGGCCTGAGCGGGCAGGAGCGAGAGCAGCGCAGGGTCACTGCCTGAATTGATGACCATAAGGGCCACGTCGTGGCCAGCACGCACCTGGCGGCCGATAATGTCGACCAGCATACATTCGGTGCCGCCCATGCGCATGCGGAATATGACGTGGAGAATCTTCATTGCTGCGGGGCGGTGTGTTTCTGGAAGTTCAACACTCGCCCCTGGGCAGGATTGGCCAGAAGCACCGTTCCAAGAGTGACAGCCAGCAGCAGCAGGCCGTCGCGCTGGGTCAGCCCGGCAAAGCCGCCGATGCCGAATATGCTGACTGCCACAAGCACGCAAAGATAGTATTGCGAATATCGCAGTCGCTTTATGACAAAGTATATGCCGACGAAGAAAGCGGTCTGCACGATCAGTCCAAGAAACCCGCAGTCCAGTATGGTCTGGAACTGGGTGACTTCCACGCCAGTGGCGGTTTCTTCAGATTTCGACACGTCGACATAGTATTCGTTCTTGATCTGATATTTGGGATTGGTGGTCAGGGTCGGATGCAGGAAGCCGAGTCCAAGCCAATAGCGGTTCAGGTCGCCGAGCAGTTCCCATTTCGGCAGAATCTGCGCCATGCGTCCCGATCCGAATTCGGCCAAGTCCTCATTGTCGGCAGCGGCTTCGAGCGAAGAGAACTGATCGACCGTGGAGGCAATGCGCAAGGGCGAACCCATGGCGCTGTCGACAAAGTAGAGTCCGGTGATTGCCACCACGCTGGCAGCGCCGATGACCAGCGCCTGTCTGACCTTGCCGCGGAAGCAGATGAATCCGACGAGCAGTCCGGCCATAAATGTCATGGTGCGGCACGACACAAAAGACAGAATCACCAGCAGCCACTGCTGCCACGACAGGCGCAGCTGGCGGCGAGCCAGCGGCACGATGCAGAGCGCCATCCAATAGAGGCCCGGCGGATAGTGGCGTGGCCACCACATGAAGTCGCCAGGACGCCAGAGCAGGTTGTTGAAGTCGGAATAGACCGGTCCGTTGAGCGACTCGATGGCCAGCGATCCGGGCACCAGAACCATGCCGCAGATCAAAAAAGTGTCGACAACATAGAATCCACACACCACCAGCACATGGAGCACCACGCTGCGGATAAAACGATTCCACTCAAAATCACGGTTGGCAAAAACCAGAAACGGGATCAGGAAACCGATGATGGTGAAATAGTTGCGCATCATCACGATCTGCACGCGGATAGACTCGTCAGAGGTTGTGGCGATGAGGAATATGGCGGCAAAATAGGCCAGAGTGAGCCACAGGATGCGGCTCACCAGCGGCGACCGCCGATAGATGAACACGGCACACACCGATACGACCAAAGCTATGTCGCTCGGCTTGAACGGAAGAGCGTTGGAATGCAGGAAGGCGAACCCTCCGAAAAAGTAGGTCAGCTCGATCAAGAAGGCATAGCGGTCCTGACGCCAGCGCATTGCCAGAACAAACGCCAGCAGCACCAGGGCCGGATAGAATCGCAGCCCCACCAACGACAGACATAGAAAATATCCGATGGCCCGCCACCATTCGGCGGCGGGAGCGGCAAAGGCCTTGTCGTCGGCCTGTTGTCGGTTTTCCTGCGGAACTACAGCTGCGGAGGTGAGCATCCTTTATCTATCCTGCAAATGCTTAGAGAATGACTCCGGCCTAATTATTTGTTTTTGACGTTTTCGCCGTAACCATAGCCATAGCCTTTTTTGGCCTGGGTGCCGTTGACCACCAGCGAGAGCTTGGGCAGTCGCTTTTCGTCGTAGATGGATTCGGCGAAGCGGAGGTCGGCGAAGGTTGTGTAGTCGGCACGGGTCACGTATATGGTGGCGTCGCTCACACGGGCCAGCAGGAAGGTGTCGCTCACCATGCCCACGGGTGCGGAGTCGACGATTATGTAGTCATACATTCCGCGGAGCTTGGCAAAGAGTTCGTCCACCCGCTCAGACGCAAGCATCTCCGACGGGTTTGGCGGAATCGGGCCTGCCACGATCACGTCGAGGTTGGGCATCAGGGCATCGGGCATGATTATGTCGGCGAGCGCCATTGATGGCGAGGCCAGATATTCGGTGAGGCCGTGGGGAGCCGAAAGTTTGAGATATTGGGCCAGACGGGGCTTGCGGATGTCCATGCCGATGAGCAGGGTCTTCTTGCCGAGCATGGCCATGGAGGCAGCCATGTTGATGGAGATGAAGCTCTTGCCTTCGCCAGACTTGGTGGAGGTCATGAGCACCACTTTTTCGTCGGATGAGCCGAGAATGAACTGCAGGTTCACGCGGATAAGGCGGAAGAGTTCGGCCGTGGAGCCGGAACCGCCGGGGCGCACCACCAGCGACTGGCCGCTGCGGTCGGTGCAGACTTCGCCAAGCACCGGCACGTCGACTCTCTCCTCGACTTCGGCCTTGGAGCTGAACTTGGTGCGTAGAAGTCTGACCATGAAGAAGCCGCACGGAGGCAGCAGCATTCCAAACACAAACGCCATGGCCAGAATCATCTTGGTGGAGATGGATATGTCTTCGTTGAGCGAGTAGGCGGCGTCGATGATCTGGCCCTTGGGAGTGGCGTTGGCCAGCAGGATGGCTGTCTCTTCCTGTTTCTGGAGCAGGAAGAGATAGGTTTCTTCCTTGATTTTCTGCTGGCGCATCAGGTCGCGCAGGGCGCGCTCCTGGGTGGGCATCGAGCCAATCTGGGCCAGGGTGGCGTTATAGAGTTCGCCATATTTGGCTTCGCGTTCGCGGGCTTCGGCCAGCGCGCCGCGGAGCGACTTGAGGATATTGTCGCGATACTGCGCTATGCGGTTGTCGAGCAGGTCGAGGGTTTCGTTGCCCGGTTTGGCCGAGCGACTGATGCGCATGCGTTCGGCCACCAGAGTGTTGTATTCCTCGATCATGCGGGCCAGGGTCTCGGCGCCTTCCACGGGGATGATGGCATAGTCGCCGCTGCCCGACTCCTGGAGCAGGTCGATGATGTTGGCCAGGTTCTGGCGGCGCACTGTGGCCTCGGTGTAGACTTTGTCGAGTTCGCCCAGGCGGGAGAAGTTATACTGTCCGTCGGCAACAAGGTCGATCACTCCCTGGCGCTCCTTGTAGGCTTCCAGTTCCTGCTCGGTCTCCACGAGCGAGTCGAGCAGCAGCACCAGACGGTCGGCTATGAATCTGGCGGTCTTGGAGTTTTTGGCGTTCTGTTCCTCCACTCCGGCGTCGTTGTACTGGGCGATGATGTTGTTGAGCACGTCTTTGGCATAGTCCACGTCGTGGGTCACCATCTCCATCTGGATGATCGACGAGCGTTTTGACGCCAGACCGATGCTCACGTCTTCGGCCAGATCTTCGGCAGCATTGTCGAAGCCGGTGAAGAGGACCACGGTCTTCACAGTTTCGTCGGCGGGCATGTCGGGCGTGGTCTTCACCGTGAACGAGCCATAGGGGGTGGTCACCACCTTCGGCAGGGTCACGTCCTCAAGGTCGGCAAGCACTTTCTTTTTGGCCTTGACTTCGATATCGGCTTTTCCGTTCTTGCCAACCTTCACCTTGAAGGCCACGGTGGTGCGGAGAGTATCGGGGTCGACCGACGGATCGGGGATCACGTCGACCGGAAATTCTTTATAGGTATAGACATAGTGCATCGGCATGGTGCGCACCATGTGACGGCGGTTCAGCCCCAGATTGCGGGCCACCTCGCGATAGGTGGTGTGAGAGGAGACGATCATGGCTTCGTCTTCGGCCGAGCTGTTGCCACCGAAAAGAGCGCCCATGTCGCCCAGGCCGGCAGCGAGCATGCCGCCGGTGTTGTCGTCGGTAAACATTATGTTGGCGCGGACAACGAATTTAGGCTCTACAGTGCGGGAATAGAGAAAGCCCAGAGCGCAACACGCCACAACGGACAAAAGGAACCAATACCATTTGGACGCATAGAGGCGCAGCTTGGCGCCGACGTCGACAAATTCAGATTTTCTGTTGCTCATGACAGATTTACGAGTGTGGAGTGTGGTTGATTACTTGATAAACAGCGCGATGACCAGAGAGGCGATGACCGAGGCAGCGCTGACAATGACCGATGTCATCGAGAGTTTGAACTGCTTGTCCTGGTCGACCTTGGAGTTGGCCTGGCGGATATTGTTGGGTTCGACATAGACCACGTCGTTCTGCTTCAGATAGAAATATGGACTCTCGAGCAGTTCGGCCGAGTTGAGATCGAGGCGATGATAGACGCGCTGGCCTCCTTCTTCGCGGATCAGGAGCACGCTTGAGCGCTCGCCATAGGGGGTCATGTCGCCGGCGTCGGCCAGAGCATCGAGAATCGAATAGCGCTCGCGGTTGACCAGGCGCGCGCCGGGCTGGGCCACTTCGCCCATCACCGCCACATGGAAGTTGACAAGTTCCACTGTCACCATCGGATCAACCACCTTCTCGGCCACTTTCTCTTCGATATATGCACCCACCTGAGCCAGAGTCATTCCGGCCACGTGGATTTTTCCGAGACGCGGAAAATTAATGAATCCGTCGGCACTGACCACATAGGGCTGATATGCAAGATTCTGGTTGCGGCGTGTGAGCGAAGCCGATGCCAGAGTGCGTGTCTGGTTGAAGTCGGTCACAGCCACCGGCTGATAGGGGTTGTTGTAGGGCATCGCGGCCTCCTGGTCGGGAGCCGTCACCGAAATCAGCAGCTGGTCATCGGGCACCACGGTCAGTTCATAGACTCCGACCGGCATAGACCCGGAATTATCCCTAAGGTCAGAAAAATAAGGAAGAGTGCTCCGGCGTGAGCCGCATGAGCTGAATATCAGCGCCAGCAGCAGCAACAACGGCCACCCTTTGTAAAATCTTGTTGTCGACTTCATATCCGAATGATAATGTGGTTTCTCTGTTAACGTTTGTTCACGCTTATTTATTATGAAGGATTTCCAATAATTCAGTCGCAGTCATGCCCGACAATGGATGACGCCAGTCCGGAAGCAGCCCGGCAAGGGGCCGGAGCACGAATTCGCGGTCTTGCATGCGCGGATGCGGCAGGACGGGATCTGCCTGGCTGACAGTGTCGCCGACGCAGATCAGGTCAATATCGATCATCCGGTCGGCATAACCGCCGTCGGGAGTGCGGTGCCGGCCATCCGGATCAATCAGGCGCTCGGTCTCGGCAGCGATCTCCAGCAGACGGCGCGCGGAAAGATTGCCGGCATCGATATTGACACCGACATTGATGAAACGGTTTGGCGAATCGAAGCCCCAGGCATCGGAAAGCACCGGAGCCGACACAGTGGCTCCGGCTCCGATGGCATGTTCGAGCAAGGCCACCGCCCGGCCGATTGCGGCAAGGCGGTCGCCAAGATTGGATCCTATGTTGAAATGAGCTGTTGCCAAGACGGTTATTAGATGGTGCGGCTGACTTCGACCTGTTCGAAGCCTTCGATCATGTCGCCCACCTGCAGGTCATTGTATCCGGCAATCGAGATGCCGCAGTCATAACCGCTCACAACCTCCTTCACGTCGTCCTTGAAGCGCTTGAGCGATCCGAGTTCGCCGGTGTAGCGCACAATTCCGTCGCGGATCAGGCGCACTTTGTTGGAGCGCTTGATTTTTCCCTCGCGGACAATGGCGCCGGCGATAGTGCCGACTTTGCTTATATGATAAGTCTGGAGCACTTCGGCGCTGCCGGTGACTTCTTCTCTGATTTCCGGAGCAAGCATGCCGGCCATAGCGTCTTTGACCTCCTCGATCGCCTGATAGATGACGGAGTAGAGGCGGATGTCAACTCCCTCGCGCTCGGCAGCACGGCGTGCGGCCTGGCTGGGACGCACCTGGAAGCCGATGATGATGGCATCGGAAGCGGCTGCCAGATCCACGTCGCTCTCCGAGATGGCGCCGACGGCCTTGTGGATGACGTTGACCTGGATCTCTTCGGTCGACAGTTTGAGCAGCGAGTCGCTGAGCGCTTCGATCGAACCGTCCACGTCGCCCTTCACGATCACGTTCAGCTCCTGGAAGTTGCCGATGGCGCGACGGCGGCCGATGTCTTCGAGTGTGATCATCTTCTTGGTCCGGGCCGAAAGCTCGCGCTGGAGCTGTTCGCGCTTGGTGGCGATTTCGCGCGCCTCCTGCTCAGACTCCATGACGTTGAAGGTGTCGCCGGCGGTCGGAGCGCCGTTCAGGCCGAGAATCAGCACAGGAGTGGCCGGTCCGGCCTCCTTGACACGCTGGTTGCGTTCGTTGAACATCGCCTTGACTTTGCCGTAATGGGTGCCGGCCAGGATAGTGTCGCCCACGCGCAGGGTGCCGTTCTGCACCAGCACGGTGGCCACATAGCCGCGTCCCTTGTCGAGACTCGACTCGATCACCGAGCCGACCGCACGACGATCAGGATTAGCCTTGAGGTCAAGCATTTCGGCTTCGAGGAGCACTTTTTCCATCAGATCCTCGACGCCGAGTCCTTTCTTGGCCGAAATATCCTGGCTCTGGTATTTGCCGCCCCACTCTTCGACCAGATAATTCATGGTCGCAAGTTCTTCCTTGATCTTGTCGGGGTTAGCGTGGGGCTTGTCGATCTTGTTGATGGCGAAGACAATGGGCACACCGGCAGCCGACGCATGGTTGATAGCCTCGACGGTCTGCGGCATGACGGCATCGTCGGCCGCCACAATGATGATACAGAGGTCGGTCACCTTGGCACCACGGGCACGCATGGCCGTGAAGGCTTCGTGGCCAGGAGTGTCGAGGAAGGTGATGTGACGTCCGTCGGAGAGTTTCACGTTATATGCACCGATGTGCTGCGTGATGCCTCCGGCCTCGCCGGCAATGACGTTAGCCTGGCGGATATAGTCGAGCAGCGAGGTCTTGCCGTGGTCGACGTGGCCCATCACGGTGACAATCGGCGGACGGGTCTGAAGGTCTTCTTCAGCGTCGGCTTCCTGGGCGATCGCCTCGCTCACTTCGGCCGATATATATTCTGTCTGGAATCCGAATTCTTCGGCAACAATGTTGATGGTCTCGGCGTCCAGACGCTGGTTGATGCTGACCATTACGCCCATGCTCATGCAGGTGGCGATGACGTTGTTGATTGGCACGTCCATCATCGACGCCAGGTCGTTGGCGGTCACGAATTCAGTGAGCTTCAGCACTTTGCTTTCAGCCTCCTGCATTTCGGCGCGCTCATGTTCGCGGTTGGCGAACGCTTCACGCTTTTCCTTGCGCCACTTGGCACCGGTCTTCTGGCCTTTGGAGCCTTTGGAAGTGAGGCGTGCAAGCACTTCCTTTACCTGCTTCTGCACATCTTCCTCGCTCACTTCGGCATGGGGCTGCGGGGCACGACGCCGGTCGTTGCGGCCGCCGCCCTGCTGCTTGCCTCCGCCTTCGTTGTTCTGGCCGCCGCGACGCTTGCCGCCTTCGCCGCCGCCGTTATTGCGGCCGCCGCCCTGACCGCCGACTTGCTTGCCGGCTTTTTCAACGTCGACCTTCTCGCCCGAAATGCGTTTGCGTTTCTTCTTGTCGCCGTTCTGCTGCGATCCGGAGGCATTGGCATTGTCGCCGGGCTTTGCATTGCCGCGACGACGCTCTTCTTTGCTTTTCTTTTTGGGACGCGTGCTCTGATTGAGTGTCGAAAGATCAATCTTGCCCACAACATTAAGCTGGGGCACACGGTCTTGCAGCTCGTCGGCCGTATGCAGTCTGAACACCTCGGGCTCAGCGGGTGTCTTCGACTCCTCCTTCACCGGAGCTGCCGGAGTTCCGTCTTGCTTGGATTCCGACACACTATTATCGGCCGCCGGTTTCTCGGCAGGCTTTTCAGCGGGTTTCTCCACCGGTTTCTCA